>NZ_JAHLOQ010000005.1 GCF_018917435.1 Intestinibacter bartlettii
TATTTATACAGTTCAGTACTATAACATTCAGGGCATTTAACCGTAGGTTTCAACTTTCTCGGCTCCTTTCTTTAGGGGGAATTTGTTTTGTGGTGAAACTATTGTAAACCCTAACGGGGCCGAGATTCAAATATAAATAAGTTAACAAAACGAAAAAACAAAAAAGGAGCACAAAATGTCAATTGCAATAGAATATCTATACAAATACATAAAAAAATTTGACGTAAATCTAATCGCGGGGGCAAGTGGGCTGAACAACAAGGTGAGATGGACGCACATTGTTGAAAGTGAGGAAATCGCAAGCTTTATCCAGGCTGATGAACTTGTGTTTACGACGGGGGTAAGTACAAACGACGATACGACTTTGCTCAATATAATAAAGATTGCAAGGAATCACAATGCGAGTGGGATTGTGGTGAATACGGGCAAGTATATTGAGAAGATAAGCGAGGAAGTGATTGATTATTGCAATGAAAATGAGTTTCCGCTATTTGTTATGCCTTGGAACATCAGGATTCCAGACATTATGAGGGCTTTGACGATTATAATTTTGGAATCGGAAAGGACTTATACGGAGATTTCAAATGCAATTAAGGATGCGATATTTTTGCCGACTCATGAGGAATTATATGTGCAACAGTTGGAGAGAGTTGGGTTTAAGTGTGATTGGGATTATATTGTGGCGATAATTGAGCTGGAGGATGATGAAAATAATACGAGCAATATTCCGACTTATGCGGAAAGGGTAAAGTCATACATAGAGAAGAAACTGAGTAATATACGAAACGATTATTTTGCAGTCAACATAGGCAAATCTGTGGCTATAGTTTTTTATAATAAAACAGATTTGGAAGTTGAGAAGATAATGAAAAAGCTGTATATTTCTATGAATAAGGATCTTAAAAATTTAAAACTATTTGTTGGGATAGGCAAACGTGTGAACAATTTAAAACATCTATATAAAGGATATGAAGAGGCCAAAAATGTTGCAAAAATAAATAGGTTGATTAGCAATAATAAAGTACATATCAGATACAGCGAGATGGCGATTTATCGACTATTATTGGGGATGGAAAACAAGGAGATAATAAAGGAATTTCACGACCAAACTATAGGTGACTTGGTTGTATATGATAAGGTCAACAATACCGATTATGTCGACTTGCTGACGAGTTATTTTGAAAACAACTGCAAGATAAATGAAACTGCGAAAAGTCTGTACTTGCACAGAAATACTGTAAATTACAAGATAGGTAAAATTGAGGAGATTTTGGACATTAATTTAGATGATATCGGCGACAAAAGCAAGATTTATCTATCTTTAATGATAAGATATTTACTATAATTCTATGGACTAAAAAATATATGACATATCTATAAAATGGTGTCCTTATTATTAGAATTATAAAATTTCAGTCTACAATAAATTAACAAAAAACACCATTGTTCAACTGCACAAAGTTTATTGTGCAAAGCTACATTGAGGACATCCTTAAATAGTGGCATTATAAATGATGTCAAAAATATATAAGGAGGTTCACCATGATAAATCAAGAACTTAGCACTAATAACAAAATTAATAATAAAAAGAAATATTTCATGGTATTTATATGTATGTTTATGCAAGCTGTTCCATATAGTATAGCTCAAAACATACAACCATTATTTGTACCTTACGTGATTAAACAATTTGGATTCTCCTTAGCAGGATTTTCGCTTATATTTACTTGTGGGGCGATTGCCTCAGCGATATTTTCTCCACTTTTAGGGAATGTATTTGAAAAAGTAAACATAAAAATACTGTTTTTAGTAGGGGCAACACTATCAGCAGTTGGATTTATAGGATTTGGATTTTCTCATAATCTAGCTCAATTTTACGCTTTAGCAGCTATGCAAAAAGTGGGTTGTCTATTATTCTCAGGGATTGGGGTTCCATATTTAATAAACCACTGGTTCCCAAAAGAAGGCAGAGGTAAAGCATTAGGGATAGCTTTCTCTGGAGGTTCGATAGGAAATGTGTTTTTACAACAAATAACTTCTCAAATGTTAGCATCAAGAGGGGCAACTTATAGTTATATATTCTTAGGAGTTGTAGCATTAGCATGCAGTTTACCGATAGTACTGATATTTATAAGATTGCCAAAAACAGGCGAAGTAGAAGTTGTGGAAGAAAATGATGCAGAAGAAGTTCAAACAGGTGGATTTGAAGGTCTTGGAGCAAAAGCAACTAAACAAAATAAATACTTCTGGTTATTCTCTATTGGATATTCAATAATCGCAATTACGATTTCAGCATTAAGCACACAATACGCAACTTATTTCACAGGAGAATTAGGATTAAGCGCAACACTAGTTGGAACTTTAGGTTCTGTGTTTGCAGCATTTTGTTTAATAGGAAATGTTTCAGGTGGAGCTTTATTCGACAAAATCGGAACACTAAAAACAATGACTATATCTATGGTACTTCAATGCATCGCCATAGTTGCATTAATATTCTGCTCAAAAATGCACGGATTAGCATTCTTATTCTCAATAGCATACGGACTTAATGTGTACTCATATATGTCTGCACCAGCATTCATGGCTACAGACGTATTTGGCAAAAAAGAGTCGGGCATAATATTCGGGACTATATGCTTATTATTTGCACTAGGTTACGCGTTCGGATCAACATTAGTGGGCATGATAGTTGATAATATCGGGTTCGGCCCTGCATGGATAGTGATGCTTGTTTGTGTTGTTGTTGGATATGCGATGTTGCTTACATCTATCAAGAAAGTAAAAGGGCAATATGCTGAGATGGAAATGTAAATTTTATTAGGATTGCTGTTAAAATTTAAGATAAATTTAAATGACTACTAAGCTTTGGGGCTTAGTAGTTTTTATATTTATTGAAAAATAATATACAATTACTTCAATATTCGACAAAATAAAAATTTACATTATGCTATTATAGTTAAGGTGATTTGCAAAAAATAAAAAAACTTAAAAAGATGGGGAGCAAATCAACTAATAAAAATTACAAACTATAATAGGAGGGTATGGAATGTTTTGTAGAAATTGTGGGACGGAGTTAGAGAGCAATCACAAGTTTTGTGGTGAATGCGGTCAGAGGCAGGACTTTAATAATGACGTCGACTTATCGGGAGTAAATAATTTTAATGGTAGTATTGCAATGGATTATAATGGTGGGAGTGTGTTAAAAGCCAATTATTTGGAGATATTTAAAACATTTTTCATCGGAATGGCATTTGTAGCATTAGGAACAATATTCGCACTTTATTGTTTACCGTATTCAATAATAGAAATAATAGATAAGTTATTTTTAGTATTTATAGTGGTATCAACTTTTGTGCTGAAAAAAAATATATTTAAAACAAAAATGTCATTGAATATATATAGTTTTGTTCTTGGAATTATAATAAGTGTTACTTTATTTTATTACATAGGGAGTTTAGGTGGTTCAATATTTATGTCATGCGTGATGGGTGTTGCATTAATATTTGGTGTTGCATATTATTATGCATTAAACTCTGATGCGGAAGATATTTTCAGTATGGGACCTATGTTATACAAGTGTATGTGGGCTTTAGTAGCATTTGAAATATTAAATATATTCTTATTTAGATTTGGTTTATTTGATATGGTATTATCTACAGCTGCTATACTTATATATTCAACATACACAGTTTACACTATGAAAGTGATGCAAGTACAATGTGAAAGTGAGATTTTAGATGAAGAAAGTATTGTAATTATCTCATTATCATTGATAACATCATTCTTAAATTTATTATTACACTTATTAAGAATAGTAGCTGCGGCAAAACGCGATTAGTAAATTACATTTTTAAAATAATATAGTTAATAAAAGGTATAAATTCATAAAGAGTTTATACCTTTTTTCATTAAATACAATTAAATATATTATAATTTATAATATAAATAAAAAGGGGGTAAAAACGCATGAGCAACAAAAAACAGAGGGGAAAATACAAAATAGCCAGTTTAATCTTAGGTGCATTTGTAATACTCACAATAATAGGAGTCGTATTTATAAAGAAAGACATCCTACATATCCCATCAAACACACTGACAGAAAACTCAACAAAAGATGTAGCAACAAATTCTTCAGAAAAAAATGCATCACAAAAAGACGAAACCACATTAGAAAGCAAGAACAGTATTACAAAAAATAAATCTCACAAAAGTCACAATACTCACGATAAACATAACAGCGATAATAATGATACAACTACTGATAATAATTCAAACACTCAAAATAATACAAATCAAAACAACACAAATTCCAATAATCAAAACAGCAATAATTCAAACATTCAAAACAATAAGCCAGCCGCAACAATAACAGAAAATCAAGCATTACAATTAGCTAAACAAAAATGGCAATCTGCATATGCAAATGCAGACGATGATATACCAATAACACCTTCATATAAATATCATGGAATTTGCTATCATGACACAGATTGTTTCTGTAGATATACAGATAAACCAGCTTATTTATTTAGCGTAGTTCATATATATGATAATAATGACCAAGGAACCCATCCAGATTATATTTGTGTTTATACAGATGGAAGTCTTGTGGAGATTTATTAAATATATATTGAACAAGTAGCAGTTATTAAAAATATGATTTTGTGTAGAATATAGGAATTAAGGATATAAATATAATACAGATAAAATATACCTATTATGGTATAATCTAAATAAAAAATAAAAGGAGTTGAAAATATGAGAGGATTATTAGATCCAAAAATGGATTTCGTATTTAAAAATATATTTGGTAGCGAAAAACATCCAAATATACTGATATCCTTCCTAAATGCAACTTTAAAACCAAAAGATTTAATAACAGCTGTTGAGATAAAAAATACAGATTTAAATAAGGGTTATATAGAGGATAAATTTTCGAGACTAGATGTAAAAGCTACAACTAGTAATAATGAGATAATTAACATAGAAATTCAACTTAAAAATGAATATAACATGATAAAAAGGAGTCTGTATTATTGGTCAAAGCTATATTCAGAACAGCTTAGTGAAGGTGAAGATTATAGTGTTTTAAAAAGAACAATTTGTATAAATATACTTAACTTCAAATATTTAAAAACAAGAAAATTCCACAGTGGATACAGATTAAAAGAAATATACAGTAATGAAGAATTGACAAATGTAGCCGAAATTCACTTTATAGAGATTCCAAAATTGGAAGATGGTTCTGATGAAAAAGACATGCTTGTTGCGTGGATTGAATTCTTAAAAAATCCGGAAAGTGAAAAAGTAAGAAGTTTAGAAATGAGTATAGATGAAATAAGAGAAGCAAAAGATGAGCTTATAAGAATGAGTAATGATGATACTCAACGTGAATTATACGAAATGAGAGCAAAAACACTAAAGGATAAAATAAGTGCATTAAATGAAGCAGAGAGAAAAGGAATTCAGAAAGGAATTCAGAAGGGAATTCAGAAGGGTAGAGAAGAAGGCATCAAGGAAGGCGAAAAAAGTAAGGCTATAGAAATAGCAAAATCTATGATAAATATAGGACTGGACAAAGAAACTATAGCAAAATCAACAGGGCTGGAGTTATCAGAAATAGAAAAATTAATAGATTAATTTAAACTAAAAAGTAGAGCGAGAATAACTCTACTTTTTTTATACTAAAAATAGTCAATGATATTATTATGATATTGATATTCATGTAAAAGTTATAGAATAGGCAATTATGAGCATATAGTATCACACCAATATAGAAAATATTTAAAAATCTAACTAAAATTCGTTGACAAAACCAAACCAGTTTCATATAATGTAATTACGGCCTTACAAATAAAGGAAATAAAAAGTCGAAAACAGTCAATGATCTAGAATTAATAAACGACATCATCTTGAATGATGATGTGCTAATCATAAATCCAGTAAAATATTTCTATAATAATCACAACTTAAACTGGAAATTTCTCAGATATTAAAAAATTAATAGTAGCATTTATAAGTTTTATATTTATATGTTCTTTACTGTGCAGTTATTTTAATGTGAAATAGTCTGCATAATAGATAAAAAGAGAGGAGAATAGTATGAATTTAAAAGAAGCTTTTCGTTATATGAATTTTTTAGAAAACTTAATGTATGAAGGTTTTACGTTTTTAGATACAGAGGAATTTGTAACTAGAACAAAGGAAATTCATCTAAGAAGCAAGACTAACCCAGATATAGAAGACGAGGTTATTGAAGATGCTAATCCTTCAGAAGTTGATTTTAATGCCAATACAGTTATCTACTTGGAAGAAGAAATTATAAAAGAAAGAGAAAGTCTTTCAAAAGCTATTAGTAAAGCAAAACAAAAGTCAAAAATTGATATTGATTTAGCCATAGCTAGCAACAAAAAACGCCAAGCTTTTATAGGAATGTTGAGAGAGCTAGCAAAAACAAAATCTTCTGAGAGAATTGTAAAAGAATCAGGGTACAAATTTAATAGTGAAGGCAATCAAGTTTCTTATGTTTATGACGTCAAGAAAATAACTACTATTGATTTTGATAGAAACAAAGTTAAGAAACTTATCAAGACTTTGTCTGAGCAATGTGATAAGGTATCTTGTGATATCGACAGAAATATGCTTAATACTGAAGTTGAGTTTGAGCCTAAGTGGGCACTAACAGATACTATTGAGGATATTTGTGAAGAGTTAGAAAATCATAATTAGATAGATAAAGGGAGGCCTCGAAGGAGGTTCTCCACTTTGGATTATGTATCAAGGGCAAAAGGTTAGTAATTGGTTGCTTCCTTGTCGATGAAGTATGATTTGACAATATCTTTATCTAATGCAGATGAAACATGATATAAATTGTGGGAATAAGAAAATGTTCATTACCAATATTTTCGCCATCCAATAAACACAAATTTTATTCACTAACCATCAAACATTAGAGTATTCTTACGCGAGCGTGCTAGTACACCAATTCTAAAATTCAAGATACATTTCGCTACGATTTTAAAAAATGAGTTCGATTTAGTTTATAAAAAAGTACAATTTTATTAGATGATTTAACAGGTTTAACTTGGTTTAAATCTTTGATAAGTTGGAAATTTTATAAACAAATTAATCAATAAACACCTTTTGCTTTTTATAGATAATCTAAAATTTTATAAAGATGAATATGAAATATATACAATAGCACATATTAATTTATCTGCTATTTTTTTGAATAATTAAAAATTTACTTCAATATATTATATAGAGTAGAAAAACTATAAGAATAAGAGGGGAGTATATATGAAGAAATTATTAATTATTTTTTTATCATGTGTAATGATAGGTGGAAGTATGATAGGGTGCGATAAACTTCAAGGTAAAACATCTAATATTAAGAATAATGCGAATAAAAATCAGCAGCAACAACAACAACAGCAACAACAGCAACAATCTAGCACTAATCAAACAAAACAAGAATCGGATTCAGAGCTTTTTAAGGATTCAATGAAAGAAGGAAAATTAGCACTAGCAGAAGGAGAATATTATGTAGCTAGAGATATGTTTAAATTAGCCTTGGAAGAAAAAAGCGATGATGAAGCATCAAAATTAAAAGAACAATGCGATATACTTTGTGAAATTGATGAAATAAGTAATTCAGATTATTTTAATCTAGACCGTAATCCTACAGAGCAAGAAGCAAATTATATACTTAGAGACTGTGATAAAATAGTTGAGTTATGTGACAAAATAATGGCTATAGATAGTAAGTCAGATGCTGCTAAAAATGAAGCTAAAAGACTTAAGGAAATTTATGAATATTGAGATAATGATTTGCAAGACGATGAAAATCAAATTCACATGAATATAATATGAAATTTATAATAAAAACCTTAGAAGATATTCAGATTCTTCTAAGGTTTTATTTGTTGATATTCTTTAATATATTCCTCGCCCCAATCTTTTAAAACATCAAGTACACTAGTAAAACTTTCGCCAGTTTTACTAAGAGAATACTCAACTTTGGGTGGAGTTTGGTCATAAACTATTTTTTCGATTAAATGATCATTGATAAGTTCATTTAGTTGTTTTGACAAAACACCTTTTGATGCTCCTGGCATAAGGCGTTGAAGTTCGCTAAAGCGTCTTTTTTCTTGACTTAGATACCATAAAATCGGTATTTTCCACTTGCCCGATATTAACTTACTCACAATCTTTATAGGGCAAATTTCCCTTGATTGCTCACATACTGAAGGTCTATTAACTAATTCTTGCATAATAAATCTCCTAAAATAAAATTTATAGGTTATCACTTTATGGTCGTAAAAAAGTGACCACTTGTCTACATACATCAATCATATTAATATATATTTATCGCTTTAAAGGCTATATATATAAATTAATATAATATAAATAGCAAACACAGTAAATATCAAAGGTATAAAAGTTAAAAATATGTAAATTATAAAATAATAATGCTATATACGAGGTGGATAAAATGGATGCAATAACTATGATAAAAGAAAGACGTAGTGTCAGAAAATACAAAGATGAAAAAGTAGACAGAGAAACTATGAGAGAAATAGTTGAAATAGCTAGATGGGCTCCTTCTTGGGTTAATTACCAAATAGCAAGATATACTTTAGTTGACGACGAAGCAATAATAAAAGAAATAGCAGACCAAGGTGTTAACGGATTTGTATACAACATAGACACTTTAAAAACAGCAAAAGGTGTTGCTGTACTTAGCTTTGTAAAAGGTAAAAGTGGAACTTATGACAAAGAATACATAACTTCAAAAGGAAACTCATGGGAAGTGTTTGATGCAGGGATAGCATGTCAAACATTCTGTTTAGCAGCACATGCAAAAGGTGTTGGAACATGCATAATGGGTGTTATCGACGACGAATCTATAGCAAAAATAGTAAACTTACCAGAAGACGAAACAGTTGCAGCTCTTATAGTTTACGGTTATGAAGATGGACCACATCAAGCTCCTAACAAAAGAAAAGACGTAGATGAAATAATGCGTTTTGTAGATAGATAATATAAAATAAATGAAGAATCGTATAAAGGAGAAAATATGATAGTAAATAGAGATAAATGTATTGGTTGTACGCTATGTAAACAAGACTGTATCGTCAGCGATATAGAAATGATTGATAAAAAAGCGCACATAAGAAATTTAACATGTATAAAATGCGGTCACTGTATTGCGATTTGCCCAGTAAATGCAGTATCTTGTGAAGACGAAGAAGATTATTCAATGGAAGAAGTAATGCCATATGAAAAAGAAGAATTCACACTAGATGCAGACAAGCTAATGAACTTTATGAAATTTAGAAGAAGTGTTAGATTGTTTAAACAACAAGATGTAGAAGAAGAAAAAATAGAAAAAATAATAGAAGCAGGCAGATTTACTCAAACATCAACTAATATGCAAGATGTTTCATACACTGTAGTAAAAGACAATATCCAAGAGTTAAGAAAAGTAGTTTTAGGAACATTAAACGCAATGGGTGAAAAGATGTTAGCTAGTGAAGAGACTCCAAAACATCTTCTAAAATACGCTCATATGTGGAAAGGCATGTATAACAGTTATGTAGAAGATCCAAACGGAGATGACAAATTATTCTTCAAAGCACCGTTATTAATAATTGTAAAAGCACAAAATGAAATAGATGGTGGATTAGCATCTGCAAAAATGGAACTTATGGTAGATGCACTAGGGCTAGGAACTTACTTCAGCGGTTTCTTTGAAAGAGCAGCTGCAATGAACCCTAAAATAGGTGAAATGATAGGACTACAAGAAGGCGAAAAAATCATCTCTTGTATGGTAATTGGATATCCGAGAGTAGAATATAAGAGAACAGTACCGAGAAAAGAAGCAAGAATAACTAGAATGTAATGATTATTAAAATATAAAATTAATGGGAGTACGTAGAATTTTAAATTTTGCGTACTCCCTTTTATATTAATGAGAAATCAAATTTATATTAAAATCTCAAATATTTATTTTAATTTTAAAAAAGCTAATAAGATTAATGTCGCACCGCTCAACCAAGACAGGTTGAGTTCTGTTTTTTCTGCTATTTTATTTCCAACAAAGCATCCACCCAAGATGGCAATCATATTCACAATAAGTGAAAATACAATTATTTGAACAAAGTTAGCCGAGACTAAACCTGCTCCAAAACCTGCCGCCAATCCATCAAGTGATAGTGCTAGTGCTAATGAGAATGATTCCTTTGGTGATAGTGTAAGCGAGTGGTCGATGTCTGCTGCCGTATTATCAATATACACTTTTAAGAAAAATCTAAAGTCTGATATTTTAAATTCGTAGTTGCGAGTTAATGACCCACGAGTACCTATCAATGCCTTTAGAGTGCTATCAAATAATTTAGCCATGCCTAACATTAAGAGCATAGTAAAGCAGATACTTGTTGTAAATATAGAAGGAATAAACTTGCTGATTAAACTACCAGCGAGTAAAGCAATTCCCAAAATAGTAGAAGAAACAACATTAATAACTAGAGCTGATTTAAAGGGTATTTTTATTTTGCTTGTAGCATAAGCGAAACTTGCTACAAAAGCATCTATAGATAAAGCGCCTACAAGCAAAATTGAATTAAATGAAGATAAAAAATTCATGGCGTCAATAGATACCCCCTTTTTGATAATAAGCATTGAACTTATTAGTTTTACATAGTTGAACTATATATTAACAATATATGAGAGGGTGAGTTTTTGGTGACTGTATAAAATAAAGGCACGATTTTATTTATTGTAGGAATGAGCATACTATATAGAAAATGGAAATATCATAAGAACTATGTTTGGAGGAAATATGATTAGATTATTTTTTATATTAATAACATTATTTGCAGTGGAGAGGGTTGTATCCAAAAGAATAAATATATATAAGATTAAAAGGGTGAAGACATTAATCCATCAGATAAATAATCAATATAAGTATTTGCTTAAGGGAAGATCTACTTACCTTAATTTTTATCAATGGTTAATACTTCTCATATCACAGACATTTGTAGTGTACGCACTTGTTAGATATATAGTTAAAAAGATATTTAAATATGTAGAAGAAAATTATATCTTATTCGGAAAAACATTAACTATTATCTTCTTGGCGTTGTTTTTATATTTTGTTATAGGATATTTATTGTTGTGTATATCAAAGATTTATAAGTTTTTATATAAAATAGAAGACAAAATCACAAAAACAGATTTATTGATAAGTTATTTTATAATTAGCATGTATATGACAATTTTAATAATATTTCCCGGGGAATTTGCGAAAAACTACATAATAGGACTTGTAGGGGTGACTTTAAGCTATTTCTTAAATTTGAAAGTATTGTTGAGAATAATAAGAACTCCTAAAATTGCAGATTTTAAGGGACAAGTTAAAAAAACTGATGGACTTGATAGCATGGGTGTGATGGCTGTGATTGTTTTGATGATGGTGGTGATAAGTCTGGCACTTGCAGTGTGCTTTATTAGTTGTAGTGGAAAAGGTGTTTACACAAATAACCCTACGTTTTTTGATTTATTCTATTATACAATTATCACATTTGCCACAGTCGGATATGGAGACATAAGCCCAGTGTCACCTGTTGCAAAATTTATGAGTATTGTAATTTCGATGACTAGTATACTATGTTTGACAGTTTTTATATCTTCTGTTTTATCTTACAAAGGAACAGAAGAGTAGTATTTAAAACAGGTCAAACAAATGATGCTTTTGCAAAATATTTTACAGGTCAAAGTTATTTAAACATGTTATCTTTGGACCAAGTTGCAGTAGGTAATGTTACTTTTGAACCGGGATGTCGTAACTTCTGGCATATTCATCACGCAAAATCAGGTGGAGGACAAATCTTACTTTGCACAGCAGGAAGAGGATATTATCAAGAATGGGGCAAAGAAGCAGTAGAACTTCATCCAGGGGATGTAATCAATATACCAGCAGGTGTTAAACATTGGCATGGAGCAGCAAAAGATAGCTGGTTCCAACATTTGGCAATAGAAGTGCCGGGAGTAGACACTAAAAATGAATGGTGCGAAGAAGTAAGTGATGAAGAGTATAACAAATTAAAATAATATAGTGTACACTAAATAAAAAGTACTACACTAAAAAAATATAAGTTATACAATTAAAAAAAGAAAAAATATAATAGATTAAAGTAAATAATATAATTTAATAATATAATTAAATATAAAAAATATAGGAAATGTTTATAAAAAATGGTTTGCAATCAGGCTAACCATTTTTTTTATGTGAAACTATTAAAAATAAGTAGTAGACTATTCAAATATAGGTATAAGAATGGGTCTAGGGGTATAGGCAAAGGAGTTGGGGGGAGGAAACTATAATAAAAAAGAAGGCGAAAATTTAAATAGTGTAACACATTTATGGGAAAATAAGTCGAAAAGGGGAAAAATAAATCGAAAAAGGTAAAAAAAATTGCACAAAAATATAAAAAAGATGGTATAATTAATAAGACTTAATAATTAATAAAGGAGACACAATGATGAAAAAGAAAATTTTCGCATTACTTGCAGTAGTTGTATTAACTATGGGTCTTATGGTTGGATGTGGATCTAGTAAATCAGATGATGATGAATTAGTAGTATACTTTGTTCCTTCAAGAGATCCTAAAGAAATACAATCTGCAACAGAACCTTTAGCAGATATGTTAAAAACGGAATTAGCTAAAGAAGGATTTGAATTTAAAAATATAAGAATTGAAGTAGGTACAAGTTTCGAAGCAGTTGGTGAAGCTTTAGAATCAGGTACTGCACACGTTGGATTTATACCAGGTGGAACTTATGTATTATATGAAAATGGAGCAGATGTTGCTTTAACTGCTACTCGTTTAGGATTAAACCATGATTCAGATAATGCAGCAGATTGGAATACAGCTCCAACAGAAAATACAGAAAATCAAATTGCATACTATCGTTCATTAATAATAGCTGGTCCATCTGAAAAAGGTCAAGCTCTTGCAAAGAAAATAAATAACGGTGAAAAATTAACAGCGGAAGATGTAAAAGGTGTTACTTGGGGAGTATCAAGTAATACAACTTCTCCAGCAGGATATATATACCCAAGTTTATGGTTACAAGAGAACTTCGGTTTATCATTAACTGATTTACCAAATAAAGTAGCTTTAGATAACTATGCTACTGCATTAACTCAATTAGCAAGTGGTCAAATAGACGTAATGGTAACTTATGCTGATGCACGTCTTGACTATGCTGACAAATGGACAAGCGAATTCGGAAGAAGCAAGTCTGTTTGGGAAGAAACTAACGTTATAGGTGTTACAGCTCCTATATACAATGATACTATCTCAGTAACTAAAAACTCTGCTGTAATGACTCCAGAATTAGTTGAAGCATTACAAAATGCATTTAAAAATATAGCTGATACTTCAGAAGGACAAGAAATCATATCTATATATAGCCATAAAGGATATGAAAATGGAGATAGCAAAAACTACGAAGAAGAAAAGAAAGCTCAAGAGCTAATAAAATCTATGCAATAGTAGAAAATAAAATAAGTTCATGATTAGTATCATGAACTTATTTTAATACACATGGTAAAAATAATATTGACTAAAGATACTATCAATTAAATGTATTGAAAACAACATAAACATAGTACAAATATAACGTGGAGGGATACAATTGATAAAATTTGATAACGTGAATAAAGTATATCCAAATGGATTACATGCATTAAAAAATATAAATTTAGAAATACAACAAGGTGAATTCGTTGCAATAATAGGTTTATCTGGTGCTGGTAAATCAACTTTACTAAGAACAGTAAACAGAATGCATGACATAACAGATGGAGTGTTAACTGTAAACGGACAAGAAGTTAACAACTTAAAAGGAAAAGAATTACGTAAATTCAGACGTGGAATAGGTATGGTATTCCAATCTTTCAACTTAGTAACTAGAACTTCAGTTGTAAAAAATGTTTTAACTTCAAGAGTTCCAGATATGCCATTATGGAAATCTATAATAGGATTATATTCAAAAGAAGATAAAGTAGTAGCATTAGAAGCTTTAGACAAAGTTGGTATATTAGACAAAGCATATGTAAGAGCTGACCAACTTTCAGGTGGGCAACAACAAAGGGTTGCTTTAGCTAGAACATTAGCTCAAAATCCAGAAATAATACTTGCTGATGAGCCAGTTGCAGCACTAGACCCAATAACAGCAGTACAAGTTATGGATGACTTCAAAAAGATAAATCAAGAACTTAACATGTCAGTTCTTATAAATATACATCACGTAGACTTAGCATTAAAATACGCTGATAGAGTTATAGGAATAAAAGCTGGTGAAATAGTATATGATGGACCATCAAGCGAAGTAACACATGATGTATTAACTCAAATATACGGGCGTGAATTAGCTCAGGATGAAATGATGGGGGCTTAAGATGTTAAAAGCTATAAAAAATATATTTAAACCGGAAAAAATAGTATTAAGTGATGGCCAAGAGATTCAACCACCTAAATCAATCGTTCCTTATGTAATAATAGGTTTAGTTATATCAGTATTAATTGCAAGTAATGTGACTGGGTTTAGTCTTTCAACAATAATGGAAAGAGGAAACCAATTCTTTATTATATTAAAAGGTATGATACCACCAGATTTTAGTTATGCAAAATCTGTATTACCTCCTTTATTAGACACTATAAAAATGTCTATACTTGGATCTATGATAGGATGTTTTATAGCAATACCATTTGCTATAATATCATCAGTTAACATAAACAAATCAAAAATAGTTTTAAACTTAGTTAGATTTGTTTTAAGTATAACTAGAACATTACCAACTTTAATAATAGCATTAGTTGCAACTTATATATTCGGATTAGGTACATTTGCTGGTACAGTAGCAATAACTATATTCTCATTCGGATTAGTTGTAAAAATGTTATACGAAAAAATAGAAACTGTAGATATGGGACCATTTGAAGCTATGGAAGCATTAGGTTCTACAAAACTTAAAGCATTCATAGGAACTATAATGCCTCAAATATTACCATCATATCTTTCAATATGCTTATATACATTCGAAATAAATGTAAGATACGCAGCAATACTTGGATACGTAGGTGCTGGAGGTATAGGTCTTATATTAAACGAAAAAATAGGTTGGAGAGAGTATGACAAGTTAGGTATGATACTTGTTATGCTATTTATAACAGTAGTAATAATAGAAAACGTAAGTAAATATATAAGAGAAAGGTTAGGGTAATATGCAGTTAACAGTTAATAAACAATTAAAACAAGAACCAAATTTATGGATAAATAAAGCCCTAACAGTACTATTTATAATAGGTATAATGGTATGGGCAGGACATTCAATTGACTTTAATGGTGTAAAAGAAAATGGTGTAGAAATAGCTAAAAACGTAGTTAATGGTATATTCCATCCAAAAACTAGTATGTTATTCACATTACAAAAAGGTGGAGTTCCAGCATTATTATTAGAAACTATGTGTATAGCATTATTAGGTACATTAATAGGTTCAATAATAGCTGTTCCGCTATCATTCTTAGCATCAAGTAACATAGTTCCAAAGTGGGTTAGTGTTATTACATCATTCTTAATAGCAGCAATAAGAACATTCCCATCTTTCGTTTATGGGTTAATGTTTATAAGAGTTACAGGTCCTGGAGCTTTTGCAGGGGTTTTAACTCTATCAGTAACATCAATAGGGATGGTATCTAAATTATTTATAGAAACTATAGAAGATTTAGATAAGAAAATATTAGAATCTCTAGATGCTGCTGGATGTAATGCATTCCAAAAAATAAGATATGGTATATTACCACAATTATTTACAAACTTTGTATCAACAGTAATATACAGATTCGAAATAAATATAAAGGACGCATCTACTCTAGGATTAGTTGGAGCAGGTGGAATAGGAGCGCCTTTAATATTTGCGATGAACTCATTAAGTTGGGACGAAGTTGGAGCTATACTATGTGGATTAGTTATACTAGTTTTAATAGTAGAGTATATATCAACTAAAGTAAGAAATAAATTAGCAAGAGGCTAAGTTTAAAAATTTAAATGCTGATTCCTAGATGGGATCAGCTTTTTTCATGCAAAAAATTTATATTAAAAAGCCCCTATAGAGGTAGTTTTATTCATTCTCTATAAGGGGCTTTAAAATTATAATTATGCTAAAACAGTTAAGTATTTTGATTTATCAACTGTTACGTTTGTATTCTTTTTGAAGTAATCTATTATTATATCAGGCATTTCCATTAAGATTTCTTTAACTACTTTACATTCTGTGTAGAATTCATATCCACCAGCACCACTAGCTCTGTAGTTGTTCATAACTAATGTAAGTGTAGTGTCCTCGTCTAATTCTTTTCCGTTATAAACTATAGAAGTTACTCTGTTTCCTACTTCTTTTGTTATGTCGAATGTGTAGTTTAAGTTAGCGAAATAATCGTAGTTGTAATGCTCAACTTTAGGTTTTAAGAATCTATCAGATATAGTTACTTCACCGTCTTTAAAGTCGAAGTAGCTAGCACATCTTTCTAAAGCAAGCTCTAAGTATTTTCTGTTAACTTCGTATACTACTAATGTATTTGGGTATGGGTAAGTTGACATTATGTCCCTTACAGTTACATTTTTTTCAAATCCTTTTATAACATTTGCAAAAGAAGTACAAGCAATGTCGGCACCACTTTCACTTAATTGGATTTGGTTTATGAAATTAGCAAGAGCTGAACCATTTAAAGCCATATCTAAGTGAGCTGAAGGTTGTAATTCTGTATCTAAGAATCCAACAGGAGTATCAAGCCACTCTTGAACTTTTTCTTCTACAGATAAGAATTTGTCGTACATTTCTTTGTTAGGGTTAAGCTCAACATCTATTAATTTTGAAGTTACGTTTTGAACTTGATTATTGTCAAATTCTAAGTTTAATTCTATGAATTTACTTCCGTTGTGTGGAGTTTGAACTATATGAGTACCGTGTAAGTCGATATCAGATATCTCCATATGTTGGTGACCAGTTAATAATAAGTCAAACTCAAGTTCATTACATATTTTGTAAGCTATGTTTTCTTTAGTTTCGCTTAGTTTTTGATGAGATTCTAAGTCGTATTCGAACCCACCATGATAAACACCTATTAAAACATCAACATTACCTTTTAATTCATCATAATAAGGTTTTATAGATGATATAGTATCGTTTATAGTGAAGTTAGCTAAGTTTTCAGTTCTCTCCCAAATGTTTATAAAATCAGTAGTAAATCCTATGATACCAACTTTTAATCCGTTCTCTAAAGTTTTTATATCGTAAGGTAATATACCAAGTTCGTTTGTTTTATCAGTTACATTTGCACATAAACATTTAGCGTCTAAGTTGCAAAGGTATTTTTTAAGATAATCAAATCCGTAGTTAAAGTCGTGGTTACCAAGAGTTATGTAGTCGTATCCAGCTTTGTTGAATATAGTAGCTATTGGATGAACATCAAACTCAGCAGTACTAAGATAGTTTGTGAAAGGAGAACCTTGGATAGTATCTCCAGCATCTATTATTAACGTGTTACCGTCTTTTTCAAATTGATTTATTATGTTTAATAAACCTATGTTTTTTTGTGATCTATCAATATAATCTGTTGGATACACATAACCGTGTAAGTCAGATGTAAAGTAGATTTTTAAGTTTTTCATTATGACACCTCTCAAATTGTTAATTCGTATATCTATATTACCTCAAATTCGCGATTTTATAAAGATGATAATTTAATTTCATACACGTTTCATACTGAAAATTTAATATTTTTATAACACATAGGAAATTATATTCATCTTGAGATTGTGGATAAGTATAATTTCTTTATATAAAAAATATTAAAGTATTGAGGAGAAGGAATATGAAAAGAGGAAAAATAACAAAAAAAGTAGTATTAGCATTAGTAGCGATGATGGCGATGTCATCTTTGGTAGGATGTTCAAAATCAAATGGTGGTGCTTCAAATGGGGCAAATCAAAGCCAAAGCCAAGAAATAAATAAAAATCTATCAGAAAGTAAATTATTTAAAAATCTTGATACAGAAGATTTAGATGGAAATAAAATAGATAAAAGTATATTTGCAAAAAACAAGCTTACAATGGTAAATGTGTGGAATACAGGATGTACTCCTTGTGTAGAGGAAATTCCAGTATTAGATAAATTAAACAAAGAATACAGAGACAAACGTGTTTCGATAAAAGGATTATTATTAGAATCTAGAGTAGGACTAAATGAAGAAGAGAGAAAAACAGTAAATGAGATATTAAGTAAAGCAAATGCAACTTATCAACAAATACTTACTTCACAAAGTATGTTAGATGATGACACTTTATTATTACAAGCATTCCCTACAACATTCTTTGTAGATAAAGATGGAAACATAGTAGATAGTATAGAAGGTTCTAACGACTATGATGGATGGAAAGCTAAAATAGAAGAAGTATTAAAGAAGGTAGAATCAAATGATTAATTTTATCAAAAAAAATAAAATAGGATTATCTTTGCTTGTTATAGGGATGTTGTCAGTATCTATGGGCATCCATAGACAAGAACACAAAACTGTAGCAAAAAAATCTAACATTATATGTCTTGAATGTATTGGAATTGGATAGGTGATATGTATGGATTTAATAAAGAAGATGAAGTCAAACCTGAGGCTTATGGTTCAAGTAGTATTCACAGCACTTACTAATGGATATTTTTTAGGATTTGCAAAGGGGAGAATATATCAAGGTGACAGCAAAAAACTATGTGTACCGGGGCTGAATTGTTATTCATGCCCAGGAGCCATAGGCTCGTGTCCTATAGGTTCTTTGCAGGCTGTATTAGGTAGTAGAAATTTTAAGTTTTCATTTTATATAATAGGTTTTCTGATGATGGTTGGGGCGTTTATAGGAAGGTTTGTATGCGGTTGGTTATGTCCATTTGGATTAGTACAGGATTTACTTTATAAAATACCATTTGTTAAGAAAATCAAGAAAGTACCTTTTGATAAGCAATTGAGATATCTTAAATATATTATTTTAGTTGTGTTTGTCATTATAATGCCACTTATGTTAACAAACTATGCTGGTGACGGAAATCCATGGTTCTGTAAGTTAATTTGTCCTTCTGGAACGTTGTTAGGAGGGATTCCACTTGTTTCGATGAATAGCTCGCTTAGAAGAATAATAGGACCTCTATTTACATGGAAGATGTTTATCTTAGTTACTACTATTATTTTATCGATTAAAATTTATAGACCGTTTTGTAAATACTTATGTCCTTTAGGAGCGATATATGGCTTATTTAACAAATACTCACTTTATAGATATGAAGTAGACGAAGAGAAGTGTACGAAATGTGGTTTATGTGAAAGAAAATGTGATATGAATGTTGCAGTATATAAAACACCAAACAGTGCAGAATGTATAAGATGTGGAAAATGTATAGATGTATGTCCTAGAGGTGCAATAAAAACTACATTTTCTAAGTCAAAACAATCAGCATGTAAATCTAAATGTTCAGGGTGCAAATCAAACTGTTCAAGTAATAAATAATAATTTCAATAGATGTCTAAAATTTTAAATACAATAAATACAATGTTAAAAATTATAGTATACTAATAAAAGCAAAATAGAAAACAGTTATGAGGTTGGTAAAAGTGAGTACAAAGATATTAATTATAGAAGATGAAATAGATATAAGAGAAGGAATAAGTGAGTTTTTATCTGAAGTTGGATATGAAGTTACACAAGCAGGCGATGGTCAAGAGGGAATTGATTTATTTAAAAAAAATAAATTTGATCTAGTTCTGTTAGACATAATGCTACCTAAGATAAATGGATTTGGTGTTTTAAATCAAATAAGAGAAATCAGCAATGTACCTGTAATAATGTTGACGGCTATGAATGATGATTATAGCCAGATTATGAGCTTTAACTCAGAAGCTGATGATTATATAACTAAGCCATTTTCCGTAATAATACTTCAAAAAAGGATAGAGGCATTATTGAGACGTAGCCAGAAAACAGAAAATACAAATAAGTGGATTTACAAAGATATAGAGGTGGATTTTTTAGGGTTTTCAGCAAAAAAAGGCGGAGAATTTGTTGATTTAAAACCAAAGGAAATTAAACTATTGGAACTACTTATAAAACATAAAAAACAAGTATTAACTAGAACTCAAATGCTAGATAACCTATGGGACATAGATGAGGCCCCAGCTGATAGAGTAATAGATGTTTATATTAAAAACCTAAGAAAAAAACTATCGCTAGACTGTATCATAACTGTAAAAGGTATTGGATACAAGTTTGAGGAAAGATAATGAAAAAATTAAAGTTATTTCAAAAGACATATCTATTTACGATGGTCTTAATGGCAATCATAATATTAATATCCCACACTTTACTATACATGCTTTTGCCGACTTTTTATATAAGTAAAAAGCAACATGATTTAGAAACCATAAGCACTGAGCTAGTGCAACAGTTAGAAGTAAATAATAAAAGTAAGAGTAATAAAATTGCTGAAAATTTTGCAGATAAACATAATATCAATATACTACTTAATATTGGTGGAGAAAAACGCGTATATGAAGGTATTAAGCAATGTGATATTTATATAGATTCCGATTTATTGGATGAGGATTTACTTATTGATAATAAGGTTACTGTAGAAAAAGATAAGAATATGCCTAGCCTAAATAATAATGAAGGATTTTTTAAATTTAAAGATTCTTCATTGCTTTACAGCAAAGATATTACAACGGCAGATGACGAAAGTGGATCAATAAAAGTTGCTATGGATTTGCAATATATCCAAGAAGCTAGAAGCGTAGTATTTATGCTGTTGCCTTATTCAATCGGTATAAGTTTAATTATTTCACTTTTTGCATCATACCTATATGTAAAGCGAATTACAAAGCCGATACAACAGATATGTGATGCGACAAAAGAAATGAAAGTTTTAAAAGAAGATGCTCGTTGCAATATAAATACTGGTGATGAAATCGAGGAATTAGCGACTAATATAAATAGTTTGTATAAAACGCTTTGGGATACGATTGATTCTTTAAAACAGGAAATCGAAAATGTAAGTAAGTCCGAAAAAAGCAAAGTAGACTTTTTAAGAAGTGCTTCCCACGAGCTTAAAACACCGCTTATGAGTATTCATATAATGCTTGAAAACATGATGTATAATGTAGGAAAATATAAAAACCACGATGTATATCTTCCTAAATGTAAAGATGCAGTTGTCAACTTGAGTAATATGGTCCAAGAAATTTTGGATACATCAAGGCTAAACACTTGGGATAACAACAAAGAATACGAAGTAGTAGATTTAAAATGTTTAATAGAAAACATAATTGAACCATACAAAATCATAGCAAAATCAAAACGTATTAATATGAATATAGATTATTCAAACTCACTAACTATAAAAACGGACAAAGCTCTATTAAATAAAGCATTATCAAATATTATCTCAAATGCTGTAAACTACACAGATAAAGATAAAAATATAGATATATATTTTAGAGAAAACTCGCTAATTATAGAAAATGAATGTGAACCAATACCACAAAAACACCTAGA
This sequence comes from Intestinibacter bartlettii, assembly GCF_018917435.1. Taxonomy (GTDB): domain Bacteria; phylum Bacillota; class Clostridia; order Peptostreptococcales; family Peptostreptococcaceae; genus Intestinibacter; species Intestinibacter bartlettii_A. Next base: position 21,665 of record NZ_JAHLOQ010000005.1, read on the forward strand.
ATATATATTTGATGCATTTTATAGAGCAGAATTTGATAGAAATAAAAATACTGGGGGAAATGGATTAGGACTTTATATCGTTAAACAGATATTAAAATCATTGAATGTACCTTATTCATTTGAAGGAACGGAAACTGGTATGGAATTTAGTATGAGTTTTGAGGAGATATAAAAATAAGAAGAATGCTTAAGGTGTTCTTCTTATTTTTTTCATTTATATTTATAATTTATATATAAGTATTTTTTTGAAAAGATAGGATAGGAGTGAATAATATGAAGGATTTGTTTTCAATCGGCGAAATGGCCAAGCTATTTAATATAAATATTAAGACACTTAGATATTATGATGAGATTGATCTCTTTAAGCCTATATTTATCGACAGGGCTAATAATTATAGATATTATTCAACAGATCAGTTTGAACAATTAAACACAATACTTTATTTAAAGGCAGTTGGAATGCCTCTTAGCAAGATAGATTCGCATTTGAGCAAGCGAAATATCGATAATATAACGAATTTGTTAGAAGAACAAAAGGAGGTAACAAAAAATAAGATAAAAGAGCTTAAGAAAATCGAAAAGAAAATAGACAACACGCTTAAACAAATTAATTATGCAAGGCAGTACGACAAGCTCAATATTATTCAGGAGATTGAGTTTGATGAGAGAAAGATTGTCTTATTAAAACAGAAAATAAGAACAAATGATGATTTAGAATTGTCGATTAGAGACTTGGAAAACAAAACGCAGAAAAATGGATTGGCGTTTAACGGAAAAGTAGGAGTGTCTATTTCAAAAGAACATCTAGAGCAGGGTGAATTTGAACAGTATGATTCTATGTTTATATTTGCAGAGGGAGAAAAGTATAAAAAGAAATTTATCAAAGTATTGCCCAAAGGAAATTATATAACAGTTAGGTTTAATGGAGATCATAAAATGTCACCAAAATATTATAAATATATTTTAGAATATATACATAAAAAAGGGTATAAAATTGCAGATGATTCGGTGGAAGTGACACTTATTGACTACGGTCTAACTACTGAAAAAACTGAATTTGTGACAGAAATTCAAATATTAGTAAATTGATGTTGACTCTCCAGGAACTGTAGACTATATAATTTTGGTATAGAGGATTGGAGGTGTTAATATGATTGGAACAATAGTAAATAGTGTTGCTATTATGGGAGGAAGTATCTTAGGTGCAAGTTTTAAAAAAGGCATAAAAGAAAGATACAAAGAGACAATGTTGCAGGCTATGGGTTTATCTGCAACAATATTAGGAATTAGTTCAGCGATTGAAGGTATTACAAAGAGTGATTGCCATGTTTTATTTATTGTAAGTTTAGCTATAGGCGGTTTTATCGGAGAATGGATGTCTTTAGATAGCAAAGTGAATAATCTTACAGAAAAGTTCTCTAATGGTAGTTCAGCAGAGGGATTATCTACAGCAGTGTTGCTATTTTGTGCTGGGACATTATCAATTGTCGGCCCGCTTGAAAGTGCATTAAACGGAAACAATACATTGTTATATACAAATGCTATTTTAGATGGTGTTACTTCAATAGTTTTGGCTTCAACATTCGGTATAAGTATAATAGTTTCTTCTGGTGTATTATTTTTATGGCAAGGCTTAATCTATTTATCAGCAAACGTCGTATCAGGATATATAACACCGGAATTATTAAACGAGATTTCAATAGTTGGAGGGATTTTAATATTGAGCTCAGGACTTGGTATATTAAACATAAAGAAAATAAATACTCTAAATTTATTGCCATCACTATGTATACCCGTTGTATATTTTTTAATTAAAAGTTTAATATAGATAGATTTTTAAATTGTATTTTGAGGTGTGAAATTATGAAATTTAGTGTATCAAAAGATGTTTTTGAAAAAATGGATAATCTTTGTCTTGGAATTGTAGTTGCAAAAGGTATAGATAATAGCAAAAGCGAGAAAATAGCAGAGATGTTAAATCAAAATATATCTATAGCAGAGGAAAAATTCCAAGATAAAAAAGTAAAAGAAATGGATGAAATAGTGAGCTATAGAGATAAATTTAGAGAGTTAGGAATAAACCCTAACAAATTTATGAGTTCTATAGAGGCAATAATCACAAGAATTTCAAAACATAAGGGATTTCCAAGCATCAACCCAATTGTGGACTTAGGAAATTCACTATCAATAAAATATCTTGTACCTTTAGGGGCACATGACATAGGAAATTTAGATGATGATATATGTATTAGATTTTCAAACAAGGGCGACAGTTTTATACCGTTTGGTTCAGACGAAGAAGAATACCTAGAAGATGGCGAATTAATTTACTCTGTAGGAGATAAAGTTAGAACAAGAAGATGGATTTGGAGACAAAGTGAACAAGGCAAAATCACAAACGAAACAACAGACGTATTCTTCCCTATAGATGGATTCAAAGATAAAAATTACGACAGTATAATTAATGCTAGAGATGAACTAGCAAAATTATTAAAAGACAATTTTGACTGTGAAGTAGAAGTTGGATTTGTAGATGCAGAAAATCCCCAATATTTGTTGTAAATTACTTAAAAATTTTTAAGTAAACAAAACATATCCCCCGGGATTGATATATATAATCTAAAACAAAACAAATAACTAATAAAAAGGGAGTGTTGCAAAATAGTTTTTACCATATTTTGCAACACTCCCTTTTTTCATTTAAATATTAGTATATTGTTAGAATATAGGACATGAGTGAATAATATTAATAATTCATGTCCTAATCACATATTTATAAGAATAGAAAAGAAATTTATATTTTCTTATTTATAGGGGAGTTGAGTGATGAAGAAGTTTAATTTATTTGGTCAGGTTGTTGAATATGATGATGATTTTGAAATTTATAATGAATATAAAAACAGGTTCTCTGTATTTTCTCAAGAAGCAGTAGATGAAGTTGAAAAATTTTTAAATGAAACAACAAATATAGAAAGATTAATAGACGGATTTCCAAATGTGATAGGGAATAAAATTTTAGAGTGTATAGATTTTTGTATAGGTGAGTTATATAAAATTGGTATTATAAATACTGATGGGGAAACATTTTTGCACAAATATTGGTCATATGTTAATTTTGATGATGTTGAAAATGAATTAGAAAGAAGATACAGTATGATTTTATATTCAGAAGAACAGCTCAAATATGAAAGGAATATGGAGAAGCAGAACAGGGCAAGATGGCAAGGCGGGGGTTTTGGTATTAAAGGTGCCTTAAAAGGAGCAGCACAAGCCAAAATGCTTAATATGGGAAGTGATTTTTTACATAGTTTTGGGGATGCTTCTAGAAAAATGAGTGATAGTCTTGAAATTAAAAGTAAAAAATCAGATTTATTAGAAGAGTACAGAAAAGGCTATAAATTACAAACTTGTGCTATACGTTCAATAAGAGGATGTTTTGATGGTTTTATGAATGAACTACATTTAAATGATGTTGTAGAAAAATATGATTTAAATCAAAGGGAGAGTAATTCTATTTTTAAAAATATAATAAGATACGAAAAAAATGAAGAAGAGTTTTTTAAGAAGAATATAGATTGTATCTCTATGTATCCTTATAATGTTGATTTTTATGAAAGATTACTTTATTTAGATCCCAACGATTTAGAACTAAATAATCTTGCAAAATATGTCGGTATTGATAAAGAGCTTTTATATTTGAACTATAAAGAAAAAGCATTACAATATCACAAAGAGAGAAATACATTTAATGGAGTAACATATGAAGATTTTGAAGAAAAACTAAAAACCCAATTTACTTTCACAGTTAATGCTATGAAAATGTTAGATGAAGTTAATCAAGAAATAGATAATAGTCTAAATCTTAATGTTTTGACTGTAGAAGGTTATGTAAAATGTATAGATATAAATAATGCTACTATAAAGGATTATGATATTTATATGACACAAAACTTAGGATTTAAATCAGCAAAAGCATATCCTCTGTATTCTAAAAATGACTTTCCTCAAAAATCGGAGATAGAATATGATTATTGGGATGGAATATTAAAAGATACTGAGGATGAAGAATTTATAAAAGATTTTAATAAAAAATTAGACCACATCCAATCTTTCTTTGATTATATGTATAATTATGAAATTTTAAAATACGAAAGCGAATTATATGAAGATTATATATATAATAATGCAAAAATACCAGCTGATAACTATATTCCTATGGATTCTAAATCATGTACAAACATTACAGGCATTATTATTTTTGCTGTTGCAAGTTTTTTAGCGTTAAAATTTACAGGCGGAATAATAAGAATAATAATTATAGCATGTGCAGCATTATGGCTAGTTGGAGTGTTTCTACGTAATAATGATGCCGAAAAAAGCAAATCACAATACATAGAAAAAATCAGACAATCAAATATTAGATTTAAACAATTATAATAAATAATAAAAAAGTGCTACAGAGTAGAGGGAATCTATTTTATAGCACCTTTTTATGTGGATTTATAAAATATTTTTTATATTATTATCCTGTAAATCCTTTATAAACTTAAGAATTATATCTTGCTCCTGATGGCTGTAGTTATTTACTAATTCTCTTTTAATAGTTGAGTAAGTCTATTTTTGTTGATTTTTTAGAATTTGAACTATAAACTTTAAGTAAGATTTATAACTAAAGGGGCGATAGTATGAATAAGAAAGAAGTTATTTTCAAAATATGCAAAGAAATAAACAAAGAAACTGCGAAAAAAGTCGCAACTATTCAGCTTAAAAAACAAAAACTAAATTTAACAGATTCAAAATTAGGGGGAATTCCTTATTTGCCTGTTGATGGTGAATTTCCTGTTGATAGTGATGGCAGACAACTTACATTATTGGCACAGATAAATTGTGAGGATTTGCAGGGGATGAATGATTTTCCTCACAAAGGTCTGTTGCAATTTTTCATACTTATGGATAATTGTTATGCGTATGATGACGACAACACAGAACAAAATAAGTTTAGAGTGATTTATTATGATGAAATCGATAAAAATGTAAAAGAAGAGTTTTTAGTTGAGAAGTATAAACCTTATTTGGAGGAGGAATATTTATTGCCATTTGAAGGTGAGTTTAAGATAAACTTCGAGATAAGTGAAGAAGGGATGTCTTTTGAAGACTGCAAATTTGATGGATATTTTGTGAAAAAGTATAATGAGTTATTTCCACAAAATGAGATAAAATCATTTTATGAACTAGACGATGAAGAAGATGTGTTTGATATTTTGGATGAACTTTCAGAAGAGGTTTCAGGTCAAGGAAATAAGGTCGGAGGTTATCCTTACTTCACACAATCAGATCCTAGAGAATTTGAAGATTGCAATGCATATGATACTTTGTTGTTGCAAATTGATACTACAGATGATGACGATGAAGGAGTGCATATAATGTGGGGGGATTCTGGCGTTTGTAATTTTTTTATTAATTCGGACAGGTTGAAGAATTTGGACTTTTCTGATGTTTTGTATAATTGGGATTGTTGTTAGGTGAGAATATGAAATATAGATAAACACATATAATTTATATTTTTTAAAATATGGATTTAATGTGTTTATTTTTTTATAGAATTGTCAAAAACTAATAAAAAGCCCACATATAAATGTGAGCAATTAATTTCGATAAATAATCATCATCGTCAATCCGATGAGAATTATTTTCTTAAAAAAGATATCGTCATCGTTTATTCGATGAGAATTATCTTTTCTATATTATCCTCAAAATAAAAATTTTCATACATATATTTTGAAGATTATATAATAGCATACATTAATTAGATTATTGAAGTCAATGATTTTGAGAAAGGCCTTACACAACAAATTATGTATAAATAATAAAATTTTACACAAGATAACTAAGAAAGATTATTTACATAAACGGAGGTTTTTAACATGTGTACGGCTTTAAGTTTACTAACATTTGACAAAGAGCATTTATTCGGAAGAAATATGGATTTGGAATATACATTTGGTCAAAGACCGGTAGTGGTTCCTAGAAAGTTTGAGTATGTAGACAAGGTTTCGGGTGAAAATAAAAAGGTTAAGTATGCGATTATTGGGATGGCATCAGTTATGGACAATCACCCATTATTTGCTGAGGCTATAAACGAAGCGGGACTAGGTTGTGCTGGGCTTAATTTCCCTGATGCATATTGGGAAGAAGAAACTAAAGATGGTATGGAAAATATGCCTCCATATGATTTAATTCTTTGGATTACTGGAAATTTTGCAACTTTAGATGAATTAAGACCTTATCTAGATAAAATAAATTTAGTTGCTAGACCTTTTGCAGAAAATGTCGGACTTCCAACACTTCACTGGATGGTTACTGACAAAACAGGGAAAGCTATAGTCATTGAGAAAACTAAAGAAGGTTTTAAAGTTTATGAAAATAAAGTTGGTGTAATGACTAATGCTCCTTCTTTTGATTGGCATACAACTAATCTACGTCAATATATGAACGCAACTCCAGTTCAACCAACATCTGCAAATTGGAGCGATTTAGAATTAACTCCTCTTGGATCAGCAACTGGTGGTATTGGACTTCCTGGAGATTTTTCATCACCATCTAGATTTGTAAGAGTGGCATTTTTAAGAGCACAAATTCTTATGGAAGATATTAAAGACGATGGAATTGTTGAATTCTTCCACATTTTAAACAATGTTGCTATGGTAAAAGGTTCAGTAATAACTAAAGATGGTAAGGACGAAATCACTCAATATAGTTCTTGTATGAATTTAGAAAAAGGACTTTATTATTATAAATCTTATAACAACAACCAAGTAAACATGGTGGATATGCATAAGGAAGACTTGGACTCAAGTGAAATGAAGATATTCCCTTATAACGATATCCAAGTTGTTAACACTTTAAATTAAGTTTTATTAAATAAGTTTTACTAAAATAGCTAATAATTCCTAAAAATTTGTATAGAATAGAATTTTAAATTAAATGGTTATTATTGTGAAAGGGCTGTCGTAAATTTTACGGCAGCCTTTTCGCTTTATTGTAATTTATTTTTATTAATTATCTTTTTTTATTTCTGTTGATCCAAGTTTTTTTGTATTTTTAATATTAGCTCTGTATTGTGATGGTGTGCAATGCATAAATTTTTTGAATGTCTTTCCGAAATAGCTTATACCATTAAATCCAACGTTTATGCAGATGTTAGAGATTGGTTCATCGGTTTTATACAGATATTCTGTTGCTTTTAGCACTCTGTATTCCATCAAATATTCAAATGGTGTCATTTTTAAAACACGTTTAAAACTTCTACAACATTCGCTTTTGCTTATATTGCATGATTTGGCGATATCGTCGAGAGAGATTTCGTGGGTGTAATTGGCTTTGATGTAGTTGATGGCAGTTTTGACTCTTTCATCATCAGGCGAAACTTTCTTTGGAGGGCTTTGTATTTTGTCTTTTAAGTTTCGTATAAGTTTAAGCCAAATCCAATTTATATTATTTACTATTTCAAGCTCATAACCATAGTCCTGAGAGTTATAAGCAGAATTAGTTTCTTCAACATATTTTAAAATTTCATTTTGCCAATCTACATCTCTTTTTAAAACTACAAAATCTAAGTTATTTGTATTTACAACAGTGTCCACATATTTTTTGCTTATAAGTGAGTGGTCACTTCCGGCGATAATACTTTGGTCAAACATAATAGAAATCATTTTACAATTGTAATTAGCAGGTTTGATTTGGTGAAGTACGTTGGAATTAAAAATAATACCTTCTCCTGGGCTCAAAATTATTTCCTCACCACTTACTTGAAAACATACATCATCATCCAATACATACGAAATTTGAAGATCTTTGTGCCAGTGCCACCTTATGTAACCTTCATCAAATAGACGAAATTCATCTGTATATATAAGAAACGGAAAATCACCACTTTTGTATTTAACTATCTCTCTATTATCATCATCAACTTCTATTCTAAATAATTGCATTTTTCCACCTCCTTTTAATTTGGCTAATATAGTTTCAATAATAGGCAATATATTAATTGTTATACATTGAAAATATCAATAAAATAAATATGTATTCGATTTAGCAAATCAATATATTTAAAATTAATATTAGTAATAATTATATACTAAATTTAAAATTTTATGAAAGGAAAGAAAAATAAATATGAATAAATTACGTTTAAAAGGTATTATTTTAGTTATTTTTGGATCTACGTTGTGGGGAATTTGTGGAACTGTTGCAGAATTTTTATTTCAACATAATTTTACTCCAGAGTGGCTCGTAGTCGTTAGGTTATTATTATCAGGTATTTTACTTTTAAGTTATGGATTATTAAAGAAGGATCAAGGTGTTACAGAAATTTGGAAAAGTAAAAAAGATGTGATAACTCTTATATCTTTTGGTGTGTTGGGGATATTGGGTTCTCAATATACTTATTTCATAGCAATCAAACATGGAAATGCTGCCACAGCAACGATACTTCAATATTTGTCACCTGTAATTATTACGTGCTATGTTGCAGTTTGTAGCAAGAAGTTGCCTAAAAAGAGCCAATTGCTTGCAATATCATTAGCTATATTGGGGACATTTTTTATAATTACAAAAGGGAATATAAACAGCTTATCTATATCAAAAGAAGCATTATTTGCAGGATTGGGTTCAGCTGTAGCAGTAGCACTTTATACATTGCAACCAGTTAATTTGCTGAAAAAATATTCAGCAATTAGTATAATTGGGTGGGGTATGATAATCGGTGGAATAGCATTCAGTTTTATAAATCCAATATGGCAATTTAGCGGAAGTTGGTCAGTTGGAACAGTTTTAGCAGTTGGATTTGTGGTTATCTTTGGTACATTATTTGCATATTGCTGTTATTTAGGAAGTTTAAACTATATTCAACCGGCAGAAACAAGTATATTAGGTGCTTTTGAACCATTATCAGCAGCGTTTTTATCAGTTATATGGCTTAAAAATCCTTTTGGAGTGTGGGATTTTATTGGGACTGCATGCATAATTATTACAACTGTGATTTTGGCTTACTCTAAGAAAGACAATGCAAAAGAAATTGTTGAAAATGATGAAGAAGAAGGTTTTGAGAGTATAGATAAAGATAAATCTAAACAATATATTTAAAGAATTATAAACTTAAAAAGTACATCTAAAAAATTTGGGACTTTGGATATAAAATCTAGGGTCCTAAATTTTTTTTTGAAAAATTTCGTTGTAACTATTGACATTACAACTCGAAAATAATACAATTTAGTTGTAATCAAAAAGGTTACAACAAAGAAAGTTGTTCGTTGCCTTAAGTTATAACCACAAACGGCAATGGGGTATAGTTTATATAAAATAATATGGAGGTATCGAATTATGAAAAAAGTAGTAGAATTTTTACAAGCAAATCCAGTTCAATATTTAGCGACTGTTGGTCGTGATGGAAAGGCAAAATGTCGTCCATTTATGTTTTGTTTTGAACAAGAGGGGAAATTATGGTTCTGCACAAACAATCAAAAAGATGTTTATAAAGATATGATGGAAAATCCTGAAATAGAAATTTCTGTTTCTTCACCAGAATACGCATGGATTCGTCTAGCAGGAAAAGCAGTATTTGAAAATAATATGGAAGTTAAAGAAGGTTGCATGAATAATCCAATAGTAAAAGGTCAATATCAAACTGCTGACAACCCAATATTTGAAGTATTCTATTTAGAAAATCCACACGGTGTAATAGCTGATTTTTCTGGTAATCCACCTTATCAATTTTAATTAATAAATCAGAGCAATTGTCTGCATTGTGGCAATTGTGCAGAAATTTGTCCAAAGCAGTGTATTGAGAAAAGACAGTAATACTTATCCACAGGTGTAATCGTTGACAGCTAAATAGCTATTTTATATAATAAAAGGCGAAAGAGAGGTGTTTTGTATGCAGATTTCTAGCAGATTTACACTTGCAGTTCATATATTTGCCTGCATCGATGCATTTAAAGATGAGTATAAGATAACGAGCGACTTTTTAGCTGGGAGTACAAATGTAAACCCTGTTATAGTTCGTAAAATCTTAGGTCAACTAAAGGCTGCAGGTCTTGTTGAAGTTGCCAGAGGAACAGGTGGTGCATCGATAGCAAAACCACTAAACGAAATCACATTTTTAGATATATACAAGGCTGTAGAGTGTGTGGATAACGGAGAATTGTTCCATTTCCACGAAAATCCAAATACAAAATGTCCTGTTGGTCGCAACATTCATTTTATATTGGATGATAAATTAAAAAAAGTGCAAGATGCAATGGAGAGAGAACTAGCATCGATAACTTTAGAAGATGTAAAAAAAGACACAGAAAAATATATTGGAAAATAATAATTTGAGGCTTTGGGAAAAGTAACCCCAGGTCTCAAATTTTTTTAAAAACTTTGATGTAATAATTATTATTACAATGTAAAATGTATTAGAAAAGGGGTTGATTATAATGAATCAAAACGAAAGAAGATTATTTTTAATACAGGAATTATTAAAAGAGGATAAAAGATATGAAGATATAGAAATACCTCAAGATTTTGAAGAACAAAGAGCATTGTTGCGTGCATTGATGAATGTGCGTATTGCGAAAAATATAGACGATAAATTTATAAAAGTGCAAGATGAATATCTTCAAGAGGAAACTAAAAGAAAAGGTATTGTTGATATAGATGATTTAAAACCTATAAAAGATGGGATTTATCTTTGGCAGGGAGATATTACAACTCTTCGTTGTGATGCGATTGTCAATGCGGCAAACAGTGGCATGACAGGGTGTTATGTTCCAAACCATAGATGTATTGACAACTGCATCCATTCGTTTGCAGGTATTCAGCTTAGACTAGAATGTGATGAAATTATGACAAAACAAGGATATGGTGAGCCAACTGGTCAAGCAAAAATCACAAAATCATACAACTTGCCATGCAAATATGTAATCCACACAGTCGGTCCAATAATAAATGGTAAACTTACAAGTGAAGATTGTGACTTGCTTGCAAGTTGCTACAAATCTTGTCTGGAACTAGCAGCCAAAAACAACTTGGAGAGCATAGCATTTTGTTGTATTTCAACGGGAGAGTTCCATTTTCCTAATGACAAAGCGGCACAAATCGCAGTCAAAACTGTTGAAGAATTTATGAAAAAAGAAACTAGTTTAAAGAAGGTGATTTTCAATGTTTTCAAAGATATGGACAAAGAAATATACAGAAAGTTACTCAAATAATATAAAAAAATTAAGAAAAGTATTAGATGAGGCAGATGCAGTTGTGATTGGGGCAGGATCTGGTTTATCGACATCAGCAGGGCTTACTTATGGTGCTGAGCGATTTGAAAAATATTTTTCGGATTTTATTGAGAAATACAACATTCCAGACATGTATAGCGGGGGATTTTATCCATACGAAACGCTTGAGGAATATTGGGCATGGTGGAGCAGACATATTTACTACAACCGATATGTAGATGTGCCAAAGCCTGTATATGAACATTTGTTGAACTTAGTGAAAAACAAGGACTACTTTGTTATAACGACTAATGTGGATCATTGTTTCCAAAGAAGTGGGTTTGACAAAGAAAGACTGTTTTATATGCAAGGGGATTATGGATTATGGCAATGTAGCGAGCCATGTCACCAGCAAACTTACGACAACGAAGAACAAGTAAAAGAGATGGTGAAAAAGCAAAAAAACTTGAAGATTCCAAGTGAATTAGTTCCTTATTGCCCAGTTTGTCAAAAGCCTATGACGATGAATCTTAGATGTGACAATACATTTGTTCAAGATGAGGGATGGTACAAGGCGAAAAATAGATACGACAATTTTATAAATAAACATAAAAACTCAAAAATAGTATATTTAGAGCTTGGGGTAGGAGCAAATACACCAGTTTGGATTAAGTATCCATTCTGGAAAATGACGATGAACAATCCAAAAGCAACTTATGTCTGCATTAATTATGGAGAATCAATCGCCCCAGATGAAATAAAAGAGCAGTCTATATGCATTGATGATGATATAGGCAAAGTAATAGATAAATTGCAAAACTAAAATAGCTAGATGTGAAACCACTGAAAATTACAAGTTTGTCAGTGGTTTTTCTTTTGAATAAATAATTAAGAATCTACAAAATCACCCGGGTGAAAACAACCCCAAACCAAGTTATATTCTAAAATTTCTACTATAATATAATTATAAAGAAAAAATTTTTAGGATATAAGTTAGAAGGGGGAATCTAAATTGAAAAGGCTAACTGTTATCATATTATCACTAGTACTTACTCTAGGCGTTGTGGGGTGTTCGTCTAGTAGTGATGAGTCAAGCAATAACACGACTAAAGAGCAAAAACAAGAAGAGCAGACTAAGGCTGCTACTACAGATGATATAAAGGCATTATTAAAAGATATGTATATTGTTTTAAAAGATTCGGATGGGGGAACTAAGGATTGTAAGGATGAGCTAGTCAAGTACGGAGATAAGATAGATGAATCTATCATAGCTAACAAGGATTATGGGGATGAAATGGAAGTATTGAAAGACTCAATAAATAGCTATAATTTAGAAGAAATATCAGGATATGTATGTAATATATTAAATAGAATTGAAGGAACAGAAAAATATAAAATAGAAATAAAAACAGAAGAACAAGATAAAAATAATAACACAGATAAAAACAATACGGGTAAAAATCAAAACAATAATCAAAGCACAACTAATCAAAATAACAACAAGAATACAACTAATCAAAACAACGGCAATAAAAATACTAATAAAAACGAAGAATATGAAAGTGGAGACTACGGCGACTACACAAAATGTCCTTCTTGTGGCAAGATGACATTCCATCCAAATGGATATTGTGAAAGATGTGGCTACAAAAAGTTAAATGAAGATGGGGCAAATCACGATTCTCAATGTAAAAATTGTGGAAGTGCAACTATAAATGCCGACGGTACTTGTCCTTATTGCGGATACAAAAATTAGGTTTGGATAGATAATTAATTAGTTTAAAATTAATATACAAAAAATAGGAGCATTAGTTCCTATTTTTTTTGCCTAAAATTTCACATACAATGCTAAATCCAGATAATGAATAATATATAATTAGAATATAGGGTTAAAAATAAGCGAGACTATAAATAAAGTCGAGCTAAAAGAAGTTTAGGTAAAACTTTGTTTAACAAGAAGTATGATTCTAAGAAGGGAGTTTGGCAAAGGGGATATGGAATATATCAAGCAATATAATACGAATGAGGTTTATGTGAATAAGAAACTTGCACAGAAAATAAACAAGATCAATTCATATAAACTTACTGTAGTTGAGGCACCGATGGGATATGGAAAGACAACAGCGATAAAAATATATCTGAACAAATTCCATACTAATTACTATTGGCAAAATATATACTCTGATTCTGATATTGCGTTTTGGCAGGGGTTTTGCAGAATAATCAGCAAGATGGACAAAAATGCAGGCAGTTGTTTAAAAAATATAGGACTGCCAAAGGACAACATTATGCTTGAGGAATGCATTGAACTTATAAATTCGATTTATATAAAAGAAGAAACTGCGATAATTTTAGACGATTATCATTTGATAGATAATAAAAACTTGGATGAATTGTTTTACAACTTGGTCAAAAGTATGGACAGCAAAATCCACCTAATTATAATTACGAGAAATACGCCAGATATTGAACTGGAGGAACTTAAGTTAAAAAAGCTCGTGAATTATATTACTAAGGACTATTTGGAATTTGATAAAGATGATATAAAAAAGTACTACAAGCTTTGCGGGATTGATTTGAACAGTTTGAATACGAATGATGTTTATAAAAAGAGTGAAGGTTGGATAAGTGTGATATATCTGCTTATGCTAAATTATATAGAATTCAACACGATTGAGATAAGCGAGAATATATATGAACTTGTTGAAAAGCTGGTGTATGAACCGTTTGAGGATAGGTTTAAAGATTTTTTGCTAAGGTTGTGTGTATTTGATCAGTTTACATTAGAGCAGGTGAAATTTGTTACTGATGATGAAGATGTTGATTTTTTGATAAAGGAATTGACTCAGGTCAACGCGTTTGTAAAGTATGACAAGAAGAACAAAGTCTATCTATTCCATGCGATTTTTAGAACTTGTTTATTGGAAAAATTAAAAGAAAAAGATGATGATTATAAAAAAGAAGTATATAAAAAAGGCGGACTTTGGTTTTATAAAAAGGGAAAATATGTTTTGAGTATGGATTATTTTTATAAAGCTGGGGACTACGAAAGCTTTTTAAATACTTTGGTCCAAGACAAGGGAAACAGCATCACAGGGGAAATCAAGGACAGATTTATAGAGTGCATGGAAAATTGTCCAAATGAGTTTAAACAAAAAAATCACCTTGCATTATTAGTATACGCACGAAGATTGTTTACTTACAATGAGATGAAGTTGTTTGGCAAGGTTTGTGATCAGTTTTATGAAAACTTGGCAAATGATAAAAATATAGACGACAAAGAGAGAAATCAACTGATTGGCGAGATGAAACTTATACTTAGTTTTACAAAACACAACAATATAGAGGCGATGTTGTGCCTTCACAAAGAGGCGTGTGAGTTGATGTATAAACCATCCACAATTATGACGAACAAATCCACGTGGACTTTTGGTTCGCCATCTGTGTTATATATGTATTATCGAGAAAAAGGTAAACTGCAAGAACAGGTGAAGATAATGAGAAGTGCAATGCCTTATTACTACAAGATTACCGAAAATCACGGCAAAGGTGCAGATTATATTATGGAGGCTGAGGTGTGTTTTAATCAGGGCGACATATTAAATGCAGAGATAGCATTAGGCAAGGCGATGCTTGAGTGTGATAGATATTCTGGGATTTTGTGTTGTGCATTGTTTTTGAAATTGAGGATATTTATATACAAAGGTATGTACGAAGAGTTTTTGACTTTGATGGAGGAAATCGAGGACAAAATTTATATAAACGAACTTCATATGTTTTCTGATACGCTCGATTTGATAAGGGCGTATATATATTCTAATTTAAAAGAAGAAAGCAAAATTCCAAAATGGATAGCAAACGGAAAATTTGAAAATACGAGATTGTTGTTCCCGACAATGCCACTTGTGAATTTTGTCTACACAAAAGTTCTTATAAGTAAAAAGGAATATGTAAAAGTCGTTGCACTTTATGATAAAAACATTGCGATGGCGAGAATATATCCTACTTTGCTCTGCGAAATTTTTGAAAATATACATCTATCAATTGCCTATTATAATTTGGGCAAAAAAGAAGACGCCATCAAAAAATTAGAAGATGCTTTGGAAATTGGAATGAGCGACAAATTATATATGATTTTTGCAGAAAACTACGAAGATATACAAAAATTGCTGGATGAAATATATCAAAATGGAAACTTTAAAAAAGAGATAGACGAAATTAGAAAACTGAAAAAGCCATATGTAGAGTTTTTAAAAATTGTTAAAAAACAACAATCAAAATTAATCATGCTGTCAGAAAGAGAGATGGAAGTTGCAAAATTAGCAGCACAAGGATTTACAAATAATGAAATAGCACAGATATTATTTTTATCAGT
Source organism: Intestinibacter bartlettii (assembly GCF_018917435.1). Lineage (GTDB taxonomy): Bacteria > Bacillota > Clostridia > Peptostreptococcales > Peptostreptococcaceae > Intestinibacter > Intestinibacter bartlettii_A. The sequence continues at coordinate 37,292 of NZ_JAHLOQ010000005.1, forward strand.
AAATACAGTCAAAACAATCTTAAAGACAGTATTTAAAAAACTATGCATAAAATCAAGACATGAAATTAAAGATGTTCTAAAAATCCAAAATAGTAAATAAGTCTAAATGGCAGCTTAAATTATAACTAAAACAGTAACCAAAATTACAATCTGAATAGTAACCCAAATTATAACTTGAACTGCAACCTAAATTATAACTATTGAATTTAGATTATAACTAGCTATTTTTTTAAAAAACTATTTTTGACAAAAAATACAGCAACTTTAGATAATATCATACTGCAATTTTGGATAATCTATTACTAAGTATTTCTTTATAGAGAGGAGAAAGACAATGACTATTAGAGACAAATTTGAAGAAATGAAAGAACATCACGAAGGCAGAAAAGAATATCGTCATGAACTTAGAGAAGAAAGAAAATTAGAACATGAATTAAAACACGACGTCAAAGAAGGCATAAAAGAAGTCGGCAAATACGACAAAGAATTAGGCCACGAACTAAAAAAAGAAGCCAAAGCAGATTATAAAGAATACAAAAAAGACGAAAAAGAAGCAGAAAAATACGCAAAAGCAATAAATAAAGGAATGAAAGAATTACAAGACGAAGAAAGAAAACAACAACATGAATTCGCTGAAATGTTGAAAAAACAAATGGAAAACGAATAAAACCTACGATAAATAGTTCTTTAATATATAAAATTAATATTGTATCTAAAAGTTGCCACAAACTAATTTTGTGGCAATTTTTTTGTGAATTTTATTCTTAGAATTTTACTTTAAAGTGCAAAAAAGAAAAAATATAATATATAATAAAATAAACTAAAAATCCAATTTAATTTTTAAAAACGGAATATTTTATTTCAAAATTGGAAAAAATCAAGGTAATATTCTATATAATAATATAGAGCGAGGTGGAAAATTGTGGAGAGCATTATAACTTTAAATAAAATAAATATAAAAAATTTGAAAAATGTATATAACGGTTCGATAACATTTAACAAAGAATCCAAAAGAGAAACCCTGAAGCATGTAACTGGAATATATGGTCAGAATGGCTCAGGAAAAACATCTATTATAGATTCTTTAGTATTATTAAAAGAGTTACTTTTGGGAAGAAAGTTGTCAAATGACTTTATATATTTAATTTCTGCAAATAAGGAAGATATGATTTTAGATTTTGAATTTCTTATGGAATTAAATGATGAAAACTATAAAGTATTTTATGAAGTTGAGATAAGTAAAGTAGAAGTAAACTTAAATGACACAGATGATGACAATGATAAAGAAAATCCATTAATAAAAATAACAAAAGAAAAAATGAGTTACTCAAAATTAGATAATGAAAAGTGGACTAGAAAATGTGATATTTTGAATTACGAATATGAAAATAAAAAGATACCTTTTACACCTAAAAAGACATATGAAGAAATGGTGAGCAAAAGAAAAGATAATGAGCTAGATTTAAAATTCCAAAAAGAATTTTCTAAACGACTTTGCAAATCATATATTTTCAACAACGACAATATCAAACTATTTGAAAATACTCTGACAGAAGATGTTGAAATCGTAAAAATAATTAAGAGTATTCAGTACTTTGCAAAATACAATTTATTTATTGTTGAGAATGATGAATCAGGTGTTATAAATACATTCGGAATAATGCCGTTTAGTTTTAGAATTGAAGATAAAGACGGTATGTCGACAGGTGTTATCGCTATAAAACTTTTTGATATTACAACTATCGACAAGACTAAATTAGAAACATTAAACAAGATAATAGATCAAATAAATATAGTTGTAGAAAATATCATTCCTAATTTAAATATAAAATTAAAAAATTATGGAATAGAAACTTTAAAAGATGGTAGAGAAGGATACAGAGTTCAACTCCTTTCAAATAGAGAGGGAATTGAAATACCACTTAAATATGAATCAGATGGAATTAAAAAAATAATATCAATATTAAGTGCATTAATCGCTATGTATAATAATGAAAAAATATTGTTGGCAGTGGATGAACTTGATGCAGGTGTATTTGAATATTTATTGGGAGAAATCCTAGATGTTATAAAAGATAACTGCAAAGGACAATTTATATTTACCTCTCATAACCTTAGAGCACTTGAAAAACTGGACAAAGATTCAATTGTGTTTACGACAACAAATCCAGAAAACAGATATATTAAATTTACAAGTGTGAAAAGTACTAATAATCTTAGAGATTTTTATCTTAGAGGAATATTATTAGGCGGACAAAAAGAAGAAATCTACAATGGAACTAATAAGGCTTATATTTCACGCGCATTTAGAAAAGCATGGAGGGGATAGAAATAGTAGAAAATCAAGTGTGATGAATTTATTATCGACTACAAATCAGATTTCAACTATAAACTATAGGGCTTATTATTTCTGCTGTAATCTGGATCATGTATTATATGATGAAGCTAATCTCGAATCAAGACTAAAGGTCGATTATGCGTATGACTTCCAAGACGAATACTTTGATAATGAGATTGGATTTATTAACTTCATGCTAAACAGTGATTTTGCTGTAAATGGCGAATACAAGGATACATGGAATTTCTTAAAAGAAGAATTAAATTCGCTAGGTAGATATAGTAACTTTCATTTGTTTTTTAATGATTTTTGTGAATATATTAAGGATGAATATAGAGATGTTTTATAGGGTGTCTCCAAGTACTGGTTGTGCTTGGGGATATTTTTAACAAATATCAAGAGAACCTTTTAATAGAATAAATAAATCAAAAGATATAGAAAACTACATATTCCAAAATGGAAGATAAAAATCCAAAAAATAAGAAATATAAAAGCCAGAGTTGTAATAGACATATATCATAGTAAAAAAAGGGGGGAATACTATAATGTTAATCACAGTTGTCGGTGTTGTGTTTATAACTTTGGCTTTAGTTTTATTTTCTGCAGGTAATTTTAAAGGGGCGAGGGTTCTGGTTCCGATAGTTGTTGTAGCTATGGGTATGGTACTTATAAAAGGAAGCTATGATATTGGTACAAATCAAGTTGAGGCGAAACAAGTTGAGGAAAATGAGGACAAAGACAAAGCAGAAGACTCTAGCAGTGATGTGAAGGATAAGTATTTGAAAGAGTTGGATGCTTTGAGTGAAAAGGGTGAATCTCAAGATGCTTGGAAAGATGAAGTCAACAAAATTTATGACGAATTAAAAGACAGATTGTCACCAGAACAAATGGAGGCTGTTAGGGAAGAACAAAGACAATGGCTAAATTATAGAGATAGTCAAGGTCAAGATAACAGTTTGGAAAATAAGGCGAGATGCTATAATCTAATTGAAGCTTATATGAGATAATTTAAAGTGAAAGTAAGGATTACATTGAGTTGTACTTAATGTAGTCCTTTTTTAATATAAAATATAACAACAAATAAAATCATAGACAAAAATTAGCAACTCCATTAAACTAAAATATAGACAAATGACATAAAAAGGGAGGAATATCATGCTACCAATAGCAATAGTACTTATCGTATTGTCTGTGGCTTTATTTATAGTAATCAAGTCAAAAACAGCTAAGTTAATACTTTCGACTTTGATAGTAGTTGTGGGGGTTGTGTTTATGCATTTTGGTTATGAAGATTATCAAAGCAGACAAGGTGGGCAGGTTGCGAGCAATCAGGAACAGGTCCAAGGTGAATCGACTGATGAGGATTCACAAGACGAAAAATCATCTGAAAAAGAGGGAGATGAGGATGAGGATAAGGAAGACAACAAGGATTCTAATCAATCATCTAAATCAGAAAGCAATTACCAATCAAGCACAGATACATCTGTGGACAGCTTAAAGCCAAAATATCTTCAAAGGTTGGACAACATTCAAAAAAAGGTCGACAATATTTATTATGGGGACGCGACTACTGAGTTGAAAAAGTCTGAAGGAGAGGCTTTGGAGTTATGGGATGATGCACTAAATGAGATTTATGGTGTATTAAAAACGCAACTGTCTACAAGTGAGATGGACGCACTTAGAACAAAACAAAGAGCTTGGATAAAGTATAGAAATAATACTGCTGAATCAGAGGCAGCTGAGTTCGGGAACGGAACTATGGCAGACTTAGCATATGTATCAACAACTGCATCTTTAACAAAAGAAAGATGTTATGAGTTAGTAAATATATATATGAAATAATTAGACAAATATAAGATAGTTAAACAAAAAGGAGCACTTAATCGTGTTCCTTTTTTATATATAGCAGCTTTTAAGTAACGTACAAATAACGACTTTTAAGCGACATATAAATACCCATTTACTACAGCTATAACGAATTTACAAACTTTATGTAACCAAAAGCAATTGTATGTCGAAAACGAGTTTTACATAATCGAATGATAGGATTATTTGACGTACGGTTTATGATATTTAGCTATTATTAAGGTGATACAATATAATTAAGAAGGTTGTCCAAAAAAATTTAGGGGGTAGTATTAATGAGGAAAAACTTAATTAAGTGGGGTATATTGTTGTTATCTTTTGTGATGGTTTTATGTTGTACAGGATGTGCTAATAATTCAGCGATTTTGCAGACAAAGGCAGCCGAAAAGAAGGACGTAACTAATGCACAAACATCAAACAGAAAATTGCAAAAACCTGTAGTTGATTATGCTACATTAAAAGCCGACAAAACAGAGGTCACTGGAGGGGAAAAGGTAAAGATCAGTGTCAAAATAACACACGATGCCGATATGGAAAGTGCATATGTGTATTATATGTCAGGCATTACGAGAAACTTAAAAATGGTGGAGCTTAAATACAACGAAAAAACAAGATTATATGAAGGTTATATCGAAATTTCAAACAGCAGCGAATCAGGAACTTGGAAAGCAGAAAGCATACTTACAGTCGATTCAAAAGACAGAACAAGAAACATATACAACTCAGTAACAGTCAGCGACATAACTTTAAAACCTAGAGAAGACTTATCAAGCGGCGATTTCACAGTTATAAACACAACACCAGAATACAATCCGCCAACAATCGAAATGTCTACATTGAAAGTAAGCCAAAAAACAGCCAAATTAGGCGATAAGATAAAAATTAGTATCAAAATAACAGACGAAACAGCTATTCAAAGAGCGATGATTTTTTACACTAAACCAGAATCACAACAAAGCGAAACAATAAAATTAACTTACAACAAAGACACAAAAATGATGGAAGGATATTATGAAGTGACAGACACTAGCGAAAGTGGCGAGTGGAAAGTTAACTACATAATCGCACAAGACAACAACTGCAACTCAGTCACTCTTACAAGCGTGTGGGGAAATGAAGAGGACTTAAAGTGCTTTGCTAATGGTGATTTTGTAGTTGAAGAGATTGAGGAAGAATTTTAATTTTAAATTTTCCAACATAGCACATTCAAATTAGTGTATACTATAAAAAACAGACATAAGGAGAATTTACATATGGAAACAAGTTTACCAATAGAAAAATACAGAAAAATAAGAATGGCTCAAGCAGAGGGAGCAAGAACTGTAGAAGATCTTAGAAGAATGACTGATTTAGTTATCGAAAACGAAGAAGAAGCAGCAGAAATGCAAAGAATATTAAAAAATGCATGTGGATGCAACAACGTATCTGTTGAAGAAGTTGCAAGAGCAGTTAGAAATGGAGCAGACACAGTAGAAAAAGTTACAGCAGCTACTGGTGCTGGAGCAAATTGCGACAAATGTAAAGGTGGAGTACTTCAAAGTATAATAAAAAACAGAGGATAGTAAATGTTAAAGTAGGAGGATATAAAATAACTCCTGCTTTTTTTGTTTCAAAAAATGAGAGGAATTATATGATTAAATTAAACTATGGAGTATAATTATATTAATAGACAAAAGGTAAGATTTATTACAAATAATACATAATAACAATGTTTTTAAAATAGGATATTGATTTAAGTAAGGGGTTAAGGAGGGGAAAAAATGAATAAATTAATATTAGCTTTAGTAATAGCTATGAGTCTAACAGTAGTAGGATGCGAGAGTAGTAATACTGCATCAGAAGATAAAACAACTGTTAAGACAGAACAAAAGAAAGAAGACAAGAACAATGACACAGAAGTTAGTAAAGTGAGCGACAGTAACGATACAGCAAAGAAAGACGAAAATGTAATGAAGGAGCTATGTTATGACTGTGGTGAAGAAAAGCCAGTAAAGAATATGTATTTTGATGGTAGAAAGTATCATTGCGGATGTGTAGGCTTGTGTTATAACTGTGGTAAAGCAGTAAAAAAAGAGGTCGCATGCTATTATGAAGGTATAATATTTTGTGCTGACTGTTATAACATGCCATATCAAGATAGTATGACAGGATTTATGAGAGAAATGAAGATAGATCAACTAGAAGAGGGGACAGATTATGATTGGGAAGGACATGTTGATTGGGATAAGTATGAAAAACAAGAACAAGATGAGCCAACAGATTATGATTGGGAGGGTAATGTAGACTGGGACAAGTATGAATAATAAAGTATGATTTTATAATTTGAATTTGCAAAGCACTAGAATATGTATATAATTATAGTATAGAACTTGTGAAGCCTCTGCAAGCATGCTCAAATACACAAGACGTTTTATTTTTAAAGAGCCAGTCAGGCTTATGTATGCCCAAATTGACTGGACAAAATAATATCCACTAAGTTTAAATGCTTAGTGGTTTTTTGATATAAAAATAACAAATAATCCTTGCATAACGAGTATTGATAATATATAATACTTGTTATGCGAGGTTTTGTTTTTTACAAACCCTCGTAATACAATGATTCAATTTTGGAGGTGAATTTGTGGAATTAAATAAGGAGATTTTGAAGGGGCATATAGACACTTTGATACTGGCGATACTTGAGAAGAAGGATTCGTATGGATTTGAGATAGCTAAGAATGTGCTTGATGAGACGACTTTTGAATTGAAAGACGGTACATTATATATATCCTTAAAAAGGTTGGAATCTAAAGGATTGATAGAATCATACTGGCAAAGCAGCCAAGGTCCGGGGAATAGACGAAAATACTACAAAATAACAGAAAAGGGAGTTCGCAATTTGGATTTAAAAGTTCAGGAATGGACTTTTGTAAAAAAAATAATGGACAAATATTTAGACGGGAGAGACTAAAATGGATAAGATAGATAAATATTTACACTTGTTGTATAAAGGGGACAATAGCTCGGAGGTTTTGGAGTTAAAGGAAGAACTACGAGAGCATTTAATATTATCGGCAAATGAGTTTATGAGCCAAGGATATACGGAAGAAGAGGCATATGACAAAGCCATCGAAAAATTTGACGGTGGGAAAGATATGTTAAATGAATTACATAAAACGATTAAAACAGCTAAGCCTAAAAATATAAAAAAGCATGAAAATATAAAATTGAAGAAGTTTAGTAGAAAAATATTGAGAGGTATATCTGCAATATGTTTAGTAATTGTTGCATTGATTATATTCCAAAGGCATAAGTTATACAGTACTACTTTTTATGTCGAATCAACATTAGATTCAAAATTAAACTATATAGTATCTTCAAATGAATTGTATGATGTTTCAAAATATGAAAGTGAAATAAATAAGCTATTGAAAAGCAAACAGTTTAAAAATGTAGTAAACCTTAGAATTTATATGAATCCTGCAAAGGACTACAGCGGAGTAACTTTATATGAGTATTCTGCTGAATACAACAAAAATAATTGGCTTTATACAGTGGGTGGCCCTGCTAATGAGCTAACATCAAAAGGAGACGAAGCATATTTTAAAGCTGAAATAGAACACAATCCTTTCATTAGAGATAATGACTTTTTTAGAAATGTGTTAGTTCTAGGTATAATGAGCTTTTGTGTAGATATTCTTTTACTATTAATATCTACAGTATCAAAATACAAAGCTAGAGTTAGAGGCAATAGAATAAATATGGTTTAGTTTTTGATCTTTGGTGGGCACATAAAAATGTTTAGCCTAGACTTGTTTTTTGCTAATTTGTTATAATATATCTATTATAAATTCATGTAGAAAAATTTTACTACATTGCAAAATAGATGATAAATTCGACAACAGGAGGACGTTATGCCACAAATAAAAGTAAGAGGAATAAACGAAAACGACATCTGCAAAATAAGCGAAAAGATGGTCGACGAATTAGTAGAGGCAGTAAAATGCCCAAGAGATTACTTTGAAATAGAATGTATAAAATCTGTTGCTATAAGAGATGGCAAAATAGCAGATGTTTATCCATTCGTTGAAGTTGCTTGGTTTGACAGAGGTCAAGAAGTGCAAGACACAGTTGCAAAAATAATCACTAACAACATAAGAGAAAACTTAAATATAGAAAGTATGGACTTAGCTTTTACAGTTTTTGAAAAAGAGAAGTATTACGAAAACGGAGAGCATTTCTAGGAATTAAGGGGCATATAAAGCTGATAGATCATTTCTGGAAAGTAAAAGCTATATAATAGGCACTAAAAAACCACATCTAAGATAGAAAGATGTGGTTTTTTCTTTTAAGCTACTGATTCAGAATCGGCACTTTCACTTCTATGAGATATGATTTCTTTACGCACGATTATAAATGTGACGATGCAAGAAATCACGTCTGCTGTTGGTTGGGCAAACCAAACGCCGTTTAATCCTAAGAATTTTGGTAAAATAAGCATCAGCGGAACCAATAAAATTACCTGTCTAAGTAAACTTAAAAACATTGCTTGTTTAGCGTGACCGATTGATTGGATGTAGTTTGAACCAATCATAGACATACCAATCAAAGGCATCATAGATAGATATTTTCTTACTCCATCAACTGATATAGCGACAAGATTTGCATCCTTGTTAAACATGTTTACGATTGGTTGTGGGAAGAATTGAACAACAAGCCAACCGACAGTTAAACCAATAGTGGCAGCCATAACAGCCAACTTAAGGGTTTTTTCGACTCTATCGTATTTTTCACATCCATAGTTAAATCCGATTATAGGTTGAGCACCTTGGCTTATCCCAACTATCGGCATCCCAACTATCGTGATTATCGAGTTTATCGTAGCCATAGCACCTATAGCCAAATCCCCACCATGAGTTCTTAGTGCGTTGTTGCTTATGATTTGGACGCAACTTGCCGCCAATTGCATTGCAAATGGAGCAGCTCCAACTGCAATTATAGTCACAACTAAAGATTTTTCTAATTTTAAATTATTTTTATGTAATTTTAAGTTGGATTTTCCTTTAGTGTAATAAATTAATCCCCAAGTGGCAGTGACAAACTGGGCTATAATAGTTGCAAATGCTGCACCTTTTATTCCCATGTTGAACACGAAAATAAATAGAGCATCCAAAATTATATTGATGACACATCCAACAACCATTATTGTTGCAGAAAGCTTTGGATTGCCATCACCCCTAATCGTACTGTTGAAAATAATTGCTGTTAAGTTAAAAATAGCACCTAACAACACGACGCTGACATACGCCTTTGCATATACCAAACTCTCTGGACTGGCACCAAACAGCTCAAGTATCTGATCGGCAAACATTGACCCAATTACTATAATTGCAAGTCCAATGATTACAGCTAGAGTAAGTGCATTACCTAGCAATCTTTCGGCCTCGTCCTTTCTCCCTTGTCCCAATTTAATAGAAATATTAGTCGCAGTCCCCACACCTAAAAGCATCCCAAAAGCCAGCAATATAGTTGTGATAGGCATTGTAACCCCAAGACCAGTTATCGCAAGTGGTCCAACCCCCGGCATATTACCGATAAATATCCTGTCGACTACATTGTATAACCCATTCACCAGCATACCAATTATCGCCGGCAGCGAGTATTTAAATAGTAGTTTTCCAACAGGTTCTGTACCTAAAATTTGTTTACTATCTTCCATAAAGTCCTCCTGTTTTTGTTTTTTTATGTAAATTATTGTGTTGATTAATGAATGTATTCTCTTGTGAAACGATTTCCTGTTTGTGGAGAACATCGCATATAGATTACGCGATATAGATAATTGTAGGCGATTGTTTGTATGATTTAAAAAATCACATATCAAATATTATATAATGAATTAGTTTTTGATTCAACTATTTGATGGAATATTTTGTATATTGATTATTGAGATATATAACATATTATTTATTTTAAAAATAAAGATATATGGCTAAGAAAATTGTTCTTAATAGCGATAATTTAAGTAAAATAAAATTTAATTTTAAAATTTACTGGATTTTATTTCCATGTAACGTTATTATTATTAATAATAGGAATAATGCGATTTAATAAGAAAAAAGGGGATTTAGAATGGGGGAAAAATTAATAGATAACAAGCAATATGGTAGGGTTGGAGACGTATTGAAAACAAATATAAAAGAAAATTCAAAGCTTTCCATCGCAGCATCATATTTTACTTTGTATGCCTTCCAAGAATTAAAAGAAGAGTTATCAAAAATTGATAGCTTGAGATTTATCTACACAGAGCCTACTTTTGTGAAGAATGACAATAAAACTATCATGAAAAAAATCAAAGAAAATGAAAATAAGTTATTTGGGGTAGAAGAGGAGCTAAAGGGGAGATGTACTCTTAATCAAAGTTATATTGCCAGGGAGTTAGCCAAATGGGTTAAGAAAAAAGTAGAAATTAAAACCTTAAAAAACACTAAGATGGATGGCGGTCTTTGCCACATTGATAGTGGTGATAAGAGTGTAAGTATAGCAGGGGCAACTTCTTTATCATGCCCAAGTTTAGGATATATAAATTCTACTCCTATGTATTTAAATATTTATACAGATGGTGATGAATTAAATTATGCACTAAAAAGTAAGTTTAATCAAATATGGAACAATGAAGAGCATTTGAAAGATGTAAAGAAAAATATTTTAAATAAAATTAAATATCTATATAAAGATAATTCACCTGAATTTTTGTATTTTATAACTTTATATAATATTTTCAAAGATTTCTTAGAAGAGAATGACAACAAAGAAGTGATAAAATCAAGAACTGGTTTTAAAGATACAGAAGTTTGGAATAGATTATATAATTTCCAAAAAGATGGCGTAGTTGGTGCGATTAATAAAATAGAAACTTATGGTGGATGTATCATAGCAGATAGCGTAGGTCTTGGGAAAACTTTTGAGGCATTAGCTATTATAAAATACTATGAGCTTAGAAACTGTAGAGTTTTAGTTCTTGCACCTAAAAAACTTCGTGATAACTGGTCAATTTATAGGGTGAATGATAAGAGAAATATCTTAGCCAAAGATAGATTCAATTATGATTTGTTAAATCACACAGACTTATCGAGAAAAGGTGGAATGAGTGGAGATATAGACCTTAGTTTTGTAAACTGGGGAAACTATGATTTAGTAGTTATAGATGAATCCCATAACTTTAGAAATAATGTGGCAGTCAATGACAGAGAAACTCGCTATGAAAAATTAATGAATAATATTATAAAAGCTGGTGTAAAAACTAAAGTCCTTATGTTATCAGCGACACCTGTTAACAATAAATTAGATGACTTAAAAAATCAGTTGGCATTTATAACAGAAGATGATGATAAAGCTTTGGAAAAAACAGCAGAAATAAAAAGTATTAGTTCTACGCTTAGAAAAGCTCAATCTGCATTTAATAGATGGGGAGACTTAGAGGAATCTGAAAGAACAACAGAAAGACTTCTTGAGATGCTAAACTTTGACTATTTTAAACTGTTAGATGCACTTACTATAGCACGTTCTAGAAAGCATATTGAGAAATACTACAATATCAATGATATTGGACAATTTCCAAGACGTTTAAAACCTGAAAATGTAAAAGAGGATATTGATATTTTAGACAACTTTCCTTCTTTCAAGGAGATAAATAATCAAATTTTAAAATTAAATCTATCTGTATATGCACCTATTAAATACGTTTTGCCTCATAAGAGGGATTACTACAATAAACTTTATGACACTAAAGCAAAAAGTGGAGGAGTTTTATTTAAACAGATGGACCGTGAACAGAGTATAGTTTTTCTTATGAAGACTAATTTCTTAAAACGACTAGAAAGTTCGATAAACTCTTTTACCATAACATTAGAAAAGGTCTTATACAATATAAATTCTAAAATAAAGAAATTATCAGTTATTAATGATGATATAACCTTAGACATTGATGATATTGATCCACTTGATACATCTATAGAACAATTCACAATTGGGGACAAGGTCAAAATTAAGATTAAAGATATAGATAGGATAAAATACAAACAAGACTTAGAGCATGATAGGGACATATTACTAGATCTTCTTTCAAAATCAAAGGAAATAGATGAATCTAGGGATAAAAAGTTACATGAATTAAAAAATGTAATCACAAGAAAAATAGATAATCCTATAAATGAAAACAACAAGAAAATCATAATCTTCACAGCATTTGCAGACACAGCTAAGTATCTATACAAAAACATCAGTACATGGGCAAAAGATAAGTATAAACTAAATTCTGCATTAGTAACAGGAAGTGAAAATCCTAAGACAACTATAAAAATGAGTAGAGTTGATTTAAATAAAGTACTTATAAATTTCTCACCAATATCAAAGGAAAGAGAAAAAGTAATGCCAGAAATCAAAGGAGAAATAGATATATTAATAGCTACAGACTGTATTAGTGAAGGTCAAAACTTGCAAGACTGTGATTATTTGATAAACTACGATATCCATTGGAACCCAGTTAGAATAATTCAGCGATTCGGACGTATTGACCGTCTTGGCTCAAGAAACACTTGCATAAAATTAGTAAACTTCTGGCCAAGCATGGAACTCGATGAATACATTCACCTAGAAAGCAGGGTAAAGCAAAAAATGACTATGCTAGATATCTCTGCAACTGGTGAAGAAGATGTTATAAATGAAAATCCACAGAAAATGAAGGACTTGGAATACAGAAGAAAACAACTTAAACAACTGCAAGATGAAGTAGTAGATTTGGAAGAAGTAAATGGGAATGTATCTCTTACAGATTTCACATTAGATGATTTTAGAATGGACCTTATCAATTTACAGGAAAAATACGATAGTGAAGTAGAAAATACTCCTCTTGGTATTTATTCCATAGTAAAAAACAACAATAAGTCACTAGATGATGAGATAAAACCTGGGGTAATTTACTGCCTAAAGAAAATAGATAGCTATAAAAACGAAAGTGACAAAAATCCAATATATCCATACTACATGGCTTATGTTAAAGAAGATGGAGAGATAATTTACAACTATTCTAATGTGAAGAAAATACTAGATATTTATAAATCTTTATGTATAGGAAACAACAAAGTTTTAAATGATTTAGTAGAAGAATTTAATGAAGAAACTAAAAATCAAAAGAAAATGGATAAATACAAAGATTTATTGACAGATGTTACAGACGATATCCTTGGAAAAATAGAAGAACAAGACACTTTAAATATATTCTCTTTAGGAGATTTAAGTGGAATGTTAAACAATAATACTAATCAAGAAGAATTTGAGATAGTTTCATATTTAGTAATTAAATAGGAGATAATGATATGTTTGAATTACTTGGATTAGATAAAGTTAAATATCTTGGACGAAAGCTAGACAAAAAGATGTTTTACGATAATGGGGATTTGTCCAAAGAAGATAAGAGAATTTTCATTGATTATATAGATAGAATAGAAATGAGTTATGTTTTGAATAGCTCTACTATAAACATAGCTCCTTTTGTAAATGACGAATATTATTATGAAGCTATAGTATACTTAAAAGTTAAACTAAAGCAAAAAGATAAAATAGATAAAATAAGCAAAATTATCAACAACAATATACCAAATCCTCTAGTGATTATATATGAATTTGATAAAGAATACAGTATAAGCACAGCTATAAAGAGACTCAGCAAAACTGAGAAAAACAAAACTGTAGTAGAGGAAAGCAATACAACCAATTGGTTAAATATAAGTAGCTTAAGTGAAAATGATAAAAAATTTATAGATTCTATAAGTCTTAGCAAAATACCTTATACGAATCTATTTGACTTTTATAAAACTATAAATGATAAGATTTATCTTTTTAATATGTCTGACAAAATAGGAGAATATGAAGATATAAGTGATAAAAAGACATTAGAAGAAAATAAACAAATATCAGAGAAAATAGAAAAACTAGAAGTTGAGCTTAAAAAAACATTGAGCAAACTAAAAAGAGAAAGCCAGTTTAATAAAAAGATGGAGCTTAATGTAAAAGCTACTGAAATAAATAGAGAAATAGAAAACTTAAAGGGCAAATTAAAATAGTTATCTTAGGGGGAATAACATGTTAGGATTAGCAGGAGAAAGTTTAAATTTAAAGGAGTATAATTTAGAAAAAATGAAGGAACTCTTTCCAGAAGTTTTTGAAGAAGGAAAGATAGACTTTGACAAGTTAAGATTAATACTTGGAGACGAAGTAGAAGATAACGAAGAAAGATATGAGTTTACATGGCATGGCAAAAATAATGCAATAAGAATAGCACAAACACCTTCCACAGGGACTTTGATACCAGATAAAGAAAGTAGCAAGAATTGGGATGATACAGAGAATATTTATATTGAGGGAGATAATTTAGAGGTATTGAAATTACTTCAAAAGAGTTACTTTGGCAAAGTTAAAATGATTTATATTGATCCTCCTTATAATACTGGAGATGATTTTGTATATCATGATAATTTTAGGGATAATATTGCAAATTATAAGGAGATTACTAATCAAAGTACGAGAGCTAATCCTGAAACTAATGGTAGATATCATACTGATTGGTTAAACATGATGTATCCTAGATTAAAGCTGGCTAGAAATTTACTTTCAGAAGATGGAGTTATATTTATAAGTATTGATGATAATGAAGTAGAGAATCTAAAAAAAATTGCTAATGAGATAATGGGAGAAGAAAATTTTATTTGCCAATTAGTATGGGAAAAAAAGAAAAAAGGTGCATTTTTAAATAAACATTTTATTAATATAAAAGAATATATACTTGTTTTTGCTAAGTCATCAAGCATATTTGCAGGACTTTTTGGGGAAATAAATGAAAGGAGTGAGACCTATCCTTGTATAAAAACAACTAATGCTAGAGGTATTAGAACAATAAAGTCGGGAACTATTAGTAAATATAAAGATAAGGACTATACATTACCACCAAATACCAGAATTAGCTCTGGTAATATGGAATTGATATATTTAGATGAGTTGGTTATTAAGAATGGTTATATTGAAAAAGATGTTAGGATAGATAGTAATTGGATATATACCCAAGAAAGCTTGGATAAATTTTCAAAGGAAGGTTTACTATATATAACTCAAGATCTTTATGTTCGTAGAGTTGTAGAGGATGATAGAATAAAAAAACTAAAAGATTTGTTATTAAGAGTAGGAGTTAATAATATATCTAGTTCACAATATATCTATAATAATAATCTGAATGAGAATGGTTGGGGAACTAATGAAGATGCAAATTTAGAACTGCATAATATCTTTGGAATTCAGTATTTATTTGATTTTTCAAAGCCCTCAAAGTTAATATCTAAATTGATACAATCTCTTTATGGAGAAAAAGATATAATTATATTGGACTTTTTTTCCGGTTCTTCAACAACAGCACATGCAACTATACAATTAAATTGTATGGATAATGGTAAAAGAAAGTTTATAATGGTTCAGTTGCCAGAAAAAACAAAAGAAGATACAGAAGCATATAAAGCAGGTTATAAAAATATCTGCGAAATAGGAAAAGAACGTATAAGAAGAGCTGGAGATAAGATAGTATCAGAAAACAAAGACAAAGAAGGAATAGAAAATCTTGATATAGGATTTAAAGTATTTAAACTAGATTCATCAAACTTAAAATCATGGGATTCTAGTATTGATAATTTAGAACAAAACCTTCTTGATATGGAGAGTAATCTAAAAAAAGACAGAACTAACGAAGATTTATTATATGAAATACTTCTAAAAAGTGGTGTAGAATTAACAGCAAAGATAGAAGAAATAAAAGTTGGATATAACACTTTATACAATATAGGGCAAGGGGCATTGCTTGCTTGTCTTGATGATAAGATTACTCAAGATGTTATTGATGAAATTCCAAAACATAGGTCACCATTTATGGACACTAAGGTAATATTTAAAGAAGCTGGATTTATGAGTGATGCTGCTAAAATAAATGCTGTGCAAAATTTAAAACAATTTAAAATTGAAGATGTAAGGAGTGTGTAGTTATGAAATTAAAGTTTCAACCTAATCTACAATATCAAAATGATGCAGTAAACTCCATAGTAGATATCTTCAGAGGGCAGCCAAGCAGACAGTCAAATTTTACAGTTTTGGATAGCAAGAGTCTAAATCAAGAGCAACAACGAATTGGAGAAATTTATACTGATACAGGAATTGGTAATGGTCTTGATTTGACTTATGATGATGTTTTGGAAAATGTTCAAAATATACAGATGAGAAATAATCTAAAAAGAAGTGAAAAACTAGCAGGGATGAACTTTACTGTTGAGATGGAGACTGGTACTGGTAAGACTTATGTTTATTTAAAAAGTATTTATGAACTTAATAAAAATTATGGATTTACTAAGTTTGTTATAGTAGTGCCTTCTGTTGCGATTAGGGAAGGTGTTTATAAAACTTTGCAAATAACAAAGGACCATTTTAATAGTATTTTCAACAATGAACCTGCAAATTACTTTGTCTATGATTCATCTAAATTAGATCAAGTTAGAAGTTTTGCAACTTCTAATACTATAGAAATAATGATTATAAATATAGATGCTTTTAGAAAAAGTTTTGATGACCCTACTAAGGAAAGTAAGTCTAATATAATTCATAGACCACAGGATAAGTTAAACGGACAAAAACCAATAGATTTAATAAAAGAAACTAATCCAATTGTTATAATAGATGAACCTCAAAGTGTGGACACTACTGATAAATCTAAAGAGGCTATAAAATCACTTAATCCATTATGCACATTGAGATATTCTGCTACACATGTGGATGAGTATAATATGGTTTATAAGCTAGATGCAGTAGATGCTTATGAAAATAAATTAGTAAAAAGAATAGAAGTATTATCTATTAGAAGTGAGGATTCTTTTAATTTACCTTATATAAGATTAGTTGAGGTAGGTGAGAGAAAAGCCAAATTAGAGATAGATATACAAGACAAAAAAACAGGGGCAATAAAAAGAAGTAAGAAACAAGTAAAAAAGGGGGATGATTTAAAAGAATTAACAAATGGAAGAGAACTTTATAGCAATTATTTAGTACAAGATATAAGCTGGGGAAAAGGTAATGAGTATGTGGATTTTTCTAATGGAACTAGAATATATCTAAAAGATGTTATAGGCGATTTGGATGAAGATGCTGTAAAAAGATTTCAAATAAGAAAAACTATAGAGGAACATTTGGATAAGGAAGTAATGCTTAATAAAATGGGGATAAAAGTACTTAGTTTATTCTTTATTGATAAAGTTGCCAATTATAGAGAGTATGATAAAGACAATAATCCGATTAAAGGTAAGTATGCCAAAATGTTTGAAGAAGAATATGCTAAGCTGATTACTTTGGATAAATATAAAGATAATGAGAATAGAGATTTGGAAGTGGCGTTTACTCACAATGGTTATTTTGCATCTGATAAGAAAAAAGGAAAAATAGTATATAAGGATACTAAGGGAAATACAAAAGCTGATGATGATGCCTATAACTTGATAATGAAGGACAAGGAAAGACTTTTAAGTATGGATAATCCACTTAGGTTTATATTCTCTCACTCTGCTCTTAGAGAAGGATGGGACAACCCAAATGTTTTCCAAATATGTACGTTGAAAGAATCTAAAGGGACTTATATCAGTAGAAGACAGGAGATTGGTAGAGGGCTTAGACTTTGTGTAAATCAAGAAGGTGAGAGGGTAGAAGACTACAGTGTAAATAGACTTACAGTTATGGCAAATGAATCTTACTCCGAGTTTGTTAGTGGACTTCAAAGTGAAATAGAAAGAGATACTAATATTAAATTTGGTATAGTGGAAAAACACAGTTTTGCTAATGTGACAAGAGCTGATAATCAAAACTTTGGTGAAAATATTTATATGGGATATGATAAATCAGAAGAACTTTATAAATATTTAGTGAAGGAAGAGTATATAACTGATAAAGGAAATGTTACAGATAAGCTGAAAAAAGCTATAGATTCTGAAGCTGGAAGTGAGAATTCATTTAAATTAGATAAAGAGTTTGTAGATTTCTATGGTGGAATATATGAAGAGTTAAAGAAAAGAGTTAAGAGTTATGAAATTAAAGATGCAACTAAAAAGAAAAGAGTTCAGCTTAATAAGGCTATTTTAGATAGTGAAGAGTTTATAAATCTATGGAACAAAATAAAATCTAAGACTATTTATCGATTAGATTTTGATAGCAAAGAATTAATCAGAAAATCTATAGAAGATATAAGAATCATGCCTAAAATAAATACTCCTAGAATGTTTTCATCAAAAAGTACAATAGATACAATGGCAAGGGAAACAGGATTAGAAGGAAGAACTATAAGAGAAGATCAACATAAATTGGAATATAATATTCAGTTGCCAGACATAATAACTGACTTACAAAATAAAACTAACTTAACTAGAAAAACTATAATAGATATTTTAATCAACTCAAAAAGATTAGAGGACTTTAAACGAAATCCTCAAAAATACATAGAAGAAGTAACTAAAATAATAAGAAAAAATCTAAGACTTATGGTTGTAGACGGTATAAGCTATTCTAAGTTTAGAGGTGGAGATTATTATTCTATAGAAATGTTCAATGATAGTGAACTGCTTGCTTATTTGAACGATAAAATAGTGGAAAGTAAAAAATCACCTTATAACTATGCTATATGTGACTCTGATGTAGAAATGAGATTTGCCAAGAAGTTTGAAGATAGACAAGAGGTCAAAGTTTATGTTAAGCTACCGAGCTGGTTTAAGATAGAGACACCGATTGGAAGTTACAACCCAGACTGGGCAGTAGTGATAAATGAAGTTGATGAAGAAAGACTTTACTTTGTTGTTGAAACTAAAGGCAAAAGCGATATCAACCTTCTTAGAGAAGAAGAAAAAGCAAAAATCAAATGTGCTAGAAAACACTTTGAAGCTCTTGGCGAAGAGGTTGCATTTATGGCACCAGAAAGTAGTCCTGATGAATTTATGGAAAAGGCAAGGGCTGCAATGGCTGATGCTTAGGAAATATATCTTTATGTAGTTATTAAAAGTTAATAATATTTATTACTGATTTCTTTTATATCTTCAGTACATTAATTAAACTTATTTATTAAACAACGACTTAAAACTTATGAAAATATATTATATAATTATTATTTAGAAAATATCTTGAAACCATTACTCAGTGGTGTTTAAAACAAATTATAGTTAAAGCTCATAATTATGGAGGTATCAGAGAAAGCATGAGTAAACCTAAGTTAACAATAGAAGATCAAATAAATCACATGAAAAATAAAAATGGAATTTTATTTGAAATAACAAAAGAAGAAGATGCTATTGAATTTTTAAAAAAGAATAATTATTATTTTAAAGTAAAATCATATGCAAAAAATTATGAGAAATATGTAAGTGGAGAGAATTGTGGCAAATATTTAAATTTAGATTTTGCATATCTTCAAGAGTTATCTAGACTTGATATGCATTTTAGGAAGATTATAATTAAGATGACTTTAGATATTGAACATTTTGCTAAAACTAGATTAGTTAAGGATTGTTCTGAAAATGAACTAGAAGATGGATATAGTATTGTAAGGGAGTTTCTTGATAACCATAAATATATTGAAGATTCAATAGCAAAAAAGGCTAACCAAAACTCTGTTTGTAAGGATATGATAGAAAAGTATGGAGATAGATTAGCTATATGGAATATTGTTGAGATTTTATCTTTTGGAGATTTTAGAAAATTATATTCCTATTATTATAAAAAATATCCTTGTAAGGAATCTTTAGAGTCTTATTTCTGGTCAGTAAATTGTTTAAGAAATGCAGCAGCTCATAATAGTTGCCTTTTAAATACTCTTAGATCACCTTATACTATAACAAGAAATAAACAAATAAATACATATGTATCTAAAATAACTTCTATAGGTAAAAATGAAAGGAAGAAAAAGTTAGATAATCCAATTATACATGACTTTGTAGTAACATTATATGTGTATACCCAAATAGTTGAAGATGGAAATACAAAAAAATCAACGCTAGAAGAACTCCAAGAAATAATTTTAAATAGATTTACAGAACATAAAGAGTATTTCACTAAAAATCAAATAATTTTAAGTCACTATAAATTTATTAAAAAAATTATTGAACATTTTATAGAGGATTGATATAATATATAGTGAAGAACAAAAACTAGTGTTTTTATTGAGATGGTGCCTGCACCAGTTTCAATTTTTTTACAGTGAATATAAAGACCTAATATTTATTATTAGGTCTTTTTTACTTTTTTGAATAAATTATCTAATATATTAAAAAATCAATCAAAGTCATCTTTATTCATATCTATAAATTCTTTGATGTTATGCATAATCATATATTCTTAATAACTTATATTTAATATTATAAACATTCTAAAATGATTCTTTGCCATATACATAAGTTTTATTTAATTAATATTCTTTGGAAATCCATGTAGATAAGTCAGAAAGATTATGTTGAATCAAAGCTTGAGTCCATCATATAAATATAATTCTACAAGCAATGTATAACACCAACCCTAGCATAACTAAAAACACATTTACATATGATTTAAAGAAATATCTATAAAATAAGGGAGGGGTATTATATGAAATGCCCGTTTATGGGGAGAAATAATGAAAACTCAGACAAACAAGGGTCTAATAAATTAAATTTAGATATTCTTCGCCTAAACTCAGGCGTAAGTAATCCACTTGGGTGTAATTTTGATTATGCTGAAGAATTTCAAAAGCTTGATTATTATGCACTGAAAAAGGACTTGTATGATTTGATGACTACCTCACAAGATTGGTGGCCAGCGGATTTTGGTAACTACGGGCCGCTATTTATTCGTATGGCGTGGCATAGTGCTGGAACTTATAGAATAGGTGATGGTAGAGGTGGGGCTGGTAATGGTGATCAAAGACTTTCGCCATTAAATAGCTGGCCTGATAATGTTAATCTGGATAAAGCTCGTAGATTGCTTTGGCCTATTAAACAAAAATATGGAGACAAAATTTCATGGGCTGATTTAATGATACTAACAGGCAATTGTGCTTTTGATATAATGGGGCTTAAAACGATTGGTTTTGGTGGTGGACGTGAAGATGTTTGGGAGCCACAAGATATTTATTGGGGAGATGGGGTATATACACAACTTCCTAGCAATAAAATACCAGGTACAAATACTATTGAAAATCCACTTGCAGCAGTTCAGATGGGACTTATTTATGTAAATCCAGAAGGACCTGATGGAAAACCTGACCCACGTGGTTCTGCTAAAGATGTTAGGGAAACATTCGAGCGTATGGCTATGAATGATGAGGAAACTGTGGCACTTGTTGCAGGCGGTCATACTTTTGGTAAATGTCATGGTGCAGCATCGCCTACATTTGTTGGACCTGCTCCTAGTGAGGCTCCTATTGAACAGATGGGACTTGGTTGGAAAAATAGTTATAAAACAGGTAAGGGAGCTGACACAATCGGTAGTGGAATTGAAGGTGCATGGAAACCATATCCGACAAGATGGACTATGGGTTACCTTAAGGTACTTTTTAAATATGAGTATGAACTGGTAAAAAGTCCAGCTGGAGCTTATCAGTGGATTGCACAAAATGTTGATGAAGAAGATATGATTGAAGATGCTCATGACCCAACTAAAAAACATCCACCTATGATGACAACAGCCGATTTGGGTATTCGTTATGACCCGATATACAATAAAATTGCAAAAAATTATATGGCAAATCCAGATAAATTTACGGAAGATTTTGCCCGAGCTTGGTTCAAATTGACACATCGTGATATGGGACCGATTGATAGATATCTTGGTCCAGAAGTTCCAAAAGAAAGATTTATATGGCAAGACCCTGTTCCAAAACCTGATTATTGTTTGATTGATAAAGAGGACATAAAATATCTTAAAAATAAAATATTAGATTCTAATTTATCAGTGCGTGATCTTGTTTATACTGCTTGGTCATCAGCATCCACATTTAGAGGTTCTGACAAACGTGGTGGGGCAAATGGAGCGAGAATTGCTTTAGAGCCACAAAATTCTTGGGAAGTTAATGAGCCAGATAATCTAAATAACATCTTACAAGTTTTTGATAAAATAAGATGTGACTTTAACAACTTACAAGCAATGTCTAATATAAACAAAAAAGTATCACTAGCTGATTTGATCGTCCTTGGAGGATGTGTGGCAATTGAAAAAGCAACCAAAAGAGCAGGATATAGAGTTAGAGTTCCTTTTATCCCAGGGAGAACGGATGCATCTCAAGAACAAACTGATATCAAGTCATTTGAGCCACTTGAACCAAAGGCAGATGGATTTAGAAACTACATGAAAGGAAATTACTGCATATTGCCAGAAGAATTATTGGTGGACCGCTCTAATCTTTTAACTTTGACTCCTCCAGAAATGACAGTTTTGATAGGTGGCATGCGTGCCTTAGGTGCTAATTACGACAACTGCCCATATGGTATTTTGACAAATAGAGTTGGAGCTCTTACAAATGATTTCTTTGTAAATCTTTTGGATATTGATACAGTTTGGAAACCTAGTCCTGGTGATGAAGGAATATTTGAAGGGTATGACAGAAAAACTGGTAAATTAAAATGGAAAGCAACACGTGTTGACCTTATCTTTGGTTCTAACTCTGAGCTACGTGCTATTTCAGAAGTGTATGCAAGTGATGGTGCTATATGTAAATTTATAAAAGACTTCATATGTGCTTGGAGTAAAGTGATGAATGCGGATCGTTATGATGTAAAGGTAAAAAAACATTGTAGTTTTTGATGATTTGAATTATTGATTAGAATAAAAGTAGGAGCTGATGGAGGCTCCTACTTTTTAGTTTGTATTATATTAAGAGGAGATATTGTTTAATAAAAGAATATCTAATGATAAGAGGTCTATAATTAAAAAAGAGTAAATATGCTTAAAATATTAGGTAAATTAGATTAAGGTGCTATGAATTATAGTGAAAATCTGTTTTTATGGAGGCGAAATTGTTATATGAAGAGATATATTGCTTTGTTGAGAGGGATAAATATTAGCGGGAAAAATAAGATAGCGATGTCTGAGTTAAAAGAAGGGGTTGTGGAGCTTGGTTTTAATGATGTGGTGACATATCTTAATAGTGGAAATGTTATTTTTTGTAGTGATGTTGATGATAAGGGGATTCTTTCGGACAAGATAAATGGGATGATAAAGGACAGATTTGATTTGGACATACCAGTTTTTATTATTTTGCAGGAGGAATTAAAAGAGTTATTAGATAATGCTCCTGATTGGTGGGGGGATGATGATAAGGAGATATACGACAACCTTATATTTGTCATGCCGCCTTTGTCATGTGAAGAGGTTTGTGATGAAATTGGAAATCCTAAAGATGAGTATGAGAAAGTACATAGTTGTAATGGGGCGATTTTTTGGTCATTTGTTCGTAAGGATTATAGAAAGACTAATTGGTGGTCAAGGACTGTTAGCTCAAATGTGAGTGATAGGATTACAATTAGGACTGCGAATACTGTTAGGAAGATTGTTAATAAGTGATGGATGGTAATGGGGTAAGGAGATATAATATAAAAAAACTAGCTAAATTTGTAATGAGTTTAGCTAGTTTTATTTAAATAGTTTTACACCGGTCTTCCAAAGTATGTTTGTTTTCCACTTTCTATAAGATACCTAATATGACACTTTTCATACTCATCTTCACCACTATTTAACCACCAGTAATCTTCTAAGCTCATGCCTTTATTAGCCTTGCAAATAGTCCATGCATCATAGAAGTTAAGCCCCATCTTATCAAGTATATAGTCTATACCATCTCTGTTTGGCGGCATTACTCTATCTTCTATCCAATATAATATATTTTCATGCTGAGGTTTATAATCTAATGATAAATTAGTATAATCATATAGTATAGGCGGTAGATATTTAGTATCTTTTATATTTTTATTTAATTCAAATGCAAACTTATCTAATTCTTCGTCATAAGTTATAATTCCAACTTCTATATCTTTATACATTAGCGTATAACTCTCTAACATAGTTTAACCTCTCTTCCAATAAATCACACATGGCTAAAACTCTTTCATTTTCTTTGATGATATTAATTTAAATCACCTACTTTTTTAGAAGTTTAAATTCCATATTTTAATATATATTATATCATACTACATGGACTTATAAACAAGCTTTGCAATGCATAACAATTGTATTTTTATTATACTGACTTTATCTTGTATAACAGCAAATATAGTAAGAAAGATTGTGAATAAGTGATGTATGGTGAAGGATAATGACGATATTTCACGAATAAGTATTATAGTTGTATCGATATTAAAAGTAGCAAATCAAATAAATGGGGGAATAAGAAATGAAACCAAATATATTTAATTATGCAAAAAGTGAACTTACTAATGATGCTATAATTTGTTGGATGTTAGATTGGGCAAATAGCGAGGACGAAAGATATAAAAATTTATCACAAGACATTATAAGACTGTTTACAAAGAATGAAGATTTGGACGTGAAATTTGTAAAGATAAAAAAGCAGTATAAAAATATTGATGTCTTGGTGGAAGTAAATAATTCAGAAGTGATTGTGATAGAAGATAAGGTAAAAACTTCACCACATTCAAATCAGTTAGAAAAATATAAAGATACTATAGATAATGAAGAGGTTTATAAGAATTATAATAAGCACTACATATATTATAAGGTGGGGAATGAATCTCAAAATAATGGTGTAGAACAAGCTGGTTATACAAGGGTAAGAAGAGATGAGATATTGAATATAATTAAAAAATATCGAGATTTAAATAATGACTTGCTAAATGATTATATTGATTACTTAGAGAGCATAGAAACACCTTCTAATATGTATAAAACAGAGGATGATATTAATAAGTGGTGTTGGGAAACATGGGAAGGATACTACAATCATTTGGAAGATAGCATAAAAAAAGGTTACTGGCATTATGTTTCTAATCCAAAGGGAGGTTTCTTGGCGTTTATTTGGAATTGCGAAGAGTATAAGTATGTAAAAGATAATAAAGAAATAAATTATTATATATACCCTCAAATAGAAAGTAATTCTGGTAATAGTGAAGGTAAAAAAACCAAATTGACATTTAAGTTAGAATGTAAAGATACTGCTTATAGAAAAGAGCTTAGAGAGAACATATATGAACGTTTAGAAAAATTGTTAAAAGGACATGTGTCAGTTCATAATTTAAAGAAACCGAAATTTAGAAATGCTTTACATATGACTATTATAGAAATAAATAATATAAATACAAGAACAGAACTTGAGGAAATAATTAAGTTTTCAACAAAATGTCTTGAAAAAATCAAATGTCAATTAACTGAGGGGGAAGTATATACAAATGTATAAGTTAGAGTTGAAGAAAAAGGGAAAAATAATTAAGTCCGTAAATGATTGGTACGACGCTGCACCACCGAAAAATCCAAGTTTGCACTGGAAAGATGGAAGAAGTGCTAAAGAATTGGCGAAATATATGACAAGTACAAAAGGATATATGCCAAAGGAAATAGAGGATATACTGGCGAAGTTAGGGTGCAATCCAAACATCACATTCTATGGTGAACCAGAAGCGGTGACAAGCCTTGAGGGCAGAGGAGGCGGTCGCCACCATGACTTATTGCTTGTGCAAGAAAATGAAGTTGTGGTAGGGGTTGAGGCTAAGAGTGATGAGGATTTTGGAGAGCAAATGCATCTAAGGCAGTTTTGCTTGTTCTTACATTAAAAAAGGAAGGCTGCTATAAAGAAAAGAAAGTAGAGGCGAACTTACAAGATCTAAAGAATTTTGTCGCTAGCTTGGGGATTCCAATGAAAGATGGACAGTATAATTTGCCTGGATATCCTGATATAGATTTTTATGTTGAACATGTTGAAGTAGAGGTTTAAATAAATCACATGAAAAAATTATGAGAAGTATGTAAGTGGAGAGAATTATTTCTGGTCAGTAAATTGTTTAAGAAACGCAGCGGCTCATAATAGTTGTATTTTAAATTGAATATTTTATAAAGAATTGATATAATATATAATGAAGAACAAAAACTAATGTTTTTATTGAGATGGTGCCTGCACCAGTTTCAATTTTTTTACAATGAATTTGAGGACCTAATATTTATTAGGTCTTTTTTGCTTTTTATAAAAGGAAAAGATAAAAGTAGGAATTATACTAGATAGCATAACTCCTGCTTTTTTTATAACATATATGAAATTATATTCTTTTAGAATTGTGAATATTTATTTTTTGGTATATATAATTTTCCCCTGATTATCTATATGGCTAATTAAATTCTCATTAGTTATTTTATTATATTGAATAATATCGAAAAAATATGGTAGAGGATAAACCTCATTTAAGCAGTCTTCCACCTTGTAAATAATGCTTGAATTTACATTTTCTCCAATTATAGCGATATCTACATCAGAACCTTTCTTGTAATTTCCCATGGCACGACTTCCAAATATAACGGCTTTTTCAATTTCATCATGTTGCTCTAATGCTTTAATTATATACTTTATATCTCTATCTAATAATCCAAACATATTATAATTCCTTTGATAATTTCTCATACATTTTATCTAATTCTGGAAGGTAAGCATCTAGTATTTCACTCGTCATTTTAATTGCTAATTCTTCATCATAAGTATGAGTTGTTAAGTTTCTATTTGATAAAGCATCTATCCAAACATGACCATTATCGATTAATCCTATTTGAAAAGCCTGTTTAACTGTTTCTCTAGGACTCTTTACAATATAACCTTCTGATTCTAAGTAATCTTTTAGAACTTTCCATGCTAATTCAAATGTCATTTCAAAAAATTGTATTATCCCAGCTCTTTCAAGTTCTGTTGCTATTGGTTTATGAGAATATTTTTTTAATAATTTATATGATTTATCAAAGTTTTCAAATCTTTGTTTCCATCTTATTTCTTTTAAGTTTTCCATATTACACCTCTTTTAAAACTCTTTATTATATTATACACTATATCCACATTGTTCTAAACATCTTATTTAGCATTATATTAATACTGTTCATCAAGTATAATAGTTCTATTGCTCTTGAAGTTCAACTCCATATACATCCTTATATATATCCTTCTTATACTTATCAAACTCCCTTTCACCGATAGACTCAGGATAACTCATGATGTTTAGCCTAAAAGGAGAGTCACCAGGATTTAGCGGTTGTTGTAAATAATAAAAATCATTAAAAGAAAATCCTAGTTTCTCATAGAATGAAACTCTTTTTTTAGATGTTTCACAGTTTGGAGGTTCGACTTCTAGGAAGACTTTCTTGTCACATTTATTTAAATAATTTTTGATTAATTCTGTACCTACGCCTTTTCCTCTCAATTTGCCATCGACAGCCAAATGTTCTACATATATAAAATCGCTAAATTCCCACACAGCCATCAACGCCAAGACCTCGTCATTTTGTTTAAATACGAAAGGTCTATAGTTGCTTATAGAAAGTAAATCTTTTTGAGATGGATAATCTCTTCTTTCACTTTTTGGGAACGAATTATCTAATATATTAAAAAACGAATCAAAGTCATTTTCATTCATATCTATAAATTCTTTGATATTATGCATAATTATATCTCCTTAATAACTTAATTTAATTATATTCTAACTCTACTATTTCACAAATTTCTTGTTCATAATCTTCTTGCTGACTATTTATAAATGCATTCATAAGAACGATTAACACATTAAATATAGCAATAACGACAAGACCATATACCATCGGATGCAAATTGTTACCTATACCAATAGGCGATTCTCTCATAAATCCATAATTAGCACCTATCATATGGTTAAGTATAAACACTGATATGTGGTATATATTTGTGAAGTAAAAAATTATTTTAAGATCACTTTTGTCAAGCTTAATGCCTTCAACAAATATACAGTAAACAGCACCCCAAAGCAGGAATAGATGACCTATAAAGAACGAAAATTGAGTTATATGAGGAAATAAAAATGGGTCCAGCCCTGATGGATACACCAGTGCAAATACGGCACCGATTAGTCCCCACATAGAACCTAATTTTCTGCAAATACTTTTATTAAACAATAGCCCGATGCCAATCAATATTATTGCTATCCTACAATGAAATAACGGCAGACCTTCTGTCAATAAGTTGTATCCAGATAGTAAGTACCACGTGTACAAGATGATTTGTTGCGATAATAACACTACGCCGACAATTTTCTCGAATTTTCTACTTACGCTAATTCTCTTTATCATAGATATTATACCCAAAATACCTATGCATAAGATGGATAGATGAGCTAAGCCAAATATCTTGAAATTGCTGTGTTTTGATGCTTTTCTAAAAAAGTATTTTAAAAAGTCCATTGTGTAAAACTCCCTTGTTGTTTAATAAAATAGCCTTGATGTAGGGCTATTTTATTAGAATTTTGATGATTTGTCTTTATAAATAGTTTAAGGTATACCATTATGGGAGGGCAAGAGAATTTTATATAAAAATAGCTAGGCAATGGAAAATCCAATATGCCTAGCTGTTTTTTTATATCTATTTTATAAAAATTATATCTTTATGATATAAAAAAGTATAAAATAGGTCGATGTATGATATAATAAATTAAGGGATAAACTTTTATCCCAAATAATTCAATAAAAAAATAGGAGGTACAATGGCTAATCAAAATTGGAAACAGACTGATGTAAGTCAGGAAGAAATTGTAGAAATATTAGAATTAGCGAATTCTTTATTGAGAGAAGCACAAACTGATAATGAAAAAGTAGATTATTTAGGTTCCCATAGAGCAAATAGTGAATTCAGACGAATGAATAATTTAAGGGAAGAAGATATTTATAGATTAGCAAGTACAGCAGATTTGTATGATTTTTGCCATTATGAAAGAGATAGCAGAAGACAAAATGAAAAATTGTACTGCTTTAAATTATCTTTACTATTATCAAGCGATGTAGAAGAAGATGTATTATACAAATTTAAGATACGCCAAGAAAATGGTGAACAGGTATTTGTAATGTCATTTCATTATCCAGATGAGAATAAAGAGCCATGGGTACATTTATGGCACAGGTAAAAAAGTACATAATATCTATAGCAGGAGAATTCCTGTTATAGATATGTTAATATAGATATAGTATGTTAAAAACAAAGGGAGGAAGAACAATGAAAGAGAGGGTTTACTGTGAGATTTGTGACTGTAGGGTAAAATATAGTATACGATCAGAGCATATAAAAGAATCTGTAAACAAAGTAGATATAGAGTATGATGGAAAAAAAGCATATTGTAATGAATGTGGAAATGAAGTTTATGTAGGAGAATTAGATGATAAAAATACTGAAATAGTTAATAAAATATATAGAAAAAAATTAGGTTTAATAAGCGTAGAAGATATAAAATTAATATTAGAAAAATATAATATAGGAGCAAGTGTATTATCAAAAATTCTTAATTGGGGTGAGGTTACTGTTCCAAGATATATTGCTGGGCAGACACCATCAAAAGAGTATTCAGACAAACTAAAAGAAATATTAAATAATCCAAGAGAGATGTATAAATTATTACAAGAAAATAAAGATAAAATTACTCCTGTGGCATATAAGAAATGTAAAGAAAGTATAGAAAATATTTTGAATGACTGGTGTGTAGATATTGATAATGAACCTAATATAGAATCTATATCAGATTATATTGTTAGTAAAATTGATGTAACACCAAAAGCAATACAAAAACTATTATATTTCATTCAAGGATTTAGCACTGTTTTTAATGATAAGCCATTGTTTAATGATAGTCCTCAAGCTTGGGTTCATGGACCTGTATATAGCAATATTTATGCAAAATATAAAGCATATAAATATAATATAATAGATTCAGATGAAAATATTGAATTGAATTTATCACAAAGTAATATGAATTTAATTAATAGTGTACTTAAATTTTTTGGTTGCTATAGTGGAGATATATTAGAAAAAATAACGCATGAGGAAACACCGTGGCAACAGGCAAGAGAAGGTATGAAAGCAAATCAGCCATCATCAAAAGAAATTGATATAGAAGATATGAAGAAATATTTTACTAAAGTTTGTGATAAGTATAATATAATAAATGTTGTTGATATTAAAGATTATGCAATGGATATGTTTTATAAGGTTATGTAAGTATTATAAAATCATATATGAAATTTAATAAATAATAAGCATTTAGAAAAGATAAATAAAGAATTTAAAAAAAATATTAAACCCCAATTTGTAAATCAATTGGGGTTTTTTAATTATGTTATAATACATTCATATTATAAAGGTTAATAAATCCCATCAACATACCTTGCATTAGTCGTAATATAACACCCTGATTTCAATTTATACATATCAGTATCACTTCTTTTTACAAGCCCAACAACAGTAAACACCTGACCAGGCTTTGCAACACCAATAATGCTACTATCTTCAAAATTAGGCGCATTCCTATAATTTACGTCCTTTTTTATTCTAATCATCTTCGGAAGGGGTGATGCAGTTGGGTTAGGGCTAATTGCTTTGTTTGAATCATAATCTGGGACGGTGCAGTTCACGATTTTATCCAAAGTGATTTTGCCTGCTTTTAAATTAGCACAATCGTTTTTGAATTGTGTCATTTTATGTGGGTTTTTGACCATATAAATCGGGCAGAGTTTGTATTTCTTGCCGACGACATCGGTGTGGGTGATGATGTCGGTTTTGCAGTCAAGCCCTTTATACTGGCACAACCACGCACAAAGATGGACCATGCTTTTGTAGGTTGCGTCTGTGTAGTGGTTGTCGCTGCCTGTTGTGGCGACTTCGATTGCGATGGCGTATGAGTTTGCGCTGTTGGTTGCGTAACATTGTTCGCTCGTTGGAATCAGCTGATAAATTGTGCCATCGAGGTCGATAACATAATGGGAAGATGCGTAGACGTATTTGCCATTTACCTTGTAACCATTGGCGACGACATTGTTGAAATATGACACAGTTCGCCATCCTGCAACATCAGCTTGACCAGTGTAGTGGATTGCGATTTTCTTTGTGATTAACGGTGTTTGAGGTCTGCCGTAGCGGTTTATTTTCTGCCATTTTTCTATTATTTTCGGTTTATTTAGCATAGTTTACCTCCTTTAGTTAATTTATTTGTTCATAGTTCTTATAATTTTTGATGAATTTTTACCATATCCTAAAATGGGATTTCATCATCACCAGCTAGCTCTTTTAAGTTGTCGGCTGGGTTTGATGGGTCAGTAGTGGAGCTGGATTTGGTGTTGCCAGTTGAATTAGTACCATTGCCAGAAATAGGTGCATTATTAGAGGCAGATCCATCACTAGAACCAGATCCATTGCCGGCATCTGAATTACCCCCATTATTACTATTATCACTGCCACCAGTCCCAGGGCGATTAGGCGAATTTAATTTTGTGATGGAGTTTGCGACGACTTTGGCAAATGTCTTGTTGTTGCCGATGGAGTCGACGTAGCGGTCGATATGGAGACTGCCGCTGACTGCAACGAGGCAACCTTTTTCGATATAAGTCGCGCAGTATTCTGCCTTCTTGCCCCAAACTTCGACAGGGATAAAGTCGGTAACAGATTGATTATCCTTTCTATAACTGCGGTCGATTGCGACTGTAAGTTTTGAAATTGCAACACCTGAGCTGAAAAATTTAAGTTCTGGATCGGCTGTCAGCCTTCCGATTAATGTAACTGAATTCATAATAAACCTCCTTGTAGTAAGTTATTAATTTATGTAAAGCATTAAGTTTATGAGTATTGAAAATTAAACAGAGCAAGTAAAATACAATATTCGTTAAAAAACAATTTTCTTTGACAAGCGATAAAGCCCATAGATGCAAGGCATCCAAGTCATAGGAATAGTGTAGACGAATATTTAGCTAGCAGAAACTGCCTTGCTCATACTGCGGTTCGTACCCAAAGTCCTTGTTGAGTTCTGTGTCGTCTTTTGTGAAAAATCTTTTTCGGTTTGAGTCAAACTTCAAGATGGCGCGTTTTTTGATGATTCCTGTAATTCTGTTTTTTAGGACGAGGACGTGGGTTAGTGGTTCGCCATCTTCACGCGATGTTTTGAACACATAGTCGGCCAAGTTTGGGATTTCGCTGGCACCTGATATTTCAAACACGTGGGATTCACGGTTTAATAGCGAACTTTTGTTGGAATGGGCGACTAGGATTAAAGCTAGGTTGTATTTTTTTGCTAGGTTTTTCAATGCTTTGACGGCGATTATTTGTTTTTCGTATTTATCCGAACCACTACATTCCAAGGTCATCAAGTTGTCCAAGATAAATAGCTTTACGTTTTTCTTGATTGCTAGGTATTCGATAACATTGGCGAGGTTGGTTTCGTCCGCCTTTGCCTCTTTGGAGTAGATAAACAGCTTGTCCTTGGTCCAATTGCTTATCATCTCAAAACCTTCATCAGACAGTTTGACATATTTGCCAAAATTGTTGGTGCAGGTGATCAGATGTTTAGGATTTGCAACGGTTTTGCAGAACCACTCCATAAGCATTTGGTAAGTCAGCTCGCCAGAATACAAGAACCCATTAAAGCCAAGACTGAGTGCATTCGCCAAAATCTGATTCAAAAATGTACTCTTACCAGAGCCGGGTTCGCCAGTTATGATTGTGAGCGTGCCGAAATTCAACCCGCCGCCAGTCACGTTGTCTAGATTTTTAAAACCAGTTTCAATTGCACCTGCGTTTTCTGTTTTTAGCGAAATTGTGGACGCATCAATAAACAAATCCTCGACATGGCTAGACTCCAAAAGCATTGATTTTAGCTCATCGGTGAAGTTAATCAAGTCATTTGTGTCCATTGATTGAATGTTTGAGCCAGTTTGCAAAAGCTCATTGTGGATGTAGCGTTTCATCGCCAAAGTCTTGACGATTTTCATGTAGTAGAGAATGTTGCTGGCAGTCGGCACAATCGTTATAAGGCTAGACATATACGCAACGCCGCCCACAGCATCCAAGGTGTTGTCGTTTCTTAGCTCACTAGATAGAATTACTAGGTCGATTTCAAAGTTAGAGCTATATAGTTTTTTCATGCAGTTGTAAATAATTTGGTGTTTTTCAATATAAAAATCGCTGGCTGATAAGTTCACTTGACTTCCTTCTGTTATTGATTGTGGCTCGATTAAGATAGCACCCAAGATGCTTTGTTCGGCCTCGATATTGTAAAGTTCCATACAAATTCCCCCTCAAAATTATTAAATATCCTCAAATCCAACAAGATTATAAGACCCATAGATGCTGTTTATAATCATGGAATTTTCTTGTGTTTCGTGGGCATCATAAACCGCAGTTTGACCAAGACTTCTAGGCACAAACTTGTTAGATTCGTAGTTTCTTCTGCAAATTAAACGGTCGTAGTGCTTTCTAAGATTGCTCGGACTCAAAATTTGGCAGCTCCAAAACGCACTTTCAGTATGCACCCACTTTATAAGCTCATAGACTTCTTTTGGGTCACGCTCGTCATATTTTAAAATACAATCAAAAGTTTTGATCCAATGTTTCATGTTAGGTGTTTTAAATTTTGGATTATGTTGTCTAATAAGGCACAACAAAAGCTGGGCTAAAACCTCAGGAGAATATTGTTCACTCTTATGTGTGTGTGATTTAATAGATTGATTTAATAGATTAATATTTTGTTCGGGATTTAAAACCGGGGCGTTCGGATTGTCTTCAATTTGGTCTGGTTTTAAATCAACATGCTCGGCGCTAGAATCGACACTAGGGGAGCATGGGCTAAAGTCGGAACCTTCATCAATAAATTCACCAAGGTTATTAAAGGCATTATCAACAAAGTCGTCATCAATAAACCCTTCGCCAAAATTATCGTTAAAATCACCGCTGATAAAGTTATCATCAAATCCATCACTATCAGCAACAGGATTTTCAGCACTAGCTCCTTCACACATTTGCTCACACTTAATAAGCTTTAAATAATTCTTGTCAAAAGCATAAAAAGAATACTTGCCCATATCACATACAACGCGTTTTTTCAAAACTCCAAGGTTGCACATTTTGCGAAGTCTTCTGTAGATAGCGTCTTTTTGAAGTCTCAAAGTAGGCAAGTCACTCACGATAGCCTTGTAAGAAACCCAGTAATAAATCTTGCCTTGAAGTTTTTTAGATATCATCTTGCCAGTATTTTTAAAATCGACAAACCATCTTAAAATACCTAAATCTAAATAATCAAGCCCAAGCTCTTGAGCTGCCGGTTGAAAAAATCCTGATACTGTATATTTCATAATTACATCCTCCTTTAATATATATAACTCTTAATTATATTAATCCACATAACTTTATATAAATTTATAAATTGCTATACTAATTCGCTACGAAACGTATCAGCATACAAATACCATAACTATATTAATACACAAATGTCATAAATATATTAATACTAATAACTCCCCCAAAAGTGGGGGAGGGTAGGTGCTTAGGGGGGAGCACCTTACTTCATATTAATGATATTATTTGAAAGCTCATTAATACTATCTGTCAAAGTTTCCAGCTTGCCTTCCAACCTGATAAGCAGATAAATTGAAACAGCAACAGGAAATCCCACATTAGCAATTAGGGTTTCAATAATCTCCATCAGATCACATCCCTATAAGATTAAGTCGTATTCTGTTGTGTCAGTAGTTACAATCTGTGCTTCGACGGCTTCGACCAAAGCGTAGTCGTTTTTCTTAAATACGTTTTTGGTTACGATGAGTTCCATAGCTGTCTTGATTTCTTGTTCTGTTATGTCGTCTTTTGGGTCGTCTATTGAGATTGAAACTTTCTTTCCAGCAGAGTTTTTAAATATCATTACTAGTTTTTTGTTTTCATCCATAATAAATCTCCTTTCTGTTTAAGCTGGGGAAGTCACCTGGGAGAACAACCTCCCCAACTGTTTAAAAATACTTAAAAATTATTCAGATAATGTGCTGTTGTCTAATCTGACTATGTTGTAGACTTCGTGTTTTTGAAGATTAGCGATTGCGTTTGCAACGTCTAACAAGTTTTGGTCAGATGCAGCAGAGTCCACAAAACCAAAAGTTTTAGTACCTTTTATCTCTTTAGAATTTTCGTCAAGCCCTTTATTAAGGTACAATTTTAATGATGATAAATTTTTAGTTACTATAACTGCCATACTTTAGCCTCCTTTTAATAAATTTAGTTTGGGGAAATAATGTTAAATGTGTGATTATAAAACTAGGTCATATTCATCAGTTGTAGTGTTTACAACCTTAGCGCCAACTGCCTCCACAAAGGTGTAGTTGTTCTTTTTGAAGACATTTTTCGCGATGATAAGTTCCATAGCTGTTTTGATTTCTTCCTCTGTTAGGTCGTCTTTTGGGTCATCAATCGAAATAGAGACATTTTTGCCTATTCTGTTTTTAAACACCATCACCAATTTGCTGCTTTGTGCCATATTTTCACCTCCTTCAAGGTAAGTTTGTTTTCTTACTTTAATGATACAAAATCCGAACATGCAAATTCCACTAAAACGTTTGAATAAAAAATTTCACTCAAAAATTGAGAGAAACCTTTGAAAAAATTATTTTTATGGTGCAAAAAAGAAGGAATATGGAGATAAATGTAGTAGTGGCAGGGGTTACGAAAAAATAATAAATATTCTGAAAAATATTGAATCAATCGAACATATGTACTATAATATAAAATATAGACGACGAAGGGCGGACAATATAATATGCAAAAGGGGATTTTTTAGAAAGGTAGGGGAGCAATATGTCAAACACAAATAATGATTATGACTATGATTACAAAAAAATCGTGCCGCCGCGATTACAACGTTTTTACGAAATTGTAGGAAGGGAAAAATACGAACAAGTATTAGAGGAACTTGGTGGAAATCCGCTATACATCAATTGCAAGGAAAGCTACGACAGAGCCAAAAGAAACAGAGCAATTTATGATGATTATTTAAAAGGGATGGAATATATTGAGCTGACATCAAAATACAAATTGAGCGTGACTATGATCAGAAATATAACAGCACAATGTAGGGAGCAAGACAAAGAACAAAACGCAGGTCTATAACCCGTTTAAATGAAATGCAAAGTAGTATAAAAGTAGTATAAGGGTATAAAATAATTAATTAAAAATACATAAAATCACAATAAGCCAACAGCTTGATATTATCAAACTATTGGCTTTCTTTAATTAACTAATCATCTAAATCTCTACTACAAACCTACTTAATATAATAATCTTCTTCATCCCACAAACTCACGTTATAAGATGCATAAGCATCATCTATAACTTTATTAGAAAATTTGTCCTCGGAGGAGGAGTACTTGTTAGTATAAGTATACGCCTCTGCATTTTTGTTTTCGTCTGAATTAGATGTAGTATTATCTTGTTGTTTTGGTTTGATTTCAGATTTATCCAGTAGGAAATTGTAAAATGAATCTTCTACTGTTGATAAGAGCTTTAAGACCTTATGTAACAAACCTTTCAAATTCTGAAATCTCCTTTACTTATTTTTAGTTATCTTATCTATTATACATATGTAACTTGTCATAAATTGTAGAAATTCCTGTAATCTGCATAAAATTTTAATTTATTTTTATTTTTCATGAAAAATTTAACAAATTATTGAAAAAATTAACAAAAGATAATAAACTATATTAAGTAAAAATCCAGTTAGGGGGGGATAACATAATGAAATATGAGAATGTTTATGAACTAAATGAGAATGGAGTGGCAAAAACTTGTCCGAAATGCCACAATGAAGAAATATCGAAAGATGATAATTATTGCGAAATCTGCGGCTCATCTTTAGTAAATAGGTGTACAAACGAAGAATGTGGAGCTATCGGCAGCGGAAAAGCGAGATACTGCAAAATATGTGGTAGTGAAACAGAATTCTTTAAAAGAGGATATTTAGAATCTTGGGATGTTTATGATGAATATGAGATAGAAGTGGAAGAAAACGCCCAAGATAACGATGAAGAAAACATGGTTGAAATTGAAATAGCACATGATGACGGATTTGATGACCACGAAGACGAGGCACCAGAAATCGACCACTACAGCTTAGGTGACTTCGGTGTTGTTTATCAAGACGAAGATCAAAATGCAGCCCAAGCAGAACAAGATGACAATCAAGAAAACCAAAACGAAGACACATACGATAAATTCCACGAATTTAGCTACAAAGGTGGAGACGAATTTTTCGAGATATTCTAATAAGTTGTAATAGGTATTATAATAATAAGATTTAATAATAAATAAAATATATTTTATAGCAATTTTATTCAAAAAAATAGGAGCAAAGGCTTCTATTTTTTTTAAAAAAATGATTTAGATTAATTATTATAAAAAATATAGAAAAAAATTAAAAAATATTTAAAAAAAAATAATTAGAAAAAGCTAAAAATTAATAACGTTTACCCATGAATTTTACAAAAAACGGAAATCGTATTCATAAAATACTACAAATATACATATTTACCATAAAATACCTAGCAAATGTCGAAAAAAAGTGGGTTTTTACCACAAGAATCGACAAAAAATGATATGGCAAATAGTGTATTATAGACTTAACAACAGGGAAGATAATTTTGAGGGAGATTATTATAAAAAGGTTGTTAACAATAATTGTAGATAATGGGTGAGGACTACAATTATTATCGGGGAATATAAAAACGGAAAAATAACTTTAAAAAGTATAATGCTATTGATGATAATTTATATACAAAAAGAGGTATAGTACCAATTTTAAATTAAAAAGTTATTCAAAAAAGAGGCTAATCGCAGATTTATAACGCGATTAGCCTCTTTTTGGTATGTAATCCAAATTAAATACCCTCTCATCAAATCGATAATAAGTATCCATATATTCACCACCAATTATTAATGTGGCGCTTCTACGTTGTTTCTGTATTTAGTCATTACGTCCTTGAATAATTCAGAAACAGAAGGTGGTGTCCAAGTTATTGCATTTGCACCAGCTTCGATGGTCTTTCTTATACTTTCTTCTGTTGGACCACCTGTCGCTATTATTGGAAAATCAGGGTAGTCTTTTCTGATTTTGGCTACTATTCTAGGTGTATCCGCAGAGGCAGACACGTTGAAAATAGTTGCTCCTGCTTCTATTCTCTCTTCTATATTTGTTTGATCGTTTACAATCGTAACGACAACAGGTATATCAAGGGTATCAGATAATGCTCTAACAACACCGTTTGATGTTGGAGCGTTTACAACAACACCGATTGCTCCTTGTAATTCAGCATTAGTTCCTAATAAAACCGAACGCATACCTTTTGTAAGACCTCCACCAACTCCAGCGATAACTGGTATGTCAGAAGCCATAATAATAGATTGTGTTATTATTGGCTGAGGTGTAAATGGATATACCGCCATAACAGCATCTGCATTTACATTTTTTATAATAGCTAAATCAGTCGAAAACACAAGCGATTTAATTCTTTTACCAAAGATATTTATTCCGCTACATTCTCTAATGACTTCAGGAACACGTAAAAAGGATTTTCTAAGTGTACCGTCAATTGCTTTTGGTCTTTTTTTCATAGATAAAAGCCTCCTTAAAAATTTAATGTTAAAAACTTTTATATCCTTCTATTATAAATTAGAAGTGACAATTTTTATAGATTTTATTTTTAAAAATTATATAATTTATTTATGAATATTATGTTAATCAATCGAAAACGACAAATTTCTACCTTATATTACAAAATATATCAAAAATATACAAACCATTAATTGACAAATCGAACAAACTATATTATCATTATAATAATGCCTAATTCGGAGCATTAAAAGAGTTATTAGTATTATTTGTTATCTTGATAATAATAATACAACTAAAAATAACACATCTTTGATGAAAATTAAATAGGAGGAGAGATTATGAACACAACAAAAATCGCAGCTACCATAACTCTTGTGGCAATGGTCACGAACTTTTCAGCTAGCACAACGAGTGTTTTAGCACATGAATTGACAAACAAAGATGAAATCACATCAGAAATTATTCAATCAAGTCAATCAGATGACGCAGACAGTAATTTACAGTCAAATCAAGAAACATCAAGCAAAGCCAAACTAATCTCAAATAGTCTAAAAGCAGAAATTAAAAAATTTGAAAAGACTAATGGAAAATTTGAATACGCTTATAACGAGGCATTCAAAGTGAAAAACTCAGAAATGGAAAACGTTATGAGTAATGATGGTTCTACTAAAGAAGCTTTAATGAAAGCTTTTGATGATGACACAAGATCATATTGGTCATCAAAAAAATTAAACAGCGACAACTTCACAAATGAAATAGTCGTAACTTTAAAAGAATCTACAACAATAGATACAATGATATACGGTGGGACTCCAGGATGGCAAAAAGGATATGCCGAAAAATTTGAAATATACGCTTCAAATACAGACTCTGGAGATGATTTTAAATTAATAGCGACAGGTGAGCAAGCAGCATGCCACGACATTAAAGAAATAACTTTTACACCGACAAAATTAAAAAGATTCAAATTTGTATACACAAAAGGGAATTTAAACCAAGCTGCATCATCAGTTTTCTGGCTATATAAAAAGGATGAATTAAAAGAAACTATAAACAACTTATTTACAGACGGAACAATGGTTCAGTTAAAAGATGAGTATAACAATAAAGATATAATAAATGAATTAGAAGAACAAGTTAACAAACATCCTCTAAAAGATCAATTAATAGGTGCTATCGAAGTAGCAAAAGAACTTTTAGAAGGTGAAAAAGACTTTTCAGATAGAACTTTTACACTTACACAATATGGTGATACTCATGCAAAAGCAAAAAATGAGTTAAGAATGTCTACTTTTGGGACGGATTTACAATCGACTGGTATAGTAGCAAAACCAGGTCAAGTATTTAGAGTTTATGTTGAAGCGGAAGATGGAGCACCACTTCCAAAAATAGCGTTTACTCAACAAGAAGGTAGATATGGATATTGGAAACAAGAATACCAACTTAAAAAAGGTATAAACACAATAACAGTACCTGAAATATATGATTCATCATGGGCTAATAAACCTGCAAAAGGTGGAGCAGTATATTTAATCAATAAATATACTAAAGCTGAGCAAGGAAAAGCTCCAGTTGTTCGTATTGAAGGTGGAGAATTCTTCCCATTATTTAATTCAGGAGACGACCCAGAAGAATTTATAAAATTATTAAAAGAATATAAAAAGAAATTGGATGAAGATCCAGACAATACAGTAGATATATACGAATTTAACACAAAGAGAATTATGTACACAGGTACTGCAAAAGCAGCATACCAAGTATTCGTAAAAGAAGGTGTTGACGTTCAGGAAAGTGTTGAAGTTTGGAACAAACAAGTTCAAGAGGCGTTTGACTTTGCAGGATTAAAAGACGACCCAACTGACCCAACTAACGACTCAACAAACGTTAGAACATCAATAAGATTAATGCAACCTTATGGTGCAGCATATGCATACACTGACCATATAGGTGTTCAAAGACATATACAAGAAATAATATTAAGACCAGACCAAAATAGTATAAACAGTATCTTATGGGGTACAATACACGAAGTTGGTCACCAAATGGATATAAAAGCTAGAGAATGGGGCGAAGTTACTAACAATATGTGGGCAAACAACGCTTACATGAAAAATGGAGCAGGTGACAAAGTTCCATACAACCAATTATACAAATACCTAGCACCAGAACAATCACTAAAGACATATACTCAATTAGAGCTTGGCGAAAGACTAGGAATGTTCTGGCAATTACAATTAAAGAAAAACACTTACTGGGCAGAGTTAGAAAGTCTATATAGAGAAAGAAAACCAAACCCACAAGGTGATCAAGCAAGACAAGATTTATTCGCAAAATATTCATCAGAAGTTATAGGAATGAACTTAACTCATTACTTCGAGAAATATGGATTTAATTTATCAGATAAATGTAAAGAAGAATTAAAGAAATATCCTGATTTAGGAGAGAAAATCTGGTACTTAAATACGAGTGCTATGGATTATGAAGGAAATGGATTTGAAAATGAAGATACTTCTTTAGAAGTTACACTATCAAAATCAAGTTCTGGAATAAAATTAAGCATGAGCGTTGATAAAAATGCAAAAGAAGACTTACTTGGTTATGAAATAATCAAAGAAGGAAAAGTAATCGGATTTACTTCATCAAGCACTTTCACAGATTCAGAGGCAACTGATGCAGACGAAAGCATAGATTATGAAGTAGTACCTTATGCAAAAGACTTATCAACAGGTAACAGAGTTCAAATAAACTCACTAAAACCAAGCATAAGCGTTCAACAAGACACAATAACATTAAAATTAAACGAGAAATTTAATGCCAAAGAATATGTTAAAGTTTTAACTCACTCA
Organism: Intestinibacter bartlettii; assembly: GCF_018917435.1. GTDB lineage: Bacteria > Bacillota > Clostridia > Peptostreptococcales > Peptostreptococcaceae > Intestinibacter > Intestinibacter bartlettii_A. The sequence continues at coordinate 79,039 of NZ_JAHLOQ010000005.1, forward strand.
GGAAGTGACATAACAGAAAAAGTTGAATATGAAAGCGACGTAGATACTACTAAACGTGGAAACTACCAAGTTAAATATACAGTAAAAGACAATGGTTCAACTGCACAAAAAATAGTAAAAGTAGAAGTAGTAAGTGACTACGACTATTTATCAGATTTTGCGTGGACATCAGCAACAACAGCATGGGGAACTCCAAGAAGAAACTCTAACATACAAAGTAGAACAAACGGAGATATCAAGAAATTTGAAAAAGGTTTCGGAATACATGCAAATGGTAAAATAACTTATGATTTATCAGACAAAGAATACGACACATTTGAGGCGTTACTTGGAGTTGATACATCAATACAAGCAAACAACAACTCAAGTGTTAAATTTAAAATAATAGCAGATGGCAAAACTTTAGCATCTACAGGTGTTTTAGGATACTATGACAACATGGTTTATGTAAATGTTGATGTATCAGGCGTTAGTGAACTTGTAATCGAAGTTTCAGACAATGGAAATGGAAACACATTAGACCACTGTATAATAGCTAATCCTAAGTTAACTACAAACAATGCTAAACCAAAAATAACTGCAGAAGACAAAACTTTAAAACTTGGACAAGATTTCAACGCTAAAGAAGGCGTAAAAGCATTTGACCAAGAAGATGGGGATTTAACATCTCAAGTTCAAATAGAATCAAATAGTTTTGAAAAAGATAAAATAGGAAGATTTGAAGTTGTATATAAAGTAACTGACAACGACGGCAACGTAGCAACTAAGAAAATATATGTTACAGTGTCTGAAGACTACACAGTTAAAAAATCTAAGCATGGACAGTTCTCAAACTTAACTGAATACAACAAAGAATTTAAATTACCTATAGTATCTGTAAAAAATAATACAGGTCACTACGGCAGCAGTGTAATAGGCAATGCAATAGATGGCAAAATAAATACTCACTGGGAGACAAACACTCCAAATAGTAGCTCATTTACAAACGAAGTAACATTCGATTTAGGTGAACTTCAAGAAATAAGCAAGATGGCATATGCATCAAGACGTGACGGAAACCACAAAGGTTTTGCGACAGAGTTTGAAATATATGTATCAGAAAAAGAATCAGGGGATGATTTCTACTTAGTGGGACAAGGAACATACTCTGGGGCAATAAGCGATGTTGTTGAATTCAACATGAGCAAAGTAAACGCAAGAAGAGTTAAATTTAGATTTGTAAAAGCAAGCGGAGAATGGGCAAGTTTCAGTGAAGTAGCATTTTACAAAGAAGATAAACTAGCAGACAAAATGGCTGGTTTATTCACAAACGACAAGAAAACAGAAGTAGCAGAAAGCTACAACACTTTAGAAAAATTAGATGCCTTAAGAAAAGAAGTTAAAGATCATCCAGCATATGAATTATTCAAAGTTGAATTAGACAAAGCTGAAAAATTAATAAGAGCTAAATTCCCAACTTTAACAGTTGAAGAATTTACAGCAATTAAGAAAAATACACAACTTGATTTAATGGATGGAGTAGTTGCTGATGACCAAGAAGATGGCAACTTAACTGAACAAGTAGTAGTAGACAACGGTGGATTTACACCAAACAAAGTAGGAACTTACACAGTAACATACACAGTAACTGACAAAGATTCAAACGTTGCTACAAAACAAAGAACAATAGTAGTTTACGGTCAAAGCACATACGTATCAGATTTAGATTGGGTATCTGCAACGACTGGATGGAAAACTGTTGTTAAAGATAAAGCAGTTGGAACAAATAACAAAATAAAACTTAACATAGACGGAAAAGTTCAAACATTTGACAAAGGTATCGGTACTGCAACATACTCTGAAATAGTATACGACTTAGATGGAAATTACGACTATTTCACAACATACGTAGGAACTGATAAAAACTACAACCTAGGTGATACAACAATAAGATTCAAAGTTCTTGCTGATGGAGAAGAAGTATACACTTCTGACATAATAAGAACAAATACTCCAGCTGAATTTGTAAAATTAGACGTTACAGGAGTAAAACAACTTGTATTAGTTGCTGATGATGTAGATGGAAACTTAAGAGGAGACTTCTCATCTTGGGCAGATACAAAACTATATCAATATTACTCAAAACCAGTAATAAAAGGTGACGACGTAATAGTATTTAACATAAAAGAAAAAGTAGACTTACTTCAAGGTATAACTGCAACAGATCTTGAAGATGGAGACCTAACTTCAGAAGTTAAAGTAGAAACAGATTACGCTGAAGGAAAAGCAGGTGTATTTGATGTTTTATACTCAGTTATAGATAGCGATGGATTTACAACAAAATTCACAAGAAAAGTAGCAATAACAGACGAAGAAACTTATATATCTGATTTAAAATGGAAATCTGCAACAATAGGTTCAGGTGGTATAGGAATAAATAAATCAGTAAGACAATTACCAATAAAAATAAGAAATGAAGATGGTTCATACCAAACATACAGCAAAGGTATAGGAACTCATGCTCATTCAGAAATAGTTTATGACTCAACAGGTTATGACATATTCGACACTTGGGTTGGACTTGATGAGTACGTATCAAAAGAAAGTGTTGCAAGTGTTAATTTCAAAGTATATGTTGATGGAGTGTTAAAAGCAGAAACAGGTATAATGAAAGCCGACACACCAAAGAAACGTCTAGTAGTAGATGTTAGAGAATCTAGCCAAATTAAATTAGTAGCAGACCAAGCAACTAACGGAAACAACTGGGACCATGCTGACTGGGCAGATGCTAAATTTAGAAACGTACCAGCATTTAACACAGCAGAACTAGAAAAACTTTTAGAACAAGCTAAAGAATTAGACTTAAACGAATACACAGAAGAATGTATAGAAGCTTTAGAAAATGTAATACAATCAGCTGAAGAAGCTATGACTTCAGAAAACCAAGAAACTGTAGATAATGCAGTAGAACAATTAAAAAATGCAATGGATTCATTAGTAAAAGCTAACTTAAATCAAGTAGTACAAATACCAGATGCATACTTAAAAAAAGCAATACAAAAACAACTTAATTTATCAGGACAAATAACAGTAGGCGACATGAGAAAACTTGTTTCACTTAATCTGTCACAAGTAGAAAGCTTAGAAGGATTACAATACGCGATAAACTTACAATCATTAGACATACAATATAATGAAATAAGAGATTTATCACCACTAAAAAATCTTAGAAAATTAACAGATTTAAAAGCAAACCCTCTAGGTGGATTAGTGTCAACTCGTATTTATCCACAAGACAACAAAGCTACAATCAGCTTTGAAGTAATAAACAGACAAGGTGACAAATTAGCTCCAACAGCAATAACATTAAAACACAACAAAACACACGAAATAACAACATTAAACGTGGCAGATTGTGTTGATGCAAACGGGCTAATAACAATTGACACAACAGGTCTTGAATCATATTTATACACAGTAACATTAGTATATCAAGACACAGTTGACAACTATGGATCACAATTTATGTTTATGATAGACAACAGACAATAATCAAACTAAACATAAAGGGACTGTCACAGAGAATTCTCTGTGACAAGTCCCTATTTATAATAAAAAATTAACTAGGAGTAGGGTATGTTTAATAAAAAAGTAGCAGCATTAACTTTAGCAGCAGTTATTTCAAACTTTTCAGCAGCTACAACAAATGTTTTAGCACATGAAATAACTCAAAATGTAAAAACTGTGGCAACAGCTAAAAGCGATAATAAAACAGAAACTAAGTCTCAAGATGGGAAAGTGAGTTCAACTGATGTTGAATCTGAAAAGACTGAATCACAAGATAGTAATTCAGCTAAAGTTGGCGGAGCCAAAGCGGGCGAAGCCCAAGAGCAAAGAACATTTACACTTGCGCAAAACGGAAATACATCTTCAAAGGCAAGAGACAACCTAAGAATGACATACTTCGGGACGGACTACCAATCAACAGGGATAGTCGCAAGACCAGGTGAAGAATTCACAGTATACGTTGAGGCAGATGACGGAGCACCAATGCCTAAAATAGCATTCAGTCAACATGAAGGTTTCTACTCAAACTGGGTGAGATGGTATGACTTAAAACCAGGCAAAAACGTAATAAAAGTTCCAGAAATCTACGACAACTCATGGAGCAACAAAACAGTAAAAGGTGGGGCAGTATACTTACTAAACAGATACACACCTAATGAGCAAGGAACAGCACCAGTTGTGACAATCGAAGGTGGAGAAACTTTCCCAATATACAACGAAGGTGACGACAAAGCAGCATTTTTAGAAAAACTAAAAGCATATAAACAAAAACTAGACCAAGACCCAGAAAACACAGTAGACTTATTTGAGTTCAACACTGAAAGACTACTATACACAGGGACTGCATCAGCAGCATACAAAGCATACGTAGAAGAAGGAGTAGACGTTGGGGAAAGTACAGCAAACTTAAACAGCCAAATCCAAGAGATGTTCGACTTCGCAGGATTAAAAAACGACCCAACAGACCCAAACAACGACTCAACAAACGTTAGAACAACAATAAGACTTATGCAACCATACGGATTAGCATATGCATATGTAGACCACGTTGGTATCCAAAGAGGTTACGAAGAGTCAATGCTTAGAACGGACCAAGAAAGTTTAAACTCAGTATTATGGGCAACAGTACACGAAGTTGGTCACCAAATGGACATAATGGGTAGAGACTGGCCAGAAGTAACAAACAACATGTGGTCAAACTACGCTCACATAAAACACGGAATGAACGACAGAGTTTCATACAGCGACGTATACAAATACATAGCTCCAGAAGAATCACTAAAAGGATTCGACGACTTAGATTACTTCCAAAAGCTAGCGATGTTCTGGCAATTACAATTAAAGAAAGATACTTACTGGACAGAATTAGAAACTTTATATAGAGAAAGAAAACCAAGTCCATCAAGCTATCAAGACAAAAAAGACATCCTTGCAACATATTCTTCAGAAGTTTTAGGAGTTAACTTAACTTACTACTTTGAAAAATACGGATTCACTTTATCTGACAAATGCAAAGAACGTCTAAAAGAATTACCAGAATCAAACGAAAAAATCTGGTACCTAAACACTGATACTATGGACTACAACGGAAACGGATTTGACGGTGTAGACACAGGATTAGATGTTACACTATTAAAAACAAAAACTGGTGCAAAACTAAGCATGGAAATAAGCGAAAATGTTAAAGACGACTTACTTGGTTACGAAATAATCAAAGACGGAAAAGTAATCGCCTTCACAACATCAAGCACTTACACAGACAAAAATGCAGATGAAAACTCTAAGTACGAAGTGGTTCCTTACGCAAAAGACTTAACAACAGGAAACAAAGTTGAGATAAATTCATCAAAACCAGTAATAAGCATACAACAAGAGAAAATAACTCTAAAAAGAGGCGAAGCCTTCAACGCAAAAGACTACGTTAAAGGTCTTACTTACTTAGGTGAAGACATAACATCAAAAATAAACGTAGACACTAACGTAAACACTGATAAAAACGGAACTTATCAAGTAAACTACACATTAACAAACGAAGAAATAACAGTAAACAAAACAGTAGCAGTAGAAGTAGTAAGCGACTACGATTACTTATCAGACCTTGCTTGGACATCAGTAGAAACACAATGGGGAACACCAAGAAAAAACAGCAACATCCAAGGTATGGTCCATAACAATGTTAAAAAGTTTAAAAAAGGTGTAGGAATCCACGCAAACGGAAAACTAACTTACGATTTATCAGACAAAGACTACGATAACTTCGAGGCATTAATAGGCGTAGACACAGCCGTAGGCGAAAACGAATACTCAAGCGTAACTTTCAAAGTTGTAGGTGACGGAAAAACTCTAGCAACAACAAAAGTTATGAACTACTACGATAACCTAGCGTACATAAACGTTCCAGTTAAAGGAATAAAAAATCTAGTAATCGAAGTACACGACGGTGGAAACGGAAACACATGTGACCACTGCATAATCGTCAATCCAAAGTTAACAACAAACAGCGGAAAACCTAAATTTACAGGTGACGACAAAATAGCATTTAACATAAATGACAAAATCGACTTACTTAAAGGAATAAAAGCAACAGATTCAGAAGACGGTGACATAACTTCAAACATAGAATTAGAAACAGACTACATCGAAGGCAACACAGGAATATTTAACGTAAACCTAACAGTAAAAGATAGCGACGGAAACAAAGCCACATTCACAAGAACAGTAGTAGTATCAGAAGAAGAAACATACTTATCTGACCTAAACTGGGAATACGGCTCAATCGGTTCAGGATACATAGGTAAAGACCAATCAGTAAGAGGCGACAAAATACAACTTCTAAACGAAGACGGTTCATACGAAACATTCAAAAAAGGTATAGGGACTCACTCTTACTCAGAAATAATCTATGACTCAACAGGTTACGACATATTCGACACTTGGGTTGGACTAGACAAATTCGTTTCAGACCAAGAAGCATCAAGCGTAATATTCAAAGTTTATGTAGATGGAGAGTTAAAAGCACAAACAGGCGTAATGAAATCAGATTCGCCAAAACAACGTTTAATAGTAGACATTAGAAACTCTAGCAAAATCAAATTAGTAGTAGAAGAAGCAGACAACGGCGACACTTGGGACCACGCAGACTGGGCAGACGCACAATTTAGAAATCTTTCAAAATTTGATTTAACAGAACTAGAAAAAATCTTAGAACAAGCAAAATCACTAGACCTAAGAAATTACACTGACGAATCTGCACAAACAATAAACAAAGCAATAGAAAATGGTGAAAAAGCACTAAAATTTACTAACCAAACAACAATCGACAAAGCAGTAGAAGACCTACAAAACGCAATCGATAACGCAGTAGAAATAGACTTAAATAAAATAATAGAAATAAAAGACAAAAACCTTAAACTAAGCATACAAAAAGAACTTGGATTACCAGGCGAAATAAGACTAGGCGACATAAAAGAACTTACATCACTAACAGTAAACGACAAACAAATCCAAAGCTTAGAAGGATTACAATACGCAGAAAACTTACAAACTTTAAACATACAAAACAACGAAATAAAAGATTTATCACCATTAAAAGACCTTAAAAAACTTACAAACCTAAAAGCAGACACACAATACATATACGAAGACTGGGTGTGGGCAAAAGGACAAGGAGTATCTGTAAACTACGACATAATAAACAGAAAAGGTCAAAAACTATCTCCAACATCTATAGTAATAAAAGACAATAGAACATGGAAGATGACAACACTAAACATAGCAGAATGCATAGACCAAAACGGAACAATATCATTCAGCACAGAAAACTTCTACCAAGGAATACACACAGTATACCTAACATACGAAGACAAAACAGACAACTACAAAACAGAATTAACATTCTTACTTGATAACAGACTAAAATAAAAATTAAAACCTAGTCAACAACCGATTACAACAATTAAAACCTAATCGACAACTGATTATAACAATTAAAATTTACTCGATAACCGACTACAATGATTAAAACTTAGTCTAAAATAAATCAAAACAAGAATAAAAAAAAATACCTTATGGAGCAAAATACATAAACTGTATTAAAGATTTTATAGATTTATAGATCAAATAATACAAATCGTAATTTGCTCCATAAATTTTTGCATAATAACCTATCTCACACACATTATCACTGCCTCACACACAAATTTACTAATCCTTATTAATTAAAAAATAAAAAATCACAAACCATTTTATTATAAAGCACTATTACCTCCCTCAAAACCATTATTATCATCTATTATCATCTTCCTCAAAACCATTATTACTTTATTTAACAAGTTTGTGATAAAAATAAATAAGTGTGTATGTATGGGTTCATGTATTTATTTATCTCTATTATATCGATCTCTATTGTATTTATCTAAATAATTTTGATATGTAACTAGATTTGTTTGTACTTTTTTATTTATATATTTATATTATTTATATAAATTCTACTTTTCGATTTTGAATTTCCTTTTTAGTTATAGATAAATTTTTTGTTGAAAATTGCATAAATAAATTCTTAATTCGACTTATTTCGTTTAATTCTTGAAGCATAAATAAAAATGAGTGCCAAGCCAGATAATTATTTAAGTATTTAGTTGCAACTCCATGAAAATTTGATAGCCATGAAGATAATTTTTTATTGTACATAAATACATGATTTATAGAGTAAATATCTTGTTGTATTCTATTTGGGGCCTTTTTGAAATTTACTTTAAGCTTATGTATTACTTCTCCATATAAGCCAGCATTAAAAGCACATAAGATTGAATCTTTGTGTAATTTACCTTGGAAAAAATACAACAAATCTTGATATTTTTCTTTACTATATGGTTTAAAATAAGGATTTTCTACAATTCTTGTAAGTACATGTCCATTTCTGTCCATTGCTGTAGTAATTTTCACTTGAATTGGTTTCATATATTTTTCTGGATTATGTGATAAATAATGGGTATTTCTAAAAGTCCAATTGACACATCTAGACAAATCACTATATTCAAAGTTGTGAAAAAATCTTTCTTCTTCAATAGTTTTTTTCGGACTTTTGCCTTTAAATGATTCGTTTAGATTGTATTCATCAGCACATACGATACCTTCAAAAGTTTGATTTTTCAATGATAAATTTAATACATCTAAAATTCTATGTCTCATAAAAAATGACGTAGGAACACTTACAGATACCTTTTCAGCACAATATTTTATGGTTCCACCTTCTATCATAAAACGACAATATTTTAGCCAGGTATCAAGACTTAGTTTTGTATTAGAAAGGGGAGAAAAACTTCTTTCATCAAACGTAGTTCTACAATTTTTGCAAATATATCTTTGGCGGTTGTTAGTTCGTCCATTTTTATTTAATTTAGAATGTCCACACTTAGGACATTTTATGCCATTTTTATATCTTTCTTTCAAAATTTCGATATCTCTTTCAAAGTTTGTCGGAAAGTTTTTTAAAAATTCTTCATCTGATCCTAAATCAATTCTATTATAATAGGCTATTCTTATTTTATTTTGAATTATTGATATTAAAGATTGTAGCTCATTTTTAGTTAAATTCTCAGTTAATGAATGTAGATTTTTAGTAGCAAATACACCTGTGTTTTTTGATTTAAACATATTTTCACCCCTTTATTATTTAATTTGTTGTTGGCAATTTCTAAATTTAAAAATAATATCCAAGTTTAAAAATAGTATACAAATATGAAAATTGTATCCAATTGGATTATATCCAAATAAAAAATTAATATTCAATTTTCACAAAGTAGTTAAATAAAGTAATAATGGGGGTGAGAATGGGGTTTGGGGTGATGATGGGTCCTGGGATTATGATTATGGTTATACCTATTTATACTTATTTATGGTTATACTTATATTTAGATTCAATGGCAGTTATTATATGTAATGAGGTTAGAGATATATCAATAGGGTGATTTATAGAAAAGTGGTATGGATATAATGAAGCATATAAAAAGATAGAAATTTTATATAAAAAGATAGAAATTTTATATAAAAAGATAGAGATTTTTTTGTAAAAATATAATTAATTTAGTAAAACCATAGTTAAAATTGTAACTATTAAAAAAAATTTACATATATATTATTATAGACAAAAACCAATTTCAACATATAAAGAGCTGGTGTAAAAATCAGTTGGCTAGAATCAATTATATTAATGGTACGTCGGCGTAAAATAATTACCTCACGCAATTGATGTTATCTAGACTCATTTTAAATTATTTCCTGCATTAGGGTTATATGCAGGAAATTTTTTTTTCTAGGCGTTATTTGCTTCAGCGATTTTTTGTTTATTTCTATTATCTAGTTCTTTTTTCAAATCTTTTAAGTAAGGTGAGAATTGAACTTTGTCTGCACCATAAGTAAATTGTAATTCGTATTCTAGTGGAATCCAAGTACTTATATCTGCTTCGTTGTGTTGAACGACTGCTTCTAAGTTATCAAGTGCTTTGTAAAGTTTGGCTTCGCCAGTTTTAAGGTCGTTCATTTCTGTTAAAAGTTCTGTAAATTCTTCGCGGTAAGGGCTTGGGAATGTGTCAAGCCATTCAAAGAATGCTTCATCTTCTTTTTTAGTATCTTCTTCTTTCTTTTCAAAAGATGGGATGTCACCAGTGAATGATTCGCCTAAATCGTGGATTAAACACATGCGAATAACCTTATCCATATCAAGTTCGGGAAATTCATCACGCATTAGCAATGCCATTAGTGCAACACGCCAGCTGTGTTCGGCTACACTTTCGTGGCGACCAGAAGATGTCCATGAGTGTCTGGTATTGCATTTTAATTTTTCTGCTACTTTTAAAATTTCTAAAAATGTCGATGTATTCATACGAATTCCCCCCGTCATATTTTTTATATTATTATAACAAATATGAGCGGGGAAAACTATGACCATTTAATAGAATAAAGTGCGGATGGATTATAAAAAAATAAATGATTTTAATGTTAGTTTTAATATTAATTTTAGTGTCAGTTTTATTTTTTATCTTTTTATCATCTTTTTTCTAATACCTCGTGAAAATCTACTATCTCCCCATAGATATGATAGGGATGATAAAACGGGTAGAATTACAAAGAATATTATAGAAATTGTAGGGTTGTAAAAAGAAAGATAAAAAATTAGCCCTACGAATATTACAAATACTATAATAAGTATTAGTTGGAATTTTTGGTTGGCCCTACGTTCTTTTATTTTATTGATAAAGTGTTTGTTTTGATCTTTTAGCATGATTTCGATTACGCCATGTTGCATAAAACTGAACGATAGCATGAGTAGTAAAAATACTATATCATATCCAATAGCGGGAACGACTTCTCTTGGGTATTCGATAATTAGTCTTGTAAAGTAGGGCATAAGTGATAGAAAAAATAGATAGAGAATGTTTCGCCAGACTACTTTGCTAGATATTTTGTTGCAAATACTAAAAAGATAATGATGTTTAAACCATTGTGAACCGACGACGATAAAGCTTATAAAGTATATAAAAAATGATGTTAGGACTGTTTTTAGACCATCGAACGTGAATGATTTTGGCATGGGGATATCTAGTACCATGATTGTTATAATTATTGCAATTACGCCATCGCTAAATGCTTCTAGTCTATTTTTTGAAATATCCATAGAAAATCTCCTTATTATAAAAATACTTTAAAGTTATTATTTTAGGGTAACCAATTTTATTAATATTTATTTTTATAACAGTAAAAATAAATGTGGTTATTGTAACGAATCCACACATTATTTATAATAGTTTTATTATTAAAAATTTAACCTGTCTATTTAATAACAGATAGTACAAAAAGGAGGTAGTTATGGCATATATCGAAATAATAGACGAATATAAAAGATACCAGGTTGGGGACAGCATTGTTGCTGCGAATAATGGCGTTAATTTTTCAATTGAAAAAGGGGAATTTGTTATAATTCTTGGGCCGAGTGGAGCAGGAAAGACGACTGTACTTAATATTCTTGGTGGAATGGATACTTGTGACGAGGGAAAAATTATAATCGACGATGTTGATATCGCTAAGTTTAATAAAAAGCAACTTACAAATTACAGACGTTATGATGTTGGGTTTGTATTTCAATTTTATAATTTAGTTCAGAATTTAACAGCGAGAGAAAATGTGGAGCTTGCAACTCAAATTTCAAAAGATGCACTTGATGTTGATGAAACTCTTGAACTTGTTGGGCTTGGACACAGAAAAAATAACTTCCCATCTCAATTATCAGGTGGTGAGCAACAGAGGGTTTCGATAGCTAGGGCGATTGCTAAAAATCCAAAGCTACTTTTATGTGACGAGCCGACTGGGGCGCTTGATTACAAAACTGGGAAACAAGTTTTAAAAACGCTACAAGATACGTGCAAAAAAACAGACACAACTGTAATTGTAATAACTCACAACTCGGCGCTTGCACCGATGGCAGACAGAGTTATCCACATAAGAGATGCAAAGGTAAAAAATATCGAAATAAACGAAAATCCAGTATCAGTCGATGAGATAGATTGGTAGGGGCGAGCTATGAGAAAAAACAGTGCTTATAATAAATCGATAAAAAGAGAAATAGCATCTTCAAAGGCGAGATTTATCTCAATCATGGCGATAATTTTCTTGGGGGTTGCTTTTTATACAGGAATTAAATCCAGTGGACCAGATTTAAATGAGTCTATCAACGATTACTTCAACCAGCAAGGTCTTATGGACAGCAAAATTGTATCGAGTTTGGGTTTAAATGAAAATGATTTAAAACTTATTGAAAACAACGACAAAATTGAGGATTTTTATGCCACTAAAAGCGTTGATGTCAACATGACAAACACGAAAAACGTGGTTAAATTTATGGAATATAATCGTGATGCTACGGTAAATAAATTGGAAGTAGTTGAAGGAAGGTTCCCGAAAAATAGTGGAGAAATCGCCCTTGATGAGCAAGCATTAAGAGATAATTCAAACTTAAAAATCGGCGACACCTACAAAATAGAATCAGACGAAGATACGGAAAACAACTTCAAAAAGAAATCTTTCAAAATTGTTGGATTTGTCCAAAGTCCAATGTATATCGACTATCTTTCAAGAGGGACAACAACAGTTGGAAAGGGAAGTATCGACTACTTCGCTGTGATAAACAAAGCTGATTTAAATTTAGATGTGTACACAGAAATCTATGTTAGATTCGCAAACACAGCTAATCTCGACGGCTACAGTGATGAATATAAAGAAACAATGGAAAAAAACACAAAATATCTTGAGGATTTATATTCAAAACGACAAACTGAGAGAATTGAAGAAGTAAAAGCTGATGCTAAGAAAACAATCGAGGCAGAAATGCAAAAACAAATGAGAGCTATGATGCAGTCACAATACGGAAATAGCCAAGCTCAACAATCAATCATGCAGTCACAATCAGCAGGATCTAATAATGCGACTAATAGTCAGGGGCTTGACTCAATGGCAGGAAATGTATCAGGTCAGTCGGCTTATGTCCAACAACAGTTAGACGAATTAGACAAACAACTACAAGGTAGCAAGTATTATTACTTTGACAGGGAGGACAACTCAGGTTACTCAACTTACAAAGGGTCTATCGAAAGCTTAGACAAAATCGCAACAGTATTTCCGGTAATTTTCTTCTTGGTTGCAGCGTTAATATGTTTAACGACTATGACGAGAATGGTCGAGGAAAATCGAACTGAAATAGGAACACTTAAGGCCCTTGGATATAGGGACTCAGAAATTGCCAAAAAGTTTATTGTTTATGCGACAACGGCTACGATAGCGGGAAGTGTGCTAGGGATTGTTGCTGGATGTGGAGTACTTCCACCGATAATCAGCCAGGCATATGGTTCAGCATTTATGCTGCCAAGTGTGAAGATTAATTTCTTCCCATCTTATATAATACAATCAGTGTTATGCTCGCTAGTTTGCACAGTTGGGGCATCTATGTTTGTGTTAAAACAAGAACTTCACGAGCAACCATCAGCATTAATGAGGGTCAAAGCTCCAAAGATAGGAAAGAAAATACTGCTTGAGAGAATAACTCCAATTTGGAAACGATTAAACTTCAATCAAAAGGTCACATTTAGAAACCTTTTTAGATATAAACAAAGAATGTGGATGACGATTATAGGTATATCAGGGTGTACGGCGATTCTTATTGCTGGATTAGGGCTTAAATATTCAACGGACACAATAACTGATTTACAATTCGGCGAGCTGATGAAATACGACGCAATAGTAGTATTTAATGAAGATTCGACAACAGAACAAGACAAAGAATACGAAGATAGCCTAAATAATTTATCAGAATACAAAGAAAGCATAAATGTATACCAAGATTCGGTTACATTTAATAAAAAGACAATAAGCAAACAAACTGCGACTATGTATGTTCCACAAAATCCATCTAAACTTCAAAACTATGTATCATTAAACGATAGAGCGACAAAACAAGAGTACAAGTTAGGTGATGATGGGGCAATTATAAATGAAAAGCTGGCAAAGCTTTTAGATGCAAAAGTTGGCGATGAAATTGTTATGACTGATGCACAAAATAACGACCACAAAATAAAAGTATCGCATATTATTGAGAACTATTCAGGTCATTATGTATATTTATCACCGACATATTACAACAAAGTCTTTGGCAAAAAAGCGACATATAATGCTCAACTATTAAACTTTAAAGACAATATAAAAGACGAAGATAAAGTAGTTGAAAAAATAATGCAAAACGAAAAAGTAGCAAACGTAACACTTGCCTCAAAAATAAAAAGTGTTGCAGAATCAGCAGATATGGGCCTAGTGTTAGTAGTAATTATAGCTGCATCAGGAAGTTTGGCATTTGTCGTATTATACAACTTGATAAACATAAATATATCAGAACGTATAAGAGAAATCTCGACAATAAAAGTGTTAGGATTCTATGATAACGAAGTCGACATGTATATTTTCAGAGAGAACATAATCCTCACAGTACTTGGAATACTGATTGGGTGTGTATTTGGGAAACTGTTGTATTGGTTTGTATCAACGACAGCGGAACTCGACAATATGATGATGATACCGACAATTCAGCTAAGTACTTATTTAAGCGCGGGAATAATCACAATGATTTTTGCAGTTTGTGTTATGATAATGATGCACATAAGATTAAAAAATATAAATATGATCGACGCTTTAAAATCAGTCGAATAATATATAAACATCTCAATTGGTGGAAGAAAATCTGTCAGTTGAGATGTTTTTTTGTATTTTAATGTATATTATTTTATTATTTTTCTAACTAATTAATGTATAATTAAAGTAGAGGCGTTTTTGAGTTTAATCAGAAAGAATTTAATGCAATTTGATAGTGATATATAGATTTACGATATTAAATCAAGGGGGAGTATAAAATGGATATAATAGGTCAGGTTGTTGAACACAAATCGTTGGGAGAGGGGACAATTTGTGACCACAAAATAAGATCAGGGGCATCATATATAATAGTTGATTTTGATGGTGAGCATAAAGAGTTCCAATTCCCAGATATATTTAAAAGTATTATCACTGCAAAAGACGATAATTTCAAACAATATGTGTCAGAATTGGTGCAAAAAAAACAAATTATAGACAAGAAAGAGGCAATGAGCAGAACACTTGAACGTCAAAAAGAAGAGAAAAATCTTGTAAGAGATGAACCTGTAATCAGAAAAACTAAGGTTGCTAGGGCTAAAAAACAAAACACTAAATCTACTTCAACAAAAGTCAAACATAGCAAAACCGAAAAAAAACATAATATTGCATTTAAGTATAATTTTTGTGATGGGGGAAAATCAGACGAACAAGTCGGTTTTAATGGACTATGTAGCAGCAAGACAATTATAGAAAATATTGAAAGCGGGCGAAGTGAGTGGTGCAAGTTCGGCGACTGTGCTTGTGCGAGTTATTACGACGGAGAAATAGACAGAGACGAACTAGAGAGAATTTATGAAGAAGAAGGCATATGTTATGAAAGTAATTTGCTGAAAAAATGGACAGCACGTGCAGGGTTTTCATATGACGAAGACGGCGAGGCGACTCCAAGGAGAATTGTCGGGGCAAAGGTAGATCATCTTTGTATTTTGACAACGAGAAATCCAGAAGATCAAGAAAATGAACGATATATATTTGCCGTATTTCTAATAGATGAAACATTTCCTGGGGACCAAAACACTCAACAAGAAGGCTATGTAAAGTCAAACTCAAAATACAAAATAAAGCTTTCTGCAAAAGAAGCTAAAAAGTTGCTTTTCTGGAATTACTACCACGACAAAGACGGAACAGAAGGCACAAGATGGGGAACAGGCTTGTTTAGATATATGACTGACGAGATGGCAGCACAGATTTTGAGAGATATTGCAAAAGTAAAAAAAGGAACATCAGATGAAAAATTAGCCGATGATTTTTTCAAATACTTTTGTGCTATAAATAATATCGACATAGAAAGTATCAGTCAAAAGAAAGGTGCACTAAAGAGAGGCTAGCAAAATATATCTTAAATACAAATATAAAGTTAAATAATATAAATAAATTACAAAAGTAATTTTAAAATGTATTATAATAAATAGTAATATATTAAAATTAATGGTTAGATTGACATTTATATCAATATAATATAAAATTCACCTAGAATAAAAATTCTAGGAGGAATTATGAATAAAGATCAAATCAAAACATTTTTCATGCAAGTGAATGAAAAAAGAAACAATTTCGCATTAGTATCAGCAACATTGACTTTAGTAGCAATGTTTATGCCTTTTGCAACAATAAGTTTATGGGGATTCTCAGAAAGTAAAAGTTTTATATCAGCTGGTGATGCCGACATATTTATGGTGTTACTTGTAATAGCATCCGTACTGTATTTCTTAAAAAGAGATGGGTTAGCATGCATAGTATCGATACCTTTAGCTTGTATGGCTTTATATTACTGTGCTAAAATGAGCGAACTTTCATCAGAAGTATATGGAGCTGTAAAACAAAATATAGGATGTTATTTACTAATATTAGGATCAATACTAATGGTAGCCGCACCATTTATAGGAGCCAAAGTAGAAATATTTATAAAAAGCAATGTAAATTCAAACACAAATAACTAAGACAAAAAGCGATGTTTAAAATGCATCGCTTTATTTTTTTATAGCACATAGTAAATTATATTTTTTTAGAATGTGAATAATTATAATTTACGTATATGTATTTCACATATTTATAACATAACTATACATCTAAATGAATAGTTATAAGTAGGGATAGAGAGTTTTTAACATAAATTTAATCATTCTTGAAAATAGCAGAGGGATGTATTTCAAGAGTAAAAAATGGGGGTAAAATATATGAACAATAATCAAATGCCACACAACTCATCAGGATTAAAGGAATTTTTCCTTGGAAAACAAATGGAGAGAAATAATATCGCGATAATAGCAGGAATTGTAGCTTTAATATCATTATTCCTACCATATGCAAAAGTGGAGGTTTTTGGTTTTTCTCAAAGTATATCATATGTGCAAGCAGGGGATGGACCACTAGTTATGATACTGGTTTTAATCGCACTAGGAGCATATATAATGAGAAGAAGTGGAATTGGTTTTATAGCATCAGCAATAAGCGTAATTATATGTTTAGTAGACTTTATGTCTGTGGCTAGTGTAGTACAGGATTCATACGGAATGGCATCTCATGCAATAGGTGCATATTTATCATTAATAGCAGTTATAGTAATGGCAGTAGCTGCATTTATTGGAAGAGGTAGAGTTATTAATAAGTAAAATACAAATGATTTAGATAGGCATAGGCAGTGCATTTTGCACTGTCTATTTTTATGCTTAAATAATGTTTCGATGCTGGAATATTGTGGTATACTACAATTAAAGACCAAAATGGGAGGGGTATAACATGATAGAAATAATAAAACCAGAAGAAATTTTAGCAGAGTTAGAAAGAATAACTCAAAAGGATCTAGAATGTATATATATCACAACAAACGCATTCGACATATATTTAAATGATGCGAGTTCGCTAAAGATGGACACAAACAAGGGGGTAACTGGTATATATTTCAACACAAATGTTAATATGGAAAAATTCAAGGTAGACTCTATTGAAAGATTGGTCCATGATACAGAGGCATTTGACATGTTTACTGAGTATTATGATGAAGATGACGAATACGACTATTACAGAATTGACTTCAAAGACAGCGAAGTAAAAATATTCTTTAATAATGAACTATAAAACAGGAGACTGGGTAGAAATACTCAGTCTTTTTTTATGGGTAAATGCAAATAAATAAAAAAGCTATTATAATATAAATATACATAATTACAAAATATTGATAACGTAATTGTTATGTAGAGCAAATTATAATATGCAAAAGGGGTTATTAAAGAATATGGAACAATTAAGCAGCAATGTCATAGAGGAGTATTTTGACAAAATAGGTCTAAAAGAGGAGAATGACCGTGATGAGTTTTTCAAGAAAATAGATGAAAAACACAAGGTAAATTTAACACAAAACCTAGACTTAGCAGTTTCTCTTAGAAAAGACAACGGAAGTGGGAAGATATATAATATAAAAAATAAAGATTTAGAAACAAGTATGGACTTTGCGGGATATTATCACGATTTATACAGACAGTTTTTCACATGGATTATGAAAGGTGAAAACTTAGACGGCAAGAAAATACTTGATTTAGGATGCGACAATGGGATAACTACTTGTTTTGTTGCAGGTCTTTATCCAAATGCACAAATCGTCGCAGTGGACAAGTGTAAAAAGGGAATAAAATGTGCAGAGGAAATTGCACAAAAATTAGAACTTAAAAATGTTAGATTTGAATCAGTAGATGCAAAGAAAGTTGATAAATTCTTTAAGGAAGAAAAATTTGATGTGGTTTTATCTAATAGATCAATGCTTGAAATCACTAACTTACCAAAGTTAAAGAGTTTCTGGAGCATAGATGAGGTTGAAGATTCAATAATGGTTGCAAATAGCGTGGTTAAATTCTTCAAAAGTGTAGAAAAAGTTATGGCAGATGACGCAAAACTTATAACTTTTGAGAGATTGGAGGGGGTTGAAGAAATCTTAAACTTTGTAAAATCTATGCGTGAATCAGGATTATATATAGACACAGACAGCATGTGCAAGATTCAGTTTAAAGAACTTAACGATGTTGAACAAATGCCACTTATAGTGTTTGACAAAACTGAAAGAAGAGAAATAGGATTTTATGAGTTTATTGAAATATACAGCAAACTACCTATCTTAAATAAACAAACAGATGTAGAAGATGAATTTAAAATAGAGCTTGATTTTAAAGCACTTGGCAAAAAAGAATTAGTTTATGGTACACAAATCGACTACAAAACAGGAGTAGGTAGCGAGCGAAGAGAAGTTTGGCAAGTTGGCGACAAATTTGTATCTTACAAATACAGCAATGTAGGTCGTAGAGAACTTATAACAGAAGGAATAGAAAAAGACAAAGCCATAACAGAAATCAGAGCAATGTCTAACTTTATCGGAAGAATTGGACATAAGGTCACAGAATATCACAGTTTAGAAGAAAGAGAAAAACTTGTAAAATAGAAAAACTCCCACGTTGATTTAATTTTCAATGTGGGAGCTTTTTTGATTTATATTAAGATTTTGGATAATTAAAATACTATATACAGTCAGATGTTATTTGCGAATTAGATTTTTCTGTTTCAATATTTTCATCATTATTTGTATTAAATAAAGTTTTAGATAAGAATATGAAATAACCTACACATAATATAATCTGAACAACTGTTGAAGTTGGTGTTGCAAGACCTACATTAAATAATGACACAGGCTCAACTTTACTCATAAGTAGAGAAACAGGAATTCTCACTAAAAATGCACCGACTATACCTTGTATCATTACGAAAGTTGTTCTTCCGCATCCATTGAAGAAACCTACAATACAGAATAAGATTGCTGTAAATAAGCAGTCGATACCGTATGCTTTAAGATAATCCCAAGATGCCATTATAACAGCGTCATCAGTTGAGAATATTCCAGAAAGCAGATTTCCGTGGAAGAATGATAAGTAAAACATGAACACACCACAAACAAGCGAAGTAGCAACTGCACATAAAAGTGCCTTCTTAGCCCTGTCGTATTTTCTTGCACCGAAGTTTTGTGCAACAAATGCAGAAACAGCTTGAGCAAATGCTGACGGCATAAGCATGATAAATCCAACTAATTTTTCTGCAATACCCATTCCCGCTGATTGTATTACACCCATTGAGTTACCAATCATTAATATTACTAAAAATGATACTTGAACAAGTAAATCTTGTAGAGCTATCGGTGCACCAAATTTTAATATTTGAGAAGTAAGCCCTTTGTGGAATTTAATGCTTTTTAGATCAAATTCAAAAGGAAGACCTCTTTTTGTAATTATTATTAAAGATAAAACAACACTTACAGTTTGTGCAAGAACAGTCGCAAGAGCAGCACCAGTCGCCGCCATTTTGAACATTCCAACAAATATTAAGTCAGCAACTATATTTACAATACATGCAATTAACACAGTCATTAGAGGTGTTTTTGAATCGCCAAGACCTCTAAACACACCACCAATTACGTTGTATGCAATTATAAAAACTAAACCAGAACAACAAATTCTTAAGTAAGTTACTGTTGAATCAAACGCCTCAGCAGGAGTCTGCATAGCCTTTGCAACAGATGGGGCAAAAGCAACGAATAAGATAGTTGTGATTACAGCGATAACAGCAAATATAGATATACCACTTCCAACAACATTCCCAGCCTCTTTACGTTTACCTTCGCCAAGTTTTTGCCCGATTAGTATTGTAATACCCATAGTAAGCCCAGTAATTGCAAGAGTGATAACCTGCATGATTTGACTACCAGTCGACACAGCCGACACATCTGCAGCATTACCAAACCTACCAACTATAAGTAAATCCACAGCACCGTACATAGTTTGTAAAAATAATGCCGCTAATATCGGGATTATAAATTTTAATAACGGAGAGAGTATTTTACCCTCTGTAAAATTTGAAACCTTTGACATATTAAATTCTCCTTTTTAACCTTTTCTTTTACTTAAACTGTTTCTCATTTTGTTTAACACAGTATAAAAATTATCGATTTCTTCTTGTGTTAGATTTTCCACCAATGTGTGTTCAATTTCATCAACAGCACCTATAATTTTTGTAGAAAGTGCAATTGATTTTTCTGTTAAGACGATTTTCTTTAGCCGAGCATCTTCAGACACAGGGACCCTTTTGATAAGATCGTTTTTTTCCATATTGTTTAGCATAAGGCTTATAGCAGCTCTCTTTAAATCGAACTCTTTTTCCAAATCTTTTTGAAAAATATCTTCCTTTTGCGACGTTAATATAAAGTCTATTACATAAGCCTGTGAAACTGTTAGTTTGTCACCATCAATCGTCTTCATCATGTGGGCATCCATATCTCGTGAAATTATTCTATCGATTTTTTCGATATCAAGCCCTAGTTTGTATTTTCTCATGTAGGTATCTCCTTAATTTATAAATATACTTTAAATATGTTTAGGGCTAAACAATTAGTATGAAATTATGATGTTTAGCACTAAACAATGGTAATATAAGATTAAAAAAAAGTCAATATGTACTTAAAATGGATTGAAAATAGATTCTGTTAGCTAACTTTGTGATTAATAATATATAATATAATTAAGTTCGTAATTGTTATATATTATGAATAATTTATAAAATAGCCATACCTTATAATTCAAATTATTGAAATACTAAGGTATGGCTATTTTTATATTATAATTATTATGAAGTAAGCTAACACAACCTTAAAATTTAAACGGAAAAATAGCATTTTTACCTAATCACTGACATAAAAACTGAGATAAATAGATTTAAACTTATATATAATCATTAAAAACGAGTAATATACTTACTTATTTGTGTTTTTGCCATGAAAGTAGATGATTCATGTCTAATTCGCAATAATTTTAATTGAAGTTAACGTATATTTATTAGATTAGAGAAGAAGTGTTTTTTTGATAAAAAGAGGATACTATTAAGCATTATTTGAGCATCTTAATGATATATTATCTATGAATCTAAAATCGTAGTATCTAATGTAGATGCTACAATTATCTCATATAAAATGTATTATTTTAGGTGTATTTTGGTAAAAAAATATGTGCTTTTTTTTATAAATATAGTAAAATAATTATAAATCATGTATTTATTCACAAAATAGTTTAAAAGGGGAGTGCAATGAAGAGAAACTTAATTTTAACATCATTAGTTATTATATTGGCATTTGGGTTAATAGGTTGTAGTAAAGATATGCATGCAAATGATTCTTCTCAAAAGAATATTAAAGATTTAAAAATAGTAGAATGGTCATACAGCAACAAATATCCAGACAAAAACAGTGCGAGTTTTTTAGGTGATATAACTATGGGTAGTAAAGATAATATGGCTCAAAAAGCAGTTAATATAAACCTAAAGGAAGGTCAATCTTTAAGGATTGAAACAGAAACTGATTATCCTATAACAATTATGTTAAAAGATAATTCAAGCGAAGAATATCTATTTAATAAAACTTCAGTTCCAATAGATAATTCTATATTAGTAGATGCTGTGAAAAAAGACGGTCAATATGAATTAATGGTAGACTTTAATGAAATTGATGAATTCATTTTCAAAGTATACATAGTTAATTAAAAATATTTATTTAACTAAAAAAGAGCTAAAACCTCAATACTCGAGATTTTAGCTCTTTTTATTTCTGAATTTATCTATCTGGAACAGTTATACCTACAACTCCAGTTCCATGGTCACTATAATTTAAGTCCAGTGTTTGGCTGTACTTTAAGTATAAGCTACCAGTACTATTAGCAACTCTTACACCTGGTTTTGTAACCCAAGATGTTTGGAAACCTGGTCTTGCCTTAAATTCCCATCTTCCATATCTATTTGAAAGACTTGATACGAGTTCTTTAGTTGTATATCCGCCGGCTTCTATCGTCCATGAAGTAGGTGAAAATAATGAATCTAAACTTGCTGTAAATAACGATTGACTACTTGTCTCTGGAGCGAAGTCTAGAAGTTTTTGAGACCCTGATCCAGCATCTAATCTTACAAATGTATTGTTAATTCTTTCAGATGATCTGCATTTAACTTCACTTCTAGCTGTAATATCCCAAACCGATGATTTCTTATAATCTACGTTTGCATTACTGTGAATTCTTTCAAATGTAACTCTAGTTGCTAAACTTCCTTGCTGTATAGTACTTCCAGTAGCAAGTTTTCTATAGAAATCCCATTTATAATTTCTACTAACATAATTACTACCTACAACTCTAGCGCCTTTATTTTCGTTTGATTGACTTGATAAATCCTCTACTATTTCTTCTAATGTATCGTCCATTAAAACTTTCGAGTTAGAAAAATAGTAAGTTGGAGTTTGAACTCCATCTTCATCAGTTATTAAAACAGCAAAAAGTTCATTCCCTTGCTTCTTTTCAAACATATCTGTTGGAAGAGGATTACCGTTATTATGTACCATAACTGTATTGTTGTCTTCCACATTATAATTGTCAATATAAGAATCACTTATAACAGTTCTTGTTCTATTGTAAATAGATTCTACTCCCGCAGATTGTAATTGCTCTGTTAATTGTTCTACACTAACTGGACTTGCAATTTTATCAATGCTAGTCGCTTCATTGGCAAAAGATTGAGTCCATGGAAGTGATAGTATTCCTATCGACAGTAATGATGTTATTTTTTTCGATATTTTCATTATAATATCCCACTTTATATACAATATATATGAATCTATTGCATATTATATCCAATTATTATAATATATGTCAATAAATATTAAAGATATAAAAATATTGGCGTGCATTTAAAAATCTGACACTTATGTTTTTTAGTTTACTTAGTACGTTGTTAATTCCTTTTAGTTTAAAAATGAAATTTATATTAACAGGAGGTAATGCCATGGCAACTAAAAAAGAAGTATTGCAAAATAGTTTTTTTACTCTATTTTTCAACACTCCCTTTTATTATAAATATATACTGAACGAAATATAATAGTGTCGGATGGTTTCCCCCAGGGATTAACTAAAATTTTGTGGCGGACTCCTCCTTCCCTAAAATTTAGCAATTCTCTGGTTAGTTGGTCCGCCGACGGCATCTGAAGGAGGTGAAGGTGAACTAAGATGTCAAAAGTGAAGAAAATAAGAGCAAATGCAAAAGGGGAAAATAATCCAACGAGCAAAGACCTTAGGATATTTTATACATGTCCAAGATAGGAGGTATATCTTATGAATCTCTTGTTGAGAAATTTGGATATTCAGCTGAAACTATCAGAAAAAAGATTTAATAAATTGGATTGCCTTCATATAGTTCCAGAGTAAGTAATTGAAAATGGCAAATCTAAAATAAAGTATGTTTATACTTTAAATAAAAAAGGGGAAAGATATTATGCTTAAACGCAATTTTAATCACTATTGCTGCAATTACTATGGGTATGCACATTTAATATAATACGAATAAATTAAACAAGCATACCTTAGTATTTATTGAAATCATTAAGGTATGCTTATTTTTTTTATTATCATACAGATTTTATTATAATTTTCTTATGCCTCTACATCATATAATTCATGGTTAGGGGCATCAGTTGTTTCCTCTTTTTTAAATAATGTTCTCGACAAGAAGAATAAATAAACACCACATATCACGATTTGAACAACTGTAGATGATGGAGTTGCAAGACCAACTCTAAATAAAGAAACTGGCTCAATTTTACTCATAACATAAGCAACAGGTATTCTGACTAAGAATGCACCTACTATACCTTGAATCATTACGATTGTTGTTTTTCCACATCCATTTAAAAATCCAATCATACAGAATAAAAATGCAGTGAAGAAACAGTCTATTGCATATGATCTTAAATAATCCCAAGTAGCAAGAATAACTTCATGATTAGTAGAGAATATTGATGCAAGTATATCGCCTTTGAAAAATGCCAAGAAGAACATGCAAACACCACAGCATAATGAAGTTCCAATTGCATAAATAAGTGCTTTTTTTGCTCTGTCGTATTTTTGTGCTCCGTAGTTTTGTGCCACAAATGCCGAAACACCTTGAGAGAATGACGATGGAACAAGCATTATAAATGCTGATAATTTTTGTGCGACACCCATACCAGCTGATGGAACAACACCCATGGCATTACCAATCATTACGATTACTAAGAATGATATTTGAACAAGCAGTTCTTGTAGAGCTATTGGGGCACCAAATTTTATTATTTGTGAAGTAAGACCTTTGTGGAATTTTATACTTTTTAGTGAAAACTCAAATGGTAGACCTCTTTTTGCGATTATAATTAAAGATAAAATTACACTGATAGCCTGTGCAAGAACAGTAGCAAGAGCAGCTCCAGCAGCCGCCATATTGAATATTCCTACAAATACTAAGTCACCTAAAATATTTGCAACACAAGCGATAAAAACAGTCATAAGTGGAGTTTTGGCATCTCCAAGTCCTCTAAAAATACCGCCGATTACGTTGTATGCAACTATAAAAATAGAGCCAGCACAACAAATTCTGATATAAGTTGAAGTGCTATCAAATGCCTCTTTTGGTGCATTCATAAATGACGCAACGCCTGGCGCAAATGTAACGAAAACAACAGTTAAAATGATTGCTATTACTGCAAATATTGAGATACCGCTGCCGACAACATCACCAGCGTCCTTTTTCTTTCCTTGACCTAGTTTTTGACCTATTAATATAGTTATTCCCATTGCAAGCCCTGTAACTGTAAGAGTTATAACTTGCATAAATTGACTCCCAGTCGAAACAGCAGAAACATCCGCCGCATGACCAAATCTACCAACTACAAGTAAATCCACCGCACCATACATAGTCTGCAAAAATAATGCCGCCAAAATTGGCACTATGAATTTGACAAGTGGTGAGAAAATTTTCCCCTCTGTAAAATCTTTAACTTTAGACATATATTATCCCCCTTTTTAAATTTACAAATTATTTAATAAAAATATTATTCTATATTACTTCTTATTTTGTTTAACATATTTAAAAATGTATTGATTTCATCTTGATCCATACTTTCTGCTAATTGACCTTCAACAGAATCTATAGCAGCTGAAATTTTCTTTGATATTTCAACAGCTTTTTCTGTTAAAACTATCTTTTTTAGACGAGCGTCTTCAGATACAGGGACTCTTTTTATTAAGTCGTGTTTTTCCATATTGTTGAGCATAAGGCTTACAGAAGAACGCTTTAAATCAAACTCCATCTCTAAATCTTTTTGGAAAACATCTCTATCACTATTATCTGTTATAAAGTCTATGACATATGCCTGAGACACAGTTATATTGTCGTCGATAGAACTTAGCACAGATGCGTCGACTTTTCTCGAAATTAAACGGCTAAGTTTATTTATATGTAGCCCTATTGGGTATTGTGATTTCATATTATCCTCCTAAAAATGTTTTGCGTTTTGTTAACTTATTTATATTTGAATCTCGACCCCGTTAGGGTTTACAATAGTTTCACCACAAAACAAATTCCCCCTAAAGAAAGGAGCCGAGAAAGTTGAAACCTACGGTTAAATG
>NZ_JAHLOQ010000006.1 GCF_018917435.1 Intestinibacter bartlettii
CATTTAACCGTAGGTTTCAACTTTCTCGGCTCCTTTCTTTAGGGGGAATTTGTTTTGTGGTGAAACTATTGTAAACCCTAACGGGGTCGAGATTCAAATATAAATAAGTTAACAAAACGTATTATGATATTGGGAGGGAAAATGAAAAAGGTAGTTAGAGATTTTGTGCTATTATTTGTAATGAGTTTTATTTATCTATCATTTTATAAAGCAATAAATATTTCTACAGAAAAAGGGATTATAATCTCACTAGGTACTGCGGGAGTATTTAGTTTATTAAATAATAGACTTTTAAATTTAGATGAAGAAGGTTTAAAAACAAAAATAACAATTTCTGATGAGGAATTAGAAAAAGTAAGAAAAATAAGATTAGTGATAAGAGACAGCATATTAACATTTTTAGTATGTTATGGAACAATGACAGTTTATTTAGGGGAAACAACAATATCGCTAATAAAAGCAGTTTCATTTGTAATTGCAGCCTTAGCACCAGCACTAGTGGTATTTGCGATAAGTAAAGAAATAAGAATACCATCAAAGAGAGAGACTGTAACAGAAGGAGAAACTCAAATAGAAGAGCTAGCTTAAAGGATATGTTTTAACATTTAGTTAACATAAATAGTTAAAACATTTTAATATAAATATTGAATATATATGATTACAATGACCTAAACTGCTATACGATAGATATATCGTATAGTTTTTTTATGCAAAAATATTTTAAAAAAATGTAACATTGTAAAGAGTGTGCAAAAAATGGTGCCTATCGTAGAAAAAACAAAATTAAAAACATATATTATAGTAACAGGTTGATAAAAAAGTAATTAAACAAATGAAAAGAAATTTAGAGGTAGAGGAGGTAGGACTAATGAAGTATTTTAGAGATATTATAATAATATTTGTGATCTTCTTTTGTTACTTAATGTATGCTGGTGGAACTACAATAATGCAAGGAATAATAGCAGCATTAGGTGCAGGTTGGTTCTTTGCTTTATTTGCTGAAATGGTTAGAGCGGTAGCATCAGTAATAAAAGAAGGAATAGACTCCTAACTGAGTTTTCAGTAATAATAGAAAAATAAGTAGATAGGATTAAATTGACATGAAGATTGCTAATGATTAAAGTCCCATGTAGAAAAATAGTATTCTACATGGGATTTTCTTATGGAAAAATCATTAAAAGGAAATAATAAAATAATGAACATAACAATATATTTTTTATACAATTATGAAAATATATCGCTATTAAAAAAACTTTACTACTATATAAACTAAAGATACAACTTGTAAATTTCAACGATTTGTTAGTTTTGGTCAGACCAGAAGAAAAAAATAACCAAAAAATAAATACTTAATTATATCATGTTAATATTGTTATATTTTGGGTTAATATACTTATAGAATTAATATTTGTGAGGGAATATAATGTAATTAACAAAAGATAAGAAAACGAAATAAATTAAATCGAACTAATAATTAACAAAGTGGATTTTGGGAGGTAAGTTGATATGAACAAAATGTTTAGAGATTTAATGGTATCATTTGTAGTATTTTTTATGTATGTATTATTTAAAGATCCTGTTGAATCACCAGTGGGAGCTTTAGTAATTTCAGTTGCAGCAGCTGCAACATTTAGCTTATATAGTGCATTGATAAGATGCCTAGTAGAAGGATATTTATCTATGAACAAAAATATCTCAAAAGAAAAAGTTGCTAAGAGAATACAAATGAGTTTAGTATTTAGAGATACATTATTAGCATACGCATTAATTTATGGATTCATGACTAGTAACTTTGGATTAGGTTTATCAATACCACAAATGTCAGGATACTTAGTAGCAGCATTAGCACCAACTTTAGTAGTAGGAATAGTTATAAAAGAAATAAGAGTACCATTCTTAAGAGAATACACAAAACACGATGCAGTTGCTAGATCAATGGGCGTTAATAAAATTGCTTAATCAATACTATATATAAATCAAAATATAAACGGTAATTAAAAGATTTCATGTGGAAAAATTCCACATGGAATCTTTTTTTATATAGCAAATTATAGTTTTAAAAAACTCTGAAATAAAGGTTTCTTTATTAAATAAATTGACTAAAATAAAGATAAATATGAAAAATATGAGCAAAAAAATAAATTATTATTTAGTGAAATGCATATAAAAAATACTATCACATATACAAATGAAAAAAATAATTTAAAGGTATTATTTACTTTATATCAAAAAATGTAAAAAAATAGGGATTTTATCGATACAAATCGACAATGAAGTGTCAAACAAAGTCAAAGTTTAATTGAAAAAAAATTAAAAAAATTCAATCTAAAGCATACCTATATAAAACTATTTTCATATAAAAATACGAAAATTAGATAAAATCAACAAATTTACATGAAAGTTACTTTTCATAAATAATGTAAAAATGCAATATAAAAAAATTTTAAAATACAAAATTAATAATCAGTTGAATAAAAATTCAATTACACATAAAAAAAAAATATGATATAATCTAATTATGATAAATGGTAATAATTGACAAATATAAAAAGAGCATTTGAGAAACCAAAATTTAAAAATTGATGTATAAATTTAGGGGGGCTTATAAAATGGCAGAAAAAACTTTAAATGTATTTGAAATCGCGCAATTACAAGTTAAACATGCTTGTGATAAATTAGGAACTGATCCAGCAGTTTATGAAATTCTTAAAAATCCTATGAGAGTTATGGAATTCAATTTCCCAGTAAAAATGGATGATGGAACTATAAAAACTTTCACTGGATATAGATCTCAACATAACAACGCTTGTGGACCATTTAAAGGTGGTTTAAGATTCCATCCAAATGTAACTTTAGACGAAGTTAAAGCTTTATCTACTTGGATGACTTTCAAATGTGGTGTAACTGGTATACCATATGGTGGAGGTAAAGGTGGTATGGCAATCGATCCTAATGATTATTCTAAAGGTGAATTAGAAAGAATATCTAGAGGATTTGCTGCAGCACTTGCTCCATTTATAGGAGAAAAAGTGGACGTTCCTGCTCCAGACGTAAATACTAATGGGGAAATAATGTCTTGGATGGTTGACGAACATGCAAAAGTAACTGGTGAATTTGCTCCTGGTACTTATACTGGTAAACCTGTTGATTTCTATGGTTCTTTAGCTAGAACAGAAGCTACTGGATATGGTGTAGCAATGATGGCTAGAGAAGCTTTAGGAAAAGTTGGAATAGATGTTAAAGGCGCAAAAGTAGCATTACAAGGTTGTGGTAACGTTGGTAGCTATGCAGGTATGTACATCGAAGAATTTGGTGCTAAAGTAGTTATAGTTGGAGACCATACTGGTACTATAGCTAACCCTGATGGAATAGATATGAAAGCATTAATGGCTTATGTTGCTGAAACTAGAGGAGTTAAAGGATTTGCTGGTGCTGAACCAACTGATCAAAATGTTTTAACTGCTGATGTTGATTTATTAATGCCTTGTGCTCTTGAAAATCAATTAACTGCTGAAAATGCTAATGATGTTAAAGCTAAAGTAGTTTGTGAAGGTGCAAACGGACCTACTACTCCTGGTGCTGACGAAATATTCGCTAAAAATGGTGTTACATTAGTTCCAGATATATTAGCTAACAGTGGTGGTGTTACTGTTTCTTATTATGAATGGGTACAAAACTTACAAAGAGACTCTTGGTCATTTGAAGAAGTTCAAGTTAAACAAGAAAAAGCAATGAAAAAAGCATTCGACGCTATATGGGCAATCAAAGAAGAATATGGCGTAGATATGAGAACTGCAGCTTACATGTCTTCAATTAAGAGAGTTGCTGATGCTATGAAACGTAGAGGATGGTATTAAGATTTAAAGACTAATTTTAAGCCTATAAATAGATAAATAAGGAGATGAAACATGATAGTGTTTCATCTCTTTTTTATGTTCAAAAACTCTACGTTCCGTAGGTTGTGAACACTCCAAAAAAGATTTATCCTATTTATGAGGTGATAAAAATGGATTCGAGAAAAATCGGAAAGCTTATAGCGAGTAAGCGTAAAGAAAAAAGTATGACCCAAAAGGAACTGGGATTAAAAATAAATGTAAGTGACAAAACAATTTCTAAATGGGAGAGTGGGTTAGGTCTTCCGGACATATCTAGTATTGAAAGTTTGGCGAATGTACTGGATTTAAATGTGAATGAGATATTAACAGGCGATGTTAATATAAACGATAATGACATGGCAAATATGAAGAGAACGAAGTTTTATTTCTGTGGAAAATGTGGAAATATTATCGCCAGCACAAATAATGTAATTCTTAATTGTTGTGGACAAAAGTTAAATGAATTAAAGGCTGAAGAATTGAAGAATGATAAAAATGGTGAAAAATTTGTGGATAACAGCGAAAATTTAACTAGAAATGATATAAAAGTTGAGTATATTGAGGACGATATTTTCGTATCTGTGGATCATCCAATGACAAAATCTCATTTTATAACTTTTATTGCCTATGTAATTGGGGATAAGTTGATGATTAACAAACTATATCCAGAGCAAAATGCATTCACACGTTTTAAAAGGTGTGGACATGGAACTATCTACGTGCTTTGTAATAAACACGGCTTAGTTAGCATAAAAATATAGCATTTGGGGTAGCCGACTTTATCTATTATAAAGACTTGTGTAGATTAGCACAAGTCTTAATTTTTTAAGGATTTGCAATATCAGATGGAGAATCCTGAAGAATGGCTAGATTATTAAAAGTAAAAGTTATTGGTTTATAGATTAAAAAATATAAATATTTATAATGATAAAGAAGATAGGAATTTTTATAATTTCTATCTTTTTTAGTGTATGAATATAAAAATTTAAAAAATATACCTTGCATTATAGAGTATTATGTAATACTATATAAACAATAGTACATTGTATTATAGAGTATTAAGTTTTATAAAGAGGTGGTGAAATAATGGAACTAAATAAAGAAGCCTTAAAAGGTCACATTGACACAATAATTTTATCAATATTAAATGAACAAGATTGTTATGGATATGAGATTGCAAAAACAGTAAAAGCTAAGTGTAATAATATGTTTGAATTAAAAGAAGGGACAATGTATTTAGCACTTAAGCGTATGGAATCAAAAGGATTTATAGAATCTTATTGGTCACAAGAAGAAGGCGCTGGAGGTAGAAGAAAATATTATAAAATGACTGATTTAGGAAGGGAAACATATCAACTTAAAAAGCAAGAATGGTTTTTTATTAAGGAAGTAATGAAATCATTTTTAGGGGAGGAAATTTAATAAATGAATAAAATAGATAAATATTTATGTGACTTATTCAATAATGACAATAGTTCTGGGATAAGTGAGTTAAAAGAAGAGCTAAGAGGTCATTTGCTTGATATGGCAGATGAATTTATAAGTCAAGGACAT
Organism: Intestinibacter bartlettii; assembly: GCF_018917435.1. Classification (GTDB taxonomy): domain Bacteria; phylum Bacillota; class Clostridia; order Peptostreptococcales; family Peptostreptococcaceae; genus Intestinibacter; species Intestinibacter bartlettii_A. Next base: position 5,430 of record NZ_JAHLOQ010000006.1, read on the forward strand.
AGCAAAGAAGAAGTATATGATATGGCTATAAATAAATTTGACATAGATAATGATGTGTTAAAGATACTATGTGAAAATGCTAAGGAGAATAACAAAAAATTAGAGGGTAGAAATAAAATTATAACTAAATCAATAAAATTTACTAAAATAATAACTTTATTATCAGCAGTTATATTTGTTATATCATTTGTATTCTCAAATATGGGTATAGCACAAAAAACACAACATAATAAATGGATAGATGAAAGTAAGAAATTTGAAGAAGTTTTTAATAAATTTGTTAGTTCAAGAGAAGTAAATAGTATCGATCAATATAAATCGGAATTAGATAAATTATTAAAGTCTGATGAATGGGATTCTGTATATAGATTATACGTTTATGATGATGAAAATATATTCTCAGAACCTGTATATACATATCAAGTAAAGGGTGGAACATCTAATTTTGAAACATCTGGTCAAACAGAAAAAAATGAAAAAGGTCAAGTTTTATACTATAGATTAAAATTAAAAGACATAGTTAGTACAAAAATCGTGGATACAGTTAAAATTATAAGTATATATACGAGTTTAATTTTCTTAGTCATCTTCATGGTATTAAAAAGACAATATAAAAAATTATAGATAGATTAAAAAACTACCTATATTAAATATAATTGTGATATAGGGAGTTTTTATTGCATTATAATAAATAATATAAACAATAAACAATATTAGGGGGGATATAAATGAGTAATTTAAATTTATGGGAAGATCTTAATAAATTAAAGAAAACATGCAAGTGGGTTGATTTAAGCCATGAGGTTAGTCCAGAAACACCACATTGGTTTGGTTTTCCGTCTGTAAAATCTTCTGTACTTTATGATTTTGAAAAGGATGGTTTCAGAGCGCATACTTATAAAATTGTGAGCCAATATGGAACACATGTTGATGCACCAGTTCATTTTGTTAAAGGCGAAAGAAGTTTGGATACTTTTAAACCAGATGACATGGTAATGCCATTATGTGTGCTTGATTTATCTAAAGAAGTAGCACAAAATCCTGATTTTACTGTTACAGTAGATGATATACTAGCTTGGGAAGAGAAAAATGGCAAAATTCCAGAAGGAGCATTTGTAGCTTTTAGAAGTGATTGGCACAAAAAAGGCACTCAAGAGGCTATGGAAAATAAAGATGAAAATGGAGCAAATCACTATCCTGGTTGGGGTGTTCCTGCTTTAGAATTTTTAGTAAATGAAAGAAATATAGGTGCAATAGGTCATGAGGCTGCAGATACTGATCCTGCTATAGTTTCAGCAGAAAAGGGGATGGTTGCAGAATACTACATATTATCAACAGGAAGATTTCAAATTGAATTATTGAGAAATCTTGATGAGTGTCCAGAGACAGGAGCAATTATATTCTGTACTTTTCCAAAAGTTAAAGATGCAACAGGTTTTACTGCTAGATGTTTTGCACTTTGCCCAAGATAATATTAAAAATATGTTGATATAAGAATATATAAAAAGGACAGCGTAAAACTGTCCTTTTTTGATGTATTATAAATTGTATTTTATTTTAAAAATTATGATGCTTTTTCCTCTGTGTTTCCAACTGCTGGTGGGAACATTTTAAAGAATACAGCTCTTATTAATGGAGAAACTATTAATAAGTTTAGTGGCATTGCAACTATGATGTTTCTCACAATACCTAATCCATAAGCCGCAAAGAAGTGTGGTCCAAATCCAAGGTTTGTAACAACTCCAAATGCAGACATCCAAAGAACCATTCCACAACATGTAAAGAATGACATAACTATTCCCACTTTAGCCATACTGTCGCCTTCTTTTATAAATTTAGGGGCAATACGTCCAACTATTTTACCAACTATGAATATATCTCCTATTAATGCAAATACGAATGCCGCTGGGAATCCTAATATAGCATGTAAAAATACATTTGCTGAAAATCCTTCAATAAGTGCAACATTATAACAACTCATTATATAAACCATAGTTGTGCATATCATTAAAATAAATATAAAATGCTCTTTTTTATTTTTAAACATAAAACTATCTCCTTCTTAATACTTAAAAATTGTCAACCAAGTTGACATTAAATAGGATAACAGTTAAAAAACAAATTGTCAACTAAGTTGACATACATGCTTTAAAAATTTAAAAAAATAGCTATAATATTAAATAATGAAATAAATAATAATCGCATAAAAGGAGTAGAGTTATGCAAGCCTATTTAGATGATAATAATTTAGTAGATTTAATAAGCGATAAACATGCTAAATTAAGAAAAAAAGTAATAGATACATGGGAACAAAATAGTAAAGAAAAAATAACTGATACGGAATCATATATGATTGCTATCATCTATAAAGAAAATACAACAGTAGCCCAAATAGCTAAAAAGATAGGAATATCACGTCAAGGTGCTCACAAATGTGCCAAGGTGCTGATAGAGAGAGGCTATATTGAAATAGAGGAACATCAAGATAATTCAAGAGATAAATTTCTTTGTCTTACTGATAAAGGAAGATATTTTATGGAGGAGACTTTACATATAAAGAGAGATCTAGAAAATCAAATCATAAAATCTATTGGCAAAGAAAAGTTTGACATGATGAAAGAAATCTTCAGTTCCTCTTGGTTTGAATAAGATAAATAAAATACCATTTTCAACACAGTTGAGAGTGGTATTTTTATGCTTAAAATACAGAAATAAACCTAACTGATATATAATATAAATATAAAAATAAGTAATATAAATCAGTAGGGGTGGGGTATATGAATTATATTTTAAAAAATGCTAATTTATTTGATGGGACAAATAATAACGACATACAAGAGAATATGTGTGTTGTAGTTGAAAATGGCAAAATAAAATCTATTAAACCGTCAAGTGAAGAAATACAAGAAGACTATGAAATTATCGATTTGCAAGGTAAATATTTATTACCTGGGCTTATTAATTTGCATGCTCATTTGTTTGGAACAGGAAAACCAAGTAAATCACTTGGAGGAGGTACCATGCAAAAGCTATTAGTCAAATTTATTCATACACCATTGGGTAAACCTGTTATAGATTCAATGGTTACAAAACACATCACTTCAGCTCTAAATTCTGGTGTAACAACAATCAGAAGTTCGGGAGATTTCTGTTTTTCTGATGTTAGAATTAGGGACAAGATTAATTCTGGCGAGATTATAGGTCCAAGATTAATAGTTCCTGGACCTGCGATTACATGTGTTGGTGGTCATGGAGATGGAACATTCGCTATTTCTAATGATGATCCAAATACATTAGCTGACTATGTTAAAAGTCATAAGGAAAAAGGTGTCGACTATATAAAGATTTGCGTAACAGGTGGTGTTATGGATGCAAAGAAAAAGGGAGAACCAGGCGAAGTAAAAATGACTTTGGAACAGACAAAGGCAGTTTGTGATATGGCACATAAATTTGGTTTAAAAGTTGCATCTCATACAGAAAGTTCTAAGGGAATAGAGGTAGCTTTAGATGGAGGAGTTGATACTGTTGAGCATGGTAGTTTTTTAGATGAAAATTTAGTACAAAAATTTAAAGATAATAATTCTGCATTTATAGTTACAACATCACCAGCACTTCCTCTAGCAAAATTATCACCAAGTATAACAAAATTAAATGAAATGTGTGTTTATAATTCTAACGTGATATTAGATGGAATGGTCAATGGGGCTATGGATGCACTAAAAAATAATATTACTGTTGGTTTGGGGACAGATGCAAGTTGTCCACTTGTTACACCATATGACATGTGGCGTGAAGTATATTATTTTGCAAAATTCTACGGTGTCAGCAATGCATTTGCTATTCATACAGCAACTTTGGTAAATGCACAAATACTTGGAATAGATAATATTACAGGGTCTATTGAAGTAGGAAAGGAAGCTGATTTAATCGTTGTAAAAGAAAATCCAATAGAAGATTTAAAAGCACTTAGAGATGTTGATATGGTTATGGTTGGAGGAAAACTTATCGATAGTCCAAAATATGAACGAAATGAACAGATAGATGAATGGCTGAATTCTTTAATTAATATGAAACTAAAATATGGAGCAATGAAAAATTGAGTTATAAAAGATAACTATTAATGTCTTATATGATAATCTTTTATTAAGATATAAATTTTAAGTTTATAAGGGGGAATTTCAAATGAAACAATATGTAGTTGATGCATTTACTGAAAAAGTATTTAGCGGAAATCCTGCAGCAATATGCGTTTTGGATTCTTGGTTAGATGAAAAAACAATGATGAGTATAACAATAGAAAATAACCTTTCTGAAACAGCTTTTACTGTAAAGGACGGTGATAAATATAAATTACGTTGGTTCACACCAGGGGGAGAAATTGATTTGTGTGGACATGCTACTTTGGCTTGTGCATATGTAATAATGAATAAAATTGAACCAGATTTAAAAACAGTTACATTCAGCACAATGAGTGGAGATTTAATCGTAAATAGAAAAGGTGATTTATACGAAATGGATTTTCCAGCTTACGATTTAAAGCCTGTTGAAATAACTGATGCGATTGTTGATGCTATCGGCGCAAAACCAGTAGAAGCTTATATGGGCAGAGATTTACTTTGTGTATTTGATGATGAAAAAATAGTTAGAGAATTAAATCCTAACTTAGATAAAGTTAAAACAATAGACGGATTATTATTGCATGTAACTGCACCAGGGAAAGATGAAGATAGTGTATCTCGTAGTTTCGCACCAAAATTAAATGTACCAGAAGATCCAGTTTGTGGTTCAGGTCATTGCCACATCGCACCATATTGGATAAATAAATTAAATAAAGATTCAATCGTATCATATCAAGCATCACCAAGAGGCGGAACACTTTACTGTACAAAAGATGGAGATAGAATTAGATTAAGCGGAAAAGCAGCTTTATATTCAGAAGCTGATATTAATATAGAGTAAGAAATTTAGAAAAATATTATAGAAAAAGAGTATTTTAAATTGACCTATAACAATACAAATGGTAAATAATTAATAAATAAGATATATGTAAATAACATTAAGTCCTGTAATTTAGGAAAATCTATTTTACAGGATTTTTTTTGTTTGAAATATCCAGTATAGTTTAAAATAATAATTTTAATGAATATTATTTTTTGTGATAAAAATATAGTAAAATAGTTAATAAATAATATGTACTACAATCTATTAAATACTATGAGTAAGATTGTATAAACAGTTTGATTTATATCAATAATATAAATATTAGAATATGAATATATAAAATTAAGTTAAAAGGGTGAATATTATGTTACAAAATAAGTTGAAGAAGATAGATTTTTATAAAATAGAATTAGATAAAAAGAGACCGTTCGAAGGACATTTGTTAGAACAAATAAAAAATTATTATAAAATAGGCCTAACATATTCTTCTAATGCATTAGAGGGAAATACACTTACAGAAAGTGAAACAAAAGTATTATTAGAAGATGGTCTAACTGTAGGAGGAAAACCATTTAAAGATTTTCTAGAAACTGAAGGACATGCAAAGGCTTATGATTATATGTTTTCTCTTATAAATTCAAATAAAATAACAAAAGAAAATATATTAGAAATGCATCACTTATTTTACAATTCTATAGATCCTAAAAATGCAGGAAAATATAGAGATGTAGAAGTACTTATAACAGGTTCAAAATATCCTGTTTGTCCAGTTGAAGAAATTGAGGCCCAAATGGATGAGTTATGCAAATGGATAAATGAAAAAAGACAAGATTATCATCCAGTTGTTTTTGCAGCATTGCTTCATAAAAAGTTAGTGTTTATACATCCTTTTGTAGATGGAAATGGTAGAATATCAAGACTTATAATGAATTTAGCTCTTATACAAAAAGGATATATGATAGCCATTATTCCACCAGTTTTAAGACAAGAATATATCTATGATTTAGAAACTGCACATGAAGATGATACTAAATTTATAGAATTTATAGCTGATAGAGTTATAGAAACTCAAAAAGATAATATGAGACTTTTAAACATCAAAATACCAAAGGTATAAAAATGTGCTACTATAAAATAAGAGATTTACTTTAATATATTATAATTTTTATTATAGGGGTTTGGGAGAGAAGGTTATTTTATGAACTTAACACATGAAGAATTAAAACAGGACATAATAGCAAAGGCGCATAGCTTAGGGGCAAATATAGTTCGCTCTTGTTCAGTTTCAAAGTGGGAGGAAATGCCGATACAAAAACCTGAATTTTGGCCGCAAAACATATGGCCTTGGGCTAAAAATGTAATTGTATTAGCAGTGCCATTATTTGCGCCGATGATGGCGACAACTCCATCAATGGTATATCAAGAACTTTATGACACAAGTAATAGAGTACTTGATGATATGGCATATCATTTAACAAATTATATAACAACAAAATATAAATGTAGAGCATTATATTTTCCTAGAGATTGTTATTTCAACATTGGTGTTTTGGTTAAAAACCCAAATGCAGCATTTTCGCATGTTATTGCAGGATATTATGCTGGGGTTGGAACTATAGGGGACAGTCACAACTTACTTTCAAAGGAATTTGGGCCAAGGATGAGACTTGTATCAATTATAACAGATCTTTATATTCCAGAAGATGATATGCTGGAAAAAAATCTTTGTATTCACTGCAAGAAGTGTATGAAAAATTGTCCTTCAAAATGCTTTTTAGAAAATGGAAAAGATATTTATAAAATGGACAAGGTTGTGTGTACAAAATATCATGTGGACTTGGTAAACCAACATCATTGGCCATGCGGAAAATGCGTAAGTGTATGTCCGGTTGGTGAAGATATGAAGATTTATCGAGGAAGTGAAATTGTATCAAAAGAAGGAATTAAACATTGCCAAAGTTTTGGTTCTTAATTTAAAATAATAAATAATTATAATAAATTAAAAAGGATGTCTGTGAATAAATAGAAATTTGTTTCACAACATCCTTTTTTTATTGTATTTGCGTAAACTTTACAAAAATAAATATATAAAATGTCATGTAATATTTTATATTGATAAATACTTTAGCTAATCATTATTTTTAATAAACACTTCATCTGTTTTACAAGTTCTAATAAACATCCATAAACAAACAAGTGCAGCTGCAATCTCAGATACAGGGAAGGTAATCCAAATTCCAGTAAGACCAATTGTTTTATAAAAAATCATGGAAATTGGAATAATGATTATACATTGTCTTACAAGAGAAATTGCTAAGCTATAAGTTCCCTTTCCAATTGATTCATACATTGCAGATATAATAAATGAAATTGCTGAAAATAAGAAACCAAGACTCATTATACGAAGTGTTTGAATACCAAGATTCATCATATTTTCTGATGCATTAAACATTGAAAGTAATTGTCTTGGAATAAACATAAATAACAATAAACCAATTAACATAAGCAAGGCAGAAACAATAAGACTTATCTTCAATGTTTCAAAAATTCTGCCTCTATCTTTGGCACCATAATTAAATCCTATAATAGGTCTAATACCTTGAATTAATCCATTTACAGGCATTGTGATAAATGTTTGAAGTCTGTAATAAATACCATAAATTGAAACAGCAGTATTCGAGAATTTTACCAAAACAGAATTAAGCGCAATTGTAAGAATAGAAGAGATTGAAATCATAAGTGCTGATGGAATACCAACTGCATAAATTTGTTTGATAATGTTCCAGTCGAATTTAAACAATTTTAAATCAATTTTTAATACACTGTCATGTTTGATGAAGAATATAATAAGTATAAGGAATGACACGATTTGCCCTATCACAGTAGCTATTGCAGCTCCAGTAACGCCAAGTTTCGGCATTCCAAACCATCCAAAAATAAATATTGGATCTAGGATTATATTTAAAACAGCACCAATTATTTGTGAAATAGTAGGCAACAACATTTTTCCTGTGGCTTGAAAGACTTTTTCAAAAGTAAGTTGAAAGAATAAAGAAAATGAAAGCAATACTACGATATAAGTATAACTACAACCATCAGAAAAAATTGCGTCGTTGTTAGCATAAACTCTGAAAAACGGCTTAATAAATAATAACCCTAAGATGATAAATAAAAGAGAATGTGCAAGTGCCAAAATCATAGAGTGAGTGACAGTGTTATTTGCCTCATTGATATTATCAGCACCCAAATTTCTGGAGATATAAGAGTTAATTCCAACCCCTACACCGACAGAAACAGCCAATAATATATACTGGATTGGAGCAGCAAGCGACACCGCAGTTAGTGCATTTTCCCCAAGTTGAGCCACAAAAATACTATCAACTATGTTATACATTGACTGCACAAACATGGACACTATAGGCGGACATCCCATAGTAAAAATTAATGAAGCAATAGGTTTAGTTCCCATTTGGTTTTGATTAGTTTTTTCCATTTAACAACCCCCTTATTAAATAAATATTAATTTGAAATACAAAACAGAAATTATATTTTTTGATATTGTAAAAGATGAGCAAAATTTCTTATGTATTATAAAAAAAAGGCTATATATCAGCTCGTTTTTGTTCAGAAACGAGAAAATATATAGCCTTTTAGTATTATCTACTAGTTAGCAATTAAATTATATCATATAATATAAGTAGTAATCAATCAAACTATAATAAAAAAGAATAACTAATGGGAAGTTATTTATAATTTGTTAAATAGGTATTATTTTCATAGTACGAAATGATAAAATTCAATCTCAACTTATGGAATTAATGACTTATTTAATTGATAATTTATGGCAATCTATTGACATAAAAATGTAAAAATGATAACCTACTAACAGAATACAAATAACTTTTAATTTTAGTCCGGAGAGGCTGAAAAAGGAGGATAAATATGTTAAAATCAAGAAATTTGGTCCAACCAGAAGACTTTTCAATTAAAGAAATAGATGAAATTTTAGATTTGGCTCAACAAATCATGGCTAATCCAAGCAAATATTCTGAAGTTTGCAAAGGAAAATTATTAGCTACATTATTTTACGAACCATCAACTAGAACTAGACTTAGTTTTGAATCTGCTATGAAGAGATTAGGTGGGAATGTTGTCGGATTTTCAGAACCCGGTTCATCATCAGCCTCAAAAGGAGAATCATTAGCAGATACAATAAGAATAGTATCTGGATATGTTGATATAATCGCAATGAGACACCCAATCGCAGGGTCAGCATCAGAGGCTATAAAATACACAGAAGTGCCTTTTATCAACGCAGGAGATGGTGGAAATCAACATCCAACTCAAACACTAACAGATTTACTAACAATAAAAACATTAACAGGAAGATTAGACAACCACGTAATAGGATTATGTGGAGATTTAAAATACGGAAGAACAGTACATTCACTTGTAAAGGCAATGAATAGATACAACGACAGCAAATTTGTATTTATAGCTCCAGAACAATTAAGAATGCCTGGATATGTAAAACAATATCTTAAAGATCATGTTTACTATGAAACTGCAAGCTTAGATGATGCAATTCCAAGTTTAGACCTTTTATATATGACAAGAATCCAAAAAGAAAGATTTGCAGATTTAGAAGAATATGAATTATTAAAAGACTGTTATAGATTAGATGCAGACAAAATGAGTAAAGCACCAGAAAATATGTTAGTAATGCACCCACTACCAAGAGTAAATGAAATCTCAACAGAAGTAGACAACGACAAAAGAGCAGTATATTTCCAACAAGCTAAGTTTGGAATGTATGTAAGAATGGCTTTAATAATGAAACTATTAGGGGTAGATGTAGAGGAGTAAAATAATGTATAAAATAATAGAAAACGCATACGTAGGAGAAGATATGTACCAAATGAAGGTACAGGGAGAATTCAAAGGAGAAATGGGTCAGTTTTATATGCTTAGAGCATGGGATACATATCCAACCTTATCAAGACCTATAAGCATTCACGATATAGACGAAAATAGTATAACTTTTTTATATAAAGTAGTTGGCGAAGGGACAAAAATCTTTAGCAGATTAACACCTGGCGACGAAATAAAATTAGAAGGACCTTATGGTAACGGGTACCAAAAGGTAGAAGGTAAAGTTGCATTAGTAGGAGGGGGAATAGGAGTAGCACCTCTATACTTAGTTGCAAAAAATACACCAAATAGCGACGCATATCTAGGTTTTAGAAACGAACCTATTTTAATAGATAAATACGAAAAAGTTTGTGACAATGTTAAAACTGCCGTGGGAAGCACTTTTGTTACAGACATAATAAATACAGAAGAATACGACTACATATTAACTTGTGGTCCAACACCAATGATGAAGGCGTTAATGGACAAAGTTGAAAAAACAAATGCTGAAAAAGGGACAAACACAAGAGTAATGGTATCTCTTGAAAATAGAATGGCTTGTGGTATGGGTGCATGTTTAGTATGTACTTGTAAAACTCAAGGTGGAAACAAAAAAACTTGTAAAGATGGTCCAGTATTCTGGGGAGAGGATGTGATTTTTTAATGGCTGATTTAAGTGTAAAATTTAAAGATTTAACTTTTAAAAATCCAATAATAATGGCATCTGGAACCTTTGGATTTGGAAGAGAGTACAACGAGGTTTATGACATATCACAATTAGGCGGAGTAAGTGGAAAGGGACTTACATTAAACGCAAAACCAGGAAATAACGGAATAAGAGTTTGGGAAACACCATCAGGAATGATAAATAGTGTAGGGCTTGAAAACCCAGGCGTTGAAGGATTTATAGAAAAGGAACTTCCTTTCTTCAAAGAGTTAGATCTAGTTAGAATAGCTAACGTTGGAGGAGGTTGTTTGGAAGATTACATAAAAGGTGTGGAACTTTTAAACGACAAAGATATAGATATAGTTGAACTAAACATTTCTTGCCCTAATGTTAAAGCAGGGGGAATGGCATTCGGAATAAAAAGTGAAGTTGCTAGAGAAGTTGTAAGAGAAGTTAGAGCAGTTTGCAAAAAGCCTCTAGTAATCAAACTTTCACCAAATGCAGAAGATATAGTAGAAATGGCAAAAGTTTGTGAAGAAGAAGGAGCAGATGGTGTATCTTTAGTAAATACATTCAAAGCTCTTGCAATAGATATAAAAAATAGAAAACCTGTATTTGAAAATGTATATGCAGGTTTATCAGGTCCAGCGATAAAACCAATCGCATTAAGAATGGTTCACGAAGTTTGTAAAAATGTTAGCATCCCAGTTTTCGGCATGGGTGGAATAACAACTGCCGAAGACGCCATAGAATTTATAATGGCAGGGGCAACTTGTGTTCAAGTAGGAACAGCTAATTTTATAAATCCAAGGGTAGGACTTGAAATAATAGAAGGAATAAATGACTTCATGGAAAAAGAGGGAATAAAATCTTTAGACGAAATAAGAGGAATAATATAATTATCGGAGGAATATATAAATGAGTAAAGTAGATGTAGTAGAAATATTAAAGAAAAGTGATGCATTATTAGAAGGACACTTCTTATTATCTTCAGGAAAACACAGTAACAGATATGTACAATGTGCAAAAGTTTTAAGATACCCAGAATATGCTGCACAAGTATTAAGCACAGTAGTTGATCAAATAAAAGACTTAGACATAGATTTAATAGTTGGACCAGCAATGGGTGGTGTAATAGTTTCTTATGAATTAGGAAGACAATTAAACAAAGAAGCTGTATTCACAGAAAGAAAAGATGGAGTAATGCAATTAAGAAGAGGGTTCGAAGTTAAACCAGGGGCTAAAATAATAATATCAGAAGACGTTGTAACAACTGGAAAATCAACTTTAGAAACAAAAAAAGCATTAGAAGAATTAGGTGGAGAAGTTATCGGTGTTGCTTGTATAGCAGATAGAACAAGTGCTCCAATAGGAATGCCTATATATAGTGCTATAAAATTAGATATCCAAGTTCATGATGCTGATGACTGTCCTTTATGTAAAGAAGGAAAAATAGAATTAGTTAAACCAGGAAGTAGAGAATTCAAAGAAATAGGAATGTAATATAAAGCAAAAGCGGAGAAATTTTATAGAATTTTATACGATAAGAGGCTGTAGATAAAATAAAAATCTACAGCCTCTTTATTTTTATGAATTTAGATTTACAAGTAGTTGCGACAATAATTTTAACATAAGCCCAATAATTGACATAAAAAGGGGGTGATGTTAGAATTTTAAATGCACTTGGTATTTATTTTTAAATTATAATTTAAAGATAAAATATGTAAATAAGATATATATATCAATTTTTATATATAGTGGATAATTGATATATATATGTAAAAACTATTTATTATTAAATTAAAATTTATTAATTAAGAAACAAGTAACAAATAATAAAGAAAGGTAAACGGAACATGAAAATAGTAATAAATTTATTAGGAATTGCAGTAGTTATGGGTATAATGTATTTATTATCGGCAAGTAGAAAAGACGTACCATATAAAACCGTACTAAAGGCTTTTTTAGTTCAAGTTATAATAGCATTTGTACTAGTAAAATTTCCATTAGGTAGACTTATAATTGAAAAAATATCTGCTGTAGTAACTCAAGTTTTAAACTATGGTGTTGATGGTATAAGTTTCGTATTCGGAAGTCTAGCAGATGCAACATCACCAACTGGATCAATTTTCGGTATACAAACATTAGGAAATATAATATTTATTTCTGCTTTGGTAGGAGGATTATATTACCTAGGTATTTTAGGCTTTATAGTTAAAATAATAGGAACAATTGTTGGAAAACTATTAGGAACAAGTAAAGTTGAAAGTTTCGTAGCAGTTGCAAATATGTTCTTAGGTCAAACAGAAAGTCCTATATTAGTAAGTAAATATCTAGGAGCCATGACAGAAAGCGAAATAATGGTAGTTTTAATTTCTGGAATGGGAAGTATGTCTGCTACGATAATAGGTGGTTATGTAGCATTAGGAATTCCAATGGAATATTTACTAATAGCAAGTGCATTAGTTCCATTTGGAAGTATTGCAATATCAAAAATATTATTACCAGAATTAGAAGAAGCACAAAATATTGAAGATGTAAGCATAGATAACAAAGGTGATAATGAGAACCTTATAGGAGCAATAGCAGAAGGTGCAATGAATGGTCTTCAAAGTGCTTTAGCAATAGGAGCTTCTTTAATAGCAATAATAGGTTTAGTTGCATTAGTAAATGGAATACTAGGGATATTCGGTATAACTTTACAACAAATATTCTCTTACATATTCTCACCAATAGGATTCTTAATGGGTCTTGATGGTTCAGAAATACTTAGAGCAGGACAATTACTAGGTGAAAAATTAGTATTAAACGAATTTGTTGCTTTCCAAACATTAGGTCAAGTGATAGAATCATTAGATTATAGAACAGGTTTAGTAATGGCTATTTCACTTTGTGGTTTTGCAAACATATCAAGTATGGGAATTTGTATATCTGGTATATCTGCATTATGTCCAGATAAAAGAAAAGTTCTTTCTAAATTAGCATTTAAAGCTATGATAGGAGGATTTGCAGTAAGTGTATTAAGTGCAATGATAGTTGGGCTAATAACATTAATATAAAAAATATTTATTTAGGAAGTGAAAAAAATGAAAAAATATGATAGAGTATTTATTTTAGTAATAGATTCGCTAGGAATAGGACAAGATGATACATCTGAAAAATATGGTGATGTAGGTGTTGATACATTACTACATATATCAGAATCAGTAGATAGCTTTAAAATACCAAATCTTCAAAGATTAGGTCTTGCAAATCTACACCCAATTAAACATGTAGAAAAAGTTGAACATCCACTAGGATACCAAATGAAGCTTAGAGAAGCTAGTGTTGGAAAAGATACAATGACAGGTCATTGGGAGATGATGGGACTTCATATAACTAAGCCTTTCAAAACTTTTACTGATACAGGGTTCCCACAAGAATTACTAGATGAGTTAACAGAAAAAACTGGTCACAAAATAGTAGGAAATAAAAGTGCTAGCGGAACTGCAATACTAGACGAACTAGGCGAACACCAAATGAAAACAGGAGATATGATAGTTTATACTTCAGCAGACTCTGTTTTACAAATATGTGGTCATGAAGAAACTTTCGGACTAGATGAACTTTACAGATGTTGTGAAATCGCAAGAGAAATAACTCTAAGAGATGAATACAAAGTAGGTAGAGTAATAGCTAGACCATATGTTGGAACTGGTAAAGGACACTTTACTCGTACAAGCAACAGACATGACTATGCATTAAAACCATATGGAAGAACTGTTTTAAATGAACTAAAGGACAAAGGATATGATGTTATATCAGTAGGTAAAATCAGTGATATATTTGATGGCGAAGGTATAACTGAATCTAATAAATCTAAATCTTCTGTTCATGGTATGGAACAAACATTAGAAATAATGGACAAAGATTTCAAAGGAGTTTGTTTCATAAACTTAGTTGACTTCGATGCTTTATGGGGACACAGAAGAAATCCAGTTGGATATGCTCAAGAACTAGAAAAATTCGATGTTAACTTAGGAAAAGTTATAGATAAATTAGGACAAAATGATTTATTAATAATAACTGCAGATCACGGAAATGACCCAACATACCAAGGAACTGATCATACTCGTGAATATGTACCATTCTTAGCTTATTCACCAGCTATGCAAGGCGAAGGAGTATTAGGAACTAAAGAAAGTTTTGCAACAATAGGAGCAACTTTAGCAGATAACTTCGATATAAAAATGCCTGAAAATACAATTGGCGAATCAGTACTAAATGAACTTGTTTAATAACTGTAGCACTATAAATAGTAAAAAATTAAGCAAAGGAAAGTAGGTAGTGAAATGAAAACATCAGAAATATTAAAACATGTAGACCATACATTATTAAAACCAGTAGCAACTTGGGAAGATATACAAAAAATATGTGATGAATCAATAGAATTTAACACAGCATCAATATGTATACCAGCTTGCTATATATCTCGTATAAATGAAAAATACGGAGATAAAGTAAATATATGTACAGTTGTAGGATTCCCTCTTGGTTATTCAACAACAGAAGCAAAAGTTTTAGAAGCTAAACAAGCTATAGAAAACGGAGCTAACGAAATAGATATGGTAGTAAACATATCAGATGTTAAAAATGGAGATTATGACAAAGTTACAGCAGAAATAAAAGCACTTAAAGAAGCTGTAGGAGATAAAATATTAAAAGTTATAATAGAAACTTGCTACTTAACAGAAGAAGAAAAAATAGCTATGTGCAAATCAGTTACAGATGCAGGGGCTGACTACATAAAAACATCAACTGGATTTGGAACTGGTGGAGCAACAATAGAAGATATAAAATTATTTAAAAAACATATAGGCCCAAATGTAAAAATAAAAGCTGCAGGTGGTGTTAAAACTGTAGAGGACCTTGAGATGTTTATAAATGAAGGTTGTGAAAGAATAGGAACAAGTTCTGCAATCAACCTAATAAAAGGAAAAGAAGCTCAAGGATATTAAGAGCAGAGGGGAAATAGATATGCGTTTTGTAGATATTATAAATAAAAAAAGATATAATCAAGAATTAACTGATCAAGAAATACAATTTTTTGTTGATGGAGTAACAGATGGTTCTATACCAGATTATCAGTCTAGTGCATTATTAATGGCAATAGTTTTAAATGGTATGAATGAAAGAGAAACTGCATACTTAGCTAAAGCTATGATGAATAGTGGAGATGTAATAGATTTAACTTCAATAGAAGGTATAAAAGCTGATAAACACTCAACTGGTGGAGTTGGTGATAAAACATCTATGGCATTAGGCCCACTGGTTGCAGCTTGTGGATTAAAAGTTGCTAAAATGTCAGGTAGAGGTCTTGGTCATACAGGAGGAACACTTGACAAATTAGAATCTATAGAAGGATTTAACTGCTACTTAACAGAAGAGGAATTCAAAAAACAAGTTGCAGAAGTTGGTATAGCGATAATTGGTCAAACTGGTGACTTAGTTCCAGCAGACAAAAAATTATATGCTTTAAGAGATGTTACAGGAACTGTTGAATCGATACCACTAATAGCATCATCAATAATGTCTAAAAAATTAGCATCTGGTTCAGATACTATATTATTAGACGTTAAATATGGTGAAGGAGCATTCATGCACACTATAGAAGATGCAACAAAATTAGCAGAAGCAATGATATCTATAGGAAATAGCCTTGGCAGAAATACAATGGCGATGATAACTGATATGAACCAACCTTTAGGAAACACTATCGGTAATGCAATCGAAATAAGAGAGGCTATAGAAACATTAAGAGGTCATGGACCAAAAGACTTTACAGAACTTTGCATGCAAGCTGCTGAAATAATGTTAATGCAAGGTAAAGTTGCAGAAAACAAAGAAGAAGCTAGAAAAATGTTAGAAGAAGTAGTTGCTTCTGGTAAAGCATTTGAAACATTTAAAGAAATGGTTAGAGCTCAAGGTGGTAACGTGGATATGATAGAAAATCCAGAATTATTACCACAATCTAAGTTTAAAACTGAGATAAAAAGCAAAGAATCAGGAAATGTTAAAGTACTTCACTCTGAAAGATTAGGAGTATTAGCAATGCAACTTGGAGCAGGAAGAGAAACAAAAGAACAAGATGTAAATCATGCTGTTGGAATCGAACTTGCTTGCAAACGTGGTGACAAAGTAAACGAGGGAGACACAATATGCATCGTTTACCATGATGAGGAATTAAAACCACAATGGATAGATGAACTTTATCATGCATTTGAATTAACAGATGAAGAAGTTGCACCACAACCAATAATAGAAAAAGTATTATCATAGATAATAATATAAATTAGATTAATAGGATATTAGAATAAATTTTTATTTTAATATCCTATTTTTTATATGTGTCAAAATTTAATTATGCAGCCAAAAAATAAAATTTATATGTAAAAATAAATAAATGTAATCTATTTAGTAAAAAATAATATACAAATGTTTGGAAATAAGAGAAAAATTGGTTAATATATATAAGGCAGAAAAAATAATAGAGGGAGATTTGTATGGGAGACAAAATAAAAAGAAAGGTAGTAGTAGGCTTAGGGGGAATAGTTATTCTAGCTTCAGTTATTTTTTCGAGTATTATAATTTACGATGAAGTAATAATACCCAACAGATGTAGCAGGTATGTTGAACTAGGGAATCAATATATAGCAGAAGAAAACTATAAACAAGCAATAGAAAAATTTGAAGATGTACTAGAAATAGATAATAATAGTGTAGAAGCCATAATAGGGCTCTCCAGGAGCTATATAGGAATGAATAATATTGATAAGGCTAAAGAATATATTTTAGAAGCTCAACAATTGGATTTATCAAATGAAGATTTAGTTTTGCAAATATTAGATATAATACCTAGTTATGAGAGAAAAATAGTTACTACAGTTTTAGAAAAATATATACAAGAAGTTGGATATGAAAATGTATCTGAAAGATTTCAACTAACTGTTTTACATGCAACAAGAAAAAGTGAATTAAATGAGTATATTAAAAAGGCTCAAGATTTATATAATCAATCAAGTGATACAAATGATAATGAAAAGACATTGAAGTCTAATAACAATTTGCTACACTTAATAGATAAATCAAAACAAGTAAATGATGGGTATTTTTATACACAAGAAGAAGTAGATGAAATAACTGAAACATTAAAAAAGGCTGTAATAAAAATTGAGGGAGATAATATACAGAATAATAATGTTTAACTTGTGGGTTTAGCAGGAATTAACTGCTTTGATCTAATATATATAATGAGGGAGAAATTTATGAAAAAAAATCAATCAAAAAAACGTAATCCATTAATGATTATGGTAGTAATTATTGCCTTAATGGCAGTAGCATTTTCGGGTATGACAGTTTATGCAAAGGTTATACAGCCGAAAAAATACAGTCAGTATATTGAACAGGGGAATCAATATTTACAAGAGAGTCAGTATGAAGAAGCAATAATAGCCTTTGACAAGGCAATAAAAATCGATGAGAAAAGTATAGAAGCAAGAATAGGTGCATCAAAAGGTTATATAGGAATGAACAAACCAACTCAAGCTGGAACTTACCTATTCAAAGCACAAGAACTAGACTTAAAAAATGAAGATTTAACATTGGAAATGATATCTATTATAAAAGATGCAGACAGAGATATAGCATCTAAATTATTACAAAACTATATAGATGCAGTAGGATATGATAATATTTCAGACAAGTTTAGAAATGAAGTATTAGAATCAACTGATAATGAAAGTTTAGAAGGATTTATATCTAAAGCTCAAAATTTATATGACAATTCAGTTGAGGGGGACCAAAATGGAAACTATGAATCAGGTTCAAAAGAAGAATTATTAAGAGTTATAGAAAAAGCAAAAAAAGTTGATGAAGGATATTTCTATACACAAGATGAAGTTGATGAAATAGCAACAGAACTTTTAGCTGCAATAAGTGAGTTTGAATCTAAAAAGGTAATGGTTATGCCAAGTAATTTAGGTGATATTTATAGAAGTAGAATAGCTTCAGTTGATAATGATTCAAGATACCAATATAATAACTCTTGGTCTTTTGGTGACGAACGAAACAGATATGATGAACAAAGAGAGAAATACGAAGAAATACTAGATGATATATGTGCAGATATAATTAAGTATTTCCCAGATAAGGCGCAAGAAATAAAAAACTATAGAAATGCATTTGAACAAGAAAAATATATGAGAGAACAAAGCATGATGGAAGATGCTGAATTAGCTGGCGGAGGAAATGGATGGGCCTTAGATTTAATAAATGAAAATAGAGATAGCGCCAGAGAAAAATGCTATGAACTAATAAATAGATATATGTAAAAACAAAAACTTCAGCCAAAACAGGCTGAAGTTTTTTTGCTTTACGATTATAATTAAGGTATTTATAATATATTATTTATATAAATAATATAGAAGTATAAAAATTTAGGGGTGAAAGTATGAAAATAAAGATATTTAAAGATTTTATTGGTGATGGATTTGAAACTTCTGAAATTGAAAACCAAGTAAATAATTTTATAAAAAATAAGCAAATAATTGATATAAAGCCCGCGATGATTTATGACCATGAGATTGGGGAAGGATTTATAACCATAACAGTAATGTACGAAGAGACTAAAAAAAGTTAATAACGATTACAAGTTATTGTAATTAATCCATATAAGCAGGGTATAATTAAAATAACGGTGAAAAAATAGATGAACTAAGAGGAGAAATTATAATGAAAGTAACACAACAAGGAAACACAGTAATATTAGAAGACGTAAAACATTTTAACCCAAAACATATATTTGAATGTGGGCAATGTTTTAGATGGATTAAACAAGAAGATGACTCATACACAGGTGTGGCAATGGGTAAAGTTATAAATGTTAAACAAGAAGGAAATAAGATATATTTAGATAATACAACAAAAGAAGACTTCGAGAATATATGGTATGACTATTTTGATTTAGGAAGAGATTATGAATCAATGGTAAATACATTAAAAGTTATGGATGAATACTTAGAAAAAGCAACAGAATTTGGTGAAGGAATAAGAATATTAAAACAAGATGGATGGGAAATGCTTATCTCTTTCATAATATCAGCAAATAATAGAATACCTATGATACAAAGAGCAATAAACAATTTATCAAAAAATTTCGGAACATATATAGGAGAATATCAAGGGCAAGAATACTATGCATTCCCAACTCCAGAGCAATTATCAAAAGCAACTGTAGAGGAAATAAGAGCATGTTCGACAGGATTTAGAGATAAATACATAAAATCAACTTCTCAAACTGTAAATGATGAAAATATAGATGTATTAGAATATAGAAAACTTCCAACAGATCAATGTTTAAAAGAATTACTTAAGTTTAATGGAGTAGGTCCAAAAGTTGCTGACTGTATAGCTTTATTTGGAATGCAAAAATACGATACATTCCCAGTTGATGTTTGGGTGAAAAGAGTTATGCAAGAGTTCTATGTTGATGAGGATTTAAGCTTAACTAAAATTAGAAAATTTGGTATAGAAAAATTCGGAGATTTAGCTGGATTTGCACAACAATATCTATTCTATTATGCAAGAGAATTTGGCATAGGAAGATAAATTTTAAATTATTAATAAAGGATAAATTAAAACAAAAAAGAATATATACAAAGTACAAAAAATGTATTTGAAAAAAATTACTGAAAATCCATTAAAATTTGAAAAAAAATCCAATTATAGGTTGAAAAAATAGCTAAAATAGTATAATATAATAATTGTTAGCACTCTTAGTTAAAGAGTGATAAAAACAAAAAATAAGTAAAATTTAAATTCTATATACAAAGACTTTTTATATAAATAGGAGGAATGGGTCATGAAAATAAAACCATTAGCAGACAGAGTAGTAATTAAAAAATGTGAAGCTGAAGAAAAAACTGCAAGCGGTATAGTATTACCAACAGCAGCTAAAGAACAACCACAAATGGCTGAAGTTATAGAAGTAGGACCAGGTGGTATAGTAGATGGAAATGAAGTAAAAATGGAAGTTAAAGTAGGAGATAAAGTTATATTCTCTAAATATGCTGGAAATGAAATAAAAGTTGATGGGGAAAATTACATAATATTAAGACAAAGCGATATATTAGCAATCGTAGAATTATAATATTATTAAGTAGGAGGATGAATTAACATGCCAAAAGAAATTAAATTTGCAGAAGATACTAGAAGAGCTCTTGAAAGAGGAGTAAATAAATTAGCAGATACAGTTAAAGTTACACTAGGACCAAAAGGTAGAAACGTAATACTTGATAAAATGTATGGTGTTCCACTAATAACAAACGATGGTGTAACAATAGCTAAAGAAATAGAATTAGAAGATAGATTTGAAAATATGGGTGCTCAACTTGTTAAACAAGTTGCAACAAAAACTAACGATGTAGCTGGTGACGGTACTACTACAGCAACAGTTTTAGCTCAAGCAATAATAAGAGAAGGTCTTAAAAATGTAACAGCTGGAGCAAACCCAATATTAATAAGAAAAGGTATAGCTAAAGCTGTAGAAGTTGCAGTTGATGAATTAAAACGTCAATCAAGAACAGTTGAAACTGACGAAGCAATAGCTCAAGTTGGTGCTGTATCTTCAGGGGATGACGAAATAGGTCAATTAATAGCTGAAGCAATGAAAGTTGTTGGTAGAGACGGTGTTATAACTGTTGAAGAATCAAAAACTATGAAAACTGAATTAGACACTGTTGAAGGTATGCAATTTGACAGAGGATTCGTTTCTGCTTATATGGTAACAGATGTAGATAAAATGGAAGCTGTTTTAAATGATCCTTTCATATTAATAACTGATAAAAAAATATCTAATATACAAGAAATATTACCATTACTTGAACAATTAGTTAAAACAGGTAAAAAATTATTAATAATAGCTGAAGACGTTGAAGGTGAAGCATTATCTACATTAGTAGTTAATAAATTAAGAGGAACATTTGATGTTGTTGCTGTTAAAGCTCCTGGATTCGGTGACAGAAGAAAACAAATGTTAGAAGATATAGCAATACTTACTGGTGGTACAGTAATATCTTCAGAAGTTGGTTATGAATTAAAAGAAGCTGACTTAAGCATGTTAGGTAGAGCTTCTTCAATAAAAGTAACTAAAGACAGTACTACAATAGTTGGTGGAGCTGGAGAAAAAGCTAACATAGAAAATAGAATAAACCAAATAAAACATTTAGCTGAAGAAACTTCTTCTGATTTTGACAGAGAAAAATTAATGGAAAGACTAGCTAAATTATCTGGTGGAGTTGCAGTAGTTAAAGTTGGTGCAGCTACAGAAGTTGAAATGAAAGAAAAGAAACTAAGAATAGAAGATGCTTTAAATGCAACTAAAGCTGCTGTTGAAGAAGGTATAGTTGCTGGTGGTGGTACTGCACTTGTAAGTGTTATACCAGCAGTAGAAAAATTAATATCTGAATTAGAAGGCGAAGAAGCTATAGGTGCTAAAATAATAAGAAAAGCATTAGAAGAACCATTAAGACAAATAGCAGTAAATGCAGGTCTTGAAGGTGCTGTAATAGTACAAAACGTAATAAATGCAGATCCAGAAGTAGGATTTGATGCATACAAAGAAGAATATGTAAACATGATAGAAGCTGGTATAGTTGACCCAACTAAAGTTACTAGAAGTGCTTTACAAAACTCTTCATCAATAGCAAGTGTATTCTTAACTACTGAAGCAGCAGTTGCAGAAATACCTGAAAAAGAAGATGCAAATGCAGCAGTTGGTGGCGGAATGCCAGGAATGATGTAATTCAAATAAAAGACTACATTAAAAGATATCGACTCGAAATTAATACACTATTTCTCAATAATCGTATAGTTACTGGGAAATAGTGTTTTTTTATACTGTATAGGAATTTATTTCATTTATATTTTGTGAATAAAGAGTTATAATTTATAAAGATAAATATATTAAATAAAATATTTAGAAAATAAGAAGGGGGCACTAAATTAATATGGATGTAAGACAATTATTAGAAGCAGTAAAAAAAGATGAAATAGATATAGATACGGCAGTAAGTAAATTAAAAGACTTACCTTATGAAGATTTAGGCTATGCAAATATAGATCATCATAGAGAGCTTAGAAATGGCTTCCCAGAAGTTATTTACTGCGAAGGGAAAACAGACGAACATATAATAGGGATAGTAGATGTTCTTCTTAAAAAACAAAGTAATGTATTAGGAACTAGATGTAGAAAAGAAACAGCAGAAAAGTTAAAAGAAATCTATGATAATGTAGAATATGATGAATTATCAAAAGTATTAATGATAAAAAATCATGAAGTTAAAATAGTGGGAAAAGGGACAATAGCTATACTTGCAGCAGGAACTTCCGACATAGCAGTTGCAGATGAAGCTTATTATACAGCAAAATTTTTAGGTAATGAGGTAGAAAGAATCTATGATGTTGGGGTAGCTGGAATACATAGATTATTAAATAAAAGACACCTTATAGAACAAGCTAGAGTGATTGTAGCCGTAGCAGGAATGGAAGGGGCATTACCAAGTGTTGTTGGAGGAATGGTAGATGTACCAGTAATAGCAGTTCCGACTTCAGTTGGATATGGAACAAGTTTCAATGGACTTACTGCACTTTTAGCAATGTTAAATAGTTGTGCATCGGGGATATCTGTAGTCAATATAGATAACGGATTTGGAGCAGGTTATTTAGCAGCAACTATAAACAAATTAAAATAATTATAAATATTGAGTAAATTAAGAAAAATGAAATCGTAAAAAATAGTTAGACAAATTAAAGTAATTTTCGAAAATAAAAAAAATATTATTAATTATAAAAATTTGAAAATAGAGTTGATATAAGAGAGTGGTTTAGGAATTAAATAATCATACATAATAAAAAATTACAGGGAGAAAATACATGAGAGAAGAAAAGATTTTATACTTTGACATAATGAGTGGTATATCTGGAGATATGACATTAGCAACATTGCTAAACCTAGGAATTCCAAAAGAAATATTTTTAGAAGAGTTAGATAAATTAAACTTAAATAGTGAATTTAAGATAGAGATAAATGATAAATTTGAAAATGGAATAAAGGGTACAAATGTAAATGTTATAGTAAATGAAGGGCATGTACATAGAAATTTAATAGATATATATGAGATAATAGATAATAGTACACTAAACGACAAAATAAAACAAAATGCGAAAGATATATTTATGGAAGTTGCAAAAGCAGAGGCAAAGGTACATGGAACTTCTATAGATAAAATACATTTTCATGAAGTTGGAGCAATGGATTCAATAATAGATATCGTGGGTTCTTGTATATTATTGGACTTACTATGTGTAGATAAAATATATGCAACAAAGGTACCATTAGGTTCTGGTTTTGTTAAATGTGCACATGGAATAATTCCTGTTCCAGCACCAGCAGTAGTAGAAATATTGAAAGGTGTTCCTGTAAAATTTAACAATGTAACAGGTGAATGCACAACACCAACAGGAGCAGCAATTATAAAGACTATTTGCAATAAATTTGTAGATCAAATAGATTTTGAAACAAAACAAATAGGATATGGAATAGGAGATAAAAAGTTCGAAACACCGAATATTCTTAGAACTTTTGTAGGCGTAAAAAAAAACAAAATATAATATGGGAAATTAGTGCAAATATAGACGATATGTCTTCAGAGGTGTATTCTTACTTGTACGAACAAATATTATTGCAAGGCGCATTAGATATGTATACAGAAAGTATTTATATGAAAAAAAATCGACCTGCCTATAAAGTTACTGTACTATGTAATGAAGATGATTTGGACAAGATTACAAAGCTATTACTTGTTGAAACTTCAACGTTTGGAGTTAGATATCATAAACTGGAAAGAACAATGCTTAATCGAAAATTTGAAAAGATAACTACCCAATATGGAGATATACAAATAAAGCTTGGTTACTTAAATGATAAATTAATTAAAGTGACACCTGAATATGAAGATTGCAAAATTATAGCAAACAAGGAAAAAATACCACTAATTAAAGTGTTTGAAGAAATAAATTATTTAATAGGCGAAAAATTTTTTAAAAATTGTTGACAACGTTCATTAATTTTGATAAATTAATATTCAATTAATTGAAAAATTAATTCAAACAAATTTAATAAAGCTAATTAATAAATCACTCGTATATGCTCAGTAATATGGTCTGAGAGTTTCTACCTAGATGCCGTAAATATCTAGACTATGAGTGGAATTATTATATCTGCGACATCTTTAAGTAAATCCGCCGGCTGATTTTTAATCCCAGCGGATTGGCTATATATGTGATGTTAAAAGCCTGTATAGTAATTTCACTTTTGAAAAAATGATGGAAGTTACTATACAGGCTTTTTTGGTATAATTTTTTATGAAAAATACTAAAAAATGGATAAAAACTAATTAAAATAAAAATTAAAATCACAATATTTAAAATATTTAAAAATTAACATAATCAATTAACTATGAAAGGGGTAATGCAAAAATGGCAACTATCGTAAAAGAAGGTCTAACTTTTGATGATGTATTACTAATTCCACAAAAATCAGAAATACTACCATCACAAATCAATACTAAAACTAAATTAACAAAGGATATAGAATTAAATATTCCATTAATGAGTGCTAGTATGGATACAGTTACAGAATCTAAAATGGCTATATCAATGGCTAGACAAGGTGGTATAGGTATAATTCACAAAAACATGTCAATAGAAGAGCAAGCTTCAGAAGTAGATAGAGTAAAAAGAAGTGAAAGTGGAGTAATAGTAGACCCATTCTCTTTATCTAAAGGTCACACAATTCAAGATGCAGACAATATAATGGCAAGATATAAAATATCAGGAGTTCCAATAGTAGATGACAACAACATATTAATCGGTATAATTACGAATAGAGATATCAAATTCGAAACTGATATGACTAGACGTATAGAAGAAGCTATGACAACTAAAGAGCACTTAGTTACTGCAAGGGAAGGTGTAACTTTAGAAGAAGCTAAAGATATATTAGGGAAACATAGAATTGAAAAATTACCAATAGTAGATGAAGAAGGACACTTAAAAGGATTAATAACTATAAAAGATATAGAAAAGAAAATCCAATATCCAAATTCAGCAAAAGACAAAAAAGGTAGACTTCTTTGTGGAGCTGGTGTAGGAATAACTAATGATTTATTAGAAAGAGTAGATGCTCTTTATAAAGCTAAAGTTGATATAATAGTATTAGATAGTGCCCACGGACATACAGTAAATGTAATAAATGCCCTTAAAAAAGTAAAAGCAGCATATCCAGACCTACCAGTTATAGCAGGAAATGTTGCAACCGCAGCAGGATGTGAAGACTTAATCA
The DNA here is from genome assembly GCF_018917435.1 of Intestinibacter bartlettii. Lineage (GTDB taxonomy): Bacteria > Bacillota > Clostridia > Peptostreptococcales > Peptostreptococcaceae > Intestinibacter > Intestinibacter bartlettii_A. Next base: position 31,388 of record NZ_JAHLOQ010000006.1, read on the forward strand.
AAGCTGGAGCAGATTGTGTTAAAATAGGTATGGGACCAGGTTCTATATGTACAACAAGGGTAGTTGCTGGTATAGGTGTACCTCAAATAACAGCTATAATGGACTGTTATGAAGTTTCTAAAAAATATGGTATTCCAATAATAGCAGATGGTGGTATCCAATACTCTGGAGATATCGTAAAAGCTTTAGCAGCAGGTGCTAATGTATGCATGATGGGATCTATGTTCGCTGGAACTGAAGAAAGTCCAGGAGAAATAGTTTTATATGCTGGTAGATCATACAAAACATACAGAGGTATGGGATCTATAGCAGCTATGGAACATGGTTCAAAAGACAGATACTTCCAAGCTGGACAAAAGAAATTAGTTCCAGAAGGTGTAGAAGGTATGGTTGCTTACAAAGGTAAAGCAGAAGATATAGTATTCCAAATGATAGGCGGAATAAGATCAGGTATGGGATACTGTGGAGCACATACTATCGAACAATTACAAGCTAATGCAGAGTTTGTAAAAATAACAGCTGCTTCTTTAAAAGAAAGTCACCCACATGATATAAAAATAACTAAAGAAGCTCCAAATTATAGTACACAAGGAGATATGATGTAATGAAACATGAATTAGTACTTGTTATAGACTTCGGAGGTCAATATAATCAGTTAATAGCTAGAAGAGTTAGAGAAAACAATGTATATTGTGAAATCATCTCTTACAAAACAGATATTGAAGAGATAAAAGCTAAAAACCCAAAAGGTATAATATTTACTGGAGGACCAAATAGTGCATACTTAGAAGACTCTCCACAAATGGCAAAAGAAATATATGAAGCAGGCATACCAATATTAGGTATATGCTACGGTATTCAAACTATGTGCCATACTTTAGGTGGAACAGTTAGAAGAGGTACAGCAGCAGAAAAAGAATATGGAAAAACTGCTATAACTTATAAAGAGTCAAAATTATTTGAAGGAATGACAACTAATTCTGTATGGATGAGCCATACTGATAGAATAGACACAATACCAGAAGGATTTGAAATAATAGCATATACTGCTGATTGTCCAGTTGCAGGTATCCAAAACGTAGAAAAGAATTTATATGGAGTTCAATTCCACCCAGAAGTTGAACACTCACAAGAAGGATATATGATAATCAAAAACTTCTTATACAATATATGTGGTGTTAAAGGAGACTGGACTACAGATTCATTCATAAAAGATAAAGTAGCAGAATTAAAAGAAACTATAGGTGACAGAAAAGTACTTTGCGCGTTAAGTGGTGGGGTTGACTCATCAGTAGCAGCAGTACTAGTACATAAAGCTATAGGTGATAACTTAACTTGTGTATTTGTAGACCATGGTCTTTTAAGAAAAAATGAAGGTGACGATGTAGAAAGAATATTCAGAGATACTTTCGACATGAATTTAATAAGAGTTAACTGTGAAGACAGATTCTTATCTAAATTAAAAGGTGTCACAGAACCAGAAGCAAAAAGAAAAATAATAGGTGAAGAGTTCATAAGAGTATTTGAAGAAGAATCAAATAAACTTGGAAAAATGGACTTCTTAGTTCAAGGAACTATCTATCCTGATATAGTAGAAAGTGGATTAGGTGGAGAATCAGCAACAATAAAATCTCACCACAATGTTGGGGGACTTCCTGAAGATGTTGAATTCCAAATAGTTGAACCACTTAAAGAATTATTCAAAGACGAAGTTAGAAAAATAGGCTTAGAATTAGGAATAGAAGAAAAATTAATATTTAGACATCCATTCCCAGGGCCAGGTCTTGGAATAAGAGTTATCGGTGAAGTTACAAAAGAAAAATGTGACATATTAAGAGAAGCTGATGCTATATATATGGAAGAGTTAAGAAATGCTGGTTTATACAGAGAAATATGGCAGGCATTTGCTACTTTACCAGATGTTAAAACAGTTGGAGTTATGGGAGATGAAAGAACATATGCTTACTTAGTTGGTCTGAGAGCTGTTTCATCTTCTGACGGAATGACTTCTGACTGGTACAAAATACCTTATGACGTATTAGAAAAAATAGCTAATAGAATAGTTAACGAAGTTGATGGAGCTAACAGAGTTGTATATGATATAACTTCTAAACCTCCTGGAACTATTGAATGGGAATAAGAATTTTCAATAGTTAAGCATTGTTAACATTTAAATAAACATATATAAAAGTAATCTTAAACACAGGGAGGCTGTAGCAAAATTAATTTTGCTGCAGCTTTTTTGTGTTCCTAATTTAGAAAAGTTTGCTAAAATAAAAGTGATACTATTTTATAAGGGGTTGATTATGATGGAAATGTGGGATATTTACGATAAGGATAAAAAAAGAACAGGAAAGCTTATGAAACGAAACGACTGGAACATGAAACCAGGTGAATTTCACTTAACTGTAATAGGAATAGTACAGGATTTAGAAGGAAGATTTCTTGTTACTCGCAGAAATTTGGACAAAGAATGGGCTGCTGGATGGTGGGAGTTGCCAGGGGGTGGCGTAAATTCCGGTGAGGATTCTAAAGATGCTATCATTCGTGAAATAAAAGAAGAAGTTGGAATAGACGTATCAAACGCAAAAGGCGGACATATATACACTTATAAAAATGAAAGTCCAGAAGAAAAAAATAATTATTTTGTAGATGTATATAATTTTGTCTTAGATTTTAAAGCTTCTGATATAAAGGTTCAGAAAGAAGAAGTGTTAGAGTTTAATATTTCTACTTTTGAAGAAATACAAAATTATGAAAAAGAAGTAGGATTCTTACACTATAACAGTTTAAAACCAGCTTTTGATAAAATTATGAAAAAACAATCCCCTTCTATGGATGCATGGTTAAAAGAAGCAAAGTCAGATCCAGTAGCAGCAAAGGTAGGCATGTTTTTAGTTCATAATGGTGTTGTCCGTGAAACTGCAAAGGCAAAAGTAAGACTTGGGGAAGATGTAGCAAATATTAAGAAAATGGAATTTTCTTATGATGAACAAAAAGTTGCTGATGCAGTAGCTGAAGCATATAAACTAGAAGGTATATATTACATTAAAACATGGCTTAATGAAGGAATATTAGATATTGGCGACGATATAATGTATGTTCTGATAGGTGGCGATATCCGTCCACATGTTGTAGATGCACTTCAATTTTTAGTTGGGAAAATAAAAAATGAATGTGTTATAGAAAAAGAATTAAGATAGTAAGGTAGTTTGTGCTGTAAAAAATAAGTTTTTGTAAAAAAAATAACAAGTATAAACTTGTGTGAAACCAGGGGGAGAAAAATGAAAAAAATAATATCACTTTTTTTAGTAGTAACTTTAGTATTAACAAATTTTCAGGGGTGGGATTTGTTAAAAGAATTAGATTTATCTATGAAATTTGATTTATTTCAAGGTATAGGAAATTCATTTGCCGAAGAAGACGAAATAAAAGGAACTTTGCTTGAGGGGACAGGTCTTTACTATGAAATTGAAAATGGTGAGGTGGAAATTACAGATGCTGATACTAATGTTTCAGGGGAATTAGTAGTACCAGAAATGATAGAAGGATATCCAGTAATGAGTATAGGAATTGGTGCATTTTATAAATGTGAAAAAATAAAAACGATAAAGTTACCTGAGAGTATAACTAATATAGGCGAGTATGCATTTGGACAATGTACAGATTTGGAAACTATAAATATACCTAAAAAAGTCACTGAAATAAAAGCAGATACTTTTTCTTCATGTAGAGCATTATTAAGCATAAATATACCCGATAGTGTAAAAAGCATAGGGAAATCTGCATTTAGAGACTGTTTCAATTTAAAAACTGTAGTTATGCCTGAAGGGATAAAAAATATAAAAAACAGAACTTTTTATCAGTGTAGCGATTTAGAGAGTATAAACATACCTGATAGTGTAACCGATATAGAGGAATACGCATTTTACAGTTGCTATTTTTTGAAAGATATAAATCTTCCAAAAGGATTAACTCATATAGGCGAATATGCCTTTTACTCTTGTTGTAATTTGAAAAATATAGAAATACCATAAAAAATAACAAGTATAGAATCGCATACTTTCGCACTTTGTAATGGTTTAAAAAGTATAAAAATACCTGATAATGTAACAATTATAGGTTCTTCTGCATTTGATTCTTGTGGTAATTTAGAAAATGTTGAAATATCAGAAAATGTAACAATTATAGGTTCTTATGCATTTGATATGTGTTCAAAATTAAAAAATATAAATATACCAAAGGGTATAAAAGTTATATATACAAGTACATTTAGGAGTTGTAAAAGTTTAACAACTATAGATATTCCAGAAAGTGTAACAAAAATAAGTTCAGAAGCTTTTCGTGGATGTATAAGTTTAATAAATATAGAAATTCCTAAGAATGTAAAAGAGATAGGAGAATTTACATTTTTTGGTTGCAAAAGTCTGACAAATATAGAGCTACCAAATGGTATAACGAAAATAGAAAGGGGTACATTTTTAGACTGTATTAATTTAAGTAATATAAACATTCCAGAGAGTGTAACAGATATAGAGAGATACGCATTTGAACGTTGTTATAGTTTGGAGAGCATAACAATACCAGAAGGTGTAAGTATATTAGAAGAAAGCGCATTTGAATATTGTACAAATTTACAATATGTAAATATACCAGACAGTGTCATAGAAATTGAAAAAGATTGTTTTTATGGCTGTGGAATAAAGAGTGTAAAACTTCCAAAAAATTTAATTAAAATAAAATCAAGAACTTTTAAAGGGTGTACAGATTTAGAAGAAATAACTATACCTAACAAAGTGCAAATAATTGAAGATGAAGCTTTTTATAGATGTAAAAATTTGAAAAAGATATTTATTCCGAAATCAGTTACAGAAATTAAAAAAGATGTTTTTTTTAATTGTGATAATCTAACTATATATGGATATGCAGGATCTTATGCTGAATCATATGCAAAAAACAATAATATACCATTTATTGAAGCTAACATAAAAATATCATTTGATGCAGATAATGGCAGAGATAAAATAATTCAAGAAATCGAAAAGAACACACAATTAAATTATATACCAGAAAATCCAACAAAAGAGGGATATGTGTTTATAGGTTGGTATAAAGATATAGATGACCCAACAACCGAATATAAATCAGGAAGCATATATGAAGAAGATACAATATATACAGCAAAATGGGTTAAAATACCACAGATTTCTAAAGAAAATATAGTGGTTAATTCTAATAGTTATAATTCAATAAAGATTGAATGGAAAAATGTAGATGATGTTGATGGCTACGAGGTGTACAGAGCGACAAGTGAATTAGGAACATACTCGCTAAGAAAAACAGTAACGAAAAATTCAAAATTAAGATATATAAATACAAGTGTAACAACAGGGAAGACTTATTATTACAAGATAAGAGCATATAAAATTATTAATGACAAGAAAATATATGGACAATATTCAGAAATAGTTTCAGGTAAAGCTGTCCTAGCTACACCAATAGCTACAGCAGTTTCAAAAACATACAACAGTAACCAAGTTAAATGGAACCAAGTGGCAGGTGCAAATGGTTACGAAGTATACAGAGCAACAAGTGAAAATGGAACATATTCATTAAGAAAAACAATAACAGCAAATAGCTCAAGAATATACACAAATACAAGTCTAACGACAGGAAAAACTTATTATTATAAGGTTAGAGCTTATAAAATAGTAAATGGAAATAAAATATATGGAGAGTTTTCAACTGTAGTATCAGCAGAACCAATGCTAGCAACACCAGCAGTTACTCTTACAACTAAATCAAAAGCAATTACTGTTAAATGGACAAAAATAACAGGATCAAATGGGTATGAAGTATATAGAGCAACAAGTCAAAATGGAACATATTCATTAACAAAAACTATAAGTAGTAATTCAACGTTAAGTTATACAAATACAAAACTTACAACAGGAAAAACTTATTACTATAAAGTCAGAGCATATAGAGTTGTAAATGGGAATAAAGTTTATAGTAATTATAGTCAAATAAAATATAAAAAATGTAAATAAAAACTAACCTAAAAAATATAATATTTAGATATAAAAAGCTGACTTTCAAAATATAATGAAGTCGGCTTTTTATTTAATAAACTATTTTAAAATTTGATTTTGAGATAAATTCTTTTGCTTTATTCAAAAAAAGTTAAAATATATAGAGTAAAATAGATAATTATATAGAAAGGTGAGGACCTTTCTAAGGGGTAAAAAAATCTTGATTTTATTATTGGTATTTTGTAGAATTGAAAAGTATTATTATCTTAAAAAGGTATAGGAAATGTATTTTGACAGCGGGAGTATACAATATACTACAGGAGGAAAGAGTAGATGAAATCAATTTATTTACTACTGACAAGATCAGACACTTATGTGTCTAAGACAATTGGATTAGCGACATCAGATAAGTATACGCATATTTCTATGTCATTTGAAGAAAATTTGGAACCATTATATAGTTTTGCGAGGAAATATAAAAGAACTCCATTGCCTGCTGGAATAAGACATGAGGCTTTATACAGCGGGTTTTATGAGAAATGCAATCATATTCCATGTGCTTTATATGAGTTAAAGGTTGATGAAGAAACATATGAAAAGGCGAGAAATCATGTGGATGATATGATGGAAAATGCAGATTGTTATAGATATAATGTTTTAGGACTTATTTTATGTAGGATGAATATTGCTTATGATAGAAAGGGACGTTACTTCTGTTCGGAATTTGTAAGTGAGGTCTTAGAAAAAAGTAATGCAATTGAACTTCCAAAACATCCAAGTTTAATGCGTCCAGCTGATTATACAAATATAGACGGTATAAACTGTTTATTTGATGGAAAATTACATGAACTAAAAAGCAGTATTCGACCAGGTTATCAATATTGCTAAAAAATACCCTTGTACAGAGTTTATTACTGCACAAGGGTATTTTTAATTTATTATACCGATATAAGAACATTTTTAAATAAATCAATTAAATTTCTAAACATTTGGTGTATGAAGGATTGAGCGATTTTTTATCATTAAATCTTCAAAAGATTTATGGTCTGATTTATATCCAATTCCTTCACGTTTTGATTTTTCATCAATAATTTTATATGCCATGCATGCTTTTTTAATTCTTTGTTTTTCCCTAGTTGTTTCAGACTTATAGATGATTTTTTCAGAAATAGGTAAATCTTTTTCATATCTAGGTTTTATAAAATAAAGTGCATGTTTTATTTTTCCGCTATTATATAGAGATTGAATAGTGGAACCATTTTTTAGATGTTGAAGATGCCAATCGTATTTATATGTGTGAGCTACATGTGTAACATTATCAAATTTTCTTTCGAAATCTAGTGCTGTTCTTTCCATAAGATCAAAACTAGTCACCTCTGAATTATTTATTCTAGGCAATAAAATAATATTTTCCTTTTTAACTCCTAATTCTTTAACAGCATCTAAAAATTCACGTTCTCTATATTCATATTTTTCTTGGTTACTTAAATTGCTGTATTTCTCGTCTTTCAAAACTTTTATTCCTGTACCATAAGATACTAAAACAACATATACATTGTCAGCCCCTCTTTCTTTTATGGCCTCGAGAATTGCGCTACCAGCCCAAAGAGTTTCATCATCTTCATGTTGTGGATAAAAAACAACTGTATCCCCAAAATTAGACTGCTCATAACTAGTACTTTGTTGCATTACCCCGATAACTGCCACTATTAAAAAAGAAATAATGAGCATAGTTATATTTTTATTCATATAATTTTCCTCCCCTGAAAATATTTAATTAAATGATGATTTTTTAAATAGTTTGTTAAAATAAATTATACTTTACAAATCATACAAAAAAATTACATTGAGGTAACGTTTTGATTACAGTTTTGTCATAATATAATTAAAACACATTAAGAAGACTTATATTATTATATGTTATTTTGGTTAGATTAGTGATATAATTACCTCAGAAAAATAAAGAATAAAGGGGATTTTGAGATGGAAATGCGTAGAAAAGATCGTATGTTAAATCAAGAAGAAACTATTGATATTTTAAACAAATCAGAATATGGAGTTCTTTCGACAATAGGAAAAGATAATTCACCTTATGGAGTTCCAATTAATTTTGCATATGTAGATGGTGTTGTTTATTTCCATTGTGCAAAAGCAAAGGGATATAAAATTATAAACATAATGAATAATAGTAATGTTTGCCTTACTGTAGTAAATGATGTATGTTTACAACCAGAAATATTATCTACTAAATATAGATCAGCTATTCTATTTGGCAAAGTTTCAATAGTTGAAGATATGGAAGAAAAGAAAAAAGGGTTAGAAGCACTTATAAAAAAATTGTCACCAGAATATATGGAAGTTGGAATGAAATGCATAGATAAAAATACTGATAATACATGTATATTAAAAATGGAAGTTGTTGAAATGACAGGTAAAGGGAAAAAACAATAATATTATTAAAAATCCCCCTGTATAGATATCTAGTCTGTATAGGGGGATTTTTGATTGAATAAAGAAACTTCATTTAGCTAATAAAGGGATTTGAATAAGAAACTATTTAATTATTAACTAAATTGAAAAAACTATTCACTTCTAAGTGAAGTGACAGGGTCTTGTTTGGCAGCTGCTTTTGAAGGGAACAGTCCACCAATTAAAGTAAGTATCACGCTTAGGGCTATAAGTACTAAAGCATTTGATACTGGTAAATATGCACTAACATCCGTTGTACCTAACAGAGAGTGGATAATTGCATTACCTGGTATTAGTAATAAACAAGCAGTTCCAACACCTATTAATCCAGAGCAAAGACCTATGATAAATGTTTCTGCAGTGAATACTTGTGAAACATTACGTTTGCTGGCTCCTATGGCACGTAGTATACCAATTTCTTTAGTTCTTTCAAGAACTGAGATATAAGTGATTATACCAATCATTATTGAGGAAACTACTAATGATACAGCGACGAATGCAATTAGAACATAAGTAATAACGTTTATAATTGTTGTTACTGATGACATTAAAACTTTTACAAAATCAGTATAAGTTATTTTATTTTCATCACTTACACCTTCATTGTATTTCTCGATACATTCTGAAATCATGTCTTTATCTTCAAAACTATCAGCATAAATGCTAATAGAAGAAGGCTTATCTTCGCTTACATATCCAAATGCAGTCATATTATCATCATAACTCCCAGATGAAATTGAATTATTATAAATAGATAATAAAACTTCATCGTCTGGATTTTGCATGTAACTATCTAACAAAGATGCTAATTGAACTTCTGACATAGAATCCATAGACATCATATTTGATTGTCCAGAAGTAGCAGAAATAGTTTTTATAAGAGCAGCCTTATCTGAAACATTTAAGTTTTCGATATATTTTTTAGCATCTGCTATTTTTTCTTTATCGTTATCTGGTTCAAATGCTAGACCATTTAATACATTTACATCAGGTGATTTTAATTGAGCTTTGACAACGGCACTTTCTTTAGCATGTTTAGTAACCTTGTTGCTTAGAGCTTGAGTATATCCGATTGCCCCTGTTAAATTTGCATTTGATGCATCTTCTTTAGGACGGATTATACCTGAAATATTAAGTTCTTCAGCATTTTTTAATAACTTTTTAACTTCAGATTCATCATCTCCAATATAAGAGAATGTACCATCACCATTAGAAACATAATAATCACTAGAAGGAACTACATAGAATTTTTGTTCCGTGATTTTATCATAGTCAAAGTCATATTGTTTAGCCTTGAAATTATCATCATTTTCAACTGAATCCATTAAATCTTGATAATCTTCTGAAGGAAGAAGTCCTAAAGCATATAAAGCTGTTAAAGGTATTTCATTATTTTTATTTAATACTAAAACAACATCATTTTCAGATTTTGGCCAGTTACCGTGAACCATTTCATAACTATCCTTTACAACATCACTAACTAATTCATTGTTTTTGCCAGGCATTAGTTGTTGGAAAGTATCGTTTGAAACAGATAAACTACTACCAACCATAGAATTTCTAGCTTCCATCATAGAATTCATTGCACTTAAATTTGAATTATTTCCTACAGATAATGTACTACCATCTGTATTCACAAGTGCGCCATTTTTATCATATGCAAAAGCATCAAATTTAACATCGTAAGAATATACAATACCAACATCACCGACATATTTATGTATCTCACTGTTTGGATTATCAAGATATTTTTTAAATGGAGTAAGATTATTTTCGGTTATGCTAGTTGCCATTTTACTTGCAGTTTCTATTTGAGTACCATTAGAATAAACTTTATCCTTATCATGATTAACTTTTTCATTTTCTGAATTTGGATCCATTCCTGATCCCATAATATCACTTAAATCAAAAGATTTTGCATCAATCGATATTGGATAAGAAGTCATTGTATCTTTTTGAATATTTTCAATATAAGAGTTTACACCTGTTGATAGAGCAAGTATCAGGGCGATTCCTATAATACCTATAGAACCAGCAAAAGCAGTTAACAATGTCCTAGTTTTTTTAGTCATTAAGTTGTTAAAACTTAGTGATAATGAAGTTAAGAATGACATAGATAATTTACCCATATTTTTATGTTGTTCTTGACCAACAGCCGAAGCATCAACTACAAATGGGTTAGAATCATCAATAATATTTCCGTCCTTAACTTTTACAATACGAGTTGCGTATTCTTCTGCTAATTCTGGGTTATGAGTAACCATAACAACTAATCTTTTTTTAGCTACTTCTTGTAATAAATCCATAACTTGTACACTAGTTTCACTATCTAATGCACCAGTAGGTTCATCAGCTAAAAGTATATCAGGGTCATTTACTAGAGCTCTAGCAATTGCAACTCTTTGCATTTGCCCACCACTCATTTGATTAGGTTTTTTATGAGCTTGTTCTCTTAACCCAACTTCCTCTAATGCTTTTAATGCTTTTTCTCTTCTTTCTGATTTTGAAATTCCCGAAATAGTCAGGGCCAATTCGACATTTGAAAGAACAGTTTGATGAGGAATTAGGTTGTAACTTTGGAATACAAATCCTACTGTATGGTTACGATAAGAATCCCAATCTTTATCTTTATATTTTTTTGTTGAGATACCATTGATTATTAAATCACCACTATCATAACGATCTAATCCACCAATAATATTTAATAAAGTTGTTTTTCCGGAACCACTTGGTCCAAGAATTGCAACAAATTCATTATCCCTTAAGTTCAAATCAACGCCTTTTAATGCATGTTGTACAAGATCACCTGTTTTATATGTTTTTTTAATTTGCTTAATTTGAAGCATTATAATTTCACCTCCCGTACAATATAATAATTTTGTTACCTCAACCCAATCTCAATTCTTTAAAAATAAATATGTAAATTTTTATAACTAAAGGTATTTTCTCCATGAGAGGGGAGTTTTAATCTATAAAATAAAAAAATAAATCGTAGTAATACTAACTGAAAAAAGTAAACGTATACTACGATTTTATTAATAAATTTAATTTATAGGTAAACAGATTTCAAATGTAGAACCTTTACCTTCTTGACTTAAAACAAATATATTACCTTTATGAAGGTCGATAATTTGTTTAGTTAAAGCAAGTCCTAACCCATTACCTTTAAGAGTGTGAGATTTATCACCTTGATAAAATTTTTCAAAGATTCGAGATTGCGTATCTTTGTCCATTCCTATACCATTATCAGCTATTATGACAGTAATATTATTATTGTATTTTTTCATAGAAATTTGTATTGAACCATTTTCATGTGTAAACTTCATTGCATTACCTATGATATTTTGCCATACTTGAGCGAGCAACTCTTCATTACCTAGATAATCCACTTTATCTAAATCAATATCTAAATTGATATTTTTGTTTGTCCAATCTTGCTCAAATAATAAAATAATCTGCCTTATTTGCTCATCAAGTGAAAACTCAGATTTAGAAATAGATATATTTTGATTTTCAAGTCTAGAGATTAGAAGTATATTTTCTGTAAGTTCAGATAATCTAGAAGTATTATAGAGTATTTTTGAAATATATGCTTGTCGTTTTTCTTCTGATATATTTTTATTTTGAAGTAGTGTAGCATAACCTTCAACAGCAGCAAGCGGTGTTTTAAATTCGTGTGATACATTATTTATAAAATCGTTACGGAACATTTCCATACTAGCGAGTTCATGTATCATAAGGTTGAAGTTTTGGGCCATTTGATTTAATTCTTTAACCTTAATATCTTCATCTACTTTAACATTAAAATCGCCTTTAGCAACTTTTTTTGTGGCATCACTTATACTTGTAATAAAGCGTATAGCTTTTTTACCTATAAAGTGTGAGAAGGTGGTACCTATAAAAATACTTGCACTTGAAAACCAAATTAAACCCATATAATCATGTGAAATATGGATTAAATTATATTTTGACAGGAAAATAGTAAAAAATATTAAACATACCATTGTAAGAAATAAAATTAAAAAAACTAAGAAAGAGAATAATATTGTTAAATGTAATTTTGATTTTTCCATTATTTGTTTACCACCTTATATCCTAAACCTCTAACTGTAATGATTTCTAAATCATGGTTTTCCTTTAACTTTTCTCTAAGTCTGGCAATATGCACATCTAAAGTATGTCCATCTCCTTCAAAATCAAGGCCCCATATCTCATCTATAATTTGTCTTCTTGTAAAGATTCTACCTATAGATGATGCTAATTTATATAAAAGGAAGAACTCTTTTTGAGGAAGAGTAAAAGATTTATCATTAAATGATAAACATAAAGTATCACAGTCTAATGACGTTTCTCCAATTTGTAATATTCGCTGATTTACAAGTTGAGAGCGTCGAAGTAATGCCTCAATACGCCACAACATCTCATTTACATTAACCGGCTTTACCATATAATCATCAGTACCGACCATAAATCCTTGTTTTTTATCCATTAATTGACCTCTAGCAGTAATCATTAAAATAGGAAGCAGATAACCAGAATTACGCAACTCTTTTGTTAATTCGTATCCATCCATCTTAGGCATCATAACATCACAAATCATTAAATCTATATAGTGATCGTGTAAAATTTTGAGTGCCATTTTACCATTTTCAGCAGTATAAGTTTTATATCCATTATCAGATAACACTGTACAATATAATTCGCATAATTCTTTATCATCTTCAACAACAAGTACTGAAAACATAATAATCATCCTTTCTTTTTATTAAGAGTAAATTAAACTATTTTATATTTTACCAACTTTTTATTAACTCAACCTCAATTAATTAAAAACTTTTAGATAGAAATAAAATAAGAATATTAGTTAAATACTCTCATACATTAAAAGTAGTAAATAGTGTACATTTGACAATGTATTTGTACGTTAAAAGGGGAGGTTTAGAATGAAAAAAATATTACTTATTTTAACATCGATGTTATTGTCAGTAATGTTGAGCGCTTGTAGTACAAATGTTGATAAGATGCAAGGAACGTATAAATTAACAGAAATACAGGTAGATGATTTAACTGTTAAAAAGGGTGATAAACTTTGGAATTTGACATATGGTGAAGATGGTGGAATGATAATTGAACTTAAAGGCAATGGTGAAGGCGTATTGAGAATGATAGGTTCAGAAGATGAAAGCTTTGAATATACAATAGATGGGGAAAAAATAATAATGACTAATGAGGGTGATGTTGTAGATGGTGTTATTAAAAATAATGAAATACAATTAAAAAATTGGAAATCTCAGTTATTAGTTTTTGAAAAGAATGATTAAAAAATTAATTTGAAATCTTATTTGTTAAAATATATTATTTTATGTAAATAAATGTTATAATTATTTGAGAAAAATAATCAGTAAAGGGGATTAAAATTATGGAAATGCGCAGAAAAGACCGTATGTTAGTGGAAGAGGAAACTATTGATATTTTAAATAAATCAGAATATGGAATACTTTCAACAATAGGAATAGATAATGCACCTTATGGAGTACCAATGAATTTTGCTTATGAAGATGGAGTAATTTATTTTCACTGTGCGAAAGCTATAGGATATAAAGTAAGCAATATAATACACAATAACAATGTCTGTTTTACAGTAGTGAATGATGTGTGTCTACAACCAAAAACATTTTCTACTAAATATAATTCGGCAATTGTCTTTGGAAAAATTTCAATTGTTGAGGATGAAAATGAGAAGAAAAAAGGTTTAGAAGCACTTATAAAAAAATTATCTCCAGAATTTATAGAATCTGGTATGAAATATATTGAGAATAGTGCTGATCAAACATATGTATTAAAGATGGAAGTCACTGAGATGACAGGTAAAGGTAAAAAATAATTATTTATATAAATTTTAAGTTGTAGTATTAATTTAAAGTATTATTAGAAAATCCCCTTGCGTAGATGGGACTGTGCAAGGGGATTTTTGTTTTAAACATTTGGAGTATGGAGAATAGATCTATTTTTAATCATTAAGTCTTCAAATGATTTATGGTCAGATTTATATCCAATGCCATCTCTTTTTATACTTTCATCTATGAGTTTATATGCCATACAAGCATTTTTTATTTTATTCTTTTCCTGAATTGTGTTAGATTCATAAATTACTTTTTCTGAATTGGGTATATATTCTTCATATTGGGGTTTTATGAAGTAAAGGGCATGTTTTATTTTTCCACTATTATATAAACATTGTATAACAGCTCCATTTTTTAAATGTTGAAGGTGCCAATCGTATTTGTAAGTGTGGGCGACATGAGTTACATTATCAAATCTTTTTTCAAAATCGAGTGCTGTTTTTTCCATAAGTTGAAAACTAGTAACATCAGAGTTGTTTATCCTTGGTAGTAAAATTATATTTTCATTTTTTATTCCTAATTGTTTCACAGCATCTAAAAATTCACGTTCTCTATATTCATATTTTTGAATATTACTTAAATTACTGTATTTTTCATCCTTTAAAACTTTTATTCCTGTTCCATAAGATACTAAAACAATGTATACATTATCAGCACCTCGTTGTTCGATAGCTTGTAAAATTGCACTGGCTGCCCAAAGCGTTTCATCATCTTCATGTTGAGGATAAAAAACAACTGTGTCACCAAAAGTTGGTTCATCATAGCTATTACTATTATCTATTATACCAATTAGTAATACTACTACTAAAGATATAATAAGTATAGTTATATTCTTATCTTTATTTTTATTCATATGATTCCCCCCTTTTTTAATTAAGTCTAGAACAGGTTAAAAATATTATAGCCTGTTAAGTTAATTATATATTATAAAAGAAACAAAAAAATTACTTTCATTAAACTGTTAAATTACAGTTTTGTCATAGTATATTTATAATTTCATTATATTAAAAATATTAATTAGTGATAGCATTCTAAAAGTTTTATTTTTGACTTGACAAGTGAACTATCGTTCACTAAGATATAATTATAGAGTGAACGATAGTTCACTAAAGGAGGTTTAAAATGTGTACGACGAAAGAAAAAATATTATTAACATCACTTAAGTTATTTGCACAAGATGGATATGAGGCAGTTTCAATAAGTAAAATTTCGGGAGAATTGGGAATGGCCAAAAGTGCATTATACAAGCATTACAAAAATAAAAGAGATATCTTTGATAGTATTTTAAATAGAATGGATGAAATGGATTGCGAAAGAGCAAGAGATTATAATATGCCAAATGGGGATATGGATACAATTATAAAAGAATATAAACAGATATCAATAGATAAAATCAGAATTTATACAGAGGTACAATTTAAACACTGGACGGAAGATGAATTTTCATCATTATTCAGAAGGATGCTTACCTTGGAGCAATACAGAAATCAAGAAATGGCAGATTTATATCAGAAATATCTTGTTTCTGGACCTATAGCATATATGACAGATTTATTTGCAGGAATAACAGGTAAAACAGATGAAGCAGGACAACTTGCAATTGAGTTTTATGGGCCAATTTTCTTGATGTATAGTCTTCATGACAACAAAAGAGAAGGTGATGATTTAATGGAGATGTTAAAAAAACATGTTGATAGGTTTTCTAAAAAAATAGATAGATATTAGAACTGTAAAGTTCTATCAAGGGGTTCATATAAAAAAATAATAATAAATAATTTATAGGAAGGGAGAATTATCATGGAAGCAATAGTATACACTTCAAATACTGGTACAACAAAAGAGTATGCTAAATTATTAGGAAAAAAATTATCTTTGCCTGTTTATTCAATTGATGAAGCAAAGGGTAAAGTTGAATTTGGAAGTAAAATTATTTATCTTGGATGGATTATGGCTAGTGGAATAAAGGGTTATAAAAAAGCACTAAAAGACTATGATATTAGAGCAATTGGTGCTGTAGGAATGGGCAAAACAGGAACACAAGAAAGAGAAGTGAGAACGAAAAACTCAATTCCAGCATTAACACCAGTTTTTACATTACAAGGTGGATTTGATATTAAGAAACTTCATGGAATTTATAAACTTATGATGAAAATCATGGTCAAAATAGCAGGCAAGGGTCTTTCTAATAAACAAGATAGAACAGAAGAGGAAGATCAAATGTTAGATATGATGCTAAACGGAGGAAAATATGTAAGTGAAAAAAATCTAGAATCTTTTTTAGATTGGTACGAAAGAGGGGAAGAATAGTATGAAACTTTATTTTTCTAATATTACAAGCACTATTACCACAATTTTAATTTTGATATTAATTGCGTTTATGGTTTATTCTTTTATAAATAGGGATAATATTCAATTTTGGGGAAGACGAATATTAATACTTGCGATATATGGGCTTGTAGTTTGTTGTTTTGCAGCAGGAAGAGATGGCTTAGATATTACCATCCAAAATGCAATTGAAGGAACAAATATAGCAGGTGGTATATTTGAACTTGTGAGTATTCCTACAATAATGGGATGTATTGGAGCAGGTATTATAATAATTTCTGCTATTGTATCATTATTTACAAAAAGTCAAAATGTAAGAGAGATTTTGTTTTTTATAATGTGCATAGGAATTATATTTAAAATAGTAACGGTAGAAATCTCTAGAATTTTAATTATGTAATTAAATAATATAATTAAAGCAAATAAACCCTGCACAAATAGGGATTGTGTGGGGCTATTTTTATGCAAAATTTAATGTTTATTACAAATTCTATATTGAAAAGGTGTTTTACCAGTAAATTTTCTAAATACTGTACTATAATAATTTTGATTATTAAATCCAACCGCTAAAGCAATATCTAAAATATTTAAATCTGTTTCTAAAAGTAGTTTCTTACTTTTTTCAACTCTAAAATGGTTTAAAAAATGGCAAAAAGTATGACCAGTTGCAGTTTTAAAAGTGCTACAAAAATAGCTTTTATTTAGATTTAAATGTTGACATAATGCAGTAATACTTATATTTTTATCGTAGTATTTATGAACATATTCGATGGCCTTTTTTATATAAGGATTAAAACTTTTAGTGGACATAGTCTTATTAAACTTATCAGTTGCAATACTTAAAAGTATTTGAGCACAATAATCAAAACAATTTAAAGGAATATAAGCTATAAAGTCATTTGTTTTTCTTGAACTACAAGTAGAGATAGGACCAAGTACAAAAAATCCTCTATATTTATTTGGTTTTGAAATATTTACAATTTTATAGTAAATATCTTCTGAAACTTTTATATTATGATTTAGGTATTCCTCTCCACTATGAACTAAAGTATAAATATCTTTTATAGGAAAATATGTTTCTAATTCCCCATTATATCCAACTTTATATATTTCATTTAGCTCATAAGAAATAGCTTTAACAGGTATTTTACAGCAGTGATAAAAATCGTTTAATGTTGAAGTTATAAGATTCATTTATGTCTCTCCTCTAAGTTGTCTATTTTAATAAGCAATATGTTTAAAAAAAATAATATATTAACACTAATGATAATTAATATCAATAAATAATATATCATTTATATATAAAAAGTCAACCAATATAGATTTATATATAATTTAAAATTATATGAAAAAGAGCACTATAAAAAAATATTTGACATAGTGTCAGAATAGGACTACAATAAAATTAATTAATGACACGGTGTCAAAATAAAAGTGAGGAGTGTAATAAAAATGAAAAAAAATATAGGATCACAATTAGCTTTATATCCAACTCCAGTTACTATTATTGGGGCGATAAATGGAGAAAAACCAACATGGACTTTAGTTGCACACGTTGGTATTATAGGACATGACAGAGTACTTATAAGTCTTGCATCAAATCATTTTATAAATGGTATTATAAAAAATACAAATAAACTATCAATAAATATCGTTGATGAAAAGATTTTACCAGAGGCTGATTATTCAGGTTCAGTAAGTGGAATAAAAGTAGATAAATCAAATTTATTTGAATATGAAATTGGTGATGCTGGAACACCTATTATAAACAAATCACCACTTACAATGGAATGTACTGTTATAGATATTTATAATTCACCAAACTTTGAAAGTTTTATTTGTACAATAGACAATACTTATGTAGAAGAGGAACACTTGAATGAAAAAGGGAAAATAAATTATAATACATTAAAACCAGTTTTATTTGAATTCCCAACTTATGAATATTTAAAAACAGGGAATATAATTGGTAAATGTCTTTCATTTAAGAAAAATCCAAACGAATAAGGAGAGTAACAATGCCAAAAGGTTCTGAAGAATTAACAAATGCAAGAAAAGAAGAAATTGTTTGTGCATGTGCCAAACTATATGAAACTATGAGTTTTAAAGAAATTACTATAAAGGAAATTGCAAAATTAACATCATTTACAAGAACATCTATATATAATTATTATCAAACAAAAGAAGAGATATTTCTTGCCTTATTAAGAAAGGAATATGATTGTTGGATACAGTGTATAAATAAGATTAAATCAAAGGAAAGTATGACAAAGGATGAATTTGCAAATGCCTTGGCACATTCTTTGGAACAAAAAGAGAATATGTTAAAACTTTTATCTATGAATATGTATGACATAGAAGAAAATAGTCGTCTTGAGCAACTTGTTGAGTTTAAAAAATCATATGGAGGTTCATTAAGAGCAGTTAGAGAATGTTTAGATAAATTCTTTACTGAAATGAATGATGATGAAAAACAAAGTTTTGTATTTTCATTCTTCCCATTTATATTTGGGATTTACCCATATACTGTAGTAACAGAAAAACAACGTAAGGCAATGGAATTAGCGGAAGTTGACTATAAATATATGTCTATATATGAAATTACCTATACAACAGTTAAAAAGTTATTAGGTGCATAAAAATTTTTCTGATAACAAAGTTGAATGTGTTGAAAATAAGGGGGTTCTATGAAAAGATTAGTATCAATTTTAATGGGAATATCTTTGATTTTTTTATTGACAGCTTGTAGTTCAACATCAGTATCACAAAATAATAGTTCAAATGTAAATACTTCATCAACTCCAAAAGATGAGCAAAGTGAAAATTCAACAACAGGGGATAAGAAACAAAAAAATAATTTAGTAGTATATTTTTCATGTACAGGTAATACAGAAAAAATCGCAAAAATAATTGCAGAAAATATAGATGCAGATACATATCAAATAATTCCGGCAGAAGAATATACATCAGAAGATTTAGATTATAATGATTCAAATAGTAGAGTTTCAAAAGAGCATGAGGATTCAAATTCTAGACCAGAAATATCAAATAAGATAGAAAATCTGGATAAATACGAAAATATTTTTATAGGATATCCTATTTGGTGGGGAGAAGTTCCACGTATTATGAGTACATTTATGGAAAGCTATGATTTTTCAAATAAAACAATGATACCATTTTGTACTTCAGCAAGTAGTGATATCGGAAATAGTGCAGATGCTCTAAAAAAAATATGTAGCGATAAGGCAAAATGGCTTGATGGCGAACGTTTTAGCAGTAATTCTACAAATGATGATATAAATCAATGGATAAAAAGTCTAAAAATAAATTAAAGATTTTGAATGCAAACTATTGACTTGGAGTTCACTTAAAGGAGTAAGATTATATTAGAATTTAAATAAACAGGGGGAATAACAAATGGCAAATAAATCATTAGTAACATATTTTTCAGCAAGTGGTGTAACAGAAAAAGTTGCTCAAAAACTTGCAGAAGCAGCAGGGGCAGACTTGTTTGAAATTAAACCAGAAGTACCATATACAAGTGATGACTTAAATTGGATGGATAAAAAAAGTCGTAGTAGTGTAGAAATGAACGACAAAAGTTTTAGACCAGCTATAGCAGAAAAATGCAATAATATATCAGAATATGATGTTGTGTATGTTGGATTTCCAATATGGTGGTATGTTGCACCAACAATAATAAATACTTTCCTAGAAAGCTATGATTTTTCAGGAAAAACTATAGTTTTATTTGCAACATCTGGTGGTAGCGGATTTGGAAAAACTGTTTCAGAACTTAAAGGAAGTGTTTCTGATACAACAGTTATCAAAGAAGGAAAAGTATTTAATAGTGGCATAAGTAAAGAACAATTATTATCTTGGGTTAATAGCTTAGGATTATAAAATATTTAATATACAAACACCTTTTGAGGATAGATAAATATCTTTAGGAGGTGTTTTTTTATTGGTATATTTACTGATACATATGATTTACTTGAAATAACCCAAATATATTATAAAAATCAACCAAATATAGTATAAAAAAAACAAATATATTTAAGTTTTTAAAAGAAAATAAATTATATAATATTATGGTAATGAAAATCAATATCATAATTGATATTACTAAATAAAAAAGTTAATAATAATTTATCAGGAGGAGAATATAGCAATAATGAATAAGAAAAATATTTTCAAAATTGTATTAGATATAGCTATGATTGCGTTATTCGTGACGTTTTTCAATATCGGCTTACTTGGTTTCAAATTCCATGTTAGAGGTGGAATGATATTTGGAGCACTTATATTAGTACATATTATAGTAAACAGAAAATGGGTAATAAATATAACAAAAAGAATATTTGATAAAAATTTAAAAACTAGAACGAGAGTTTCATACATAATAAGTGCATTATTATTAGTATTAGTTTGCACAATATTAGCAAGTGGTATATGCATGATGAAAGCAGCAACTTATGACAGAGTTATGTTCTGGAAGATGCTTCACTTAGGTGCATCTTATTTATCAATAGCATTTATAGGACTTCATGTTGGACTTTACTGGAATTTTGTTATGAATTTCTTTAAAAAGATGTTCAATATAAAAAATTCTGGAACAATGTCACAAACAATAGCTAAATTAATAGTAGTAGCTATGTTAGTTTTAGGTGCTTATAACATATACACTCAAGGATACTTCTCAAAAGTAAGTGGAACACTTTCATACGCAGCTCAACATATAATACCTCAAGATATTGAGGCACCAGAAGGTGGAGGTCACTATGAAAAAGAAAGCTTATCTTTTTTAGGATTAGTTAATGTATATGGAAGTATAGTATCAGTATTTGCTATAGGAACTTATTACATCGATTCATCAATCAAAAATAATAAAAAGGCAGCTAAAAATAATAAAATAAAACAAGCAAGTTAATAAATTTAATAGCTTGATTGAAATATATAATTATGCTAAAATAAATTTTAAATTTCAAACTTAAAATTTATAGTTTTCTAGGGTTCCGTAGTATTCTATACTAGCTGGTCCGAGAGAAAACACACAAGTATTTGTGGACACGGAAGGAGAAAAGCCTGGGAGATATTTAACGATATTTCCCAGGCTTTTTTATTTACTTATTTAAGGAGGTTTATTATGAAAAATAATTTTAGTTATAAGGAAGTTTATTTTGAAGAAGGAAAAAGGGTACTTGAAATTAACATATTACCAGAAAAATATTGCAATTTTGATTGTGTATTCTGTCCAATTGGAAGATCAAAGAATAAAGTAGATATGCCAACAGAGTTTGAGGATTATGATTCATCAATTTCTGAATTAAACGATATGATAGAAAAGACAAACCCTGATTTAATATTTATTAATTCAAAGGGAGAGGCCTTAGTTAATAATAAATGTGAGCAAATTATAGACTTTATCAAATCAAAGGGTCTAAAAGTAAGACTTTTATCTAATGGATATATACTTTCTAAGGATGAGTATATAAACATAGCAAATAAATGTGACGAAGTAATAGGAGAAATTAAAACTATAACAGAAGGTGATTTTAAAAAAATTCAAAGACCAATTGATGGTTATACATTAGAAAAATATGTAGAAAATATGGTTGAATTCAATAAGCAATATAGAGGAAAATTTATATTTGAAATTACTATAATTAAAAAATACAATGATGATTTAGAATCAATCGAAAAATTAAAAGAAATAATAAAAAGAATAAACCCAGATGAAATTGATATCGTTAGAATAGATGACGAAAGAATGAAAAAAACTATGTGGGTGGATAATGAAAGATTTGAAGAAATAAAAAGAGAATTATTAAGTAGATAATTAATAAAGAATGGGATACAGTTTTGTATCCTATTTTTTATTGATGAATTTTATTTACTATAATTTATATTATTATTTTTATTGTGCCAGGTTTTTGTAATAAAGAATAATCCATATATGTAATTGATAAAGTAAAAAAATAAGCTTACAATTTACTTAAAATAGGAATAGTATATGAAATTAATTGGGGGGATTAAATTGAAAATCACAGTTATACATGGTCAAGGACACAAAGGTATCACCTATACAATGACAAAAACAGTATTAGAATTTCTGACTACACCTAATGATGAGATAAATGAATTTTTTTTGCCAAAAGACGGACCGGGTTTTTGTGTTGGATGTAATAATTGTTTTATGAAAGGGGAGGAATTTTGCCCTAGCGCAGACAAGGTGCAGCCGATAATAAAATCAATGGAAGAATCAGAAATAATTATACTAGATAGTCCGAATTATGTTATGGAGATGAGCGGAAATATGAAAAACTTAATGGATCATTTTGCATATAGATGGATTACTCACAGACCGCATGCAAATATGTTCAAAAAAGTTGGACTTACAATAAGTTCATCAGCTGGTGCCCCTCCAAATAATACTGTAAAATCAATGGCAAAACAACTTAAATGGATGGGGGTACCTAAAGTATATAAATTTGCTTTAATAAGCAATGCGTTAAATATTTCAACAATATCAGCTAAAAAAGAAGCCGAGTTAAAACAAAAAGCAGAAAAAATAGCGGCAAAAGTAAAAAGAAGAGCAAAAAATCCTCATGCTAGTTTAAAGGGAAAAATAATGTTTTATATGTTTAGAAAAATGCAGTCATCACCAGATGCAGCTTGGAATCCGAAAGATAGGGATTGGTGGATTGAACAAGGATGGATAGAAAAGGTACGTCCATGGAAATAATATAATAAAAAATATTATAAACTTGTTGACTTGGAGTTAACTCAAAGGAGTAAAATTTTATTAGAATTGAAAGTAAATTAATTCTTTTTTGTAAATTTAACAAATTTAATTCTTATAAGTCTAACAAAAATATATGCAAAATGAGGAGGGGTACTCGTGTCAAAATCAAAAGTTTATTTCACTAAAGAAATAACACCGGAAGCATTAGTAAAAATATATGAAGCATTAAATACTGAATTAAAAGGTAAAGTGGCTGTTAAAATATCAACTGGAGAATCAGGAGGACATAACTTCTTAGATTCAAACTTAATAAAAGATTTAGTAAATAAATTAAATGGAACAACAGTAGAATGCAATACTGCTTATCCAGGATCAAGAAATACAACAGAAGCCCATTGGCAAACAATAAAGGACCATGGTTTTGCTGCTATTGCACCTTGTGACATAATGGATGAAGAAGGTGAAATAGCATTAAAAGTTGAAGGCGGAAAACATTTAAAAGAAAATTATGTTGGAGCTCATATAAAAAATTATGATTCAATGTTGATGTTATCTCATTTTAAAGGTCACGCCATGGGAGGACTTGGTGGAGTACTTAAAAATATGTCTATAGGAATTGCATCTAGTCATGGAAAACTATGGATTCACAATTCAGGTGCAGGTGAAGATTTTGAAAGTATATTTACATCAGATCACGATTCATTCTTAGAATCAATGGCAGATGCTGATAAATCAGTAATAGACTATATGGGAAGCGAAAATATGGCATATATAAATGTTGCAAACAATTTATCTGTTGACTGCGATTGCAATGCACATCCAGCTGACCCAGAAATGGACGATATAGGAATATTTGCATCACTAGACCCAGTTGCAGTTGACCAAGCTTGTGTAGATGCTGTTCTTAATTCACCAGATGAAGGAAAAGCATCATTAATAGAAAGAATGGAATCTAGAAATGGATACCTTACTATAGAATCTGCAGCTAAATTAGGACTTGGAAGCAGAGAATACGAAATAATTAATTTAGATTAAAAATGGAAAAAATAAACATATAAATTTTAGTATATAAAAAATATCACAGGACATAATATTAGTGTAAAGCAAATACAGATGCAGGAGGCGAACAGTGATGAAAACACATAGTAACCACGGCATTCATACTAAGGATGCTCCGCCAGAAGCAATAAGCGAGGATGGACCAAAAGACAGGTAAGGTCGGGCGCAGTCTATCATTGTGACCGACGGTAATTGTTTTACACTTTAGAGAATCTACTTAATTTTGTACTTAATTGTATGAATCTAAGTAGATTCTTTTATTTTATAAAAATCATTTTAATTGCCATTCATGTAAAAAATATTCTATACCCAAAAAATTTCAATAATTAAGTTATAATGAGAATAAAAAAGCTTTTATTTAATAAATAATATAAAGTAAAGTTATTCAAGTTTATTGGATAGAAAATTAAATAGATGCAGTAGTTTATATTCATGGTAAAATATTATGAAAAGCTATAAAAATTATGGGAGGAATATATGACAGCGAAGAAATCTTATTTTAAGAAAATTCTAATTGGTTTATTCGTAGTAATACTAATATGTATAGGTGGATTTTATATCTATGCATCAGATTACTATCATGCAAAAGATTACGAAGTTTCAAATATAAAAGTAGAGCAACAAGATAATTATACAGTGTATGGAGACACTAATAGCAAAACAGGATTGATATTTTATCCTGGTGGAAAAGTGGAAGCAAAGGCATATGAACCTATATTAGCAAGTCTTGCAGAAAAAGGAATTTGTGTTGTACTTGTAGAGATGCCATTTAACTTAGCGGTGCTTGATTCTGGTGCGGCTGATGGTGTTATTAATGGGTTTACAAATATACAAAATTGGTATATTGGAGGACATTCACTAGGAGGCGCTATGGCAGCTTCATATGCAGCAAACAATCAAGATGAGTTAAATGGAGTTGTTTTATTAGCAGCATATCCAACAAAAGAATTAGATATTCCTGTTTTATCAATTTACGGAAGTGAAGATGGTGTTTTAAATAGAGAAAAATATTCAGATTCTATAAAGAATGCAAAAAATCTTTCTGAAATTGTAATAGACGGAGGAAATCATGCTCAATTCGGAAACTATGGAGATCAATCAGGAGATAATTCAGCAAAGATTTCTAGTGAAAAACAATGGAATGAAACATCACAAGAAATACTAAACTTTATGAAATAAAATATATTTATTTTACTATATTATAAAAATTAAAACTAAAAAATATATAAATAAAAACCCCTTTTTCTTAAAAAAGATAAGGGGTTTTTATTTATATATTCCGTATGATATATATTGTTGAGAAAATATGGTAAAATAAATAAAGTTTAAGAATGAATTAAATTAAAAAATATTATAAATAGAGAAATAATATAAAGGAGTATTTACAATGAAAATCAAGAAGAGTATATGTCCATATGATTGTCCAACATCATGTGGATTAGTGATAGAAACAGATGACGAAAAGATATTAAAAGTAAAAGGTGATGAGAATCATCCAGCAACACAGGGGTTAATATGTAAAAAGATGAGAAATTACGAAGAGTCTGTTCATTCTAAGGATAGAATTTCAACTCCATTAAAAAGAGTTGGCAAAAAGGGAGAAGGAAAATTTGAAAAAATAACATGGGAAGAAGCAGCGCAGGAAATAACAGATAAGTGGAAAAAAATTATAAAAGAAGATGGTCCGAGTACAATTTTACCAGTTTATTATTCTGGAGTAATGAGTGTTATTCATCGTAACTGTGGAGATGCGTTGTTTAATAAAATGGGTGCATGTTCTTTAGTAAAAACTCTATGTTCATCAGCAAAAGGTGCAGGATATAATTCTGTAATGGGTTCTACTGGAGCATTAGATCCAAGAGAATTAGAAAATAGCGATTATTATATTGTTTGGGGAAGCAATATGAAGGCTACTAGAATTCAAGCGCTACCAACTCTTATCAAAGCTAGAAAAGAGGGCAAGAAAGTAGTTCTTATAGAGACTTATTCAAAACCGATGGAAAAATACTGTGATGAAGTTATTTTAATAAAACCAGGAACTGATGGAGCATTGGCGCTTGCTATGATGAATGTTATGGTGGAAGAAAATCTTCAAGATGAGGAATTTTTATTAGAAAAATCAATCGGATATCAAGAATTCAAAGAAAATTTAAAACAATATACTCCAAAATGGGCAGAAGAAATCACAGGAATTCCTAAAGATATAATAGTAAAATTAGCAAGAGAGTATGCAAGTGTAAAAGCACCTGCAATAATCCTTGGAAGTGGAAATTCAAGATATACAAATGGTGGAATGACAGTAAGACTTATAACGATATTATCAATTTTTACAGGAGCAATAAAATATCCAGGTGGAGGATTGTGTGGAGTTTCACCAACTTCATTATCTTATATAAAAAAAGACATAATTGCTAGACCAGATTTTAGAACAAATAAGGCAAGAGTTATAAATATAAATAAAGTTTCATCAGCATTAGTAGACGAAAACCAACCTATAAAAAGTTTATTTGTATATGCATCAAATCCAGTAGGTTCTATAAGCAATCAAAATAAGATAATTAAAGGGCTTATGAGAGATGACTTATTTACAGTAGTTCATGAAAGATTTATTACAGATACAGCAAAATATGCAGACATAGTGTTGCCAGCAACTTTTTCTGTTGAGCAAGATGATGTTTACACTTCTTATGGATATTGTACTTTGGCGACTGCAAAGAAAATTATAGAACCGCCTAAGGAATGTAAAAGTAATTGGGACATGTTTAGATTGCTTGCGGAGTATATGGGATATGATGATGAGTATTTTAAAAAGACAGAAAGAGAGATTTTCAATGAATTAATAGAAAAATCGCTAGAAGGTGTGGAAGGTTTAACACAGGAACAAAAGAACATCTTAAAAAATGGGGGCGCAATTTCAACACCGTTTGAAAATCACCTCGATATAAAAACTAAAAGTGGAAAAATACAAATTATAAATGATGAGATGGAAGAAAGAATCCCTCGATATACAGAGAATATAGGTCAAGATTATCCACTTAATTTAGTAGCGGTTCCAAGCTGTGAAACTTTAAACTCTATATTCTTAGAGAAAAATAAAGTTGTTGAAAAAAGAGGAAAAATAAGAGTAAAAATCAACAGTAAGGATGCATCAGAACGAAACATAAAAAATGGTGATGAAGTAATTTGTTTTAACAACTTAGGTGAAGTTGGTTTTATAGCAGAGGTTACAGATACAGTATCTCAAAATACAGTAATAGCAGAAGGTATCTATAATAGAGATTTTGCGATTAATGGCAAGTTAGTAAATGCTCTACATGATGACAGATTATCGGATATAGGTGAGGCAACCACATTAAATTCAAATACAGTTGAAATTAAAAAAGTATAAAATTATAGTATCAAGATTAAAAATGAATTAAAATAATTAATAAATGTAGTAAATTTAAAAATTAAAAATAAACAACAGAAGGGGAAGAGTATGTATAGTATAGGCGTAGATGTTGGAGGAACAGGTATAAAAATAGGAGTTGTAGATGAATTAGGGAATATTCTTTATAGAGGACAATGTGTAACAGATGTTGCAGGTGGATTTGATAAAATTATTTCCGATATTCATGATGTAATTGAAGATATAATAGCCCAAAATGATATAGAAAAAGATCAAATTAAATCTATCGGATTTGGAATTCCAGGATATATTGATAGATATGGAAAAGCTAATTGTGTGAATTTAAACTGGAAAAAAGTCGACTTTATACAAAAATTAAAAGATACATTTCCAGGTACAGATATATTTGCCGAAAACGATGCAACAGTAGCAGGATTAGCAGAAAGTAGATTTGGAAGTACAAAAGAACACGACACATCAGTTATGATAACTTTAGGAACTGGTGTAGGTGGAGCAATTATAATAAATGGGAAACCATTCAGCGGAGCACATGGTGTAGGTTCTGAAATCGGCCATATGATGATTGGTGATGGATGGTATAAATGTAACTGCGGAAATACAGGATGTTTTGAAACTTACTGTTCAGCAACTGCAATAATAAAATACGCACAAAAACTTTTATCAGAAGGAGAAGAAAGTTTAATATTAGATATGTGTAAAAAAAATATATCTGATATAAATGCAAAAATGGTATTTGATGCATATAATCAAAACGATGAAGTTGCAAAAGAAGTTATAGCTAGATTTAAAGACTACCTTGCAAATGGAATTGCAAATATAGTAAACACAATAGATCCAGGAATTATAGCTATCGGAGGAGGAGTATCTAAATCGGAAGAGATAATTTTAGAAGGATTAAAAGAGATGGTAAGAGGCCATCTTGTTTATAAAGAAGAGGAGTTTGCAGATATTGTAATAGCGACTTTAGGCAATGATGCTGGAATAATTGGAGCCGCAATATTAGGTCAATAAAATTAAAATGAGTCCGAGTTATGTTTTAATTTCTCGGACTTACTTTATATTAAAATAAAATTTTCTATCTAAATCCAAAGAATCCATAGTTAAGTCTATTAAAATTTCTTCAATTGCAGTTAGACTGGCAACTATGAAAATCATAAATATATAGGTTTTACAGTCTATAAAAAAATTTAAAACAGGATAAATAAAAATCAATATACCAGTCAACTTATTCATATAAGTATGAACCATTCCAAATTCTTTAAAACGAAAAAATACTATAAAAATACAACCTATTTTTATAAAAAAGATTACAACAAACCATAAAATCATAAATAAATTTAAAACCATAGTAGGTACAAATTTGAATAAAATAACAAAAATCATAATGATATCCGCTATACTATCCAATTTTGCCCCAAGTTTACTTGTTACATTAAATTTTCGAGCTATAAGCCCATCTAATACATCTGAAATTCCACAAATTATATAAATAAATATAAATAATAATTTTTTAGGATTTAAATAAATTAAAAATAAAGAAAAAAATATTCTAAATGATGAGAGAATATTAGGAATAAATTTCATTAAATCACATCTTTCTAAAATTAAATTATATCTATAAGTATAGCAATAGCAATAAGTTTATGTAGGTATATAAAAAAATAAAAATAAATTACTAAAAAATAATTGACATATTAAACAAGAGTTACTATAATTTAAATCAAGATAATGATAATTAATATCAATTATAAATAATTAACAATAAATAATAAAAATCAAAAAAACTATCCAAGAAAGGTGGAGATTAGAAATGAGTAAAATAGCAGTAGTATATTGGAGTGGAACAGGAAACACAGAAGCAATGGCTAATTTAATAGCTGATGGAATAAAAGAAGCAGGCGCTGAAGTTGAAGTAGCTACAAGTGATTGCTTTGGAATAGATGATGTAGATAATTATGAAAAAATAGTATTAGGTTGCCCATCAATGGGAGATGAAGAATTAGAGGATTCAGAATTTGAACCAATGTATTCATCAATAAAACCAAAATTAAATGGTAAAAAAGTAGCATTATTCGGATCTTATGGATGGGGCGAATGTGACTGGATGAGAGATTGGGAATCTGATGCAAAAGAAGCAGGAGCAGTTTTAATATCAGATGAAGGATTAACAGTTAATGAAACTCCAGAAGGAGATGCATGCGACGCTTGTAAAGAATATGGTAAAAAAATAGCACAAGCTTAAGGATGTGCAAGAGAAAAATATAGTTTATATTGTTTTAAAACCGAAAAATAAAAAAGTAGAAATAAATAAAAGTGTTCAAAAAAGTAAAATTTTAGAGAGATAAAAGCCATATCAAGGGAGTATAAATTTTTATACTCCCTTTTCCTATATAAAAGATTAATCAATTTGATTGACACGTATTCAATAAAGTACTACTATCATATTGTAATAAATTAAATAACATAATTTTGGGGGGCAAGATGAGGGTATCAAAAGATCCAGAAATCAGAAAACAAGAGATTATAGATGTAGCTATGCAAGTTTTTGCAGAAAAGGGCTATGAGACAACAACTATGAAAGATATAGCAAAGGCAGCTGATGTGGTACCTGGTTTGTGCTATCACTATTTTAAAAATAAGCATGAATTATATGAAACTGCTGTAACTCAATATGCTAGGGAATGTAGCGAACCATTTGTAATACTGTTTAGCAGAACCAATTTATCTCTAGATGAAATAACAACTAAATTGGAAGAAGCTGTAAAACAGGGGGAAGAAAACTACAAATATAAACAATTCTTTGATAAGTCAGGTAATGAAATTTTCCATAAGCAACTTGAATTTTATATGGGAAAAGAAATGGAGAAATCTATGAAAAAATACATTCAATATAGAGTAGACAAAGGGGAATTTGAAATAGATGATGTTGATTTATTTACGAAATTTTTTATAGGTGGTCAAATGGCAGTCATGAATTGTAATGAAGAAAGTATGGACGAAAAAATAGAATTTTTAAGAGGAATACTAAATAAATTTAAAAAATAATCCCACATTATAGTGGGTTTTTATATAAAATTTTATTGAATAAATGTCAATGACAAAAATTTAATAGAAATAGGGGGATTTAAAGTGCAAAATAATAGTGTAAATAAAAATCAAGGGGATATCATGAAGGAAACTACAGTTAAATATTTTAATAATACAGCAAAAGACTACGACAATAGTCATGATGGAAAATTTGTAAACTGTATGTATCAAGAAATAATAGACAGAGTTAGAAATTTAGAAGGAGATAAAATTTTAGATTTAGGTTGTGGAAATGGAAATATCATAAATCTTCTTAAAAAAGAAAGAAAAGCAGATTACTATGGTTTAGATATTTCTGAAAATATGATAGAAGAAGCAAAGAAAAAATGTGGAGAAGATGTAAAGTTTACAGTTGGGGATTCAGAAAATTTACCATATCAAGACGGACAATTTGATATTATAATATGCAATGCATCATTTCATCACTATACTAAACCAGAAGTTGCAGTCAAAGAAATAAAAAGAGTACTTAAATCAGGGGGAACGCTTATATTAGGAGATCCAACAGTTCCTGAATTGGTAAGGGGATTTTTTAACAAGATGTTGCCTTATACAGATTCAGGCGATTTCAAAATTTATGGGAAAAAAGATATACTTCCTATTTTTGAAGCACAAGGATTTGAAATTGAGAACTGGAAAAGATTAAATTATAGAACTTTTATATTTAATGCAAAGAAAAAATAAATATAAAAATAGTTATTTAAAAGAGTGGTCTAATTAGGCTACTTATTTTTTTGTAAAAAATATCAAATAAAGGTTGACAACTATACTTGTCATAGTGTACTATTAATTATGACAAGAATAATTGTCATAATGACAAAGAAAATAGTCAGGAGGGAGTTATATGCCGTTATATAATCGTTTAAAAGAATATAGAGCAAAGATAAAAGTTAATCAGACAGAAATGGGTAATTTAGTCGGTGTATCAAGACAAACAATTAGTCAAATTGAACGTGGAGATTATTCTCCATCAGTTGCCTTAGCACTAAAGATAGCCAGGGTTTTAAATGTAAGTGTAGAGGAAATTTTCAGTTATGAGGAGGATGAAGAAAATGAGTAATAATCGTGTAGAAGAAATTAAAAAAGAAGATAAGAAGGCTTTTAAAAGTTTTGCTATTATGATGGTTATATCAGCCATAGTAGGAGCTATAATAGGTTCAGGATCTATATATTTGCAAGAGCATATGGGCAATAATTTATCAGATTTTCTTCTAAATGCACTTATGATGATTACTCCATATGCCAGCTTAGTGTTATCTATACTAGTAATAGTAGTGAGTGTTGTTATTTATAGTAACTCAAGAAAAAAATTAAAATTATGGAATCAATCGGATGAACAAGAGGAAATTATAGATAATATAGAAGAAAAATTATCATATGTATTATTATTTGCATCAGTCAATTTAATAATTGGATTCTTTTTCTTTGGAGCTGGAATGGGATTGTTCTCAGAAGATTCATATGGAAAAGTAATTTTATTTTTCTTTGGATTTATAGTGTGTGTAGTATCAACTGTATTAATTCAAAATAAAGTTGTTAACTTAGAAAAAGAAATAAATCCATTTTTAAATGGTAGTGTATATGATTTTAAATTTAGTCAAAAATGGCTTGATAGCTGTGATGAAGCAATAAAATTAAATGTATACAAAAGTTCTTTTAAAGCCCATAAATCTGTTACTAATACATGTTTAATACTTTGGATAGTATGTGTATTGGGATATAGTTTCTTTGATTTTGGAATTATGCCACTAGTAATGGTTACAATTATATGGTTAGTTCAAACAGTTTCTTATTGTATAGAGTCAATTAAGTGTTCAAAAAATAAGATAAATTAAAACGAAAAATAAAAAAAGAAATATAATACAAAAAAGATGGTAGGTGTATATCGGTTGGGATACACCTACTTTTTTTATATATTTTAACAATTACAGTTATATTTACATAGAATATATAACATAAAAAAATATACATTGACAGATGAGGTATATAAAACTATCATATAAGTAAGAAATATAACTATAATAAATAAAACTAAAATAAAGTTGGAAAAGGGGGAAGGAAATTGTCAATAACATCAGATCTATTGAGAGGCCATACCGATACGATTATCCTATCTCAACTTATAAAAGGCGACACGTATGGATATGCAATAAATAAAGTTATAAAAGAAAATACCGATAATATGTATGAATTAAAAGAAGCAACATTATATTCAGCATTTAGAAGACTTGAACAAGCGGGATATATATCTTCTTATTGGGGGAATGAAGACAAAGGAGCCAGAAGAAGATATTACACAATTACAGAACTGGGGATAAAGGCCTATGAACAAAATAAAAAAGATTGGGAAGAGGCAAAGAATTTAATCGATACTTTAATTGGGGAGGAAAGATAAAAGATGCTTACTAAGTATGATTTAAAAATTAAAGAATATGTAGAAGAGTTATTTGAAAATGCGCCAAAAAATAAAAAAACCATGGAATTTAAGGAGGAATTGCTTGCTAATTTATTGGAAAAGTACAATGACTCAGTTGAATCTGGAATGGAAAAAGAAGTAGCTTATAATAAAGTAATCGGAAGTATAGGAAATGTAGAAGATTTATTTGGAGAAGAAGATGTAATAACACAAACAAAACAAAGTATTAGCAGAAAGAAACACGCTAGAAATATTGCAATAGCAGTGATGTTATATATATTATCACCAGTATGTGTAATTATTTTTGATAATTTCGGAAATGAACATTTAGGCGTAATTTTAATGTTTGTATTTATAGCTGCAGCAACAGGATTAATTATATATACAAATATGGTAAATCCTAAATATCAAAAACAAGATGATACTATAGTTGAAGATTTTAAAGAGTGGCAAAGTACAAAATCCAAAAACTATAAAGCATACAAAGCAGCTAAAAGTGCAATTTCAGCAATAACAGTAGCAGTATATCTATTAATAAGTTTTATGACATTCCAATGGTGGATAACATGGATAATTTTCTTAATAGGTGGGGCAGTTGAAAAAGCTGTAAAAGCCTATTTTGAAATTAAGGAGATGTAGCTATGAATGATAAAAATTATAAAAAAATAGAGATTATAACTTGGTCAATTGTTGCAATTATATTAACTATATTTTTAGTTATGACACTTAAAAAGGATGTATTTAGTATAAATGATTTGTTTAATAATACGTCTAATCAAAATATGAAAGTTATAAAAACATATACTATAAAAGACATAGAAAAATTTGAAGATATAAATGTAGATGTAAATCAAGGTGAAATAGAATTGCTTGAAAGTAAAGATAATAATATTTATATAGACCTTAAATGTAATAAAAATATGGAAAGCAAGGATTATTTAAATTTAGATGAGAGTACAAATACGTTAGATATTACAAGTAAAAAAGGTAGTAAGATTCATTTTTTAAACAATACAAATATAAAAATTGAAATTCAAATACCTAAATCATATAACAAAAATATCTCTATAGAAACAGATACAGGAGATATTATCGCAAATAAAAATTTAGATTTAAATAATTTAAGTATAACAAGTAATGTAGGGGATGTAGAATTAAATAAAAATATAAAATGTAAAAAGTTTAATATAGTTAATGATACTGGAGATATTGATATAAGAAGTATTGATGGTAGTGGAAGTATAAAATCAGATGTAGGGGATATAGAATGTAATATAGAAGGATTAAATCAGGATATAGATATAACTTCTGATATAGGGGATATAGAATTAGGTGTGAATAAAGATTTAGGTTTTAAACTTGATTCAGATAAAGAACCTAATAAAATTGAGATTGATTTCAATAATATTTCTAAAAAGGGAAGTAGTTTCTATGCAGAACATGGTCAAAGTCCAAAGTATACTATAAAAACACATAGCGATGTAGGTGATGTTGATATAGAATATAAATAATAATAGCTTTTAATGAAGATAGTATATAATCACAAAATTTATATACTATCTTTCTATGTTACACAGATTATTAAAGGGTTTTAGGAGGAATATATGGGAAAGGATAATAGGAAACTGAGTAAGGCGGAGGAGAAGCGAAAAAGATTATACGAAGAAAAGAAAAAGGAACTTCTTGCACAAGGATATGAAGAAAAAGATTTAACTATAAGTGTTTTAAAAGCTAATGTTATGGCATTTGTATTGGGGTTGCCGATAATAATTTTATTGCTAATATTATTTATTTATAAAAATCAAAGTGGACTATATACATTTTCATTTTATGGATCTGTAGTATTTATAGTTGTTTTTGCTGCATTAGTTGTAGTTCATGAATTAATACATGGACTATTTTGGGCAATTTATGCAAAACATCATTTGAAATCTATCGAATTTGGATTTATGGTAAGTAGTCTTACGCCATATTGTTGTTGTAAGGAAATGTTGACAAAATATCAATATATTATAGGTGGAATTATGCCAACTGTTATCTTAGGAATAATCCCAGCGATAATTTCTATTTTTACAGGTTCAATATTTTGGTTTGTTATGGGAGAATTAATGATATTGTCAGGTGGTGGCGATATGACTATTTTACTGAAATTATTAATGTATAAAAGTAATAAAAAAGAAATTCTATATATGGATCATCCTTATGAATGTGGATTGATTGTATTTGAGAGATAACTTGTACTATAATATTTTTAGGGCATAAATTAGAAGTCCTAAAACAAATCAAGGGGGATAACACAATGATACTAGATAGTAACAAAATTGAAGAAAAGGCATTAGCAAATTTTAAAGGTGGGGAAAAAGCGCTAAATGCAAAAATGAATGTAGATGAAAATAATAAAATAATATTTGGAAGATTAGAACCAGGAGCATCAATAGGGGAACATACACATGAAACTAATAGTGAAATAATATTCTTTACATCTGGTAAAGGAAAAGTAATATATGATGGAAAAGAAGAAAGAGTAGAAGCAGGACTATGTCATTACTGTCCACAAGGTCACACTCATACATTAATAAATGATAGTGATGCAGATTTGATTTTCCATGCTGTTATACCAGAACATCCAGCAAAATAATAATTTAAATTAATGATATATAAAAAAGGTTCAATAGTTTAGAAACTATTTGAACCTTTTTTTAAATTAAAAGTTATCCTATAACTCGATACATTTTAGCACTAAATGCAGGTAATGAAACTGATACTTCATAATTTTTACCTGCTCCAGCCATTTCTTTTTTAGATATATGCTTTGGATTTTCAAAAGTAGTATATTTAACATCAGTATGTGGTGTATGAGTATTTTTGAAATATAAATGTCCAGCATCTTGATGCCAAAGGTCTATAGACTCGACTATTTCTTTTACTTGTTCGCTTTTACCACCATATTTTTGCCAATCTGTATTTAAAATTAGTTCTAGTTTTGTAGGATTTTCAAATCTAACTGTATAATTTTCATAACTATCACAATAAGTATTTAAGAATATTACAAGTTTTTCATCGCCGTAAATTCTCTCATAAACATAAACGCATTTTTCTGTATCATCAGCTTGAAGCCATTTATGACACTTACGAGAATATTCATTTTTATACAGAATAGGTGAGTGTAAGTAAAATCCATTAAGGTCAGATATGAATTTTTTGAAGGAGTCATGAGCAGGATATTTTAATAAATCCCAGTCAAGTTCTCTAGCTTCATCCCATTCTCTAAAGTGACCAAGCTCGTTACCCATAAAGTTTAATTTTTTGCCAGGGTGAGTGAACATATAAGTATAAAGTAATTTAGCTTGGCTAAATTTATCCTCATAAGACCCCCACATTTTATCTAATATAGTTTTTTTGCCGTGGACAACTTCATCGTGAGAGAAAGGAAGAAGAAACTTTTCATTATAAAAATACATCATAGAAAATGTTATTTTATGATAGTTTCCATTTCTTTGCCATGGCTCTTTTTCAAAATATGAAAGTGTATCATTCATCCAACCCATGTCCCATTTATAATCGAAACCAAGACCACCTTCTTCAACAGGTTCAGTTACTTTAGGATAATCTGAAGAATCTTCAGCAATTAACATAACGTCTTTGTGACGTTTTTGAAGTTCCTTATTCATATTTTGTAAAAATTCAATACCACCTTCATTAACGCCTCGATTAGAATCGCCTTTCCAATAAATAAGATTGCTTATGGCGTCCATACGAAGACCATCAATATGATAAACTTCAATCCAGAAATTTGCAACGGACTGAAGAAAACTTCTTACTTCGCCACGATAGTAGTTAAAGCTGTGAGATCCCCATTCAGTATAACCAGTATCATGACTTGGATATTCATAAAGTGATTCACCACCAAATCTTCCAAGTGAGTAAGAATCGAGTGCAAAATGAACAGGAACATAATCCATAATTACACCGATATTTTCTTTATGACATAAATCAATGAATGCCATTAAATCTTCAGGTCTACCATATCGAGCAGTTGGACTAAAAAATCCTGTGATTTGATATCCCCAAGAACAGTCAGATGGATGTTCACATAAAGGAAGTATTTCTATATGAGTATAGTTGTTTTCCTTTACATATTTTATAAGGTCCGGTGCTATTTCCATATAGTTAAACCATCTTTCTGTTATATCAATAGGTTGGTTTAAGTCGTAGTCGCTATTTATGTAGTTTTCTAAATTTAGGTCATGCCCAAGTTGGGCCGCATTTATACCGTTGCTTGCATTTACGGCAGCACATTGTTTAATAGCCCTTGTTCTTAAAATTTCTTCATTAGTTTTATGTTTCCACGAACCAAAATGAAGCTCATAGATGTTTAAAGGTTTATCGAAATTTTTATTTCTATTCATCATCCAACGTTTATCATTGAATTTATATGTATTTAAATCTACAATTCTAGATGCACTATTAGGTCTAAGTTCCATAAAAAATGCATATGGGTCAGTTTTTTCTGTACAGTTGCCGTTCTGATCAAATACTAAATATTTATAATACATCCCCAATTTAGCGTCTTCTGAGAAATAAGTAAAAATACCGCTTTTACCTATTTGCTCCATCTTCCCCTTGTTTCCGTCCCAGCCATTAAAGTCACTTATAACTTGTACTTCGCTTGCATCGGGAGCATAAACCCTGAAAATAATTCCCTTAATACCATTTTCGCTACTAATATGAGCCCCAAAAAACTCATAAGCATCAAACATAGTTCCACAATAAAAATCATGCATGTTTTTCATATGTTTATCATCCTTTCTAAATATATTTAGAGGGTTTTATATGTAATTTTCATATACTTTAATTATATATAAAACTATATAATTAGAACAACAAATTTAATTGCAAACAGACAAATTTCTCATGTGAAAAAATACACAATCATTTATTGACACTACATTCCATAATATGGTAATATTTGATTATAGAAATGAATATTATTATGATATTAAGTGGTCAAATTTCGCCAGAAGTTTGAATAAAAGGAAATTAGGTTAGAATCCTAAGCGATCCGGTCACTGTAATCTAGGGAGCAATACTTAATAATCCATTGCATGCCATTTGTATGTGAGAAGGAAAGTAACGCGTTGATCTGTAAGCCAGGAAGCCTGCTTAATATTAGTTAATTAGGAGAGCTTCCGCGAGAGCGCCACCTATATATCATGATAATCAAGGGATTATTCTATACTTTTTTTAATATAAAGATAAAATGTAAAAAGTTGTTTTGTAATATCTAAATATATTTAAGATAAAAAGTACTGAATATAAACTTTGATTTATACAAGATATTAGTGGTGTCTACTTTGTTTGAAGTAGACACTTTTTTAATTTTAGTTAGAGTTATTGATAGTGCAGAATATAGATAAATATATTCCCTGTAGTATGAAAGTCTAAATGAACTCTCCTCAAAAGAGCAAATCAATTTGCATAAATTCATTTCTAACTCACATTTATTCTAATTCTTAAAAAATTTATTAAATAATGAGGGGGAGAAAATATGCAAGCTACACAAGAAAAAGCAGCTCAAAGTAATTTATTAGAAAAAATGTTTAAATTAAATGAACATGGAACAAATTTTAAAACTGAGGTAATTGCTGGTTTAACTACATTTATGACAATGGCTTATATACTAGCAGTAAATTCAACTATGTTGGCAGATGCAGGAATGGATGCTGGGGCAGTATTTGTTGCAACTGCGTTATCAGCTACTGTTGGATGTTTGGTTATGGCATTTTTATCAAATTATCCAATCGCATTAGCACC
Source organism: Intestinibacter bartlettii (assembly GCF_018917435.1). Classification (GTDB taxonomy): domain Bacteria; phylum Bacillota; class Clostridia; order Peptostreptococcales; family Peptostreptococcaceae; genus Intestinibacter; species Intestinibacter bartlettii_A. The sequence continues at coordinate 70,647 of NZ_JAHLOQ010000006.1, forward strand.
AGGTATGGGACTTAACGCATTTTTTGCATATACAGTAGTTTTACAAATGGGATATACATGGCAAATGGCATTGTTGGGAGTGTTCATAGAAGGTATTTTATTTATAATTTTAACTATAACAAACTTAAGAGAACAAATAATAAATTGTATACCAAAAGATCTTAAAAATGCAGTTACAGCAGGGGTTGGACTATTTATAGCAGCAGTTGGTATGACTAATGCAGGCCTTATAAGTACTGAAAGCGGAACATTAGCATTAGCAAGTATGCATGACCCACTTGTAGTATTAACAATAGTAGGTTTAGTTATATCAGGTATATTAGTATGCAAAAACGTAAGAGGGGCTTTATTGTTATCAATATTATTAACATCAGCAATAGGTATGTTAACTGGAATAGTAGCTCTGCCAGAAGGCATATTCTCACTTAGGGTTCCATCTTTAGCACCAACTTTTATGCAAGCTTTTACAGTTCCAGTAGAAAAAATATTTAGTTTAGATATGGTAATAGTAGTATTTACTTTCTTATTTATGGATTTATTTGATACGGTTGGATTCTTAGTAGGAGTGGCTGCTAAGGGAGAATTAATTGATGAAAATGGTAAAATTCCTAAAGCAAAACAAGCAATGTTAGCAGATGCAATAGGAACTACTATAGGTGCAATACTTGGAACATCAACAGTTACTTGTTTTATGGAAAGTACAGCAGGTATAAGTGAAGGAGGAAAAACAGGACTTACAACATTTACTGTTGCAATACTATTCTTATTATCTTTATTTTTAGCACCATTATTTATAGCTATACCATCACAAGCAACAGGGTCAGTTCTTATAATTGTTGGAGTTATGATGGCAAGCTGTTTCAAAGATATCGATTTTGAAGATTATACAAATGCTATACCAGCATTCTTAACTTTCATTATGATGCCACTGACTAATAGTGTTGGAGATGGAATAATATTCGGAATAGTATCTTATACTTTATTAAAATTAGTTACTAATAAAAAAGAGGATATAAATGTATCTTTAATTATTTTAAGTATAATATTTATATGTAGATTTGTATTCTTGAAATAAACGACTCATTGTAGATAAAAATTATAAAAGACAAAAAGTATTTAAGGGATTCATATTATAGAGGAATACTGTTGTATAAATTTAAGGGGATTTATGCAGCAGTATTTTTATTCTATTTATTTTTGATTTTTAATATAATATAAGATAATTTTATTTACGTAGAAATATTGAAAAACTTCAAAAAAACTATCACAATATATCAAAAAAGAGGTAAAATGTAAATATCAAATATATTGCATAAAAGCATCATGTCAGTAGAAATCTTAGAATTTTAGGATTACTAAATATCATAAAAATACAGTCAAAATATAAAAAAACAGAAGTCTTAATTATTAATCACAAATTATAAAAGGTTAGATAAAAATTTAATAATAAAATTTAGGATATATATTTGTAAAAAAAATATGTACAAGGTTTGAAAATTAAATATTCGACTAATTGAGATATATATTTAGAAAATATGGGTAAAAATTCTTGAATAGAAATAAAGATTTAGTTTTTTGAAAAAATATATTGATAAAACATGAATATTAATATAGAATACAAGTGTATAGTTCGTTAAAATAAAATGAACATAAAAAATAATAAGAAATATTCAAGCAAAAAATAAATAAATACTTTTTAATTTAAGGCAAAATTGAAATTCATATAAATATATTATTAATGGAGGAAGATTACTTATGAAAGTTGCAATCGTAATGGGATCTAAATCAGATTATCCTAAATTAGAAGAAGGTATTAACTTTTTAAAAAAATATGAAGTAGAAGTAGTAGTAAGAATATTATCAGCTCATAGAACACCAAAAGAGTTAGTTTCTTTTATAGAATCAATTGACGGAGAAGTTGATGTAATAATAGCAGCAGCTGGAAAAGCAGCACACTTACCAGGGGTTATAGCAGCATCAACATTAATACCAGTAGTTGGACTACCAATAAAATCATCTACTATGGATGGTATGGATTCTTTATTATCTATGGTTCAAATGCCAAAAGGAATACCAGTGGCTACTGTAACAATAGATTCAGGATTAAATGCAGCTTTAATGGTAATGCAAATAATGAGTATAAAATATCCTAAATTAAAAGAAAACTTAAAATCATACAGAGCAGAAATGGCTCAAAAAGTATTAGATGACGATAAGAGCATAAATCAATAAAAATAATTCAAAATACATACATCATAGAATCATAAATTAAATTATATAAATAAGTAAAATGAAAAATAAGTAAATGAATATTTGTTAAGATTTTGGGAGGTAACAAAGATGTTATTATATGAAGGAAAAGCAAAACAAGTTTACAGTACAGAAAATGAAAATGAATATATAGTTTATTACAAAGATGATGCAACAGCATTCAATGGGGAAAAGAAAGCATCAATCGCATCAAAAGGTATCTTAAATAACAAAATATGTACAATAATGTTTGAAACATTAGAAAAAGCAGGAATCAAAACTCATTTCATAAAAGCTTTATCAGATAGAGAACAATTAGTAAAAAAAGTTACAATTCTACCACTAGAAGTTATAATCAGAAATATCACAGCAGGTTCTTTCTGCAAAAGATACGGAGTAGAAGAAGGAATAGTATTAGACAAACCAATATTTGAAATGTCATATAAAAATGATGAATATGGCGACCCACTTATAAATGACGACCATGCTGTAGCATTAAAATTAGCAACTCAAGAAGAAATAGATTATATCAGAGAACAAACTTTAAAAATCAATGAAATCATGAAAGAATTTTTCTTAAAAATGGATTTAAAATTAGTTGACTTCAAACTAGAATTCGGAAAAGATGTAGACGGAAATATAATATTAGCAGATGAAATATCACCAGATACTTGTAGATTATGGGATGTTCATACTAATGAAAAATTAGATAAAGATAGATTTAGAAGAGATTTAGGAGATCTTGTTCAGGGATATGAAGAAGTTCTTTCTAGAATGAATAAATAATTTGTTATAGGGGGTAATAATCGCATGTGTGGCATATTAGGAATTTATTCTGATAAAAACATATCGAAAGACTTGTATTACGGCTTATACTCTATGCAACATAGAGGACAAGAAAGTTGTGGTATGGCAGTGCACGATGGAAAAGAAATAAATTACAAAAAGGACATGGGTTTAGTAGGTGATGTATTTAAGACAGATGATTTGAAAAAACTGCCTGGGACAATGGGTATAGGACATGTTAGATACTCAACAGCAGGCGGAAGTTATATGTACAACTGTCAGCCTTTAGTTGGTTCTTTAAGAAAGAGAAATTTAGGTTTAGTTCACAATGGAAATTTAGTAAATGCACACTACCTAAAGGAAATGCTAGAAGAAGACGGTATAATGTTTAGCAGTAAAAGTGATACAGAAGTTATTTTATATATGTTAGCTAGATATTATACAGGAGATATTGTAGAAGCAATAAAATTAACAATGGACCAAATAAAAGGTGCTTATTCATTAGTTATACTAACTGACGAAGAATTAGTTGCTGTTAGAGACCCTCATGGATTTAGACCCCTATTACTTGGAAAAAGAGATGATGGTGAATACATATTTGCATCTGAAAACTGTGAAATAGATATACTTGGCGGAGAAGTTATAAGAGATTTAGAACCAGGAGAAATTGTTGTAGTTAAGAACGGAGAATTAAAATCATATAACTTTAGCAATAATTGCAAAACAATGAAAAAGAGCTGTATATTTGAACATATTTATTTCGCTAGAAATGATGCAACTATAGATAAAGTAAATGTATATGAATTTAGAGTTGAATCAGGAAAAATATTATCACAAGGTGATGATGTAAAAGCAGATATGGTAGTTCCAGTTCCAGACTCAGGTTGGGCAGGGGCTATAGGATATGCGAATGCAAGTGGACTTCCACTAACAGAAGCATTAGTTAAAAATAGATATGTCGGTAGAACATTTATAAAACCTACTCAAGAAGAAAGAGAACTTGGAGTAAAAATAAAATTAAATCCTTTAAGTAGAGTATTAAAAGGAAAATCAATAATACTTGTAGATGACTCAATAGTTAGAGGAACTACTTCAAAACAATTAGTTAAATCATTAAGAGATGCTGGAGCTAAGGAAATACATTTAAGAGTAACATCTCCTCCAGTTAAATATTCTTGCTATTATGGCATAGACACTCCAAACCGTTCTAAATTAATAGCTGCACATAAAGATGTAGAAGAAATAAGAGAATATATTGGATGCGATACATTAAAATTCTTAGATATAGATGGAATGATGGGAGCAGTTGGGGAAGGAAATGAATTTAAATTCTGTAGAGCTTGTTTCGACGGAAATTACCCAGTTAAGAAAATTGACAAGGAGGAATCTTTAGGATGCTAACTTACGAACAATCAGGTGTAAATATAGATGAAGGAAATAGAGCTGTAAGCTTGATAAAAGGAAAAATCAAAGAAACTTACGATAAAAATGTTATAGGAGATTTAGGCAACTTCAGTGGTTTATATAGTTTAAAAGATTTTATGAAAATGGAAGAACCAGTACTTTTAGCAGCAACAGATGGCGTTGGGACTAAATTAAAATTGGCTCAAATGATGGATAAACACGACACAGTAGGTATAGACTTAGTTGCAATGAGTGTTAACGACTTAATATGCCAAGGTGCAAAACCATTATTATTCCTAGACTATATAGCAATAGGAAAATTAGTTCCTGAACATATAGATCAAATAGTTGCAGGTGTTGCCAACGGATGTAAAATGTCTGGATGTGCATTAATAGGTGGGGAAACTGCTGAAATGCCAGGAATGTATTCAGAAGAAGAATACGACTTAGCAGGATTTGCTGTTGGTATAGCTGACAAAACTAAAATTGTATCAGGAAAAGATGTTAAAGCAGGGGATGTATTAGTTGGAGTTTCTTCAAGCGGTATCCACAGTAATGGATTCTCATTTATAAGAAAAATATTCTTAGATACTTACAACTATGATTTAAATCAATATGTTGAAGAATTAGGAATGACAGTTGGAGATGCCTTATTAACACCAACAAAAATATACGTAAAATTAGTTTTAGACTTACTTGAAAAACATAACATAAAAGCTATAGCTCATATAACTGGTGGTGGTGTTATCGAAAACATCACAAGAGTTATACCTGATGGTTTAGGTATTGATATCAAAACTGATTCATGGGAAAAACCACCTATATTCAAAATGATAGAAGGATTTAATATAGTAGAAAAAAGAGAACTTCATAAGAGTTTCAATATGGGTATTGGACTTGTATTCATAGTTAACAAAGAAGATGCACCTGCTTTAGTTGATTATATAAATAACAGAGAAGCAGATAAAATAGATGTAGATGAAAAATATGCTGAATTAATGAAAGATAAAGCTTATGTAGTTGGTGAAGTTGTAGATACCCACGAAGGAGTAGAATTATGCTAAATATAGGTGTTTTAGTTTCTGGCGGGGGTTCTAATTTACAAGCCATTATAGATGATTGTGAAAAGGGCGAAATAAAAGGCAAAATAAAAGTAGTTATTTCTAATAAAGAAGATGCTTTTGGTCTTGAAAGAGCTAGAAAACACAATATAAGAGCCGTATTTGAAAAAAACGAAGATGAAGTAATAAAAATATTGAAAGAAGAAAATGTAGACTTAGTAGTTTTGGCTGGTTATCTTAAGATAATCAGTCCAAAATTCGTAAGTGAATTTGAAAATAAAATGATGAATATTCATCCATCATTAATACCATCATTTTGTGGTGATGGTTTTTATGGGGAAAGAGTTCACCAAGCAGTAATAGATTATGGAGCAAAAGTTTCTGGTGCAACTGTTCATTTTGTAAATGAAGAAGCGGATGCAGGTCCAATAATCATGCAAGATACTGTAAAAGTAATGGACGATGATGATGCTAAAACATTGGCAAAAAGAGTTTTAGAAGTAGAACATACAATTCTTCCTAGATGTGTAAAATTATTTTGCGAAGGGAAGATATCTGTAGAAGGTAGAAAAGTTAAAGTAAGCGAGTAAGACTTATAAACTAGGAGGGAAAATATGAAGATATTAGTTGTAGGTGGTGGCGGAAGAGAACATGCTATCTGCTGGAAATTAAGTAATGAAAAAGATGTAGAAAAAATATACTGTGCACCAGGTAATCCGGGAATAGGCCAAGTTGCAGAATGTGTAAATATAGGCGATTCAGATATAGATGCATTAGTTAAATTTGCAAAAGAAAAAGAAATAGATATAACTGTAGTAGGACCAGAAGTTCCACTAGTAATGGGGCTAACTGATGCTTTTGAAGCTGAAGGATTAAAAGTATTCGGGCCAAATAAAAAATGTGCTCAGTTAGAAGGAAGCAAGGCATTTTCAAAAGACTTCATGATAAGACATGGTCTACCAACAGCTAAATATAAAGAATATACTGATCTAGATAAAGCAATAGCTGACATAGATGACTTTGGATATCCAGTTGTTATAAAAGCCGATGGTTTGGCAGCTGGCAAAGGAGTTGTAATACCTGAAAACAGAGAAGAAGCTATAAAAACTCTAAAAGAAATGATGAGTGATAAAAAATTCGGTGATGCTGGAGAAAAAATAGTAATAGAAGAGTTTCTAAACGGAGTAGAAACATCTATACTAGCTTTTGTCGACCACGAAACAATAGTTCCTATGGTAAGTGCAAAAGACCACAAAAAAGTAAATAACGGAGAAACTGGTCTTAACACTGGCGGAATGGGAACATTCTCTCCAAGTGAAATATATACTGATGAATTAGCAAAAAATATAAAAGAAAATGTACTAGATAAAACTTTAAAAGGGTTCCAAGAAGATGGATTAGATTTTAAAGGAATATTATTTGTAGGATTAATGATAACTGAAGATGGTCCTAAAGTTCTTGAATATAATGTAAGATTTGGGGACCCAGAAACACAATCTGTTTTATTCAGATTAGAAACTGATTTAAATAAAATAATATCAGCAGTTATAAATAATAAATTAAAAGATATAGATATAACTTATAGTGATGAACAAGCAATATGTGTAATGCTTACATCTGGAGGATACCCTGAAAGTTATGAAAAGGGAAAAGTTATAACAGGGCTTGAAAATTTAGATGAAGATATAGTAGTTTTCCATAGTGGAACTAAATTAGTAGATGGGAAATTAGTGACAAACGGTGGTAGAGTAATAGGAATAACTGCTAAGGCTAAAACTGTTAAAGAAGCAGGCGAAAAAGTTTATAAAAATATCAAGAAAATAAATTTCGAAGGTATGCATTATAGAACAGACATATGGAAATAAATTTTCAATAAAACATAATAAGGGAAAATGAGAAATTTCTTAACGGAGGAATAATATGAGTTCAAATGTAAAAAGACTTTTAGTTGAAAAAAGAGAAGGGTTCGACCTAGAAGCCAAAGCTTTAATGAAAGATTTAAAAGATAGTTTACATATAGATTGTATAGATAATTTAAGATTATTAAATAGATATGATATAGAAGGTTTATCTGATGAAGTTTGTGATTCTGCATCAAAAACAATATTTTCAGAACCAAACCTAGATATAGTATATAAAGAAAGTGTTGAATACGACAAAGATGCAAAAGTATTTGCAGTTGAATACTTGCCAGGACAATACGACCAAAGAGCAGATTGGGCAGCACAATGTGTGCAAATAATAAACGAAGGTCAAAGACCTAACATAAATAGTGCAAAATTATATATATTAACTGGGAATATAAATGATGAATTATTTGCAAAAATAAAATCATATGTAATAAATCCTGTTGATAGTAGAGAAGCATCTCTTGAAAAACCAGAAACTTTAGCATTAGAAACTGAAATCCCAACAGAAGTTGCAACAATAGAAGGATTTATAGATTTTAACATGGAAGAATTAGAAAAATTCCTAAAAGAACAAGGGTTAGCTATGACAATAGATGATTTAAAATACGTTCAAGAATATTTTAAAGATCAAGAAAAAAGAAATCCAACTATAACAGAAATAAAAGTTTTAGATACTTATTGGTCAGATCACTGTAGACACACTACATTTATGACCCAAATAAAAAATGTTGAAATAGAAGACGGTAAATTCAATGAAATAATAAAAGAAACTTATTCAAAATATATAGAAGCTAGAAACACTATCTATATAGACAGACAAAAAGATATGTGTCTAATGGATATGGCTACTATAGCAGTTAAAGAACTTAAAGCTGCTGGAAAATTACAAGACTTAGATGAAAGTGAAGAAATAAATGCTTGCAGTGTAAATATAGATGTAAATGTTGATGGAAAAATAGAAAAATATCTATTAATGTTCAAAAACGAAACTCATAACCATCCAACAGAAATAGAACCATTTGGTGGTGCTGCAACTTGTTTAGGTGGAGCAATCAGAGATCCACTTTCAGGAAGAAGTTATGTTTATCAAGCAATGCGTGTTACTGGTAGTGCAGATCCTAGAACTTCTTTAGAAGATACATTACACGGTAAATTAATGCAAAAGAAAATAACTACAGAAGCAGCTAATGGATATAGTTCTTACGGTAACCAAATAGGTTTAACAACAGGTCAAGTTACAGAAGTATATGACGAAGACTTTGTGGCAAAAAGAATGGAAATTGGTGCAGTTATAGCAGCAGTTCCAAAAGAAAACGTAATAAGAAAAAGACCAGAAAAAGGCGACATAATCATACTATTAGGTGGAAAAACTGGTAGAGATGGTTGTGGAGGAGCTACTGGTTCATCAAAAGAACATAGCGAAGAATCAATAGAAACTTGTGGTGCTGAAGTACAAAAAGGTGATGCACCTAACGAAAGAAAAATCCAAAGATTTTTCAGAAATAAAGAAGTTGCACAAATGATAAAAAGATGTAATGACTTCGGTGCTGGTGGGGTTTCTGTTGCAATAGGTGAAATTGCAGAAAGTTTAGATATAAACCTAGACTTAGTACCTAAAAAATACGACGGACTTGACGGTACTGAACTTGCAATATCAGAATCACAAGAACGTATGGCTTGTGCTATAGATGCTGAAAATAAAGATAGATTTATAGAACTTGCAGGACTTGAAAACTTACAAGCAACTCATGTTGCAACAGTAACTGATACAGGATATTTAAGAATGTTCTGGAACGGAAAAGCCATAGTTGATTTAAACAGAGCATTCCTTGATACAAATGGTAAGAAACAACAAACTGATATACATGTTCCAAAAGTAGACGAAGAAAATACATTCTTTAATACTGGAAGAATAAAAGTAGAGGGAGACACTATATCTGACAAATTTGACAGCGTATTAAAAGATTTAAATGTATGCTCTCAAAAAGGTTTAGTTGAAAAATTTGATAATACTATAGGTTCAAATACAGTATTACTTCCATTTGGAGGTAAATATCAAAGAACTCCAATCCAAGGTATGGTTGCTAAAATACCTGTACTTGATGGAAAAACTACAACTTCATCAATAATGACATTTGGATATAATCCTAAAATCGGAAAATGGAGTCCATTCCATGGTGCATTATACGCAGTTGTAGAATCAATTTGTAAATTGGTTGCAGTTGGTGGAGATTACAAAACTACTAGATTAACTTTCCAAGAATACTTCGAAAAATTAGGAAAAGACAAAACTAAATGGGGTAAACCATTCTCTGCATTGCTTGGAGCATATTATGCACAAAAACAATTTGAAATACCTGCAATAGGTGGTAAAGACAGTATGTCTGGTACTTTTGAACATATAAACGTACCTCCAACATTAGTTTCATTCGCAGTTGATACAGTAGATGCTGAATATGTTGTATCACAAGAATTCAAAAAAGCGGGTTCTGTTTTAGTAGTAATAAAAACTCCTAGATTAGAAAATGGAATTCCTGATTTTGATGTATTAAAGAAAAACTTAGATAAAATAAGAGAATTAACTCAAGCTAAGAAAGTTCTTGCTTCATATGCTTTAGCTTATGGCGGACTTGGAGAAGCTATAGCTAAGATGGCATTTGGTAACAAGATAGGATTTGAAGTAGCTAAAGATGTTGATGTAGATAAATTATTTGATCCAGCATACGGTAATATAGCACTTGAAATGGAAGAAGCTGATTTATCATTATTAGAAGGTTTAGATTATAAAGTTGCTGGTAAAACAATAGAAGGACAATATATAGAAGTTGATGGATATAAAGTTTGCTTAGGTAAGATTTACAAAGCTTATGAATCTACTTTAGAACCAATATTCCCAACAAAAGCTGTTGAACCAATTGGTGAAATATCAAATATTAACTTCATAGTTAATGAACATCAAAAATCTTCACTAAGTATAGTAGAGCCAAAAGTATTTATACCAGCATTCCCAGGAACAAACTGCGAATACGATTCAGCTAGAGCTTTTGAAGATGCTGGAGCAAAGGCAAGTATAAAAGTATTTAGAAACTTAAGTTATGCTAATATAGAAGATTCAATCGAAACTATGGTTAAAGAAATAGAATCTTCGCAAATAGTTATGATACCAGGTGGATTTAGTGCTGGTGACGAACCAGATGGTTCTGCTAAATTTATAGCAACAGTATTTAGAAACCCAAGAATAGCAGAAGCAGTAAACGACTTATTAACTAACAGAGATGGTTTAATGTTAGGTATCTGTAATGGATTCCAAGCATTAATCAAATTAGGATTAGTTCCATATGGTGAAATAAAACCAGTTACAGCACAAGATGCTCCAACTATAACTTACAACAACATCGGTCGTCATCAAGCAAAAGTTGTCACTACTAGAATTGCATCAAATAAATCTCCATGGTTAGCAGGTACAAAAGTGGGAGACTTACACAGTATATCAATCTCTCATGGTGAAGGTAAATTCGTAGCAAATAAAGAAATATTCGACCAATTAGTAGCAAACGGACAAATAGCAACTCAATATGTTGACCTAGATGGTAATGCTACTTACGATATAGACTACAACCCTAATGGATCATTCTATGCAGTTGAAGGTATAACAAGTGCAGATGGTAGAATATTAGGTAAAATGGGTCACTCTGAAAGAATTGGTAAATACACTCTTAAAAATATATATGGTGAAAAAGATCAAAAAATATTTGAAAGTGGTGTAAATTACTTTAAATAAACATAAGTGTAGAATATAAATTTTCTTGAAAAATTTAAAATCCTAGCATTTTTTGCTAGGATTTTTTTATTAAATTAGAATTCTAAATTTCAAGAAAAAAACTTATTTGACAAGATTAGACAAAATTTTATTTTTTTATGTGCTAAACTATAAGGGAAAAGATATTAAAAGGGGGAATAGAAATGCCTAAACAATTCAGAAAGATAGCAAGTTTTCTAACAGTATTAGGATTATTAGCATCTTTTTCAATTAGCACAACTAATGTCTATGCAGAATCATCAGAATCACAAATAAACACTCAAGAAATATTAAATGAAGTATCAGATTCAATGAGTAAAAGTAAAGGATTACTTAGAATACAAGACAGTTCAGATCTTGAAGACCTATTGTTAAATATCGACTGGGGATTCGATTTTGATAATGAATATTATGATGAAGAAGAAGAAAATGGATTTTATTATGTTATAAATGATAGAAATGAAGCGATAATAACTGGCTTTGATGGAGGAGTTTCAAATTTAGTTATACCAAGTACTCTTGGTGGACAACCTGTTAAAATGATATATTACGCTGCTTTTAGTGAATTCTCTGAAATCACAAGTGTAACAATACAATCAGGTGTAGAAGTTATTGGTGCAAGTGCGTTTGCTGATTGTGAAAATTTAAAGAAAGTAACTATACCAAGTAGTGTAAAAACTATAGATACTCTAGCATTTGCACTTGATACAAGTTTGAATAATGTAACAGTACCAAATAGTGTTGGTAACTTTGGTGCAGGAGTATTTATGTTAAATTCAAGCTTAACAAATGTTACTTTACCAAGTTCAATAAATACTATTCCAGACTCTACATTTGCAGGTTGCGAAAGTTTAAGCAGTATAAAGATACCAAGCAGCGTGAAAACTATAGGTGACTCTGCATTTGCAATGACTGGATTTACTAAATTTACAGTGCCAGATGGAGTTACTACTATAGGTGATGAAGCATTTAGTGATTGTGAAAAATTAACTGATTTAACAATACCAAAATCAGTTACAAAAATAGGAAAATCATTAGTGGATGCAGGTGCAGAAGTTGTTACAATCCATGGAGAAACAGGTTCTTATGCAGAAACTTATGCAAAACAAAATGGTTTAGAATTTAAATCTACAGGTAAGACAGATGATGAAAAGGTAATAGCAACAGGGGTAACAACAGAAAACTTAAATGTAAGAAAAGGTGCTGGAGCAAACTACGCAAGGATAGGTGGATTAACTAAGGGTGCAAAAGTAGAAATAGTAAAGAAAGAATCAAATGGCTGGTATAAAATAAAATACAATAATGGATATGGATATGTATCAGGAACATATGTAAAATTAGATTCACAAACACCAGGAGAAACTCCAGGAGAAAACCCAGATGAAGAAAAAGTAATAGCAACAGGGGTAACAACAGAAAACTTAAATGTAAGAAAAGGTGCTGGAGCAAACTACGCAAGAATAGGTGGATTAACTAAAGGTGCAAAAGTAGAAATAGTAAAGAAAGAATCAAATGGCTGGTATAAAATAAAATACAATAATGCGTATGGATATGTATCAGGAACATATGTAAAATTAGATTCACAAACACCAGGAGAAAACCCAGATGATGAAAAGGTAATAGCAACAGGGGTAACAACAGAAAACCTAAATGTCAGAAAAGGTGCTGGAGCAAACTACGCAAGAATAGGTGGATTAACTAAGGGTGCAAAAGTAGAAATAGTGAAGAAAGAATCAAATGGCTGGTACAAAATAAAATACAATAATGGATATGGATATGTATCAGGAACATATGTAAAATTAGATTCACAAACACCAGGGGAAACTCCAGGAGAAAACCCAGATGAAGAAAAAGTAATAGCAACAGGGGTAACAACAGAAAACTTAAATGTAAGAAAAGGTGCTGGAGCAAACTACACAAGAATAGGGTCATTAACTAAAGGTGCAAAAGTAGAAATAGTGAAGAAAGAATCAAATGGCTGGTACAAAATAAAATACAATAATGCGTATGGATATGTATCAGGAACATATGTAAAATTAGATTCACAAACTCCAAGTGAAAATCCAGATGAAGAAAAAGTAATAGCAACAGGAGTAACAACAGGAAATCTAAATGTAAGAAAAGGTGCAGGCACAAACTACGCAAGAATAGGTGGATTAACTAAAGGTGCAAAAGTAGAAATAGTGAAAAAAGAATCAAATGGTTGGTACAAAATAAAATACAATAATGGATATGGATATGTATCAGGAACATATGTAAAACTAAGTTAATACTCAAATCTTATAAACATAAAGGGTCCCACAGATTATGTGGGGCTCTTTTAATATGCAAAAAAGACTTTATAAATAAATGATATTAAATACTAAATGATATTGATTTTTAATATTTGGGGTGTTACGATAAAGGTAAATAATAAGAAATGTAATTAAAAATGTTAATAGGATTTAAAGGGGGCAATCTTATGTACTTACAAATTGAAAATATAAAAAAATATTATGGTCAGGGGGACAATAAGGTTGAAGTTTTAAGAGGAATTAATTGTGGAGTTGAAAAAAGTGAGATTTGTGTAATGTTGGGACCTTCTGGTTCTGGAAAATCAACATTATTAAATTTAATAGGGGGAATAGAAAATATAGATGAAGGTGATATCGTAGTAGGAGATACTGAATTAGGAAAATTATCTAGAAAAGAGTTGGCCCTTTATAGAAGAAATACATTAGGTTTTATTTTTCAATTTTATCATCTAGTGCCGAATTTAACAGTAAAGGAAAATATAGAATCAGGAGCATATCTAAGCAAAAATCCAATTTCAGTAGAAGAATTAATGGATACCTTAGGGTTAACAGAACATCAAAACAAATACCCAAATCAATTATCTGGTGGGCAACAACAACGTACTGCAATTGGTAGAGCACTGGCCAAGAATCCATCATTATTATTATGTGATGAACCAACAGGGGCATTAGATTATAAAACATCTAAAGATATTCTAGAATTATTAGAACGAATCAATGATAAATATAAAACTACCATTATTATAGTAACTCATAATAATGCTATAAAAGATATGGCTCATAGAGTTATGAAACTTAGAGATGGAAAAATAACAAAGATAGAAACTAATTCATCTCGTATAAAAGCAAAAGATTTAGAGTGGTAGGTGAGATTATATGAGAAATCCATTAAATAAAAGTTTGTGGAGAGAGTTCAAACAAAATTTAGCTAGATATCTTGCAATTATGGTTGTAATGGTATTGATGATAAGTGTAGTATCAGGATTTTTAAGTGTAGTATATAGCGCTAAAGATTTGCTTTATAAAAATCAAGATGAATGTAATGTTGAGAATGGACAGTTTGCAGTTACACAAACTTTAAACAAGGATACAAAAGACAAAATTGAAGATTTAAATTTGAGTTTATATGAAAATTTTTATAGTGAACAAGATGTAAATAATGACACTATGGTCAGGGTTTATAAAATTAGAAAAGATGTAAATATACAATCAATATATGAAGGGCGACTTCCTAATAAAGAAAATGAAATATCACTTGATAGATTATTTGCAGAAAAAAATAACTATAAAATAGGAAAAACAATTAAGTTAAATGGAAGAAATCTAAAAATAGTTGGAACTATTGCAGTTCCTGATTATACTTCATTAATTGAAAAAAATAATGATTTAATGATGGATGCAATCCACTTTGGTGTAGCAGTAGTAAATCAAGATACATTTAATAATTTAAAAAAGGATAATGTAACTTATAATTACAGCTATGTTTTAGACAAAAAGGATGTTACCGATAAACAAAATTACGATAAATTAAACGATATAAGAGATATTTGTACTGAAAATGGATATATGCTCACAAATATGATGACTGCCGAAATGAATCAATGTATATCTTTCTTGCCAAATGATATGGGCGGCGATATTCCAATGATAGAAACATTGTTTTATATAATTTTAGTAATTTTAGCATTTATATTTGTTGTAATTAGCGAAACTATAATAGAAGATCAATCAACAGTAATAGGAACACTTTTGGCTAGTGGATATACAAAAAATGAATTGACTAGACACTATATGGCATTGCCAATTATAATAACATTTTTAAGTGCAGTAATAGGCAATATAGCAGGTTATACACTTTTACCAACATATTTCACAAGTTTATATTACGGAAGCTATTGTCTTCCACCATTAGAAGTTAAATTTATACCATCAGCATTTATTTCAACAACAGTAATACCACTTATATTTATGATAGTTATAAATTATTTAATGTTAAGCAGAAAGCTAAAAATAGCTCCGATACGTTTCCTAAGAAGAGATACACATAAAAATAAAGTTAAAAGACATATAAAATTAAAACATGGTTCATTTTTTAGACGTTTTCAAATTCGTGTTATCTTGCAAAACAAAGGAAGCTATTTAACTTTATTCGTTGGAATTATATTTGCAAGTTTTATATTTATATTTGGATTTATTATGCAGCCAACTATTGATAAATATATGGAACTTACAAAAGATAGTGTAAAATCGGAATATCAATATGTTTTAAAAGCACCTGTTGAACTTAAAAAATCACAAGATGCAGAAAAATTGACATTTACAAGTTTAGAAACTTATTATGAACCAGCCAGCATGAACTTAGATATATCTTTTTATGGATTGGATAAGGATTCTAAATATTATGGAGATGTATCTTTACCAAAAAATAAGGATGAAGTTACTATTTCATATGACTTTGCACAAAAGATGGGGCTTAAAAAAGGTGATACTATAACATTTACAAATACATATACGGAAAAGGATTATAAACTAAAAGTATATGATATATATGATTATAGAGCAGGATTTTCTGTATATATGACTAGAGAAAATTTAAATAATATGTTAAAAGAAGACAAAGAATATTACAATGGATATCTTTCTAATAAAAAATTAGATATAGATGAAGAATATATACAATCAAAAATAACAAAGAATGATGTTACAAAAATAGGCGAACAAATGACAGAATCATTTGGGCAAATGATTCCTATAATGACATCAGTATCAGTTATAATCTATTTAGTTGTTATGTATATATTAACTAAACTCGTAATCGATAGAAATGCAGGAAATATGTCTTTCTTGAAAGTAATGGGATATGATGATAAAGAAATCAAAAAATTATATTTGAATGCAACTACAATAGTTGTTTTAGCGGCTTTAATTGTAAGTGCACCGTTGGGTTATTTCACAATGGACAAATTAATGAAATATGCATTTATGAGATTTGCAGGATATATTGAAATATATATGCCAACGTATATATACGCATTACTGATTATTGTAGGATTATTAGTTTATTCTATTGTTAGTTTCATAATAAATAAAACAATACAAAAAATAGATTTAGGAGAAGCTCTAAAAGATACTGAATAATTAAATATAGATAATATTTTTCTAATTTAGTTTTTTATATTTAGAAAATAAAAAACTACAACTATAGTTATGATATAATCAAAAGGTGCAGATTAAAATCTGTACCTTTTAATATTTTAGGGGGAAGAAAAATGTT
Organism: Intestinibacter bartlettii; assembly: GCF_018917435.1. Lineage (GTDB taxonomy): Bacteria > Bacillota > Clostridia > Peptostreptococcales > Peptostreptococcaceae > Intestinibacter > Intestinibacter bartlettii_A. The sequence goes on from NZ_JAHLOQ010000006.1 coordinate 87,425, forward strand.
AAAAAATAAAGTGGAAAAATTAGTTGATAAGTATTTAGATGAAGTAATTTCTATAAGGAGGCATCTTCATCAAAATCCAGAACTTAGTTTAAAAGAATTTGAAACATCAAAATTTGTGGCTAAGGAATTAAAAAAAATAGGACTTGAAGTACAAGAAGGAATAGGAAAAACGGGAGTAGTATCTAATTTGAATGTAGGTAAAGGCGAGAAAACTTTAATGTTGAGAGCAGATATGGATGCTCTTCCAATACAAGAAGAAACAGGTCTAAAATTCAAATCAAATAATCCAGGAGTAATGCATGCTTGTGGCCATGATGTACACACTTCAATACTATTAGGTGTTACAAAAGTATTAAATGAAATTAAAGACGAAATTAATGGAAATGTAAAATTTGTATTCCAACCAGCTGAGGAGAATAATCCAACGGGAGGATCACCTCTTATGATAAAAGAAGGTGTTTTGGAAAATCCTCATGTAGATAATGCAATTGCACTTCATGTTTGGGATTATCCAATTGGAACAATAGCAGTAAAGCCAAATGCTATGATGTCAGAATCTAATAGAATTTTTATAACTATTAAAGGACAGGCATCACATGCATCAAAACCACATGAAGGACATGATGCAATAGTATGTGCTGCGTATTTGATAACTCAACTTCAGACAATAGTTAGTAGAGCAATAGACCCTAGTGATGTAGTTGTACTTACATTATCAAAAATAAACGGAGGAGTACGATATAATGTACTTCCTGGTGAGGTATCAAGAGGGTACAGTTAGATGTTCTAGTGCAGAAGCGTGCGAAATTTTGCCAGATAAGATAGAGGAATTTGTAAAAGATGTTTGCAAAATCCATAGTTGTGACTATGAATATAAATTTAGTCATGGATATCCGGTAACTATGAATGATCCTAAGCTTACTAAACTAGTAAAAAAATCAGTAGCAAACAGTATAGGTGAAGATAATTTAATTGAAATGGACAATCCAGATACAGGAGGAGAAGATTTCTCATTCTTTGCAAGAGAAGTACCTTCTTGTTTTATGTTTTTAGGTTGTAAATCTGATAAAAACCATGATACTTGTATATTACACAATTCAAAATTTAATTGTGATGAAGATTGTATAAAAATAGGTATTAAAGCTATGGTTAACATAGTTATTGATTATTTTAAATAAAAAAATTAGAAATCTAAAAAAATCAAACTCCTCTAATTAAGTAATTAGAAGGGGTTTGATGATTTTATATAAGAAAACTAATAAAAAACAGGAAAAAATTAGCACTCTACTCTTGACAGTGCTAACAAAAAGTTGTACTATATAGTTGTAAGGAAAAAGGATAACAAGTAAGACAAAGAAATAAAAGATTTGATACAACAAATCAAGAATTTGAAAATAGGTAAAATGAATAAAGAGTCAACGAAAGCATACGGTGTATGTTTAATTTTAGAAGTTGACTTAGCACTCGACAAATCAGAGTGCTAATAAAAAGATGGAAGGATGATGCTTTATGTTATTTCCAGAAAGAAGATTTGGTTTAGTTAATAATAGTAATAATTTATTTGATTATCTTTTTAGTGATCCAGTTTTCAATGTAAACACAGCAAATAGAATGTCTACAGATATCAAAGAAAAAGAAAATGGATATGAATTATCTATGGAAGTTCCAGGATTCGATAAAGAAGACTTGAAACTAGAATTAGAAAAAGGTTATTTAACAGTAACTGCTGAACATAAAAATTCTAATGAAAAGAAAGATGATGAAGGTCATCTAATCAGACAAGAACGTTATTATGGTAGCGCAAAAAGAAGTTTTTATGTAGGTGATGCAGTAACAAAAGAAGATATCCAAGCAAAATACGATAAAGGTGTTTTAAACGTATTTGTTCCTAAAAAAGATGTTAAAAAACTAGAAAATAAACAAACTATCGAAGTAAAATAATTCATTAGTTTGAAGAATATAAATGATAACAAAGAAGACTTAAATAAGAAATCTTCTAAAATATAAATTAATAATAAATATAATTAATAAGTTTCAACCAGAGCAAAGGGTATACTCAGATAAAATGGTTGAATTAGCACTCCAGACATAGAGTACTAAAACGAAAGGACGATGCTTTATGTTATTCCCAGAAAGATTTAATTTTAATAATAATTTATTTGATGACTTTTTTACAGACCCAGTTTTTAATATGACTACAACAAACAGAATGTCAACTGACATCAAAGAAAAAGACAATGGTTATGAATTGGCTATGGAAGTTCCAGGATTCAATAAAGAAGATTTGAAATTAGACTTAGAAGATGGATACTTAACAGTTAGTGCTGAACATAATAAAACAAATGAAGAAAAAGACAACGAAGGACATATAATCAGACAAGAACGTTACTATGGTAATACAAAGAGAAGTTTCTATGTAGGCGATTCAGTAACAAAAGAAGACATCCAAGCTAAATACGATAAAGGTGTTTTGAATATATTTGTTCCTAAAAAAGAAGTTAAGAAAATTGAAGATAAACAAATAATAGAAATTGAATAAGATAACTTATAATAGTGTATTTTAATTTCCCTTTTAGAATTGGATTAGGTAGGTGAGAACCTACCTAATTTTGTTTTTTGTAAGATTATTATACATAAATAACTTTAGTGAGAATTATTGTCAATAAAGTGAATTATGAGTATAATAAAGACATTGGAGTAGCTATTTATAATAATTAATTTATAAGTAAATGGACTATGATTAAGAGTTTAATTAAAAAAATCTATAGAATATTAAGATAAAATATGTTGGGGTACTATTATGAAAAATATTTTAAAAAAGAAAGATATAATACTAGTTATTGTGATACTAGTTATAGCATTAATTGCATTTGGAGCTAAGTTATTATTTTCTGAAAAAGGTGGGGAAGCAATCATAACTGTTGATGGAAAAGTTTATGGAACTTACTCACTAGATCAGGATCAAACTATAAAAGTCGATGATCATAACACTGTAGTAATTAAAGATGGAGTTGTACATATGGAGGATGCTGATTGTCCAGATAAACTTTGTATAAAGCAGGGAAAGATTGATTCTAATGGTGAAAAAATAGTATGTCTACCGAATAAAACTATAGTTCAAGTAAAAAGTGAAAAACAAAGTGAAGAAGATGTACATGTAAAATAATTAATTCGTGAATGGATAAGTTAGTATTATTTTAAATACTAGCTTATTTTTTATTAATAAATAGTGATAGATAACAAAAATTAGAAAATTTTATATAAAAATTAGCACTCGATACTTGACAGTGCTAATAAAAGTGCTATAATAATATGTATAAGAAATGAAATTAAAATACAGGTTAAATATATCGGTATTTTTTTTACAATCAAATTAGCACTCAAATGATTAGAGTGATAATAATATTTCTTACAAAAAAGTTCAAATAAAATTAATTAGAATAGTTTTATGAAATAAATATAAAAGAAATAGAACTTTGCAAAAACCCTTAGTAGCAAGGGAGGCATCCCTTGTTATTTTTTTTTGAAAAAATTAAACAATATTAAATAATATAAAATTATGGGAGGCTAGACTTATGGCATTAAAACAAGGAAGTATCTCAATAGATACTGAAAATATTTTTCCAATAATTAAAAAATGGTTATATTCTGATAAGGACATATTTATAAGAGAATTAATCAGTAATGGTTGTGATGCAGTTAGTAAGCATAAAAGACTAGTATCATTAGGGGAAACTGCTGGCGATGACAAACCTTATAAAATAACTGTTGCAGTTAGCAAGAAAAATAAAACATTATCATTTAGTGATAATGGTATAGGTATGACTGCAGATGAAATAGATAAATACATAAATCAAGTTGCTTTTTCGGGAGCAGAAGATTTCTTTAATAAATATAAGGACAAAATGGAAGAATCAAATGACATAATAGGACACTTTGGTTTAGGATTCTATTCTGCATTTATGGTATCTAGCAATGTTGAAATAGATACACTTTCATTTGCCCCTGGTGCAAAACCTATTAGATGGCAATCAGCAGATGGTATGCAATTTGAAATAACTGAAGATGGAACAAGAACAGAAAGAGGTACAACAATAACTCTTACTTTGGCAGAAGATAGCGAAGAATTTTTAGATGAATACCATTTAAGAAGTATAATTAAGAAATATTGTTCATTCCTACCTGTTGAAATATACGTAGAAAATACAGATAAACTAGAAGAAGAAGCTAAGAAAAAAGCCAAGGAAGCAGCTAAAAAAGCTGAACAAGGTGCTGATAGCGAAACTTCAGAAGAACCTAAAGAAGAAATAAAACCAGTACCACTTAATGATACTAACCCATTATGGTTAAAATCACCTAAAGATTGTACTGATGAAGAATATATAAAATTCTACCAACAAGTATTCAATGTTTTTGATGAACCATTATTCTGGATTCACTTAAACGTAGATTATCCATTTAACTTAAAAGGAATTTTATACTTCCCTAAACTAAAAAATGAATTTGAATTAGTTGAAGGTAAAGTTAAATTATATAACAATCAAGTATTCGTAGCAGATAACATCAAGGAAGTTATACCAGAATTCCTATTATTATTAAAAGGTGTAATAGACTGCCCAGACTTACCACTTAACGTATCAAGAAGTTTCTTACAAAATGATAGAGATGTAAGCAAAATTTCTAAACATATAGTTAAGAAAGTTGCAGATAAATTAAAATCACTTTGCAAAAATGAAAGAGAAAAATACGAAAGTTTCTGGGATGATATACAAGTATTCATCAAATATGGTTGCTTAAAAGATGAAAGCTTCTATGACAAAATAAAAGAATACATATTATACAAAGATCTTGATGGAAAATATATAACATTAAAAGATTACTTAGAATATGCAAGAGATAAACACGAAAACAAAGTATTCTATGTTGTAGATAAAGAACAACAATCTCAATATATCAAACTATTTAAAGAATATGACTTAAATGCAGTTATATTAGATTGCACAATAGATAACAACTTCATCACATTCCTTGAATATAAAGAAAGTGGTGTAAGATTCAAGAGAATAGACTCAGATTTATCAGATGTATTAAAAGATAAAGACGAAGAAAAAGATGAAAAAGCTGATGAAGAAATAATAAACTTCTTTAAAGAAAAAATAGGTGATAGAGTTCAAAAATACTCAGTTGAAAGCTTAAAGAAAGAAGATACACCAGCAGTTATCTTAATTTCAGAAGAATCAAGAAGAATGATGGAAATGCAATCTAGATTTGCTGGATTAGACTATGGATTTGATTTAAAAGAAGAAAAAACATTAGTTATAAATGATAGAAACCCACTAGTTAAGAAAGTATTATCATTAAAAGATGATGAAGATAAGAAAGAAGATGTTGATGTAATATGCAATCAAATAGTAGATTTAGCATTACTTGCTAATAAGGAACTAGGAGCAGATGAATTAGATTCATTTATCAAGAGAAGTAACGAGTTAATGAGTAGAGTAATATCATTATAATGAAGTAGTAAAAGGGACTATATAATCGAAGTAATTTCAATTATATAGTCCCTTTTTAATTTTGCATGAAGTTTATTAATCTATTTCATCTACTGCAATTTGACGGATTTCTTTTCTATGTAATATATCGTATAGAATTGGAACTACAAATAGTGTTAATAATGTAGCATATAATAATCCACCAATTGTAACGATTGATAAACCTTGTGATAATTCAGAACCCATACCAACACCTAATGCCATAGTTGACATAGCAAGGATTGTAGTCATTGCAGTCATAAGTATTGGTCTTATACGAGTTCTACCAGCCTCTATCAATGCATCTTCTTTGTCAGCGCCGTCAAGTCTTAATTGATTTACGTAATCCACAAAGACGATACCATTGTTAACAACTATACCAGCAAGCACTAAGAATCCTAGCATAGATGTTACACTTAGGACTTGACCTGTAATTAATAATGCTAATAAACCTCCAGTAAATGCAAGTGGAATAGTGAACATTACTATAAATGGAGATAATAGTGATTGGAATTGAGCAACCATTATTAAGTAAATAAATACTATAGCAAGAACTATCATAAGCACTAAGTCTCTCATAGTAGTATTTATAGTTTCATTTTCTCCAGTTAATTCAATGCTATAACCTGAAGGAGTTTTATACTTATCCATTTTTGCTTGGATAGTACGGCTTACTAAACCTATATTATGATTGTCATCAACTGATGCTGATACTGTTAGATAACGAGTTTGGTTGTTGTGATGGATTGATGAAGGAGTATTTGCACTACCTACAGTAGCGATTTCGGCTAAAGATAGTGTAATATCTTCATTGTTTTGAGTACCTTTTATCTCTAAAGATTCTAAACTGTCTAAAGTATTTTCTGTAGCACTTTTTATAACTACATCTAAATCATTTCCATCTTGAGTTATAGTTGTAGAGTTTCTTTCGGATTTTAATTCATCAGAAACTTGTTGATATACTTGTGCGACTGTAAGACCATATCTCATAGCAGCTTCTTTATCAACTGTAATACGTTGTTCTGTTTCTGTATTATCTAAATCACTTTTTATGTCTGTGACACCTTTAACTGATTTTAATAAATCAGTCATGTCATTAGCTATAGATTGAAGCTTGTCTAAATTATCGCCTTTAATTTCTATGCTTATACCACTTGCTAACATACTGCCTGTATCCATAGCAGATTCATTAACAGTTATGTCATAATCTAAAGATTTTGTTTTACTTTTTATAATTTGTGCTATTTCTTTATTAGTATGTTTCATGTTTTGTTTTAAAACAATATATACTGACATACTTTTTGAAGAACTAGAAGAACTTAACATAGTTCCAGAGCCACTCATTGCTCCAACACCTTCTACATCGCCGATATCTTTAACGATATCTATAAATTCATCACTAGCTGCTTCTAAATCGGCTTCCGAAACTTCCCTGCCTTCTTTTGCAGATATAGTTGCTGTCATTTGAGTTGAACTCATTTCTGGCATAAATGCAGTTCCCATTTTTGTTGCACTATATCCAGCAATACATAAAAGAAGTAATGCACCAACAAGAACAATTGCCTTGTGTTGTAGAGCATTTTCTAATAAATATTCATATCCATCAACAAGAGAATCGAAAAATCTATGTTCTACTTGATCCTCTGTAGTTAATACATTAGATGCCATACAAGGAACAAGAGTAAGTGCTATTATTAAACTTGCAATTAATGAATATGCTATTGTAAGTCCCATATCAACAAATAATTGTCTTGTAATACCATCTGTGAAAACTATAGGCAAGAATACGCAGATAGTTGTTAAAGTAGATGCAAATATTGCTCCAGAAACTTGTTTAGCACCATAAACGGCAGCTTTATATTTGCTTACTCCATTATTTCTCATTCTATAAATATTTTCGATAACAACGATACTATTATCAACAAGCATACCAATACCAAGCGATAAACCAGATAATGATATCATATTTAAAGATATACCTGTAAAGTACATTAAAACTACTGAAAATAGTAAACTCATAGGAATACTTAAAGCTATTATTAGAGTAGGTTTAATACTTCTTAAGAATATTAAAAGTACTATTATAGCTAATATACCACCATAGATTAAATTATCTAATATGCTATCTATAACCATATCTATGTATATACCTTGATCCATAAGAGAAAGTATATGCAATTTTTTATTTTTACTAGTTAAAGAATTTATAGTATTATTAAGCTTGTCGCAAACTGAAGAAGTAGATGCTGTACTAGTTTTTTCTATAGATAAAATAACACCCGGGTTTCCATTTACATTAGTGTAAGAATCACTTGTACTATTTGTATACTCAATATTTGCAACATCTTTCAAATAAACGTCAGCTACATCATCCATTGAGAATAAAAGTAAATTTTCAATTTCTTCTGATGATGTGAATTTATCTCCAACCTTAACTGAATAGTCATTTGATCCATCTGAAACATATCCAGCTGGCATAGAGAAGTTCTCTGCAGAAAGAACAGAATCAATCATATCAGGCTTAATTTTACTTGATATATCTGCTGCTTTTAGAGCTTCTTGTCTAGCAGTTTCAATTTCTTGTTTAGAAGATTCTAGTTGTGTCTTTTGTTCAGCAATTTGTGATGATGCTTTTGATAATTCCTCATTTAATGCTGATATAGAGCTTTCAATTTGACTTTTTTGAGCCTGTAGACTTTGTAATTGGGTTTGTAATTCACTTGTAGAACCAATACCACTAGATATAGAATTTTGTATATCTGTAATAGATTTATCTATGTTTGAACTAGTAGTATTTAATTCAGATAGTTGTTTTTGATTTTGAGCTTCTAGCGCTGCTTGACTTTCATTTAAACTTGATAAAGAATTATCTATTTCAGATATTTGTTTATCAAATTTGTCATTAATACTTTGTTGAATTTCCTCATTAACAGAAGCGATTTTATCTGGATCTAATGTGATTTGTAATTGGCTTTCTACAAGACCGCTTGCAGTCACAGATGCTACACCGTCGATACGTTCTAACTTAGGAATAACCTCATTGTTAACATATGCAGAAATTTCTTCTGCAGATTTGCCATCAATATCTACACTGATCATCATTACTGGCATCATGTCTGGATTTAGTTTCATAAGGGTAGTGGAACCAACAGAATCATCAAAATTACCTTTTACTAAATCAACTTGACCATTAAGATCTATCATTGCAGAATCCATATTTGTATCTTGTGAAAATTCAAGTATAACCATACTGACATTTTCATTTGAGATAGAAGTAATATTTTCTACACCACTAACTGTAGCAAATACTTCTTCGAGTGGATTTGTAACAGTATTTTCAACTTTTTCCGGGCTAGCTCCAGGATATGTTGTATATGCAATTACATATGGTAGATTCATGCTAGGTAACAAATCGGTTGTCATTCTTGTAAATGAAACGACACCAAGTACAAGTATCAAAATCATTGCAACTAATACTGTTAGTGGTTTTTTTACACTGAATTTTGGTAACAAAAATTTCACCTCACTTTTAAAATTTCTAAAACTGATAGTTCAGTCAATATTATAAGTATAGCATTTTACAAAATAGAAATAAATGGAATAAGGTCAAGAATTGTGAAAAAATGTTAAAAAATAAGGGCTCCATGAATATTTAAATTAATATTCATGGAGCCCTTATTTTTTAATAAAAGTTTTAAACTATTTTTTTGGTTTCAGTAACATTTTGTTCTTTGTTATATTTTATTATTCCTATTGAAGCGATTAATAAACAACCATATGCTATAGCAGCATAAATTGTTGTAATTACCCAAGAAGTTGCGTAACCAAATGTATCAACGCTCATTCCGAAAAGAACTGTACCAAGAGCATAACCTATAGCAAAGAATACTTGAACAATACCTAATATTGTACCGAATTCTCTATCGCCAAAAAGAGCACCTGTTAAATAAGAAGGTCCAAGTATATAGGCGAAAATAGTAATTCCTAAAAGTACGGCAAATAAGTATCCTAAGGCAGGTATATTAGGGATAAATACTAAGCATAGTCCGCATAGTATAACCATAATACCTGATAAAAGTAATGTCTTTTTAATTCCTAATTTATCAAAGAATAAACCGCCAGATAAGTTACCTAATATAGAAAATAATGCAAATATAGAACCGATATTAGCGACATAAGTAGCACTAAAGCCTAATTTATATAAATAAGATGTGTATTGTACTGACATACCACTTACATAGAATCCTACAAATATAAATGCAATTGCTAATACCCAGAATAATTTCATTTTTGTTACTTCCTTAAGTGTATAACCCCATCTAGTTAAAGCTGTCTTTGAATTATTTTCTGTTTTAGCTTTCTTTCTAGGAACATTTGCAGCTAATTCAGATTCACCTTTTGGTAATCTAACAAGGAATATAGAAATTATTAGTGAAACTACAAGAGATATTATACCAAAAATTAAATATGCTTTTGCATATCCGTAGTTTGGATTACTAAGCAGTCTAGCCGCTGCTTGTTGTAAAAATATATTACCTATACCACTACCTGAAAATGCTAATCCCATTGCTAAACCTTTATTTTCTTTAAACCATGCATTTAAAAGTAAAGGCACACCTATAGCAGATACAATAGAAGTACCTACTTGAACTAATGCTGATATACCGTAGTAAGCCCATAGATTACCACCAGCAAGTGAGAACAGTGCAAAACCTCCACCACATAGTATTGAACCTATAATATAAACTAATTTTATATTTGTTTTAGGATCAGATAATATTTTACCTATATAAGGCGATGCAATTGCTGATACAATTGTCCCTATTGTAAATAATAAAGAAAACTGAGTTAATGTAAATCCTTCTGCACTAGTTACAAAGTTAATAAATTGTGGTTGAACATTCGTTGCTATTCCATAAGGTACAGCCTGAATCAACATACACGCCACAACTATTATCCAACCATAAAAGAATGGTTTTTTAGTATTTGTATTTTCCATTATTACTTCTCCTTTTTATTATAAGTATTGTTTATTTATTATTGCCGAATAATAAGTAATATAGACATATAAAAACAATTCTTTTAAAATTAATAATAAAATATAAATTAAAAAACAATTTAAAACAATTATATTTAAGAATAACACATTTTTACTAATTTTCAAGGGAAAAAGTATTAAATAAAAATATTTACTAAAATTGGAAATAGAAAGAAATGTTAAAATAAAGGTTATTTAAAATACGGAAAGTGCATAAAAATGGTGTTTAAAGACACAATAAACATATGTGAAATAATGGCTTAAAAGTATATAGACTTAAATTTATATCATTATCAAATATTCAAATTAGTAATTGTTGTCGAATGATAAAAACTAAGAATTAAATTTAAAAGATCACAAATTAAGAAGAAATAACAAAGAAAGGAGAGCTACTATTTATAGGTAGCAGATACTAAAATAAATGGCTAATTTTTTATTAGAACTAGAACATATCATAACTAATATTTCAGATGCTATATGGCCTATATTTTTACCATTTATCCTGATAGTAGGAGCAATAACTTCAATAAGAACAATATTTATAGTTCAGAAACAAGCATCACATCCATCTACATTAAAACTTAAAAATGCTATAGGACCAGCTGCAATTTCACTTGGCGCAATGATAGGTACGGGTGCGGTTGTAGGTGTTATGGGAGCATTATCAAAATTATACGCTGCTGGACAACACAATATAGAAGCATTGGCAATATGGGCATTAATCGGAGCTTTAATAATGGTTCCAGTTTCTTATTCAGAAACATTAAATTCAAAAATAATGGGCAAAATGCCAAGAGAATATATATCGACTATAATAAGCCCTAAATTAGGTCTGTTTTATGCGATATGTTTCGTAGCATTAGCTGTATTTGGGTTTGGTGGATTCCAATTTAGTGGTATAGATTCAGTTACTGCAATAGTAGCATCTAAATTTATGGGAATAGAAACTACGAATATCCAAAGATATTTATTTATCGTAGTTCCAGTAATAATAGTAGTTTCCATATTAGTTTTATCTAAAAGACATGAAATATTTATGAACGCTATGACATATATGATAGGTACTGCAGTAGCTTTATACTTCATATTCTTTACAATATTCGTAATAAAGACTGCATCATTTATACCGACTTATTTAAATGGAATGATGGAAGGTATGAGAAATCCTATTAACGCAATGATTGGGGTTCCATTAGGATTTATCCTAGGTATGCAAAAAATAATCCAAACTGCTGAGACAGGCTTAGGTGCTTTGGCAATGGCAGCACAAGAATCTGATTCAAAACCTAGAGAAGCAGCTATGATAGCGTTAATACCAACAATTGTTACAGTATTTGTTGCAATAATAGTTACTTCTTATATAGCATCATACGGTGTTAGAAATGGAATAATCCATTTCCCAGCAGATACAGTAACAAGATTAACACAGTTATTTGAAACAGCACAAGATGTAACAGGAGTTTTCGGATTGATAGTATTCTCAATATTTACTGTATTATCAGCTTTAACTACAATATTAGGGTCATATTACTACATGACAAAATTATTTAAAGCTAATCCTATAAACAGAAATATAACAGTATACTTAATATTAGTAATAGCATCAGGAACTTTAGCAGTATTTGGTGCAAATGTAGTGTTTGAAGCAGTAGATTTACTTTTATTCGTACTTTGTGGAATAAATGTAACTACTCTTATGATATTTACATTTAAAGAATGGCAAAAATATAGAATAGATGATGATAATCAAGCTGACTCGGGTAAAAAAATTTCTTAATAAAATCTATAAAATAATAAAAAGCCTATGTGAGGTATTTCTCATATAGGTTTTTTAGTTTATGGAATAATTAAAGTTCATAAAATATATGTATTTAAAATAAATATATATAGAGCATATATTTATTTTAAATACATATATTTAGGGGGAATTTGTATGAAGATGTATAAACAAAAATATAATAGGGGAAAGGGAAGTGTAAGCAATATTCCAAATGCAATAGCTTATACATTTATAAGAAATTATATGAATAGTGATGAATTTGAAGAAATAACGCATAATATGTTTATAAAAAAGATGAACAAACAACAGGTTAATAGAGCTATGACAGAGGTAAAATGGTTGTTTAGAAATTATCCAGGTCTAGAAGTTTTAACATTGCAAGATGAAAAAGGAAATATAACTACATTTGAGCTTTAAGTTAGAAACATATTATATTAAAATTATCAAAATTTCAATTAAGTAATGACGTAATTTTTATTAAAAAATTAATAATTTTTTAATAAAAATTATTTAAATTTAATGGTATACTATATAGTATATTTAAAGGTATTCAATAAGAAATGAATGAAATATCCTGTTTTTAAGCAGGATATTTTATTGGAAAAATTGAAAAATAAATAAAAAATGGTTTTGTTAACTAGATATGAAAAAAATGATCCTCGACAGGATTAATAACCGATAGGTTCAAATTTAGATTTCACATATTAAAAAATGGCATAACAAATAAGCCTAACAAAATTATAATTTTTTTAGACTTAAAGTGCAATTAATATTTAACAAACCAATTAATTTTATCTCGATGAGAATAATTAATACCACAAACTTCAGCTGGTGTTAAATTACTCAAAGATGAATGAGACTTGATAAAGTTGTAATAAAAAACAAAATTGCTGATTAAACTGTTGGCACTTTCAAATGATTTAAAGCCTTTAATTTTCTTATACCAGGATTTAAAGGTCTTATTGAAGGATTCTATTAAATTATTTGATATATCATCACAAAAGCTCTCAACTCTAATGTGCTTAGTATCACAAAAAGTTGTATTAATAGCTTCAATATAAGATGGCCAACGATCAGTTACAATAGCATTTGGACTACCAAATTTCTTGGCTTGCTTGAATAAAGAAAATGCAGCGTCAGAGCCTCTAGAACCGCTTAAATTCCAAGAGGTAATAAGTCTGCTTTCTGAATCAATACAAATCCAAAGATAATATTTTTGTCCATTTACTTTTACTACAGTTTCATCAGCATGCCATTCATC
>NZ_JAHLOQ010000007.1 GCF_018917435.1 Intestinibacter bartlettii
GGATTCGGTGCTGACTTAGGTGCTGAAAAATTCTTAGACATTAAATGTAGAATGGCTAACTTAAAACCTGATGCAGTTATAATAGTTGCAACAGTTAGAGCATTAAAATACAATGGTGGCGTAGCTAAAGCTGACTTAAACGAAGAAAACTTAGAAGCATTAGAAAAAGGTATACCAAACCTATTAAAACACGTTGAAAACATAACTCAAGTTTATAAATTACCAGCAGTAGTTGCTATAAACGAATTCCCAACTGATACAGAAGCTGAAGTTGAATTAGTTAGAAAGAAATGCCAAGAATTAGGTGTTAACGTTGCTTTATCTCAAGTATGGGCTAAAGGTGGCGAAGGTGGTATAGAATTAGCTAAAGAAGTTATAAGATTATGTGACGAACCAAATGACTTCCAATTCTGCTACCCAGATGATTATTCATTAAAAGAAAAAATAAATGCAATAGCAACTAAGATATATGGAGCTGATGGTGTAGATTATACTCCAGAAGCAGAAAAAGAATTAGCTAACTTAGAAAGAATAGGATTCGGAAAAGTTCCTGTTTGTATGGCTAAAACTCAATATTCATTAACTGATGACCAAACTAAATTAGGTAGACCAACTGGATTTAGAATAACAGTTAGACAAGTTACAATATCTGCAGGTGCAGGATTCGTAGTTGCATTAACTGGTGAAATAATGAAAATGCCAGGACTTCCAAAAGTTCCAGCAGCAGAAAAAATCGATGTTGATGAAAATGGAGTAATATCTGGATTATTCTAAGGATTTACTGGATTATTCTAGAGATTTATTTTAATATATATATCAGTGTATAAATATTTTCATTATTTATACATAAATGACAAAAGGATTTAATAGAGAGAATAGTGTGCTCATGCACACTATTCTCGATAAAAACCTAAGATTTAGAAGGAGATATATAAATGGAAAAAATAGCTGAAAAAAGTTGTATAGGTTTTGTAGATGTATTAGCATCTAAAGCCCCAGTTCCAGGTGGCGGTGGAGCAGCTGCATTAGTTGGAGCTATAGGTATGGCTTTAGGTAGCATGGTTTGTAACTTAACAACAGGAAAGAAAAAATATGCACAATATGAAGAAGATATACAAGCTATATTAGGAAAAGCTAAAACATTACAAGATCAATTACTAGAAATGATTGATAAAGATGCTGAAGGATTTTTCCCACTTTCTCAAGCTTACGGTTTACCAGCTAATACTGATGAAGAAAAAGCTGCTAAAGAAGTAGAATTAGAAAGATGTTTAAAATTAGCATGTGAAGTGCCTTTCAAAATAGTTGAACTTTGCAACGAAAGTATAAAATTACATGAAGAATTAGTAGATAAAGGATCAAAACTTGCTATAAGTGATGTAGGTTGTGGTGTTCAAGCTCTAAGAGGAGCTATATTATCTGCACAACTTAATGTAATAATAAATGTAGGTTTAATGAAAGATAAAGAATATGCTAAAGCATTAGATGAAAAATGTGAAGCTTTAGTTAAAGAAGGCGTAGAAATTTGCGACGTAGTTTATAATAAAGTAATAGCTGCAATGAGATAATAAATCAGATTTATTATTTACGATAGCTAAAATTTAGTACATAATAAAACTAAATAAAAAATATAGAATAAAACTAAAAAGATAAAAAATAAATGATAAAACCCAAAAAAATAATGTAAATTAAATAAAAATAAAAAAATATTTATAGTTAAAAAATAATATATTACTTTTAATAATTTTTTAACAAATGCCTATAATTATATACAACATTTTCCAAATAAAGTGTATAATTATAGTATACAAAAATATATAAAACAAAAATAAAATTTAGAAATTAGGGGGCGTTTTAAAATGGGACAAATAATTAAAGGTAAACCAGTCGGAGATGCATTAAGCGATCAATTAAAAGTAGAATGCGAAGCATTAGTTAAAGATGGGATTCAACCAAAATTAGCGATATTAAGAGTAGGTGCTAAACCTAATGACCTTTCTTATGAAAAAGGTGCTTTAAAGAAATGTGAAACAATAGGTATCCAAACAGAAGTTACTGAGTTACCAGAAGGAACAACTCAAGATGAATACATAGCAGCATTAGAAAAATTAAATAATGATGCATCAGTAAATGGTATATTAACATTCAGACCATTACCAGAAGGAATAGATGAAGAAGTTATAAAAAATGTTATAGCAGCAGAAAAAGACGTAGACTGTTTCAGTCCTTTAAATACTGCTAAACTTATGGAAGGTGACAAATCAGGATTCCCACCATGCACACCAACAGCAGTTGTAGAAATATTAAAACACTATAATGTACCACTAAATGGAGCTAACGTAGTAGTATTAGGTAGATCTATGGTTGTTGGTAAACCAGCAGCAATGTTATTATTAGCAGAAAATGCAACAGTAACAATTTGTCATTCAAGAACTAAAGACTTACCAAAAGTTTGTGCTGAAGCAGATGTTTTAGTTGCAGGTGTTGGTAGAGCTAGAATGGTTAAAGCTGACTACGTTAAAGAAGGTGCAGTAGTTATAGATGTTGGTATAAATGCTAAACCAGAAGGTGGCGGAATCTGTGGTGACGTTGATACAGATGATGTAGTAGAAAAAGCATCTATGGTAACTCCAGTTCCAGCAGGTGTTGGATCAGTTACTACTTCAATTCTTGCTAAACATGTTATAAAAGCTTGTAAACAACAAAATAACAAATAATTTTCTATAGATTTTTAAAATTCAAATTGGGGGGAAAATCGTATGGTAATTTCTGAAAGAAAACCAATGGAAGAAATATTAGGATTCTTAAAAGGATGCGAAAAAGTAATACTTGTTGGATGTGGACAATGTGCTTCAGCATGTAAAGTTGGTGGAGCTCCTGAAATAGAAGAAATGACAGCTTTATTAGAAGCTGAAGGTAAAACAGTTTTAGGTAGCGTAATACCAGACTCTACTTGTAACTTACTTTTAAATAAAAAAGAATTAAAATCTGTAAAAGAACAATTAAAAGAAGCAGATGCAGTATTATCTCTAGCATGTGGAGATGGTACTCAAACTATAATGAAAAACACTAAAAAACAAAACATACCTGTTTATCCAGCAAACAACACAATGTTTATAGGGGAAGTTGAAAGAGTTGGTAAATTCGAAGAAGCTTGTAAAGCATGTGGTGAATGTGAACTTGGATGGACTGGAGGTATATGCCCAGTAACTATGTGTGCTAAAGGCTTAGTAAATGGAGCTTGCGGTGGAGCTAAAAATGGTAAATGTGAAGTTAGCCCTGACAATGACTGTGCATGGGTATTAATCTATGAAAGACTTAAAGAATTAGGTCAATTAGATAACTTAAAAGAAGTTAGACCACCTAAAGATTATTCTAAACAACTTAATCCAAGACGTTTAGATGCTAATAAGAAAGCAAGCGCAGAAGCTTAAAAACAAAGGTTATTATTAAAGGGGGATTTTTTAGATGAGTAAGTTAAGAGAAGCATTCGAAAAAGGTGAATTTGCAATAACTGCTGAAATGGCACCTCCAAAAGGAACTGATTTATCACATTTAGCAGAATGTGCAAAATTAGTTATTGGTAGAGTACATGCAGCTAACGTTACAGACAATCAATCTGCTGTAATGAGAACTTCATCTCTTGCTACATGTAAAATGTTAAAAGATTTAGGATTAGAACCAGTTATACAAATGACAGGTAGAGATAGAAACAGAATTGCTATAGAAAGTGAAATGCTTTCTGCTGGATTCTTTGGAATAGATAACTTATTAGCTTTAACAGGTGACCATGTCTGTGTAGGTGACCACAAACAAGCTAAACCAGTATTTGACTTAGATGCTGTTAGTATATTATCTACAGCAACTATGATGAATAATGGTACTGATAGTACAGGATTAGAATTAAAAGGTAAAACAGACTTCTTCCTAGGAGCTTGTGTTACTCCAGAATATGATCCAATAGAAGTACAATTATTAAAAATGGAAAAGAAAATAAAAGCTGGAGCTAAATTCTTCCAAACTCAAGCTGTTTATGATATAGAACATATGAGAAAATTCAGAGAATTAACTAGAGATATGGACTGTAAAGTAATGGCTGGTATAGTTCCACTTAAATCACCAGGAATGGCAAAATTCATGACTGCTAACGTTCCAGGTATATTCGTTCCAGATGATCAAATCGAAAGATTAAAAGCTGCTGGTAAAGGAAACTATGTAGCTGAAGGTATAAAAATGGCTGGTGAATTCATCAAACAATTAAAAGAAGAAGATCTTTGTGATGGCGTTCATATAATGGCTATAGGTGCAGAAGAAAATGTACCACTAATATTAGATGCTGCAGGTTTATAAGATATATCTGTTTAAGAATTATAATTTATAAGGTATATTCTCTAAAAAATGACATGAAACTATAAGTTTTCATACGATTTGAGAAAAAATCTAAAAATAATTGTAAAAATTTAACAGAAATACAAGCTAAATGGGTCTATATTAGCTATAATATAGATAGAGCTATGTTATATCTAATATAGACTTTAATAATAAATAATTAAACTATAAAACATACAAGGTAAATGGGGGAAATAACATATGAAAGTAGCAGTAATAGGAGGCGGCCCAGGAGGATATGTAGCAGCTTTAAAAGCAGCTATGCTTGGTGCTGAAGTAACTGTAATTGAAAAAAACAAATTAGGCGGTACTTGCTTAAACGTAGGTTGTATACCAACAAAAGCTTTATTAGCTTCTGCTGATGTTTTAAGAACTGTGAAAGAAGCTAAAGACTTTGGTATAGAAGTTGAAGGCGATGTTAAACCTGATTTTAATGCTATAATAGAAAGAAAACAAAAAGTAACTGATGAATTAGTAGCAGGAATCCAATTCTTATTTGACAAAAGAGGTGTTAAAAAGATAGATGGATTTGGTAAATTAGTAGATAAAAATACTATAGAAGTTACTAAAGCAGATGGTACTGTAGAAACAGTTGTAGCTGATAAAATAATATTAGCTAATGGATCTATTCCAACTGTATTCCCGGGAATGCCTTACAATGGTAAAAACGTAATAACTTCTGATGAAGTTTTAAGTTTACCAAAACAACCAGAATCATTAATAATAGTAGGTGGAGGAGTTATAGGTAGTGAAATAGGACAATTCTTCGCTACAATAGGAACTAAAGTAACAATAGTTGAAATGGCTCCACAAATACTAGGAAGAATGGATTCTGAAGCAGCTAAAAATTTAACTAGACAATTCAAAAAAGATAAAATCAAAGTTATGACTGGTGTAGGTGCAGACAACTACATAGTTAATGACGATTCAGTAAAAATAGAATTAAATAATGGTAAATCAGTAGAAGCTGAAATGGTATTACTTTGCGTAGGTAGAAGACCTAACTTAGCTAACTCTGGTGTTGAAGAAGTTGGTATAGAAATGGCACCAAGAGGATTTATAAAAGTTAATGAATACCTAGAAACAAGTGTTGAAGGTATATACGCAATAGGTGATATAATACCAGGAGCAATGCTTGCTCACGTTGCATCTGCTGAAGGTATGGTAGCAGCTGAAAATGCTGTTAAAGGTAACAGCGAAACAGTTAACTATAAAGCTATACCAAGCTGTGTTTATACTGAACCAGAAGTATCTGGCGTTGGTGTAACAGAAGACGAATTAAAAGCTAACGGTACTCCATACCATGTTGGTAGATTCGAATTCAGAGCTTTAGGTAAAGCAAAAGCAATAGGTAAATTACAAGGATTCATAAAAGTTATGGCTGACGAAGATGACACTATAATAGGTGCTTCTCTAGTTGGACCTCATGTAACTGACCTATTAACAGAATTATCTTTAGCTGTAGGTTTAGGATTAAAAGCTAAAGATGTAGGTAAAGTAATACATGCTCATCCAAGTTTATCTGAAGGTTTAATGGAAGCTATACATGATATACATGGTGAATGTGTACATGCTATACCAAAAAAATAATTTGAGAGCACAGAGTTTGACATAATTAGAAAAAAGCTCTGTTGTGATAACACTTAATTCAAGGGGGATATCATAAGATGACTTATAACATTGCTGTAGCCGGCAAAGGCGGAGTTGGTAAAACTAGTCTAACAGGGCTTTTAATTGACACATTAGTAAAACAAAAAAAGGATCCAATTCTAGTAGTTGATGCAGATGCAAACTGCAATTTATATGAAGTATTAGGAACAGAGGAGCCAGAAACAATTGGACATATTAGAGAAGTAGCTAATATGACTGAAAAAAATGGAGATTCATTTCCTGGGGGAATGACTAAAGCTCAATTCTTACAATGGCAACTAAGCATGATTTTAGAAGAAGGCGATGGATACGACATGTTAGTTATGGGTAGATCAGAAGGAGAAGGTTGCTATTGTTTCGTAAATGGAATATTAAAACAACAAGTCCAAAAAATTTCAGATCACTATAAATATGTAATCACTGATAATGAAGCAGGTATGGAACATATAAGTAGAAAACTTACTAAACATGTTGATACTCTTATATTAGTTAGTGATTGTGCAAAACGTAGTATCCAAGCAGTTGCAAGAATCAGAGATTTAGCAAAAGAAATGAATTTAAGCGTTGGCAAAATAGGATTAATCGTTAATAAAGCTCCTAACGGAGAATTAAGTAATGGTGTTAAAGAAGAGATTGAAAAATATGGCTTAGATTTATTTGGAGTAGTTCCTTCAGATGAATTAATATATGAATATGATTCAGAAGGTATACCACTTGTGAAATTACCTGATGATTCAAAATCTAGAGTAGCACTACAAAAAATAATAGAAACTCTAGACTTGCCTTAATATATAATAGGCGCATTATAAATTAAAATAGGCTTAAGGGGGAAAAAGATATGGCATTTAAAATGTCTACTCAAAAAGTTACTGGAACAGTTAATGTAGTAGAAATAGGTACAGGAGATAAAGCTATAAAATTAGGAGGAGAACAAGTTCTACCTTTCTATAGCTTTGATGGTGAAACAGGAAATGCACCAGTTGTTGGAGCAGAAATATCAGATGAAAAACCAGCAGAATGGATAGATTGCTATGAAAAAATCTATGGTGATGTTTGGGATGATCCAGCAAAATGGGCTAAATATGTTGAAGACAATACTGAAGCAGATTTTATATGCTTAAGATTTAATGGAGCATCTCCAGATGGAGCTGATAAATCTCCAGAAGAATGTGCAGAAGTAGCAAAAGCTGTTGCTGATGCTATAACTTTACCATTAGTAGTTGCTGGATGTGGTAACGCAGAAAAAGACGGTAAAGTATTTGATAAAGTTTCTGCTGCACTAGAAGGAAAAAATATATTAGTAATGTCAGCTGTAGAAGAAAACTACAAAGCAGTTGGTGCTGCTGCTGGTATGGCTTATGGTCAAAAAGTTGCTGCAGAATCTGCAGTTGATATAAACTTAGCTAAACAAATGAATGTATTACTTACTCAATTAGGCGTTAAACAAGAAAATATAGTTATGAATGTTGGTTGTTCAGCAGTTGGTTATGGTTATGAATATGTTGCATCTACTATGGATAGAGTTAGATTAGCAGCTTTCAACCAAAATGATAAAGCATTACAAATACCAATAATAACTCCAGTTTCATTCGAAGTTGGTCACGTTAAAGAAGCAATAGCTACTGAAGCTGACGTACCAGAATGGGGAAATAATGAAGCTAGAACAATAGGTATGGAAGTATCTACAGCTGCAAGTGTAATCATAGGTGGATCAAATGCAGTAATACTTCGTCATCCAGAATCAATGAAAACTATAAAAAATTTAGTAAACGCTTTAGCGTAATATAATTATTTGTAAGGTTAGGGGGAAATAATAATGGCATTAAAAGCATTAGATATATTTAAATTAACACCAAAGAAAAACTGTAAGGAATGTGGATTCCCAACTTGTATGGCTTTCTCTATGAAAGTTGCAAGTGGGGCTGTAGAAGTTTCTGCTTGTCCAAAAATGGCTCCAGAAGCATTAGCTAAATTAGCTGCTGCTACTGCACCTCCAATGAAAACTTTAAAAGTTGGAGCTGGTGAAAGCGAATATGAACTAGGCGGAGAAACTGTTTTATTCAGACATGAAAAAACTTTAGTAAATAGAAATAGATATGCTGTTAAATTCTGTGATTGCATGGATGAAGCTGCAGTAGATGCTAAAATAGAAGGAATGAAAGTTGTTAACTATGAAAGAATCGGTGAAATAATGAAACCTGAATTCGCATATGTTAAATACAACGATAATAAAGATAACTTTTTAGCAATAATAAATAAAATAAAATCTAGTGATGTTGAATGTGCATATGTATTAGAAGTTGCAGATGCTGACGTTGCTAAAGAAGCTGTTGCTGCATTAGCTGGATTAAAACCAGTTGTAATAGGAGCTAACAAAGATAACTTTGCTGCTATGATAGATGTAGTTAAAGCAGATGGTTTAGCTTTAGGGGTACAAGGAGCTAACTTAGAAGAATTATATACTACTGTTCAAGCTATAGAAGCTGCTGATTACAAAGAATTAATAATAGATGTAACTGGTGAAACAGTAAAAGATACTTATGTAAATGCTGTACAAGTTAGAAGAATAGCATTAAAAGAAGGAGATAGAAGTTTTGGTTATCCATCATTCGTAAATGTAGCTAAATTAGCTAACGGAGATGCTAACTTAGAAATAGCTTTATCTTCAGTATTCACAGTTAAATACGGAACTATATTAGCTGTAGAAGATATGACTTATGCAAAAGCTTTACCACTATATGCATTAAGACAAAATATCTTCACTGACCCTCAAAAACCAATGAGAGTTGAAGCTAAAGTTTATCCATTAAATAACCCAGATAAAACTTCTCCAGTATTATGTTCAGTTGACTTCGCATTAACTTACTTCACAATAACTGGTGATATAGAAGCATCTAAAGTACCATGCTGGTTAATGATACCAGATGCTGGTGGATATTCTGTTCTTACTGCTTGGTCTGCAGGTAAATTCGGTGGATCTGTTATAGGTGCATTTGCTAAAGAATGTAACATAGAAAGCTACACTGATTGCAGAGATATAGTTATACCAGGTAAATTAGCAGTTATAAAACCAGACGTAGCTGATAATATGCCAGGATGGAATGTTGTTGTAGGACCATTAGAATCTATGGAACTTCCAAAATTCTTAAAAGAATATGCTGCTAATCACTAATCTGAACTAGTAACAAATCGCTTATAAATTTAATTTAAAATGAAATTATACCTAGGAACTAGGGGATAACCCTATGTTCCTAGCCATAATAGAAAAATTCTAAGGGGGATATAAGTATGGAAAAATTTATGATCATAGGTGAAAGAATACACTGTATAGCACCACCAATAAGAAAAGCTATAGCAGAAAGAGATCCAGAACCAATATTAAAAAGAGCTATAGAACAATTAGATGCAGGAGCTCATGTTATAGATTTCAATATAGGACCAGCTGAAAGAGATGGAGCTGAAATAATGACTTGGGGGGTTCAATTATTACAATCTGAATTAAATAATGTACCTCTAGCTTTAGATACAGCTAATAAAGATGCCTTAGAAGCTGGACTTAAAGTATATGATAGAACTCATGGTAAACCAATCATAAACTCTGCTGATAACGGTGGAAGAAAACACTTAATCGAATTAGCTGGTGAATATGATGCTGCTATAATAGCTTTATGTGCTAAAGAAGGTATACCTGCAGATAAAGATGAAACAATGGCTTATTGTACAGAATTAATAGAAGCTGGTGCTATGGCTGGTTTAGATCCAGAAACTGATATGTATTTTGACCCACTTTGCTTAGTTATAAAAGGTATGCAAGATAAACAAATGGATGTTTTAGCTGCTATACGTGAAATGACAGAAATGGGATTAAAAACTACAGGTGGTGTATCAAACGTATCTAATGGTTGTCCAAAACACATAAGACCTATATTAGATAGTAACTGGATAGCTATGGCTATGGCTAACGGATTCTCATCTGGTATAATCAACCCATTAGATAAAGAAATGATGCAAGCTATAAAATCTTGCGATATCATAAGAAATGCTTCTTTATACGCTGATTCATACTTAGAAGTACAAGAATTAGGATTTGAATACAAATAAGAATTATAATAAATAAAACTCTCAGTCAAGCTTTATAAAAGCTTGACTTGTGAATATATTTAAAGGGGGAAGTAGAGTGAATTTATATAACATAATTTATACAGGTGCTAATCAAGCATACGATGCTGCAAGCCAAGCTTTAACAGCTGTAGTAGCAGAAAAAGGTAAAGAACAACCAGTAGCATTCCCTGATACTGCATATGCAATTCCATGTATATATGCTGCAACAGGATTAAAAGCTACAACTTTAGCAGATTTAGAAACAGCTTTAGGTGTTGCTAAATCATTAATAGTTGAAAAACCATTACTAGAAACTGCTTTAAATGCAGGTTTAGCTACTGCAGTTTGTGCAGAAATAATAGAAGCTATTAAATATGTAAATAGCGAAGCTCCATACTCTGAACCATGTGTAGGACACGTAGTTGACCCTATAATCAGATCTTTAGGTGTTCCACTTGTTACAGGAGATATCCCAGGTGTTGCAGTTGTTCTTGGTGAATGCCCAGACTCTGAAACATTAGGTAAAATAGTTAAAAAATATCAAGCTGCTGGTATCATGACTTTCTTAGTTGGTAAAGTTATAGATCAAGCTATAGAAGCAGATGTTAAAATGGGTGTAGACCTTCGTGTTATCGCTCTAGGATATGATGTAACTGCAGTTATCCACGTTGTTTCTGTTGCTATAAGAGCTGCTTTAATATTCGGTGCTGTTAAACCAGGTGACTTAAATGCATTATTAACATATACTGCAGAAAGAGTTCCTGCATTTGTTAATGCATTCGGACCACTTAGTGAATTAATAGTTGCTTGCGGTGCTGGTGCAATCGCTCTTGGATTCCCAGTAATAACTGACCAAGTTGTTACAGAAGTTCCATGTAACTTATTAACTCAAAGAGATTATGATAAATTTGTTGATACTTCATTAGAAGCTAGACACATAAAAATAAAAATAACTGAAATACCAATTCCAGTTGGATTCGCAGCTTCATTCGAAGGTGAAAGAATCAGAAAAGCTGAAATGGCTTACGAATTTGGTGGAAACAAAACTACTGCTTGGGAATTAGTTAAATCTTATGATTTAGGTGAAGTTGAAGACCATAAGATAGAAGTAATAGGACCTGAAATAGATCCAGAAGCTGCTAAAGATGGTGTTGTAAGATTACCTCTTGCAATAATCGTTCAAGTTGCTGGTAGAGCAATGCAAGACGACTTCGAACCAGTTCTTGAAAGAAGATTCCACTACTTCATGAACTACACTGAAGGTTTAATGCACGTTGGACAAAGAGACCAAGCTTGGGTAAGAATATCTAAAGATGACGTTGCTAAAGGATTCCAATTAAAACACATAGGTGAAGTTATGTACGCTATGATGAAAGACGAATTCGATGCAGTTGTTGATAAATGTGCTATAACTATAATCACTGATGAAAAAATAGTAGAAGAAAGAAAACATGAAGCTATCGAAAGATACAACGCTAGAGATGACAGACTAGAACAATTAACTGACGAAGCAGTTGATGATTTCTATTCTTGCAACATGTGTCAAGCATTCGCTCCAGCACACGTTTGTATAGTAACTCCAGAAAGACTTGGATTATGTGGTGCAGTTTCTTGGTTAGATGCTAAAGCTACTAAAGAACTTAACCCAACAGGACCATGTCAACCAATAGCTAAAGGTCCTTGCCTAGATGAAAAGAAAGGTATCTGGCAATCAATGTCTGATGCAGTTTGTGAAATATCTCAAGGTGCTGTAGAAAACGTAACATTATATTCTATAATGGAAGATCCAATGACTTCTTGTGGATGTTTCGAATGTATATGTGGTATAATGCCTGAAGCTAACGGATTAGTAATAGTAAACAGAGAATATGCTGGTACTACTCCAGTTGGTATGACATTCGGTGAATTAGCATCTATGACAGGTGGTGGGGTTCAAACTCCAGGATTCATGGGTCATGGTAGACATTTCATATCTTCTAAGAAATTCGCTTATACTGAAGGTGGACCAGAAAGAATAGTATGGATGCCTAAAGAATTAAAAGACGCTGTTGGAGAAAAATTAAATAAAACAGTTAAAGAAATGGCTGGTATAGATAACTTTACTGACTATATCTGTGATGAAACAATAGCTGTTGATTCTGAAGAAGTTTGTGCTTTCTTATCAGAAAAAGGACATCCAGCTTTAGAAATGGATTTCATAATGGGAGAATAATTTTCGATATAGATTAAGAAAATACGATTAGGGGGAAACATAACATGGAAATACTAAACGATAGAAAATACAGTCCAAAACATACTTGGGCAAAATTAGATGGAGAATATGCATATATAGGAGTAACTGACTTTGCTCAAGACCAACTTGGTGAAGTTCTATACGTAGAAGTGCCTGAAGTAGAAGATGAATTAACTAAAGACTCAGATTTTGGTGTAATAGAATCTTCAAAAGTTGCTTCTGAATTAATAGCACCTATATCAGGTGAAGTTGTTGAAGTAAACGATGAAAAATTAGAAGATGAACCAGAATATGTTAATGAAGCTCCATATGATGCTTGGATATGCAAAATAAAAGTTGCTGACATGGCTGAATATGAAGGATTATTAACTGCTGAACAATACGAAGCTACTTTAGCTGAATAGTATTTGAACCCGAATATTTAAGATAAATATGAAAGTATAGTGAAAGTGAGTGCACGCACTTTTGCTATACTTTTTATATAAAATAGAAAATTATTATATTTAACAAAATTTAATATAAATTTAGGTTTTCTTAATCGAAATTAATAGGGAAAAAGGTGAGAGTCCTTTACAGTTCCCGCTACTGTAATATAGACGAAACCACAAAGCCACTGTATTTTATGGGAAGGCTGGGAGTAGGATGAAATTAAGTCAGGAGACCTGCCTAAATTAAAAGTGATTTTCCTCGGGAGATAGGATAACTTCACAACATTAATTAGGTTAGGTTCAAATTAGTCAAAAACTAAAAATAAGAGGATATTGCTTATTCTTAGAAGAACTTAATTAAAAATGTTTGAATTTAAAAGTCTTCATTGAGAAGGCTTTTTTTACTTTAAATAAAAAAATACCAAAATTGGGAAAATAATAACAAACTTTTTAACTGATTAGATGTCGAATATGATAAAATAATAGTGAGATTTATTTAATAAATAAATAATATGTATTATAAATTTGGGGGAGGATAAATTATGGCGAAAGTTGTTTTTAGACCATCAGGCAAAACAATAGAATGTGAAGTAGGGGATAATTTACTAGAAGTTGCAAGAAGAGCAGATGTATTTATAG
The DNA here is from genome assembly GCF_018917435.1 of Intestinibacter bartlettii. Classification (GTDB taxonomy): domain Bacteria; phylum Bacillota; class Clostridia; order Peptostreptococcales; family Peptostreptococcaceae; genus Intestinibacter; species Intestinibacter bartlettii_A. The sequence goes on from NZ_JAHLOQ010000007.1 coordinate 13,441, forward strand.
AAGCTCCATGCAACGGAAGTAAAAGTTGCGGAAAATGTAAAGTAAAACTATTAACAGGGGAAGTAAGTCAAGAAGTATCTTCTCATTTAACTGACGAAGATAAGGCCAATGGTTATATATTAGCATGTTGTACAACAATAATTGGAGATATAGAAGTTCTTACAAATTCTTCTTTGGATGTTGCCATGAGAGGAATGAAGGTTGAAGGTGGAGACAAAGCTAAGGACAAAGCATTATTTGATAAAGCTGTAGAAATAGCAGAAAACCACAACATAAAATTAGAAAATAATATAAAGAAAACTTGTATAACTCTTGATGAACCTACATTAGACGACAATATAAGTGATGTAGATAGACTAGAAAGACATATAAGTATGAACTTTGGAAAACAAATGACTTATGATATAGAAGTTCTAAAGGTGATACCAAAGGCATTTAGAAAAAATAACTTTGAAATAACTATTACATATAGAGAATTTGATGATAGATTAGAAATAATAGATGTTGAACCAGGAAATACAGAAAGTGAATTATACGGTTTAGCAATAGATATAGGTACTACTTCTGTTGTTGTATGTTTAGTAAATATGATAACAAATGAAGTTGTAGAAAAAGGTGCATCAGGTAATGGACAGCTTCAATTTGGTGCAGATGTTATAAACAGAATAGTTTATGCTATTAAGAAAAATAACATAGAAAAAGCAAAGGCTGCTGTAGTTGATGATACTTTAAATATGTTAATAAATGAATTAGTAAAAGCATCTGGTGTAAAGAGAAATAATATCGTTAGCGTTGTTGCATCAGGAAATACAACAATGTCTACTTTATTCTTAGGAATATTCCCAGATTATTTAAGATTAGAACCATTTATACCACCATTCTTCAAATCACCAAAATTAAATGCTAAAGAAGTTGGATTAGACATAAATCCAAGTGCCGGTGTTTATTTATCACCAAACGTAGCTAGTTATGTTGGTGGAGATATCACATCTGGTGTACTTGCTTCTGGTATATGGGCTAATGAAGAAAATGTTCTATTTATAGATTTAGGTACTAATGGTGAAATTGTATTTGGTAACCAAGACTTTATGATGAGTTGCGCATGCTCAGCAGGTCCAGCATTTGAAGGTGGAGGAATTAGCTGTGGTATGAGAGCATCTGCAGGAGCAATCGACAGTGTTGATATTGATCCAGAAACTTTAGTTCCAGAATTAAACACTATCGATGGAGAACCAGCAATAGGTATATGTGGTTCAGGTATAATAGATTTAATCTGTGAAATGCTTAAAAAGAAAGTAATTGATAGAAGAGGTAAAATACATAGAGATTTAAATAATGAAAGAATAAGATTTGATGAAAATGATATAGGTGAATATGTATTAGCATTTGCCAAAGATCATGACCACTTAGATGATGACTTATTTATAACTGAAGTAGATATAGATAACTTTATAAGAACTAAAGGAGCTATATATTCAGGAGCTGCTACATTAGTTGAAAGTTTAGGTATGGATTTTGACTGTGTAGACAAGGTTTATATAGCAGGTGGAATAGGAAACCACTTAAATATAGAAAACTCTGTATTTATAGGATTACTTCCTGATATAGATAGAGACAAATTCCAATACATAGGAAATAGTTCACTTATAGGTTCTTATTTAACATTACTAAGTGACGAAGCCAAAGCTAAACTAGAAGAAATAGGAGAAATAATGACATATGTTGAATTAAGTGTATATCCAACATACATGGATGAATTTATATCTTGCTGTTTCCTACCTCATACAAATATAGATGCATTTCCAAGTGTAAAAGCTATATTAGAAGGGTAGTTTAGTGATAACAAAATAGAATCAAAGTCAAATACAATATTTGGAAAATTGTGTTTGACTTTGAATAAATAGGAGTGCTATACTTAAAGTATGCAAATATTATGTAATGAAATCATGAAGGTTTCTATAGTATAGTAATACTTTAGAAATCTTTTTTTGATTTTTTAGAAAAATCGCTTTAAAGGATTAATAGGAGGGTGATTTAGAATGTGTGAATCTTCAGCATTTATGTTAGGGAAAAATAATGAATTAACAAGAGTTATGGAAAATGTAGTTAATGTAAATCCTGTTAATGGAAAGGTATATCTGACAGATTTATTAGGCGAAGAAAAAATATTAGATGGATATATAAAAGAAGTAAAATTAATAGATCATAAAATAATATTAGCTCAAGATTAGTAAAATAATAATGTCTTAGCTTAAAAAGATCAAAATGAGGTATAGCACATGGTAATAGCAGTAATAGATGGAATGGGTGGAGGAATAGGCGCCCAAATTATATTATCTTTAAGAGAGGAATTACCAACATATATTGATATATATGCTTTAGGCACAAATTCGATTGCAACTAGTGCAATGATGAAATCCCATGCCAATAAAGGAGCTACTGGAGAGAATGCTATCGTAGTATCATCAAAAAAAGCAAATGTAATAGTAGCACCAATTTCAGTAACAATGCCAAATGCAATGATGGGTGAAGTTACTAGTAGAATTAGTGAGGCTATATGCGATAGTGAGGCTCTAAAAATATTGCTACCTATCATGCCGGAGAATTTTTCTTTAGTAGGGGTAGAAAACAAACCATTATCTTTATTAATAAAAGATACAATAAAAGTTATAAAAAAAGAATTTAGTATAAAATAATTGGAGGAGAAATAAAATGATATTCAATAAAGACATAGTAAGATACCACCACGATCATGGAGATGGATGCGGATGCGGCGGACATGACCATGGACACGAACATGCTCACACTCATAGTCACGGGGATGACTGTGGATGCGGACATGATCACGGACATGAACATGCGCATGAACATGATCACAGAGATGGATGCGGTTGTGGACATGACCACGGAACAGTTGCAGAAAATAAAGATGAAAAAACTTTAAATATATTACTAGTTCACTGGGTAAACCACAATCAATCTCATGAAGAAGGATTCCAAGAATGGGTAGAAAAAGCTAAAGCTATGGGTAAAACTGAAACAGCTGAATGCATAGAAAAAGCTATAGAATATATGAACAAAGCTAACGAAATGTTAGTTGAAGCTAAGAAAAATATGTAATTAATCATAAGAACAATACAAGTAACATTGTATTGTTCTTTTTTTGAATAAGGAGAAGAATTATGAAAGATGGACATATACATACACCATACTGCCCTCATGGAACAGATGATAAATTTGAACAATATGTAGAAAAAGCTATACAGGTAGGGCTTGATGAAATATCATTTACTGAGCATTTTCCTTTACCAAAAGGATTTAAAGACCCAGCTCCAGATAATGATAGTTCTATAAAATTAGAGCAATTGAAGAGTTATATAAATGATGTAAATAAATTAAAAGATAGATATAAAGAGAAGATTAAAATAAATGTAGGCGCAGAGGTTGACTATATAGAAGGATTTGAAAAAGAAATAAAATCTTTGTTAGATGAATACGGAAACTGTTTAGAAGACAGCATATTGTCAGTGCATATGATAAAAATAGAAGATGAGTATTATTGTATGGACTTTAGCAGTGAAGAATTCGAAAAAATATTGAACCTATTGGGTTCAATAGAAGCTGTTTATAATTTATACTATGACACACTTATAAAGGCTGTAAATGCTGATTTGGGAGAATATAAACCAAAAAGAATCGGTCATTTAAACCTAGTCAGAAAATACAACAAAAAATTCCCTTATGATTATTCAAAAAATAAAAAATTAGAAGAATTAGTCAAATTAATAAGTGAAAAAGGATATGAACTGGACTATAATGTAGCGGGATTATTTAAAGAAGACTGTGGTGAAGTATATATAAGTGGTTATTTAGCTGAATTAGTAAAGAAATACAATGTAAAAGTGGTTCTTGGTTCTGACTCACATAGTTCTAAATTTATAGACAAATACAAAGTAAATATATAGTTGAAATATATATAAAGTATATAAATTATACTTAAAATAGAGTTTTGCAACACATATGTTTTTTATATGACTCATATTAAGCAAAATTTATGACAGTCAAAACAGCTGATTTTTATGATGAAATTTATATTATAAAAATCAGCTATTTTCTTGTTTAAAATAAGTTTTTTATGTAAATTTTCTATTTTATTTTAAATAACTAAAACTAAAAGTAGATTTTTTATCGAAAAAATAAGAAGCTATAATATTATAAATATTCTATTTAATTAAAATAAAATAAAACTTAAAATCTATTTTCCTAAAATTGTAAAAATTTAGATGATTATGTTTATTAATAAAATAAATAAAATTAAGATGAATTTCAAGAATAAATAAAGTCTAATAATTTTTAAAATAAAAAAAACAACTAAAATAGCAATTATAGTTTAAAAAATAAGTAATAGAATGCTAAATATTGAAAAAATAATGAAAATTGTGGTAATCTTAAAACAGAACAGTTCAAATGATAAAGTTTTTTATATTATATTTATGATTTTAATATAAGAAATTTCATAGTTAATATATTAACAAAAATAAAAATAGATTATAAAAAAGGAGACAAATTATAAAGTTATATATTTTAAATATAGGGGGATTACGACTTTGAATAAAACAAATTTAAACGAAAAAAGTAAAATGGATTTTATGGTTATAGGATTCGCGATTTTCTCAATGTTATTTGGAGCAGGGAATCTAATATTTCCACCATTTTTAGGATTTATGACAGGTTCTGCATGGATTGTAGGGTTTATAGGTTATGTATTAGCAGATATAATCTTAGGTGTATCAGGAATTATGACATCTTTAGATCATGACTATGAAAAAGATGGAACAGTATCAATATCATCTAGAGTTGATAAAAGAATCGGCTTATTATTAGGTTTAACAATGATTACATGTATAGGACCAGCAGTTGTTATACCAAGAACTGCTGCAACAACTTTTGAAATAAGTATATTACCACTATTACCTAATTTTAATCCATTAGTATTTTCAGTAATATTCTTTTTAATAGTTATAGCACTTACAATAACAAAATCAAAAGTAGTTGATGTAATAGGAAAAGTATTAACACCAATACTTTTAGTATCATTAGCTATATTAATTATAAAAGGTATTGCTACACCAATAGGAGATATGAGCCAAGTTCCACAAATAGAAAACAATGTATTTGCAGAAGGTATAGCTCAAGGGTACCAAACAATGGATGCTTTAGGAGCAGTAGCACTTGCAGCACTTGTAATGAACTCAATTATCTCTAAAGGATATACTAATAGAGCAGAAAAACGTAAAATTTTAATAAAATCTAATGTAGTAGCAGCTATCTTCTTAATATTAGTTTATGGAGGATTATGCTATATAGGAGCTACAGCATCAACTAGCCTTGACTCAGAAATAGGCCAAACATTATTACTTACAACATTAACTCATTTAATAATGGGTTATTGGGGAAAAGTTTTATTAGCTATAATAGTATTCTTTGCTTGTCTTACAACAGCAGTTGGATTAACTTCAGTAGCAGCAGAATATTATGAAGAAGTATCAAAAGGAAGATTAAACTATAAGGTTTTAGTAGTAGCTATTTGTGCTATAGCAACTGTAATATCAACTGTAGGAGTAAGTGATATTATAAAAGTTGCAGGACCATTACTAGATATAATCTACCCAGTTGCAGTAACATTAATAGTATTAACACTAATGAGTAATAAAATAAAAAGTAATGCAGTCTTTAACATATCAGCAATAGTTGCATGTTTATTTGGTGTAATGAATGTTTTAAAAGTAGAATTTATACAACATCTACCTTTAGCTGAAGTTGGATTAAGCTGGGTAATTCCAGTATTAATAGTAGCTGTAATATCTATTGTGGTTACATCAGGGAAATCAAAGAAAGACGAAAGATTAGAAGATACTCAAATTTCATAAATATAATTAGATTAAAAATGCATCTTTGGATTTTATATAGAATCCAAAGATGCATTTTCTAATTCATTTTTTAAAATGATAAATAAAATAAAAATAAATTATTGACTACTGTAAAAAAATAGTATATACTTGTAGTAGAAATGGAGAAGTACTCAAGTGGCTCAAGAGGATCCCCTGCTAAGGGATTAGGCTGGGTTAACCGGTGCGAGGGTTCGAATCCCTCCTTCTCCGCCAGTAAGCTCTGATGATTTTCATCAGAGCTTTTTTCTTATGTAAAAATTTGTGTAAAAAGAATCATTATATAGATATAAATAATAGGAAAAATAAACCAATAATAATTTGACTATAAAAAAACAATGTGCTAAAATTTAAATAACGATGAATAATTAATTAACAGTGTCATGAAGATACTAGTACTCTCGAAGTGCGCGTATTTTCATGACATTTTTTGTTTTATATAGAAAAAATACTAAAATTGGGGTGGAGAATATGAAGATGAAAGAATTTTTAAAGGAAAACGAAAGATATTGGGCAGACAGAGCGGAAGGATACTGCCAAGTTAATATAGATGAATTAAAAAGTAATAAAAAACTTGAATGGATAGATATTATAAAATCTAATGCACCAGTTTTTGCTGGTGACAGAAGATTAAAGGTTTTAGATATAGGATGTGGACCAGGATTTTTCTCAATAATATTATCATGTGCAGGATATGATGTAACTGCTGTTGATTATACAGAAGAAATGTTAAATAAAGCAAAACAAAATGCAGGGGATTTAAAAGATAAAATTAAATTTAGAAGAATGGATGCTCACAACTTGGAGTTTGATGAAGGACAATTTGATTTAATAGTAACTAGAAATCTTACTTGGAATTTGAAAGATCCAGAAAAAGCATATAAAAGCTGGTACAAGGTTTTAAGAAAAGGTGGAAAGATGATAAACTTCGATGCTAACTGGTATTTACATCTTTTTGATGAAGAAAAAAGAAGAGAATATGAAAGTGATAGAAAAAACGTAGAACTTTCAGGAATGGAAGATCACTACACATGTACAGATATAGATTCAATGGAGGATTTGGCGAGACAAGTTCCACTTAGCAAAATACAAAGACCTTCTTGGGATAGAGTAGTTTTAGATAAAATAGGATTTAAAAATATAAAAATAGACCAAAATATTTGGACAAAGACATGGAATGAAGAAGAAAAATTAAATTATGGCTCAACACCAATGTTTATGATAATTGGAGAAAAATAGATTACTAACATATAAATTGGTTAACCTAATAAATTAACAATAAATTATTAAAATCAAGAAAAAAGGGATATATGGAGGCGATTTGAGTGAATTTAGTAGACAGAATAGAAAATTACTGGTCAAAAAGAAGTGATGATTTCTTTGATTTAAGAATAGAAGAATTAAAAAGTGATAAAAGACAATTATGGCAAGATGAAATAATATCAAACTTACCAGACAAAGAACATTTAAAAATACTAGATGTAGGATGTGGACCAGGATTTTTCTCTGTTATATTAGCATCTTTAGGGCATGATGTAATAGGAATTGATTTAACTGAATCAATGATACAAAAAGCTGATGAAATTGCAGATATGCTAGATTATAATATAGATTTTAGAGTTATGAATGCACAAGAGTTGGATTTTGATGATGAGGAGTTTGATGTGGTTATCTCAAGAAATCTAACATGGACATTGCCAGATATAGAACAAGCATATAAAGAATGGTATAGAGTTTTGAAAAAAGATGGTGTTCTTTTAAACTTTGATGCTGATTATGGAAAAGTCTGTTTAGAAGAAGAAATGAAATCACTAGGAGAAGAACATTCTCACAATATGATGGATAAAAGTATGGTAAATGAATGTGATGCTATAAAACAAGAGTTGGAAATAAGCAAAAGACGTAGACCTATGTGGGATGAGGAGTTTTTAAAAGAAATAGGGTTTGGAGCATGTAAAACAGATTGTGAAATAAGTGGAAGGGTTTATAAAATAAAAGATGATTTTTATAATCCAACTCCAATGTTCAAAGTCTGTGCAGTAAAAAGTAGATAGTAAATGTAAAGGATATAAGAAGTTTAAATAATACTTTTTATATCCTTTTTTATAATGCATAGGAAATTATAATCAGCTTTAAATTGTGGATAAATATAATTTCCGTTGATGCATTTCAAAAAAATCTACATTTTTAAAGGTCTTTAGGATAAAGATTTTTTTAAGTTGTATAAAATCTTTTTTTCTAATAAAATAAAATTGAAAAGAAGGGAGATTAAATATATTTATGAAACATGATCATGCAGCAACAAGGAGAATGCTCAGCTATGGCGAATTGAAAAAATATCAAATATTAGCTGAATCTTTAATAGTAGGATTAATTGTAGGACTAGTAATAGTTTTGCATAGGGTTATTTTATCGAGCGTATTTTCTTTATTCAAAAACTTTTATAGTTTGGGAAGAGAAAATTTCGTATATATACCGGCTATTTTTGCGGTATTAATATTTTTGGGATATATTGTGGGGAAATCAGTAAAAATAGATCCTATGATAACGGGGAGTGGAATACCTCAAGTCGAGGGGATTTTGCTTAGAAAACTTAAACAAAAATGGTATAGTGTTTTAGTTTTAAAATTTGTTAGTGGTCTTGTATGTTTAGCGACAGGGCTATCATTAGGTAGAGAGGGCCCATCTGTTCAAATTGGAGCTTGTGTTGGGGAAGGGTTCGCAGAGAGTACTAAAAAAATGGATAATGAGAAGAAATATTTCATAACATGTGGGGCAAGTGCAGGGCTTGCAGCAGCATTTAATGCACCGATGGCGGGTGTTATGTTTTCTTTAGAAGAAGCTCACAAAAACTTCTCACCAATAGTTCTTCTTTCGGCAATATCAGCATCACTTGCGGCGGACTTTGCGTCTAAAAACTTCTTTGGACTAAAACCTTCATTAAACTTTCATCAATTATCAGCGATGCCTCTAAAATATTACTGGGCGTTATTGATTTTGGGGATTGTAATAGGAATTAGTGGAACAATCTTTAATAAAGGATTATTAGTATCTCAAATATTATACAAAAAAACAAATTTATCAATAGAAATGAAATGTATAATTCCTTTTATAGTAACTGGAATAGTCGGGCTTACAGTGCCAGCGTTATTAGGTGGTGGCCATGATTTAATAATGAGTTTACAAAATTTAAATATATCAATGGAATTATTGATAGCTTATATAGTTATTAAATTTATATTTACGTTTGTATGCTTTGGTTCAGGGGCACCAGGAGGGATATTTTTCCCATTATTAACACTTGGTTCTTTGGTAGGTGATTTTGTTGGAATAATTATGGTTACTTATTTTAATATTCCACAAGAGTATTTACTAAACTTCATAGTAATTGCGATGGCAGGTCATTTTGCAGCAATAGTTAAATCACCAATTACAGCGATTATACTAATTTCAGAAATGACAGGTTCACTAAATCACTTGCTTTCTTTAGCAGTTGTATCATTAGTGGCGCTTTTAGTTTCTGATTTATTAAAAACAAGACCAATTTATGAAGCTTTATTAGACAGAATATTACAAAATAATAATTCTAAGCTAGAAGGAAGCTACAATAAAAAGACATTAGTAGAAGTTTCTGTAGAATTAGGAAGCACAATGGATAATCACTATATAAAAGATATAAAATGGCCAGAGGGGTCACTAGTTGTATCGATATTAAGAGGTGAAAAAGAGATAATACCACATGGGACGACACTTCTTTTGGCAGGGGATTTGGTCACTGTTATGACTAATGAAAAAACAGCACCTAGTGTTTTAGAGGATATAGGAAAAAAAGCAAGTTGTTCTTAAATTATGTAAAAGTTTTAAGAGATATTAATAAAAGTAATCGTATTAATGTATTTTTATATTAAAATTAGAGAACACTTAAATAAGGATATTTTTGAGCGTATATTTGATATAATATGATAATGTAGATAAGTTAATAAAATCACGGCAATATAATTTATTTGTCGTGATAATTTTTAATACATTAAGGTGGAAAATATGATAGATATAGATAAATTAAATAAAAATCAACAGGAAGCAGTCAAGCATGTGGACGGTCCGTGTATGGTATTGGCTGGTCCTGGGTCTGGAAAGACAAGGGTTATCACTTATAGAATTGTGAATATGGTTATGAACGAAGGTATACCTCCAACTAGAATTCTTGCAATAAGCTTTACAAAAGCATCTTCAATTGAAATGAAAAATAGGGCTTTGAGTATATGCAACGATTTTAGAATGGAAAAAGTGACTTTCGGTACATTTCATGCGGTCTTTTTTAGGATTTTAAGAAAATTTGAGAGAATGAACTTAAATAGTATTTTAGACGAGAAGACTAAGCGTTTTGCATTAAAAGGAATTTTAAAGAGTTTAAATGTAGAAAATGGAGAAGATGATGAACTTATAGGACAAGTTATAAATGAGATTTCATATGTTAAAAATGAGTTGATGGATAAGGCGGATTTTCAGTCAGAAGTCCTTACAAAGGATGAATTTATAAATACATATAATATGTATGAAAATTATAAAGATGAAATCAAAAAAATAGACTTTGATGATATGTTAATTAGAACTTACTACTTATTAAAAAATAATCCGCAAGTTCTTGAAGTAGTTAGAAGTGTGTATAAGTATATATTAGTCGATGAGTTTCAAGATGTGAACAAAGTCCAGTTTGAAGTTTTAAAATTAATAGCAGGCGAGGATAAAAATATATTTGTAGTTGGGGATGAGGACCAAAGTATATATGGATTTAGAGGATCTAGACCTGACTTTTTACTTAAATTTAAGGATTATTTTAAAGATGCAAAAGAAGTAAGGCTTGATATAAATTATAGATCAAAATCCGAAATAATAGGTACAGCTAATAGATTAATAAATAAAAACCAAAACAGATATAATAAAGTGATTAAATGTGCCAGGGAAGAAAAGGGAAGTGTTGAATATTTAATTCCAAAAGACTCAGAAGATGAAGCAGTACAAATTGCAAAAGATATCTTAGAAAGGGTTAAACAAGATTATGTTGAGTATGACGACTTTGCTGTAATATACAGAACAAATCTTCAATCAAGAGCATTGGTAGATGTATTTATGGATATGAGAATTCCGTTTGTAATTAGGGATGCTGTTGTGACAATATACGACCATTGGGCTGCAAAGGATATATTATCTTATTTGAGATTATCAATTGACCCAGATTCAAATCAAGACTGGATAAGAATAATAAATAAGCCATTTAGATATATATCTAGAGAAAGTATAAACTCAGTAAAAGATGAAAAATACTTCTTAAATGCATTAATAACAAAGTGCAACTTGCATCAAAAACAAGTTAAAACTATAACTGACTTAGAGATAGACTTGAGTTATCTTAAAGCATTATCGCCTAAAAATGCAATTTCATATATAAGAAGTACATTAGATTATGACAAATATATATTAGATTATTGCATGAATAGAAAAATAAAACCAAATGGTTTAATTGAGATACTTAATGAGGTGGAGAGTTCTTCATCAAATTTTGAAACAATAGAAGAATATTTAAGTCATATTGAAAAGGTAAAAGAAGAACTACAAGAAAATCAAAAGCACAAGGAAGTAAATGGAGTAATATTTACAACTATGCATAGTGCAAAGGGTTTAGAATTCGATAATGTATATATTATAGGGGTTAATGAGGGGACTATTCCTCATGAAAAATCATATGACATTGAAGATGAAGAAAAAGCCGATGAGCAGATTGAAGAAGAGAGAAGACTTATGTATGTTGGTATTACAAGGGCCAAAGATAGATTATGTATAAGTTGTCCTCAAAATAAATATGGCAAAAAAGCATCTAAATCAAGATTTATAGATGAAATAGAAGAACCTTTAAATTCTGAATTAAAACAAATTCGTATAGGCGATAAAGTTTTTCATAAAACATTTAAAGAGGGGAAAATAATAGAAAAGAACAACAATATGATAACTGTAAAGTTTAAAAATTCTACAAAGACTTTGGATTATAAAATATGCTTAAAAAATAAAATAATTAGAATATTATAGGGATGTAGCTAATAAAATAAATAGAAAATCAAAAAAATATTTCTAAATTTATGAAAATAATTGACAAAAATGGATAATATAACCTATAATTAGATTAATTTAATAAGTATAATTCTAAGAAAAAGAAAGTAGCATAAATATAAGTTAAAGCGAGCTGAGTATGGTGTGAGTCAGTAACGGAGTTTATTGTGAAGAGAGCTTTGGAGAAGACTATCTGAATAGATTAGTAGGATAGGAGGTATGCCTGCCTTAAAGGCTTGAGTGGATAGTTAGAATTTTATATCTAATTATCAAAAAGAGTGGTAACGCGGTAATTCGTCTCTTAGTTTTTTAACTAAGGGACTTTTTTATTATAAAAAATAAGGGGGAATTATAATGAAATTAAAAAAATTATTAGCTACAGGGTTAGCAGCAATCATGGTTATGGGCTTAGTTGGATGCAGTAGCTCAAAAGGTTCAGAATCTACAGAATCAACTGACAAATTACAACAAATAAAAGATGCAGGAGTATTAAAAGTAGGTACAAGTGCTGAATATTCTCCATATGAATTCCACAAAGTTGTAGATGGGGAAGACAAAATTGTTGGGTTTGATGATTTCGTAGTTCAAGAAATAGCAAAAGATATGGGAGTTAAAGTTGAATACGAAGATATGGACTTTGATGGTTTACTAGGTGCTTTACAAGCTGATAAAGTAGACATAGTTTTAGCTGGTATGACTCCAGATGAAAAAAGAAGAAAAAGTGTTGATTTCTCTGAAATATACTACACTAACAGCAATGTTTGTATAGTTGCAAAAGGTAAAGAAGACACTATAAAAAAATCTGAAGATTTAAAAGACTTAAAAGTTGGTGTTCAAAAAGGAACAACTCAAGCAGATTATGTTACTAATACATTAGGAATAACTAATGCAACTCAATTAAAGAAAATACCAGATTTAATGTTAGAACTTCAAAATGGAAAAATAGACGTTATAGTTACTGGTAAAGCTGTTGCTGAAATAAATGTTCAAAAATACGATAATATAGCAATAGGAAATACAACAGTAGGTGATGAAGTTGCTGAAACTGCAGCTGCAGCAATTAAAAAATCAGGTAAAGGCGTTGATAATACTTCATTTATAAAATCTGTAAACGACACTATAAAAAGATTACAAGATAGTGGAGATATGGATAAATATATGCAAGAAGCTTTAAAATTAGCTGAATAATAGACAATTATAAGTAGGAGATGTGATTATGGATTTTAGTGTATTAAATGGATACTATGGGGTACTGATGGAAGGTACTAAATACACAATTTTAGTATCTTTAGTATCTTTAGTAGTAGGATTTGTACTTGGCTTATTGATTTGTCTAATGAAAATGTCAAATTTCAAAGTGCTAAAGCTTTTATCTAGTGCTTATGTACAAATATTAAGAGGAACACCTTTATTTGTTCAAGTTTTTATTATTTATTTTGGTCTACCACAAATAGGTATAGACTTCCCTGATATAGGACCTATATCATCTAAATTTATCGCAGGTGCATTTGCATTATCTATAAACTCAAGTGCATACATAGCAGAAATATTTAGATCAGGAATACAATCTGTTGATAAAGGTCAAATGGAAGCTAGTAGATCTTTAGGATTAGGTTATACAGATACTATGAGATTTGTTATAGTACCACAAGCTGTAAAAAATGTATTACCAGCATTAGCAAATGAATTTATAACTTTAGTAAAAGAATCATCAGTTCTTTCTGTTATAGGAACTCAAGAAATAATGTTTAAAGCAGGTATAGTAGTTACAGCAGTATACAGTCCTATGGAACCATATGTAGCAGCAGCTGTTATATATCTTGTATTAACTACAATATTATCAAAATTAGTTGGTATATTAGAAAAGAAACTAGCTAAATCAAATTAATAAGGGAAAGTGATAAAATGATAAAAATAAAGAATTTGCATAAATCATTTGGGGATTTAGAAGTAATAAAAGGTATTGATTTAGAGATAAAAAAAGGTGAAATTGTAACTATAGTTGGACCAAGTGGTTCAGGAAAAAGTACAGTACTTAGATGTATGAACTTATTAGAAGTTCCAACTAAAGGACAAATAATATTTGAAGGAACAGATATTACTGATAAAAAAGTTAATATTGATGAAGTTAGACAAAGAATAGGTATGGTATTCCAAAACTTTAATCTATTTCCTAACATGACTGTTTTAGACAATATTACTTTAGCACCAATGAGATTAAAAAAATTAAGCAAAGAAGAAGCAACTAAAAAAGCAGAAGTACTACTTGACAGAGTAGGGCTATTAGACAAAAAAGATTCTTATCCATCACAATTATCTGGTGGTCAAAAACAAAGAATCGCAATAGCAAGAGCATTAGCAATGGAACCAGATATGATGTTATTTGATGAGCCAACAAGTGCACTTGACCCAGAAATGGTAAAAGAAGTTCTTGATGTTATAAAAGAATTAGCTGAAGACGGTATGACAATGGCGATAGTAACGCATGAGATGGGATTTGCAAAAGAAGTAGCAGACAGACTTTTATTTGTTGATGGTGGAAAAATTATTGAGGATGATAAACCGGAAGTAGTTTTTGAACATCCAAAAAATGAAAGAGCTAGAGATTTCTTCTCAAAAATATTATAGAAAAAAAGTTGAAAAACTTATATGTATGATAAAAGACCTTAGATGAAAATCTTAAGGTCTTTTTTGTATTTATTATATCAATAACAATAAACTATCTTTAAGTTTATTATCATTCTTATTTTATAATTTACATCTTAAAGATATATTAACAGTATACACCTTTTTCGAAGTAATCTTTTAATTCTTGTGAATCATTAGTTTTACCTAAAGCTAACATAAGTTTTATTCTAGCTTTTTGGCCTGGTAAATCTCCACCGAATATACATCCGATATTTTTTAAGTCACGTCCAGAACCTAAATAACCATAAGAGTCGTAAACTCTACCAGTTAAACATCTAGAAACTAATACAACTTCTACACCTTTTTCTCTAGCATATTCAATCCCTTTAAACATTTCAGGTGGTATGTTTCCTCTACCCATACCTTCAATTACGATACCTTTATATCCATTGTCAGCAGCGAATTTTATTAAATCATCTCCCATATCAAGACCTGATTTAAATAAAGCAACTTTTGGCTCATATTTATCAGTATCGATAAAAGTCTTTTTAGAAGCATCTTTTAATAATAAAAGTTGGTTGCAATCTATTATACCTAAAGGACCATGCGCTGGTGATTGGAAGGTATTTAAAGAAAGTGTATCTGTTTTTGTAACTTCTGAAGCAAGAAGTATTTCATTGTTCATAGCAACAAGAACGCCCTTTCCAACAGCAGAATCTGATATAGCCGTACAAACTGCTGCAGATAAGTTGCTAGAACCGTCATATCCAAGCTCAGAACTACTTCTCATAGCTCCAGTAACAACTATTGGTTTATCGTTGTTTATAACTAAATCTAAGAAGTAAGCAGTTTCTTCTAAACTATCCGTACCATGAGTTACAACAACACCACATATATCTTCTCTTTCTAAAAGATTATTTATATATTGTTTTAATTCCATCAACTTTTCAAAAGTCATATGTGGACTTGGTATTTCATCAAAATTATGTCCTTCTATTGTAGCAACTTTATTTATGTTAGTTGCTAAAGATAATATTTCTTCTCCAGATAAACTAGGTATTGCCGCTCCAAGTTCTGGATCTATAGTCATAGATATTGTTCCCCCTGTAAAAACAACAGCTACTTTTTTCTTAATTGACATAAAGCACCTCCGAGTGTCTCAAAAATAATTACATTTAATATTTTATAATATGTTTTGAATTATGTACATATTTTATATTTTTTATTAGAATTTGAATTTAGTTTAATCGATGATAATTTAATTATTTTAATATTTTTGCATAATTAAATTAGAAAATCTAATAATTTAGATTTAAAAAATAAATTTATATTCAAAAATTCCGTAAAAAGTAAAGTGGAATATAAAAAAACGTTATTTATACTTAAAATTATATTAGTTTTTAATATTTAAAATAAATATATATAATTTTATTAAATTTAAAAAAATGCATAAAAAAATAGAGAAGTGGGGGACACTTCTCTATTTTTATAGCAAAAAAAGAGCCAGGGGAAGCTCTTTTTTTAAGGGGTCAAACTGATTCCGTTTCAATTTAACAATAATAAATAATATAAAGTCTATTCTCAAAAGGGGTATTCGAATAGAAATATTAGTATGGCTATCTGGGGGATAACCTTGTATTAATAATAACAAAATTCGACATATAAATCAATAAAAAATAATTGTTAATTTATGGAAAATAATGAAATGAATTTTGATATATAGTATTTCCAAGGCTTTCAAAAATATTCTCTATAAAAAAGTAATTTAAATAAAGAAAAAATTTAAATATAAATACATACTTTAATTGATTGATAAAAACTATACCTAAAAGGTAGAGAATATTTTTTAGGTAATTTGTTTATAATCAAAACATAATATTTTTAATGTTAAAACCTTAAAAATTGAATGCTTTAATGGTATAATATATAAGTCATTCATAATGCTTAGATTTTTTAATCTAAAAGCTCGGATATAAACGAATTATTGTATAAATTTACATAAATTTTTTAATAAAAAAGGACGGTGTAGTAATATGGAAATTTATTTAGATAATAGTGCAACAACTAAACCATATCAAGAAGTTGTCGACAAAATGGTTCTAGCTCTTACTACTCAATATGGTAACCCTTCATCTATACATAAAAAAGGTATAGAAGTTGATAGAGAAATAAAAGAAATCAGAAGGAATATAGCGAGAAGTCTAGGTGCTAAAGAAAATGAAATATATTTCACATCAGGTGGTACTGAATGTAATAATACAATCATAAGAAGTGTAGCAAGATTAAATAAAAAGACAAAAAATCATATAATTTCAACAGTAATAGAACACCCTTCAGTTTTAGATACTCTTAAAGATTTAGAGTCAGAAGGATTTGAAGTGACTTATTTACCAGTTGATAAAGAAGGTAAAATATCTATAGATGATTTAAAAAATGCAATAAAAAAAGAAACTATGTTAGTATCTATTATGCATGTTAATAATGAAATAGGAAGTATACAACCTATAGAGGAAATCGGAAAATATTTAAAAACATTAGATGAAAAAATATATCTACATGTAGATGCAGTACAATCTTATGCAAAAATTAAATTTAGACCATCAAGATATAATATAGATTTTATGAGTGTTAGTGGTCATAAATTACATGGTCCAAAAGGAATTGGGTTTATGTATGTAAAAGAAAATAACAGAATAAAACCACTTCTTACTGGTGGAGGACAAGAAATCGGTATAAGATCAGGAACTGAAAATGTACCAGGAATATACGGAATTGGTGAAGCTGTTAGAATAATAAATAAAGATTTAGAAGGAACTATAGATAAAATAAAAGGACTTAGAGATCTTTTAAAAGAAGAAATATTAGCTAACATAGATGATGTTAAAATAAATTCGCCAGAAGACGGTGTATGCCATGTTTTAAATGTATCATTTAGAGGAGTTAGAGGAGAAGTTCTTCTTCATTATTTAGAACAAAAAGAAATATATGTATCTACAGGGTCTGCATGTTCTTCTAAGAAAAAAGGAAGCCACGTATTAAATGCTATAGGATTAACTCCAGAAGAAATTGAAGGAGCTATAAGATTTAGTTTAAGTGACTTAAATTCAAAAGAAGAGATAATGGAAACTGTTAAAGTATTAAAAGAATCTGTATCAGATTTAAGAATGATAATAGGTAGAAGAAGATAATTTAAATAGACTAGATATAAGTTTTAGCAATAAATAAGATAAATAAAATAAAAAAATAGAGCAAAACTAAATAGTAAGATATAAAGAAAGGAGTATGCCAAGATATTTATTTTGGCAACGTGATAAAGTGTATAACGCATTAATTGTAAAATACGGAGAGATAGGAATCAAAGGAAAAAATAGATATATATTTGAAAATAAATTAATAAAAAATATAAAAAATATGTTAAAACCATTAGGTAAATTTGATGTATACAAGGAATACGGAAGAGTTTATGTTGAACTTGGTGACTATGATTACGAAGAAGTAATGGAAGAAGTTAAAAAAGTATTCGGTATAGTTGGAGTTTGCCCAGTTATAAAATTAGACAGAAAATCAGATGACATAGAAGAAGCTTATCAATTATTACAGGAAACTGCATTAAAAGTTTTAGAAGAAAAAATAGAGCAAGGATGCAAAAGTTTCAAAGTTGAAAGTAGAAGAGGAGATAAGTCATTCAGAATGACATCTCAAGAAATGAGTATAGATATCGGTGGGTATTTATTAAGCAAAACAGAAGGTAAAATACCAGTTGAATTAAGAAATCCAGAAACTAAAATAAAATGTGAACTTAGAGAACACAATGTAGTTGCTTATAGTGACACAGTACCTGGTTATGGTGGTCTTCCAATAGGAACTAATGGGAAAGCTATGTCTTTATTATCAGGTGGTATAGACTCTCCTGTTGCATCTTGGATGGTTGCAAAAAGAGGTGTAGAAGTTGAATGTATACATTTCCATACATATCCATTCACTAGTGAAAAATCAATGGAAAAAGTAAGAGATTTAGCTAGAATATTAGCTAAATACTGTGGAAAAGTTAGACTTCACAAAGTTAACTTATTAGAAATACAAAAAGCTGTTGGTGCAAATTGTAGAGAAGAAGCTATGACAATAATCTCTAGACGTTTTATGATGAGAATAGCTGAAGAAGTAGGTAAATTAAGAAGATGTGACGCATTAGTTACAGGAGAAAGTATAGGACAAGTTGCATCACAAACAATCCAAGGTCTTACTTGTACAAATGCATCTGTAAGCATGCCAGTTTTCAGACCATTAATAGCAATGGACAAAACTGAAATAATAGATGTAGCTAAAAACATAGGAACATTTGAAACATCAATTATACCTGAAGAAGATTGCTGTTCAGTATTTGCTCCAAAAAGACCAGTTACAAAACCTAAACTAGATAGAATAGAAGCAGATGAGGCATCTTTAGATGTAGAAGCTTTAATTGCTGATGCTATAGAAAAAATGGAAGTTGAAATTATTGAATTTTAATTAGATAAAAGTATCAATTTAATAGAATAATATGAAAGAGCGCTGTTTAAAAATTTAGATATTTTAAGCAGCGCTCTTTTTTTAATCGCAAGGAAATTACATTCATCTTAAAATTATTGCTAAGTAAAATTTACTATGTATTTTATAAAAACATTAAATTTCTAATGAATTTTATTGACAAATAATGGTAAAATATATTACTATTTAAAACATATTAATCCTACTGTTATAGTAGGAAATATAGGAAATGAAATATATTTAAATATAGGGGGATAATATGGAAAATAATAAATGCTTAACATGTGTAGACTGTGGTGTTAAAAAATGTATTACTGGTAAAAGTAAATACCCAAGTTTTTGTGTATCAAAGACTTTGAGCAAAGAAGAGGTAGAAGAAAGCAAAGCATTTTATCTAAATGATGAGCAAAATTTAAAAGTTGCAACAGCAAGTGCAGAGATAGAAGCCGACTTTTATTGTAGGGCATGCCGTGTAGAAGAGACAATTAGATGGGCAAAAAAATTAGGGGCAAAGAAAATTGGTATAGCTACATGTGTAGGTCTAATTGCTGAAAGTAAGGTATTAGCTGGATTGCTTAGAGAATATGGATTTGAAGTTTTTGGAGTAGGATGCAAAGCAGGCGAAGTTGGTAAAGAGGAAATCGGCATAGATAAAAGATGCAATGCTACTGGTAAAAATATGTGTAATCCTATTATGCAGGCAAAACTATTAAACAAAGAAAAAACAGATATCAATATAGTTATGGGGTTATGTGTTGGGCATGATAGTTTATTTTATAAATATTCAGAAGCAGTTACAACAACTTTAGTAGTTAAAGATAGAGTGTTGGGTAATAATCCTGTGGCTGCATTAAATAATATAAACTCTTATTATGGACATCTTCATAATTTAAAATTTGACGATGATGTAGAAAATGAATAATAGATATTTTAGTTATAGCATTTAAATAAAATAATAAATAAATTTAAAGAAAATAAAGGGGATAGATATTATGAAAAAAAGATTTTTAGTTGGAGTAATTTTAATTTTAGCAATAGGAGTATTGGTAGGATGCAGCTCAAATGCAGCATCAACTAACTCAAATAGTAATGATGGAAAACAAATTATAAAAGTAGCATCAGAAGGGAAAACAGCACCATTTAATTATATGGATGATGACGGAAATTTAGTTGGATATGAAGTCGACATATTAAATGAAGTATCAAAAAGATTAGGTGATGTTGAGTTTGAACCTGTTATTACAGAATGGGATAGTATATTTGCAAGTTTAGATTCTGGAAAAGCAGATATGATAGCAAATAATATAACAAAGAAACCTGAAAGAGAAGAAAAATATTTATTCTCTGATATAAGTTATTTCAAAAGTCCAACTGTTATAGTTGTTAAAAAGGGTGATAAAAGTATAAAATCACTTGATGATTTACAAGGCAAAGAGATACAAGCTATATCAGGAACAGCAGTTGGAATGTATTTAGAAGATTATAATGAAAAACACAGTGACAATCCTATAAAATTATCATATGCAGAGGCAGATACTGCAACATTCATAAATAATGTAGCTGCAGGTAGATATCCTGCCTATATATGCAGTGAGTCATATGTAGAACAAGTCGAAAAACAATTAGGTATAGAAATGGATGTAATTCCTATAAAAAATTCTGATGAAATCCAGGATTCAAGAGCATATTTTTTATTTAGAAAAGATGAAACTAAATTAAAAGAAAGAATAGACAAAGTGTTAAAAGAAATGAGAGATGATGGAACATTATCAAAACTTTGCTTAAAATATACAAAAAAAGATTATACTGAAGGAATAGAAGAATAGAAGAGGGATGTAGTTATGAAGAGTGTATTTGATCCAAAATATATAGTAGAGTTCATTCCTAAATTAGTAGAAGCATTGCCTGTTACATTGTTGATGACAGCTGTGGCAATGGTTGGAGGTCTTATATTAGGATTTTTAGTAGCTATAATAAAAATGAAAAAAGTTCCGGTATTAAAAGAGATATGTGCATTATATGTATCATTTATGAGAGGAACACCACTTTTAGTGCAATTATTCTTGTCTTACTATGGTCTACCAATACTTTTGGCAGTAGTAAATGAGGAGTTTGGAGTAAGTGTTAATATAAATCAAGTACCAGCTATAATATTTGTATTTATAGCATTTACATTAAATGAGGCTGCATATCTTTCTGAGACTATTCGTGCAGCTATATTATCAATTGACAAAAATGAGATAGAGGCAGCAATGTCGCTTGGTATGACTAGTTTTCAAACTATGATAAGAGTTACATTGCCACAAGCGCTTTTAGTAGCACTTCCTATATTGGGAAATACTCTTATAAGTTTACTAAAAAATACTTCGCTAGCATTTACTGTAGCTGTTCAGGATATTATGGGTGCTGCAAAAGTTGCAAGTGGTAGAAATTTGAGATATTTTGAAGTTTATATAGCAGCTGCGATAGTATATTGGGCAGTTTGTCTGATAATAGAATTTGCAACTAAGAAATTAGAAAATAAAATAGATTTCAAGAACAAGAAAATACCTGTTAAAAGTAAATTTGAAGGGGACTTTGATAGTAGATTAAAACAAAATGAATTAGCAAAGAAAAGTTTAGGATATGAAAAATATGAACAACAAGCATAAATAAAATAAATATAGAAAAATGGGGAATAAAGTATGAAGAAATATAATTTTGATGTTGAAATAAATAGAAAAAATACATATTGTTCAAAATGGGATAACCAGGGAGGTGATTATATACCTCTTTGGGTTGCTGATATGGATTTTAAAGCTCCACAAAAAATTCTTGATGCAATAAAAGAAAGAGTAGATCATGGTATATTCGGATATACTTCGTATGACTGGGAGTTAAAAGATGTAATCGTGAATTATTATAAAAAAAATTATAATTATGAAATAGATGAGGAATGGATAGTTTGGGTACCGAGTCTTATGCCTGGTAGCAACTTAGCTTGTAGACAGGCAGAAGGTAAGATACTTTATAATACACCAATGTATTCACATATAAGAAAATTACCTACAGAGGCTAATTGCGAATATCAAGAGATACCTTTAACTAAAGTAGATGGTACTTATACATTTGATTGGGATGCAATGGAGAAAGATATAGATGACGATGTTAAAGCATTTGTGCTTTGTAACCCACATAATCCAGTTGGTAGAGTATATACTAAAGAGGAATTAGATAGATTATCAAAATTTATAGTAGACCACGATTTACTTCTTATATCAGATGAAATACATAGTCAACTTATTTTTGAAGGAAGTCATATACCGGCATTCACAATAGATGATGAAATTAAAAATAGAAGTATCACACTAACAAGTGCAGGAAAAACATATAACATAGCGGCGATACCTTTTGCTTTTGCCATTATACCAAATGAAAAAATAAGAGAGAAATATAAGAAACTTGCAAATGGTTTATTTGCTACTCTAAATGCATTAACAATAAAGGCTATAAAGTCAGCATACACAGAGTGTGATGATTGGAGAGAAGAACTTTTAGAATATTTAAAAGAAAATAGAGATTATTTAGAAGAGAGAATTGCCAAAATAGATGGATTATCTGTTAATCATAATGAAGCGACTTATCTTGCATGGATAGATCCAACAGAACTACATTTAGACAATCCATGGGAGTTCTTTAGAGAAAAAGCAGGCGTTAATTTTTCTAATGGACTTGATTTTGGGGGAGATGGATACTTAAGGGCAAATTTTGCTTGCACTAGGAAAACATTAAAAGAGGCACTAGATAGAGTAGAGAAAGTTGTTAACGAAATAAATAAATAGAGAAAGGGGATATAAAGTTAAATTTTACTTAATTTAAGGTGGAATTTAACTTTATGTTTATTGATAGATATGGAGAATAATACTGTAGTAAGCATAAAAAATTTACATAAATCATTTGGAGATGTTGAAGTATTAAAAGGAATTGATATGGATATAAAAAAGGGTGAGGTTGTAGCAATTTTAGGTCCAAGTGGTTCTGGTAAGACTACCTTTTTAAGATGTTTAAATTTTTTAGAAACAGCAGATAAAGGTATTGTTGAGATAGGAGGACAAAGAGTAGATTGCCAAGATAAAGGAAAGCAACAAAAAAAGAAAATTATAGAACTAAGAAGAAATACAGCAATGGTATTTCAAAATTATAACTTGTTTAGTCATAGAACTCTTATAGAAAATGTTATGGAAGGACTTGTTGTTGTTCATAAAATGGATAAAACAGAGGCATATGATAAAAGTAAAAAGATGCTAGAGAGAGTAGGGCTTGGAGAAAGAATAAATTACTATCCTCATATGATTTCAGGGGGGCAGAAGCAAAGAGCTAGTATGGCTAGGGCATTAGTACTTAATCCCTATGTAATATTATTTGATGAACCAACATCAGCATTAGACCCAGAGCTTATAGGAGAAGTATTAGATACTATGAAACAGATAGCAGATGAAGGTATTACAATGATTGTTGTGACTCATGAAATGTTATTTGCTAGGGATGTAGCTGATAGGGTAATATTTATGGATAAGGGTGTTATAGTAGAACAAGGAACATCTAAACAAATATTTACACAACCTAAAGAAGAGAGAACAAAAAAATTTTTATCTAGATTTATGGTTTTGGAAACTGCGGAAAATTATCATATATAAAAAGAGAAAGTGGATATTTAAAATTATATTTTATATATCTACTTTTTTTAATTGCAAGGAAATTATATATTATCTGGTTTGTGGATAATTTATAATTTCCAACCTATTACCTTGAGCAACGGAATCTCCGATTCGTTGGCGACATGAACGAAGTGAATTTTTTATATAATAAAAAAGAAGCCTTATTCAGACTTCCAAAGTATAAAAAAATTATAAAGTTTAATAACTTTAAAAATATATAAGGGCATTTTAATCGCATATAAAAACTATAAAAATATAATTTCTGCATGCTTTTAAAGTGTGCATTAATTAAATTAATGTATTGACTTATCTATAATAATATCCAATATGGATACTATTTAGCAACTTTATTGTTGTGAACTTCTACACCGAATGATTCAACAATATCGCTAGCACGTTTAACTTCTTCAGGAGTAGGTTCTTTTACATCTTTAAGTTCGTATTCAAATCCCATGTTCTCCCATTTGTGAATTCCCATACCGTGATATGGTAAAAATTCAACACGGTCAACGTTATTTAGAGTAGAGATGAATTGACCTAATTTTTCTAAGTCTTTTTGATCATCTGTTATACCAGGGACAAGAACTTGTCTAATCCAAACTGGAATATTTCTTTCATCTAAATGTTTTGCTAGTTTAAGTGCTTTTTCATTTCCAACACCTGTTAGTTGTTTACATTTTTCATTATCTATATGTTTTATATCTAATAAAACAAGGTCAGTGTAGTCTAGTAATTTATCTACTTTCTCAATATCAGCAAATCCTGCAGTATCAAGGCATGTATGTATACCTAATTCTTTGCATTTTGAGAATAATTCAGTAACAAATTCAGCTTGTAGAGTAGCCTCGCCACCAGAAGCTGTTACACCACCACCAGAGAATTGCATATAAGTTTGATATTTCATTATATCTTGTGTTAATTCATCAACAGTGTATTCTTTTCCGCAATTTGGTTTCCAAGTGTCTCTATTGTGGCAGTATTTGCATCTTAGAGGGCATCCTTGGAAGAATATTATATATCTTATACCTGGTCCATCTACTGTACCAAATGTTTCAATTGAGTGTACTCTACCTTTTAACATATTCAATCCTCCATATAGAATTAGATTCTTCTGTATATAAATATAATTTTCTAAAATATCAGTTATTATTCTATGTAAATAATAATATATAAAGTAGAATTTCTAAATCCTATTGGAATATTGTATACATTAAGTACTTTTATGAGATAATTATAAATCAATAAGTTAGAAATGTCTACCTAAAAAGAAATTTATATATATAAAACCCCAGAGAACTTCAAAATTCTCTGGGGTTTTGACATTATTTAAATTTAATTTTAATCAGATTTTAATTAAATATTAAGCCATTTTACCATGGAAAGTTCTGTTTATAACGTCTAATTGTTGTTCTTTAGTTAATTTTATGAAGTTAACAGCATATCCTGAAACTCTTATAGTTAATTGAGGATATTTTTCTGGATGTTCCATTGCATCTTCTAAAGTTGATCTATCGAACACGTTTACGTTTAAGTGATGAGCGTTTTGTCCGAAGTATCCGTCCATCATTGATGATAAGTTGTGTATTCTTTCTTCTTTAGTTTTTCCAAGAGCACCTGGTACTATAGAGAAAGTATTTGATATACCATCTTGAGAATGTTCGTATGGTAATTTAGCAACTGATGCTAATGAAGCTAATGCACCGCTTGTATCTCTTCCGTGCATTGGGTTAGCACCTGGAGCAAATGGTTGTCCAGCTTTTCTACCGTCTGGAGTAGAACCAGTTTTCTTACCGTAAACAACGTTTGAAGTTATAGTAAGAACTGATTGAGTATGATAAGAATTTCTATAAGTTTTATTTTTTCTTATTTTGTTCATCATATCTTCAACTAAGTAAGCAGCTATTTCATCAGCTCTATCATCGTTGTTTCCGTATTTTGGATAGTCTCCTTCTATTTCGAAGTCAACAGCTATTCCTTGTTCATTTCTTATAGTTTTAACTTTAGCGTATTTTATAGCTGATAAAGAGTCAGCACAAACTGAAAGACCAGCTATACCACAAGCCATAGTTCTGAATACGTCTCTATCATGTAAAGCCATTTCTAAAGCTTCATATGAATATTTATCATGCATGTAGTGGATTATGTTTAATGTATTTACATATAAGTTAGCTAACCACTCAGTGAATGGTTCGAATCTAGCCATTACTTCATCGTAATCTAAGTATTCAGAAGTTATTGGTTCGAATCTTGGTCCAACTTGAACACCTGATTTTTCATCAACACCACCGTTTATAGCGTATAATAATGTTTTAGCTAAGTTAACTCTAGCTCCGAAGAATTGCATTTGTTTACCTATTTTCATTGCAGATACACAACAAGCTATTCCGTAGTCATCTCCCCAGTATGGTCTCATTAAGTCGTCATTTTCATATTGAACTGAACTTGTATCTATTGATACTTGAGAACAGAAGTCTTTGAATCCTTGTGGGAAGTTGTTTGACCAAAGTACTGTTAAGTTTGGTTCTGGTGATGGTCCAAGAGTATAAAGAGTATTTAAAACCCTGAATGAGTTTTTAGTTACTAATGTTCTACCATCAACACCTTGTCCACCTATTGATTCTGTTACCCAAGTTGGGTCACCTGAGAATAAATCATTGTAATCTGGAGTTCTTAAGAATTTAACCATTCTTAATTTCATAACGAAGTGGTCCATTAATTCTTGAACTTCTTCTTCAGTTATTAATCCAGCTTTTAAATCTCTTTCGAAGTATATATCTAAGAAAGTAGAAGTTCTACCGATACTCATTGCAGCACCATTTTGATCTTTTATAGCTGCTAAGTAAGCAAAGTATAACCATTGTACAGCTTCTCTTGAGTTAGTAGCTGGTTTAGATATATCGAATCCGTAGCTAGCAGCCATTCTTTTTAATGCTTCTAAAGCTTTTATTTGATCAGATAATTCTTCTCTTAATCTTATTACGTCTTCATCTATGCAAGAAACTTCTAATGAAAGTTTTTGAGCATTTTTATCTTCTATTAATCTATCAACACCGTATAAAGCAACTCTTCTGTAGTCACCTATTATTCTACCTCTACCGTAAGCATCTGGTAAACCAGTTATTATACCTGATTTTCTAGCTGCTCTCATTTCTGATGTATAAGCATCGAAAACACCTTGGTTGTGAGTTTTTCTGTATTTAGTGAATATTTCACTTACTTGTGGATCACATTCGAATCCGTAAGCTTTACAAGAAGTCTCAACCATTCTTATACCACCTTCTGGCATTATAGCTCTTTTTAAAGGTGCATCAGTTTGTAAACCAACGATTGTTTCTAAATCTTTATCTATATATCCTGGAGCATAAGCATCTATAGCAGATACAGTTTTTGTATCAACGTCTAATGTTCCGCCGTTTTCTCTTTCTTTTTTAAATAATTCTAAAACTTCATCCCAAAGTTTTGTAGTATTTTCAGTAGCTCCTGCTAAGAATGAGCTATCTCCTTCATATGGAGTATAGTTAGCTTGGATAAATCCTCTAACATCTATTTCTTTTGTCCATCTACCTTGTTTGAATCCTTGCCATGCGTTATTCATGTAAGCTTCCTCCTAAATGTCATTGTATAGTTTGGATACTATTAATTGTTATTATTTATTTTGTAACTTGTAGGAATTAATATTCCTATAAAAAATATTTAAAAAATCTAGCTAGATATATTTCGTTTTTATACGTTTATAATACCATATATCCAGTATATTGTATACAAGATTTTTAAAATAAAACTATTAAAAATTTCTTGTCATTTATTATTTGTTTCTTATGTTTTTATATTTACCCTGAGATTTTTAGTTTAAACAAAAATATATAAATAAATTTAAAAAAAATTAGAACCCACCCGTATAGCCTTAGAATAACTAGTTTTTCGCAAAAAATAAATATTCATTTTTTTTATAAAAATGAATATTTATTATATATAGGAGGGATGACAATGGTAATAGTAGTCGTTTTATTTGTTATAGGCTTTATCTTAATATCTAAAGGTGGTGATTTTTTTATAAATGCCACAGTAGAGATTGGTAGAAGGACTAATATATCAGAATTGATTTTAGGGGCAACGATAGTTAGTTTTGCTACTACATTGCCAGAACTTACAGTATCTTTGTTTGCATCTATAGATAATCATACAACAATGAGTTTGGGAAATGCAGTAGGTTCTATAATATGTAATACTGGTTTGATTTTAGGAATGGTAGTATTTATAAGTCCGTTTAAAGCAGATAGAAAGATGTTTGCATCAAAATCTACCATATTATTAATATCAATTATAGCGTTGATTGTTTTAGGATTAGATGGAGCTATTACTAGAGTTGATGGTTTCATATTATTAATAATTTTTGCTATATATATGTATACAAATTATAAAGGTATATTAAATGATACTAGCAAAAATTATCTTTATTATTGTATGACGCAACAAAGTGAAATGTCTGTTGTAAAAATAGTTATATCATTTTTAGCAGGGATAACTATGATGATAGTAGGTTCAAGATTATTAGTAGATAATGGGGTAGAGATAGCAAGTTTTATAGGAATACCACAAGGAATAATAAGTTTAACTGTGATTGCTTTAGGAACGTCACTTCCTGAATTAGTTTCATCTATTACAGCAGTTAGAAAAAAACACCATGAAATATGTGTGGGAAATATTCTAGGGGCTAATATTTTAAATATAGTATCTGTAATATCAATCTCATCTATACCAAATTCAATACCGATACTTTCACAAAATATAAGGGTTGATTATCCATTTATGATAGCTTTAGTTTTAATTTTAATAATTCCTACTATTATAAAACATAAACTGTATAGAATGCAGGGATTATTAATGTTGGGAACGTACATAACTTATTTAGCAGTTCTTTATTATACATATATGATTTAATTATAATTTAGTATTTATTTTAAATATAACTAGCTTTTAGCTAGTTATATTTTTATAAAGAGTAGAAAATTATATTTATATTAAAATTGTGGATAGGTACAAATTAAAAAGGTTATTTTATTCACAAGAATTTTAAAAAATATACATAAAAAATGATAATTTCATAGTGGAAATAGGTATAGTAAGTCTATTTGTTTTTTAGACAATAGCTATTATTTTAATATGTTTACTTTTGATTGTATTTGTTAAAAGATTAATAAACTTGATTAGAAGTTATGAATGTCCTCAAACGTTGATTTCACGCAAGTATAAATTGTTTTAATTTCGGAAAAAATAAGTTTGCATAATGAATGATTTAAATATATAATGGGATAGGTTAGGAATTATGAAAACGGAAAGGAAATAAAAAATTAATATGAATATAACAAAATTTGAAGATTTACCAATTAGTGATGAGATAAAAAGATCAATTGCTGAAATAGGATTTGAAGAGCCATCACCAATACAAGCTCAATCAATACCTGTAATTTTATCAGGAAAAGACGTTATAGGACAAGCTCAAACAGGTACAGGTAAAACTGCGGCATTTAGTATACCTATACTTGAAACAGTAGATCCTAATAATAAACATTTACAAGCAATCGTATTATGTCCTACAAGAGAACTTGCAATACAAGTTTCTAAGGAAATAAGAAAGCTTGGTAAGTATAAGAGCGGAATTAAAACATTACCAGTTTACGGTGGTCAACCAATAGATAGACAAATAAAAGCATTAAAGAGTGGAGTACAAGTTGTAATAGGAACTCCAGGACGTGTAATAGATCATATAAACAGAAGAACTTTAAAATTAGATGATGTTAAAATGGTAGTGCTTGATGAAGCGGACGAAATGCTAGATATGGGATTCAGAGAAGATATCGAGTTAATATTAAACCAAACTCCAATAGAAAGACAAACTACTTTCTTCTCAGCTACAATGCCAAAAGAAATTTTAGAGTTAACTAAATTATATCAACATGAACCGGAAATAATAAAAGTAGTTAGAAAAGAACTTACAGTTCCAAACATAAAACAATTCTACATTGAAACTAGAAGAGCGAACAAATTAGAAGTATTATGTAGATTAATAGATGTATATAATCCAAAATTATCAGTTGTATTCTGTAATACAAAAAGAGGTTCTGATGAATTAGTAAGCGAACTTCAAGCTAGAGGATACTTTGCAGATGCATTACACGGTGACCTTAAACAAACTCAAAGAGATATCGTAATGGATAAGTTTAGACAAGGTACAATAGATATATTAGTTGCAACAGACGTTGCTGCTAGAGGTATAGACGTAGATGACGTAGATATGGTATTTAACTATGATTTACCACAAGACGAAGAGTACTATGTTCACAGAATCGGTAGAACTGGACGTGCTGGTAGAGAAGGTGTATCTTTCAGTTTCGTATATGGAAAAGAAATGAGAAAAATGAGAGATATAGAAAGATATACTAAATGTAAATTAGTTAAACATAGTATACCAACTATAGCAGACGTTGAAGAAAAGAAAGTTGCTGCATTCTTCAAACAAGTTAAAGAAACAGTAAACGAAAGCAACTTAGCAAAACAAATAAACTGGGTTGAAGCTCTATGTGAAGAACAAGAATTATCAACTTTAGAAGTAGCTGCTGCATTAGTTAAATTAGCTATGGGTGAAGAATTAAAAGAAGAAATAATCGAAGAACCATCTAGAAAAGAAGCTAGAAAATCTAAAAAATCTAAAAAAGGTTCAACTGGCGCTGAACACGGAATGGTTAGATTATTCATAAACGTAGGTAGAAAACAAAGAGTTCAAGCTAAAGATATAGTTGGAGCTATAGCTGGAGAAGCTGGAATATCTGGTAAATTAGTTGGAACAATAGATATATACGACAAATATACATTTGTTGAAGTTCCAAAAGCAAATGCTAAAAAAGTTTTAGAAAAATTAAAAAATGTTAAAATCAAAGGTAACAAAATTAACATAGAAAAAGCTAACAAAAAAAATAAATAGATATTAAATAAAATTATTTAATATAAATTTTAAACATAAGACCACTTAATATAGAGATTGTCATTTTATACTCAATCAAAGGTTAAGTGGTTTTTCTATTTTGTATACAGTTATTTGATAAAAAAAGGTGATAGCTAGTTTTTATTTAAAAAATTACAAATAGAAGGGTCATATTCTATAAAAATATTTTAAATTGTTAAATATTGTTAATTTGTCTGCTATAATTAAATTAAGATAAAAATTTAGCATTTAAATTATAAAACTTATGATTTAACATATTATCATAATTATATTAGAACAAATCGACGTGGCTAAATAAAGCACTTCAGATTTAACATGGAAAGTGAATCAAAAATATTCAAATCCTTACAAAGGCACTTATATTTAAAAATGCAATTCTATTACAACTTGAGTTTGGTAATATGTTGCAAAAGTATATTTATCTTATTGTAAGGTTGTTTTTTATGCAATTTTACATGACAAAAATAAGTTATTTAACAATAATGGATTAGAAGTAAGATATATTAATAATTATTAAAAATAGATTATAAAAAATAAAGTTTTTATATTTTACGCTCCTCCACAGATACATAGATCACTTATTTGTGTATCCTAGCTAAAATAGGAGGAAATTTATGAAAAATAATAATGTAAAAAAATTAGTTGAAATTAGTTTATTGATAGCGTTAGAGGTTATTTTAACAAGATTCTGTTCAATAAATACAGCAATCTTAAGAATAGGTTTTGGATTTTTACCAATTGCAATAATAGCAATGATGTATGGTCCACTAAGTGCAGGGGTAGCTTATGCAGTAGGAGATCTTCTAGGAATGATGATATTCCCAAATGGTTCTTATTTTCCAGGATTTACACTTACGGCATTTTTAACAGGGGTAATTTATGGACTAGTATTATATAAAAAGCCAAAAACTTGGGGTAGAATAATATTAGCAGTTTGTATAGTTTGTTTAGGAATGAATTTATGCTTAGATGCAGTATGGCTTCACATTTTAATGGGTAAAGGATTCTTTGCTTTATTACCAACTCGTATATTTAAAGCAGTAGTAATGATACCAGTGCAAACTATTCTTATACAATTAGTATGGAAAAATATTATACTAAAAATAGCTAAACCATCTGAAATAATTGCTTAATGCTTTTAAAAATAGAGATTTAGTGGGATTTTAATATATAAATAATTTGTAGTAGCAGAAGTAGTCACTGCGAATTTAGATAGGGTAAATTGGCTACAAAATAATTCATACCAATACCAATAGCTAGAGATGGAAGCAAATAATCCATTATAGTAATTAAGTAACTAAATGACAAAATACAGTGCCTGTAAATTTTATACAGGCACTTTTTATATTTTATGTATATTAATTCCAAATAAGGTGAATACTAATACTGAGTATTTCTTTAGTTTTATATTATAACTAACATAGACATAAATAAACAAAAGTAGTGCTATTTCTTTGAAGGAATCGATTTATATAAAATAGAATTGATTATCAGTAAACTTCAATGGGAGGGATGCGAGATGATAAAATGTTATTTAGATGATAAAACATTACTAGTTCAGTTCACAACAACAGAACTAGATCATCATGTAGCAACTTATATAAGAGAAAATGTAGACGATATTATAATGAGAAAAAATATAAAGAATATTATATTTGACTTTCAGAATATAAAATTTATGGACTCTTCAGGAATAGGCGTTATTATAGGTAGATATAAAAAAATTGCTAATTCACATGGTAATGTATCTGTAATAAATATGAATCCAAGAGTAGAGAAAGTTTTTAATTTATCGGGAATGGGCAAAATAATTAATGTGTGCAAATCATATGAAGATGCGATAAATGCTTAATAAGGGGGAACTAAATTATGAACGTTATGGAAGTAAAATTTTCTGCAAAATCAGAGAATGAGAGCCTTGCAAGAGTAATAGTTGCATCTTTTGCAGCTAAATTAGATCCAACTATAGATGAACTATCCGACATAAAGACAGCTGTATCTGAAGCTGTAACCAATGCTATTATTCATGGATATGAAGAAGATGAAAGTAAATTTGTACATCTAAGATGTGAATTAATTGAAAACACAATAAAAATAGTAGTTGAGGATTATGGAAAAGGTATAGAAGACATAGAAGAGGCTAGACAACCTATGTTTACATCAAAGCCAGAATTAGAACGTTCTGGTATGGGATTTTCATTTATGGAAAGTTTTATGGATGATATGCAAGTAGCATCAATTGTAGGAGAAGGAACTAAGGTTATAATGACTAAAACAATAGAAATACCTGAATAAAATCTAACATGGAATAGAGGTTTGATTATGGGGATAACTGCCAAAAAAGAAGAAAAAAAGCATTTGCTTAGTCATGAAGAAACTCTAGAGTTAATACAAAGGGTTCAAGAAGGAGATGAAGAAGCTAAGGAAGTGCTTATATCTAGCAACCTCGGGTTAGTCAGAAGTGTCATCGGTAAATTTTCAAACATAGGTTATGAAAGAGATGACTTATTTCAATTAGGGTCTATAGGCTTGATTAAGGCTATATATAAGTTTGATCCTAGTTATAATGTAAAATTTTCTACATATGCTGTTCCTATGATATTAGGAGAAATAAAAAGATACTTAAGAGATGATGGAATGGTTAAAGTTTCTCGATCTCTTAAACAACTTGCAATTAAAGTTAAGATGCAGGGAGAAATGCTAAGTAAAAAACTTGGTAGAGACCCTACAATAGAAGAAATAGCAGAAGAATTAGGGGTAGAAAAAGAAGATGTAGTAATGGCAATAGAGTCTAATTTTTCTGTTGAATATCTACAAGGAGTTATACATGAAGAAGAAGGTTCTCCTATATGCCTTATCGACAAAATCTCTCAAAAAGGGGAAGCTGAGGAAGATAAGGTTGTAGATAATATTCTTCTAAAAGAAGTACTAGGAAAATTAGAAAAGAGAGAACGACAAATTATTATGTTGAGATACTTTGAAGATAAAACGCAAAGTGAGATAGGAGAATTATTAAATATATCTCAAGTACAAGTATCTAGAATAGAGAAAAAAGTTTTACATAAATTAAAATCCTACATTACAATGTAGGATTTTTTTTGCATATGAAATTATATTTATTTGTAAATTAAGGATAAATATAATTTCATATGCATTTTTTTTATTTTTTTTCAAACAATAATATAAAAATTAACTATATATGGTTAGGAGAGGATTAATTGTATGCCAAATCAAAAAGATTCAAAAAACAGCGACCAAAATTATAAAGACTATGTTGAACAAATAAGTCCGAAGCCAACTTATATAAAGAATTATATTATGGCATTTATAGTAGGCGGTATTATCTGTATGATAGGTCAGGGAATTAATGATTCATATATGAACTTTGCTGGGCTTGATAAAAAGACTGCTGCAACCTGTACATCTATAACACTTATATTTATAGGTGCTTTTTTAACAGGAGTAGGAGTTTATGACTTAATAGGAAGAGTAGCAGGAGCAGGTTCTATAATTCCTATCACAGGATTTGCTAACTCGATAGTATCTCCGGCAATGGAGTTCAAAAGAGAAGGATATGTAATGGGAGTTGGAGCTAATTTATTTAAGATTGCGGGGCCTGTTTTAGTATATGGGATAGGGTCATCTATTTTATTTGGATTTGTTTACTACATAGTACAAATAATATTTAAATAAGGAGCAAGTTTGATGAGAAATAAGCGAATAGGAAATAGAACTATGAAAATGGAAAATAGTCCAACTATTATTTCTACAGCATCTGTAGTTGGACCAAAAGAAGGTAAGGGACCTTTAAAAGATAAGTTTGATGTTATATTACCTAATGATTTGTATGGAGAAAAAACATGGGAGTTAGCCGAAAGTAAGATGATTCAAACTGCACTAGAATTAGCAGTGCAAAAAGCAGAAAAACAATTAAGTGATATACAATTTTTATTTGGAGGCGATTTGATTAATCAAATATTCCCAGCATCATTTGCTGCTAGAGCATTAGGTATTCCGTTTTGTGGTATATATGGTGCATGTTCAACTATGGCACTTGGAATGTGCCTTAGTTCTATTGTAGTAGATGGAGGATTTGCAGATTATTCTTTATGCGGTACTTCGAGCCATTATTGTACTGCTGAGCGACAATTTAGATTTCCATTAGAACTTGGAAATCAAAAGCCAATGACTGCACAATGGACAGTTACAGGAGCAGGTAGTGCACTTATATCAAGTGGTGGAGAAGGACCAAAGATAAAATATATAACAATTGGAAAGGTAGTAGATAAAGGTATAGAGGATGGAAACAATATGGGCGCTGCTATGGCACCAGCAGCTGTTGACACAATATATTCTTACTTTGAAGATACAAAAGATGATCCAAAATCATTTGATTTAATTGCAACAGGTGATTTAGGTACATTAGGTAAAAAAATTACTGCTGATTTGTTAAGACAAAGAGATGTTGATATATTTGATGTATATACAGATTGTGGTCTAGAAATTTTTGATTTAGAAGAACAAGATGTACACTGTGGTGGAAGTGGATGTGGATGTTCAGGTAGTGTATTTGCATCATATATATATCCTAAATTAGTAAGTAAAGAATTTAAAAAAGTTATGTTAGTTTCAACAGGAGCACTATTGTCACCAACAAGTACTCTACAAAAACAAACTATACCATGTATTGCGCATGCAGTAATAATAGAAAGTGAATAGATTTTATGTTTATAAAGATTATAGGATGTGATTAATATGATATTAGATTACTTAAAGGTATTTTTAGTAGGTGGTACAATCTGTTTAATAGCACAAATTTTAATGGATTATTTTAAACTTCAAACACCTTATGTTATGGTTACATATGTAACCACTGGGGCTGCACTTACATTTTTGGGAATTTACGATAAAATAGTGAATTTTGGTGCAAGTGGTGCAACAGTTCCTATCATTGGGTTTGGTTATTCGTTGGCAAATGGAGTTATAGAAGGTATTAAGAAAGATGGATTTTTAGGAATATTAACTGGTGGTACAATAGCAACAGCAGGTGGTATAGCATCAGCTATATTTTTTGGATATGTAATGGCTGTAATATTTACACCAAAGGCAAAACCTTGATTTAACATTATAATAAAATAATTAATAATAAGAAATGCCATGGATAATTTTAATCCATGGCATTTTTATTTTAATTATTTTTACATAAAAATTTTTGTATTATTCTGTTGGAGTTGTGCCACCAGCATCAGGAGTAGTAGCACCGCCACCGTTGTCTGGAGTAGTAGTGTTACCACCATTATCAGGTGTTGTATTTGCACCACCATTATCGTTATTTCCTCCATTATTTCCACTATTATTATCAGGAGGATTATCTCCATCACCAGCACTAGGTGATCCACTTGAATTTTCATCTTGTGAATTACTATTATCTTGAATAGTAGTAGTATGACTACTTGTTCTAGTAGGAGAAGTTCCGTTTACAAATGCTGCATTTGAACCAGAGTTAGAAAGACCACCATCAGTTAAGTTTATTTTATAGAAAGATATTCCTGATGGTTTTTCAAAGTCGATTACTTCTAAGTTTTGGTGTATAGGTTTCATAACACTTGCCCATAATTTTGCTGCTGCTGTACTTGATTCATCTATTGGACGTAGAGCAATAGCATTTCCATCAGCATCTTTTCTACCAACATCATCTCCAAGATAAGTAGAACAAACGTAGTATGGAGTGTATCCAACAAACCAAACAGCATATTTTTTATTAGTTGTACCAGTTTTACCAGCTACAGGCATTTCACCTAAAGAGGCTTCTTTACCAGTACCTTCAGTAACAACTGCTTTAAGCATATCTGTCATAACATAAGCAACTTCTTCATCAACAACTCTATGTTCTTCAGGAGTAGATTTTACTATTAATTCTCCATTATAAGTACTAACTGTAGTAAATACAGTAGGTTCTATATAAACACCGCCATTAGCTAAAGCACCATAAGCTGCTGACATTTCAAGTGGAGAAATACCATAAGCCATACCACCTAAAGCTAAAGATGGGAATGTTCTATCAGTTGTGTTAGAATTACTAGTTTTACTATCTACAACACTTGTTATTCCGAAGTTTTTAAGATAATCCATCATTACATCTATACAATCCTCATAAGTATCTCCTAAGTTTTCAGCAGTTTTTACTGCTACTGTATTAGATGATTTTGCAAGACCTAGACGTAAACTCATATTTCCGGCACCTGCAGTAGTTGTAGATGGATTCCATTTTTTATTTTTTTCAAATTTATATCCGCCTCTTGCATCACTAAATACTGTTGATTGAGTCATTTGTAAAGTATCAATTGCTGCAGTATATATAGAAAGAGGTTTTATTGTAGAACCCGGTTGAACTGGGTTAGTAGCTCTATTTAAAGTTCTTTTTCCTTTTATGTTTCTACCACCAATTAGTGATTTAATTTGTCCATTATGGTAATCAATTATAACCATACCAGACTGAGGTTGAGTTATACCATTTGCATCAGTAATTGAATTTGATGGGAAGTTTGCACTGTTGTTATATTGAGCTTCAAGTTCTGCTTGCATACTAGAATCTATAGTAGTTTGAATTTGTAAACCACCATTATAGTATAAGTTGTTAGCTTCTTCTTGAGTATAACCTTGATCTTTTAATGCATTTATAACTTCATAATATACATAATCTTCAACAGTTGAAACTACTTTTTGCATAGTTTTAGGAACTTGGATTTTGACATTAGCAGCGTCTATACATGCTTGATCATATTCGCTTTGAGAGATATAACCAAATTCTTTCATTTTACCAAGGACTGTTTTAGCTCTTCCAACAGCATTTGTATTAAACACTGCTTTTCTAACAATCATTTTACCTTGTTTTAATTGACTGTATGTATCTTGATCAGTAATCAGTCCCCAAGAGTATAATTTGTCTACCATATTTAATTCTACTTCAGTTGGATCATCATATCCGTCATTTTCAGTATGAGTATAGAATAATAACTTATTTTCTAAATCAGATCTTTGTTCATTACCGTCTAATTTAGCTTTAGTATATGGTGCATATTTATATGGATTGTTAGTAGCCCCAACTAACATAGCTGCTTCAGGTAAAGTAAGTTTTTCTGCTGATTTATTAAAATATCCTTGTGCAGCCGCTTCTATTCCATAAAAACTATTACCTACATACATGTTATTTAAATATGTAAGTAAGATATCATCTTTACTTACAACTTTACTCATTTCATAAGCATAGTAAATATCTTGTATTTTTCTAGTTAATGTTTGTTTTTGAGAGGTTAAAAGTAATTTTGAGACCTGCATAGGTATTGTACTACCACCTTGTTTATTACCAGTAAGAGTTTTAACAGTTGATCTAGCTAAACCTTTTAAATCGACTCCGTTATGTTCATAAAATCTAGAGTCCTCTATGGATACAAGAGCATTTTTTACGGTTTCATTATTTAACTTCTTAAGAGGAATTTTTTTATGTCCGGTTTCAGCTTCGGCCAAAGTACTTCCATCTGAATATTTTAGTATTGTCTTGTTATTAGTTTTTTGGTCTAATAATGCTTTAGTTATAACTTCAGTATTTCTTAGAGATGAGAAAACTAATGCTGAGCCTATAGCTACAGCAGTTACTAGCATTAATAAAATCGCCATACCAAAAATTTTGATTTTACTTCTTTTTTTATGTTTTTTAGGTTTTGATGAAACTTTTTTATAATTATCTTTCGATGTATGATTAGTTACATCATTATTAGAAGATGATGAAACTTTTTTTCTTCTAATCTTATTCTTATCATCATTATTATTATCTCTGCTCATTATATACCTCCTTACTTAATGCATAATTATAACATATTTTATTTCCTTTTTATAGTTAATTAAAATTTGTAAGAATATGTAAAGTTTATTAAGTTAAAATAATCTACAAAATTCTATGGTATAATTATATCCTTTAAATACTGGATTTAACAATATAATTCATATTATTAAGGTAATAATTTATAAATTAAAATTATCATTAAAAAAGATTTATTATATTTTTTACTTCTAAAAAATAAATATGTATAAGTGATGTTATATTATACATAATAAAAATAATCCCTGAAATTTCAGAGATTATTTTCATTAAATTTTATATATTTTATAACATCCATTTTATATAAACACCATATCCTATTTTAGGATTGTTTTCTAAGGCATGAGACACTGCACCAATTATTTTATCATCTTGTATTATTGGAGTACCGCTCATACCTTGTACAATACCTCCAGTTTCTTTTAATAAGTCTTCATCAATAATTCTTATTTTAAAGGTTTTTGGTTCTGGAGAATTTTGATTTTCAATTTTTAATATTTCAATATCATATTTAACACATTTATTTTCTTTGTTTTGTAATATTATTTGAGCTTTCCCAAGTTTTACTTCATCTAAATTGGCTACTTTATATTTTTGATGATTTGAAAAATCAATGTTATTAGTAGTACCTTTTATACCATATTGAGTATTTTCTTTAAAACTACCAATTAAATAATTTTTATTTGCACTTATATATCCAACATTTCCTCGAGAAGATTTTTGTATTTCTAAATTAGTTGTAGTAGAAATACTCCCTGATTTTATTGGTATTTGTTTGGCATCACCTATATTAATAGCATGTCCTACAGCACCAAATGTATTAGTTTGAGGATTAATATAAGTTAAAGTAGCAAATCCCGAAATAGCATTATTAAAATTAACTTTTTTTAATGGTTCTTTATTACATATTAAATTTTTGATTTCATCTCCTCTTTTAACGGTAACTTTTAACTGATTATTAGCAGAAGAATAAAAAATAGTAGATAAATGATTAAAATCTCTTACATAATTACCTTCAGCCTTAAGAATTAAATCGCCACTTTTTAACGGACAACCATTTACTTCATTACGTACAATCAAATTTTCAAGTTCGCCATCAACTTGGATTACTTTTCCGATGGGAACTAAATACATATCATTATTTTTTTCCAAAGAATATGCATAATTTACATTATTCATGAAAAAATATAGTAAGAAGAAAAAACAAACAAAAAAGAAACTATTAAATTTTAATGATCTTAAATTGAGTTTTTTATTAAAATTTAGCAATGTTATAAACACCTTCTTTCTTGAGTTTGGTTGGTGCCTAATATTATATTTTGCAGAAGTGATTTTTTAATGCTTGGAAATGAGATTCAACAAAACCGTAGATTGCATAAATAAACAAAGCATAAATAAAGAATGTTGAAATGAAATAAAACAAAAAATAAAAAAGAAATAAAATTTAAATTAAATAGATTTTATTTCTTTTTAATCTTTCTTTTAACTATTTTTTTTGAACGACCTTTGGAAGTACTAGAAGTAGAACATCTGCCACCTGAGGATGTACCAGCAGGAATTGGTGGAACAAATATATTTTCTCTTTCACCTTGTGCACATGAATTAACACTGCCGATTAATGCAAGCTGGTCTGATAATGTAGCAAGAAATGTAGAGAGTATATCTATATCAGTATCTGATAATTCTTCAGCTAAAGCAATTGCTAAAGTAGAGGATAATACAAAGTAATCAAACGCCGAAAAATAACACAACTTAGATTTTACGTTATTTGAGTTATCATTTGTATTTTGATTATTATCATTATTATTACCATTACTATTATCACAATTATTTTGCTCATTATTTACGTCATCATTTTGTGAACAAGTATCAGAATTTGCACTACAAGATTTAGTAGAAGAATCATTATTTGATGAATTAGATGCAGAACTTCTAACACTGCGTTTACTTTGGCTGATGTGCTTTCTTTTCTTTCTCTTCAAGAGTGATCACCTCTATAAATTTGTATGTATATAAATATATATATGAAAAAATATAGTATTAAATGAAAATTAAAAAATAACTGTGAAAATAAGAAATTTATTAACACATAAATAAAAAATATATGTTAATAAATTTTAAAAATATGTAGGAGGACTTTTCTAAGTGAAGAAATACAAAATTTTAACCACTATTATATTAGTAATTGGACTTATGATGATTTTTACATCAAATGAAGCAAAAAATTTAACAAAACTTGTTTCTAATTTTTCGACTTTGGCATTAAATCCAAATAGAAAAACTGAACAATACAGTATTTGTATAGACCCAGGTCATCAAGCTAAAGGAAACTCAGAAACAGAACAAGTTGGACCAAATTCAGGCTCATATAAAGCCAAAGTATCTTCTGGTACAGCAGGCATAGCTACTAAAAAGCCAGAATATGAATTAAATTTAGAAGCATCTTTAAAATTAAAACATATACTAGAAAGTAGAGGATACAAAGTCTATATGACAAGGGAAAGTCACGATGTAGATATTAGTAATAAAGAAAGAGCAATATTTGCTAATGAAAAGAAAGTAGATATGGTTGTAAGAATACATGCTGATGGTTCTGATAATACAGGTGTTACAGGTGCATCTATTTTAATACCATCAAAAGAAGGTGAATACACATCAGCTATTTATGAAGATAGTTCGAGCTGTGCAAAATACGTTAATGAAAATATGCAAAATAATGGATTTAAAGTAAATGGAGTGTTTGAAAGAAGTGACTTGACAGGTTTTAACTGGTCACAGGTTCCAGTAGTATTAATAGAAATGGGATTTATGAGTAACTACACAGAAGATCAAAATATGTCTAGTCCACAATATCAAGAAAAAATGATGAACTCAGTAGCTGATGGATTAGATAATTACTTCAAAAATAAAAAATAAGGTGATATTATGACAAATATATTGGGGGAAAGTAGGAATAATAGCGTCTTAGAAAAGACATTAAATATTATAAGTCCAATTAAAAATAAATTTTCAAAACCAGATTGTAGAGTTCATATATTTATACAGGAAAATGCTCTGAATAGTTTATGGTTAAATGGATATTATGAAGTATATGAATTTTTTTATAAATATAAAAAAATAATAAATGAAGGGGTTGTATGGGCAGATCAAGATTTAAAATGTTATTGCCACTTTTTTAATGTTTTTACAAATAGGGGATTGCCAGGGATGGATGATAATGCACTTACCTTAGCCGAAAGATATTATGAATATTCTATAGATTGTTTTTTTGAAAATAATATATATGATTCCATGTTTTATTTAGGAGCAGCTTGCCATTTAGTTCAAGATACAACAGTTCCACAGCATGCCACAGGAGACCTACTCAATAATCATATGCAATTTGAAAGCTATGTAAAAGCACATTATCTAGAAATAAAGCGATTCAGAACATACTCAGAGCCAATTTTTTTTAATAATATAGAAGAATATATAAAATATAATTCTTATAATGCAATAAAAAATCAACATATGCATAGGCATATTCAAAATTTAAGCACTAGATTTTATTTGATTGCCGAGAAAGCATTGGAATTCTCACAAAGAACGACAGCAGGAATCCTAATTCTGTATTTTGAAAATACGTATATGCAAAATTACAAAAATCAAATATAATAGTATAGATGTAAACAAATAAAAATTATAAGAGGTGGATAAATGCTAGTAGTAGAAAATGTTAGTCATGGTTTCGGAGCGAGAACAATACTAGAAAATGTATCTTTTAGACTTAAAAAGGGAGAGCATATAGCCCTTGTAGGAGCTAATGGAGAAGGTAAATCTAGTTTCTTAAATATAATAACAAAAAAATTAATGCCGGATGCAGGTAATATAAAATGGTCATCAAGAGCAACAGTTGGTTATTTAGATCAGCATGCTGTTTTAGAAAAAGGAATGACTATAAGAGATGTATTAAGAGATGCATTCAAAAACATGTTCGAATTAGAACAAGAAATGTTAAAAATGTACGATTTAATGGGTGAAGCAGACGAAGAACAAATGAGTAAACTTCTTGAAGAAACTGCTGAAATACAAACTATATTAGAAAACAGTGGATTCTATACAATAGATGCAAAAATCCAAGAGGTTGCTAATGGTTTAGGATTAGGGGAAATAGGTCTTGATAGAGATGTAACTGACTTAAGTGGTGGTCAAAGAACTAAAGTACTTCTTACTAAATTATTATTAGAAAGCCCAACAATATTAATACTTGACGAGCCTACAAACCACTTAGATGAAGAACATATAGTATGGCTTACAAGATATTTACAAGAATATGAAAACAGCTTCATTCTTGTATCACACGACACAGACTTTATAAACAATACATGTAATGTAATTTATCATATAGAAAATGCTGAGCTTACAAGATACAAAGGTAACTACGATGAGTTTGTAAGACTTAGAGATATTAAGAAAAGACAAGAAGAAAGTGCTTATGAAAAACAAATAGAAGAAAGAAAGAAACTTGAAGATTTCGTAGCAAGAAATAAAGCGAGAGTTGCTACTAGAGGTATGGCAAACTCAAGACAAAAAATACTTGATAAGATGGAAATCTTAGAAAGACCAAAAGAAAAATTAAAACCAACATTCAATTTTAGAAATGCTAGAGCAGCAGCTAGAATAATATTCGAAACTAAAGACTTAGTATTAGGATATAATGAACCATTAACTAAACCATTAAACTTCCAATTAGAAAGAGGTCAAAAGATAGCTCTTAAAGGGATGAATGGTATAGGGAAATCAACACTTTTAAGAACTTTACTTGGAATGACAAAACCATTCGCTGGTGAAGTAGAACTAGGTGATTATTTAGAAGTTGGATATTTCGAACAAGAAAGTTCAATGGATAACTACAACACTGCTTTAGATGATGTATGGCAAGAATACCCTGTATTAACTAACTACGAAGTTAGACAAGCACTTGCTAAATGTGGTCTTACTACTGAACATATAACAAGTCAAGTTAGAGTTTTAAGTGGGGGAGAAGCAGCTAAAGTTAGATTATGTAAATTAATGTTAAAAGACATAAACTTCTTAGTCCTTGACGAGCCTACAAACCACTTAGACGTAGAAGCAAAAGATGAACTTAAAAAAGCAATAAAAGAATTTAAAGGAACAGTACTTCTAGTTTGCCATGAGCCAGAATTCTACAGTGATGTAGTTGATGATGTTTGGAATATAGAAGATTTCACTACAAAAATAGTTTAATTAGAGGGGGCTTTCAATTGAGAAAGTTATTAAACATAGTTCTA
This sequence comes from Intestinibacter bartlettii, assembly GCF_018917435.1. GTDB lineage: Bacteria > Bacillota > Clostridia > Peptostreptococcales > Peptostreptococcaceae > Intestinibacter > Intestinibacter bartlettii_A. The sequence goes on from NZ_JAHLOQ010000007.1 coordinate 57,519, forward strand.
TCTATATTCTTGGCTTTATTTGTAATAGGTTTATCGGTTATTATAACCATGCATATAAAAAGTATCTATTATAATGATATAGATAAACTAAATATAGAGTCTATGAGTGGATTATCGAGGGAAGAAATAATAGAGAACTATGATTACTTAATTGATTATAATTTAAGTTGGAATGCAGAAGAATTTGAACTACCATCTCTGCCTTCATCACCAAATGGTAAAATTCATTTTGAAGAAGTTAGAGATATATTTCAAGGTGTAAAAATACTTACTATAATGTCTGGGATTATTTCTATTATAGGAGGAGTTATATACATCAGGAAAAGGGAGTTTAAATTTTTAAGAAATGCATCTATATTAATTGTAATAATGCCTGTTTTATTGGCAATTCCAATTGCAATAGATTTTAACACATGTTTTATAATGTTTCATAAAATAATGTTTAGCAATGATTATTGGATTTTTAATCCACGAATAGATCCAGTTATAAATATGTTGCCAGAGACATTTTTTATGCACATGGGAATTTCTATATTATTAATTATGTTAATTGTCAGTGTGATATTACAATTGATATATAGAAGAACAAAAAAGTTAAATTATGGCAATGAAAAATAAAAAAATAAATTACAAAAATTATAATATTGAAAGAATGCCGAATAAATGGTATGATGGATATATTGAAATAAGACTGAAATAAAAAATGAGACGAAAAAATACGAGTTGGATGATATAAATCAATCTAACTCGTATTTTTTTTGCTGTAAATATGATATTAGAAATAAAAATATATTATTTTGGATCTAATTTTGTTATTTCTACAATATCTTTAAATTTATTAATTATATAATCGTAATTTTTTCTTATATGAGGAAGAGTACAATTTGTACAATCCTTAATTCCTTTTTCTGAATATCTAAAATTTCCGCCACATTTATCTTTTAAAGCATACAAAGGACAGTAACAAAATAGGCAGTTAAAATTTTCTGGGTCATTTGTTTTATGACAGGGAAAATATTCACATTTAGTATTGCTAAAAAATTTGTAATTCAATTTATTTATACCTCCAAAATTTATAATATGAGATAATTTTATTATACTATTTTAAATTAATTTATTATACTTATAATATGGAATAAAATAGAAAATTTTATTGGGAGAATGCTTATGAATGATTTTAGGGAAGTTTCTACGATTGAGTTGCTTTATGAGGCAACTACAAATTTGGAAAACAAGATGCGAAAGTTTGAAGAACTATTCAAGAAAAATACTTTGAAACTAACATTAAAAGGGGATGATAAAGACAAGGTAAATGAATTCCACAAGATGGATGAGTTAGAAATGAAAGAAAAAGTGGAAGAATTAACGCTATCAAAATTAATGGAATGTGCACAAGAGGGAGATGTAGAGGCGCAGTACAACTTGGGAGTTTTTCATATGTTCTTTGATAAAGATAAGCTTGAGGGAATAAATAATGGATTTGAGTGGTATAAAAAAGCAGCAGAGAATGGTCTAAAAGAAGCACAATTTAATTTAGCATGTTTATATATAGATGGTATAAATGAAGATGACGATGATGAAGAAAATGAGGAAAAGGGATTTAAATGGTTTCAAAAATCAGCAGAACAGGGATTTGTAAAATCAAAACTTTGTTTATCACTTTGCTACGAGCATGGGATAGGGGTAGACATAGATAAAGAAAAATCATTTGAATTGTTAAAAGAAATAGAAGACGAGAAAAATAATTATCTTATTCAATTTTGCTTGGGAGTACACTATGAAAATGGAATAGGAGTACAACAGGACAAGAAAAAGGCATTTGAATATTATAAAACTTGTGCAAATGGTGGTTATGATGTAGGTCAACTCAGAACAGCAATTTGTTATGAGTACGGAATAGGTGTAAAACAAGATTATAAAAAGGCATTTAATAGATATAAAAAAGCGGTAAGCAACGGAAATATAGATGCAAAGTTTTTAATGGCTCGTTGTTATGAATTTGGTATAGGTATAAATATTGATTATAAAAAAGCATTTATGATTTATAAAGAATTAGAAAATGAAAATTATGAGGATGGAATTTATAGATTAGCACATTGTTATGAGCATGGAATAGGAGTAGACATAGATAAAGAAAAAGCTTTTTCTCTATACAATAAACTTGCTAAAATGGGAAACCAAGATGCTATGTTTTATCTAGCACAATGTTATGAATCTGATGATAAGGATTATTGTAATAATGAAGAAATAGTTGCTGACTTAGAAGAAAATGAATCTGATGACTATGGAGATGTAATAGTTGCAGAGCCTGATGAGGATATTTTAGATACTGATCAGATTTGTGAACTTGAAGAAGATTACGAATCAGAAAATGAGATAGTTTTAAGTGAAAATCTAGGTATTAATGTATTTTTAGAACAAAAAATATTTAAACAAATTAAAGATAATAATTTAGAAAGTGATTTGAAAAAATTAGTTATAAAAATTGATAAGTGTTTTAATTCAGTCAATAAATCTTTAAATTTAAATAGTTTAGGATTTAAAAAATATGGGGGAGTGGGAGATAATAAAATCTATGGATTTGACTTTAATAATAAAGTAAATGATAGTGATAGAATAATTGCCTGTTTTGTAGAAGATTACGCTAAAAAGCATGAATTTGATTTTGAAAGATATACCCATACTAAAAATCAAAATAAACAGGGAATTATATTATTTTCAATAGTAAAGCACAACGATCAAGAAAGAGAAGCAATAAAAGTATCCAAAAGAATGAATAGTAATTTCTTTAAGGATTATGATTTAAAAGTTATAAAAACAAGAAATGATAAAACATACAAAGATATATTAAAAGCAAGAGATGCAATAAAGACTAATGAAGAAAATAATATGACTTTTAGAGCTATTGATTTTGATGACGACGAAATAATCTATCAAGAAATATTGACTAGGGAACAATCTAAATATATAGATATATTTATTCAAAAATCAGAACCATTCATATTATCTGGGATAGCTGGTAGTGGTAAGACATTATCCACAGTAAATTTAATACCAGATATGGTCCAAAAAATCAAAAATATGAATTCAGATAAAAAAATTCTATACGTTACATTTTCAAATAACTTAAAAGAATATGTAAAATCAAAAGTTATGGAAAATTATTATGAACTTAGTGAATATATAGATATAAGAACTTTTGAAGATATATGTACTGAAATAAACTACAAACACAATAACAAAAAAATAGATAGATCAAAAATTATTACTCAAACTTCTTATAATAAAAATTTTAATAAGTTCTTAAATTGGCTACAACAAACTTCTAGAGATGGAAGTATTCTTAAATTTATTAAGAAATATGAAAATGAAAAAAATATTATTTACAGTGAGATATTTGGAATTTTAAAGGGTTCTATGTATGTTGATTGGAACAGAAAGGAACCTAATATAGTAAATAAAGAATATTATATAAACACTAGTGAAGAAATAGTTGAAGATTATAAAATATTTGTTCCAGAGGAGAGAGAAATATTATATTCAATAACAGAAAAATACAATGAATGGTTAGATGAAAATGGATATTCTGATATAAATGATATAGCATTTGAATTACAGGATTTAATAAAATCAAAACCTATAAACTATGAATATGTAATTGTAGATGAAGTCCAAGATTTCACCGAAGTACAAATATATATGTTGTTCTTACTAGCTAAAGAACAAGAGATTTACGGAAAACATAAAACTAGAAAAATCTTGTTAGCTGGCGATCCTAACCAAATAATAAATCCTACTTTCTTTAAAATAGGAAGACTTAAAAAATTATTTTACATATATGAATATGAGTATAAAATTAAACGCCTTAATGAGAATTTCAGAAATTCTGTAAATATAATGAAGATGAACAATATTGTAAATCAAATAATAAACGATAAACTTCCAGCAAGAAAAGAAGAAGATAAACAATATGAAGTAACTAAAAATAACAAAACAGGTATCATAGAACAAGTTAATGCAACAGAGGACAATCTAAAAATAATATTTAATGGAATTAATACATCTGCAAAAGTTGCACTTATAGTATCTGATGATGAAAAAAAAGAGTATTTAAAAGAAACATATGATTGCAAAAATGCATTTACAATATCGGAATTTAAAGGAAAAGAATTTGATAATATAATAGCCTACAATATATTATCTGATTATGCAGATATTTATGAAAAGGTATATAAGACTGATGTTGTAAAAGAAGGTCACTATAGTTATTATTTCAACAGATTTTATGTTTCTATAACAAGGGCAAATTATAACTTAGTATTGATAGAAGAAAAGGAAACAGAAATATTAAATGAAATCAAAGAAAAAATGGGTGATGACCTAAAATATATAAATAGTATAAGTGAATTTAAAGATTTGAATCTAGGAGAAGTTGTAGGAAATAGTATAGATTTATTTAATACAGGAATGGATTTCTTCTATGATGAACAGTATTCTGTAGCAAAAAACTATTTTATTAGAAGTGTAGAACCAAACTCAAATAGTTTAGCAAATATATGCGATTTATTTGAAGAAGACGGTAAATATGAAGAAAAAGGGGACAAGTTATTCGAGATAGGACAGTATAAATTAGCACAAAGTTATTATGAAAAAGCATATCAATTTTCAAAATTTGCAATTATGTATTTATATAGAGATGACTTATCTTATAAAAACCAACTTAGAGAATTTTATAACGCATTAGAAAATGGAGGAATAACATTTAGTGATTTATTTGATGAATATGGAGAAAAATTCAATAAACTACAAGATATATTGACGAATAAGGTGATTAAAACTCAAAAACTTAGTTCTGAAATTCAAGTAAGTATAAATAATATAAATGATTTATTTAAAAATATAAATGGGAAAATGAATGGGAGATAGGTGAAAAATATGGTGAAGAATGAGCTAAATACAAAAGGAATAGTAGATTCAATAGATAGATTTAATGAAAATAGTGAGCAGATTTGTGTTACTTTAAATGGATTAGAGGGGAGTATAAATGAATTCAACAGGTCCATTTCAAAATTAGAATCCCTAAAGCAGATTGAATTGACGAAAAGTAAAATTGACGAACTGAATACATATAAACAGAAAGTATCGCAAATGGTAAAAGGACTCCAGACTATAGATGATGATCTAAGTAAATTAGATGAGCTTATTAAAACTATTTCTAAATTTGGGGAAGAAATACATTCTGTTATGAAAAATAGCAATATGATAAGTTTTAATACAGTATCAAAAAATGTTAGAGATTTAGACAAAAGAATAACTGCTTTTAATAAAAAGATAGATACATTTATAGAAAGTGAATTACTAAAAAAGATGGATGCCCAATATGATGACATAATGGAGCATGTAGATAGTGCATTAGAAAGACAGCAAAAAATGATAGACTCTATAGATGAAAAACTAGATCAAATAGCTCCACAAAATAGTAAAAAACAAGTATCACCAGAGTCTTCTAATATTGTTCTTGATGCAAAATTTGAAGGTAATATTGAAAATATGATAAGAAGTGTTATGGAAGAAGTAATTGGAACAAATACTTCAGGGACAACATCAAAATCATCAATATACCGAGGGTTTAGCACAAATGTACTTCAAGTTTTATCAGAAGAAGGAGAATTAGAAGCAAGCTACATATTAGGGGATAAATACTATGCAGAAGGTGAAATTGATAAGGCTGTTATAGAATATGAAAAACTTGTTGATAATGGAGATAACAGATGTACAGAAAAGCTGATTAAAATATATAAAGAAAAATCAGAAGAAGGAAATCCACTATATCAAGAAAAACTAGGATTTGAATTATATAGAGGAAAAATAATAGACAAAGATATCGATAAAGCAATCGAGCTATTAGAAAAAGCACAGAAAAATGGAAGTGTTAATAGCAAAAATTACTTAGAACTTATAAAATTAAAATAAGAAAATTTATGGAGGAGGTTAAAGATTTATTTACCTCCTTTTTGATTTTTAATTATAATATTAATAAAGTTATGATTATCAAAAAAATCCATATAAAAATGATAGTTTAATGATATAATTATTAGGAATATTTATCTAAGATAACTTATTTGCAGTGAAAAGAGAAAATTACATATATATAAAGAATGAAATCCTTTATAAAAGTCAAAATATATAATAAGGCAAAAATACTGGCAAATAAATGAATTGACAACAAGAAAAATAAAGAGGTGATTTTGTGGAAGATAAATTACAAGAAAAGGCCGTTTTAGTGGGCTTAAATATAACAACTAATGTAAAAAAAATCGACGATATTGATATAAATGAATCTATGGAAGAACTTAAAGAATTAGTAAAGGCAGCTGGAGCAGAAGTTTTAGCGTCTGTAATTCAAAATAAACCGGCTAGAGATGCAGCTTATTTCATAGGAAAGGGAAAAGTTGAAGAAATAAGAGACTACTGCCAGATGCTTGGTGCTACAATGATAGTATTTAATGATGAATTATCAGGTGCACATATGAGAAATATAGAAGATGTTACTGGTTTAAAAGTAATAGATAGAACAGCTTTAATATTAGACATATTCGCACAAAGAGCATTAAGTAAAGAAGGTAAATTACAAGTTGAGCTTGCTCAGTTAAAATACAGACTTCCAAGACTTTATGGAATGGGTGGACAAATGAGTAGAACTGGGGCTGGTATAGGTACTAGAGGTCCTGGGGAACAAAAACTTGAAGTAGATAAAAGACATATCTTAAACAGGGCAGCAGACATAAGAAAAGAACTTAGAGAAGTAAAACAAAACAGAGAAACTCAAAGAGTTCAACGTTTAAAATCAAATATACCAATAGTTGCACTTGTTGGGTACACAAATGCAGGAAAATCGACTTTATTAAACGAATTAATAAAGACACACAAAGATTACGAAACAGAAAAAGAAGTTTTCGTAAAAGATATGCTTTTCGCAACACTTGATGTAACTTTAAGAAAGGCTACTTTACCAAATAAGAGAGATTTTCTAGTAGTAGATACAGTTGGGTTTGTAAGTAAACTACCACATGATTTAGTAGAAGCATTCAAAGCAACACTTGAAGAAGTTAAATATGCAGACTTAATACTACATGTTATTGATGCAACAAATAGCAGTTTTGAACTTCAAAAACAAACTACTGAATCAGTATTAAAAGAATTAGGTGCAGATGATAAGAAAACTATCATAGTATACAACAAAATAGATAGACTAGAACTAGATATTTATCCAAGAAATAGAGAAGACAGAATTTATATTTCTGCTAAAAAAGGTATCAATATGGATATACTTTTAAAAATGATAGAGAATGCTTTAATGGAAGACACTTATCAAGTTAAATTATTACTTCCATATGACAAAGGTAATATATTTAGTAAAATAAAAGAAAAATACAATGTAGACTATTTTGAATATATGGAAAATGGAACACAACTTGAAGTAAGTTTAGATGAAGAAGATTATAATGTATATAAACAATATATAGTAGAGGAATAAAAATGGATATAAGTTGGAGCAATATTGACAATTTAGATGACTATTTTATTACATATCTTCTTTATACTGAATCAAAAACAGTGTCACAAATTAGTAAAATTAGAAACATACCAGTTACAGAGGTAAATGACCAATTAATTAAAGCAAAATTGGAAATAAAATCTGTAAATAAGCAACAAATAGAATCTTCAAAAGATGTATTGGATAAATTTTTAGAATTGGGAAAAGACTCAAGACTTGAATTTATAGAAGAGTTGAGTTTAGACCAAGAAAAAGAACTAGATTTTAAAAGAGAGTTATACAAAAGAATACTTAAAGAAAAAAATGCAGATGATCTAATTGTCTTAATTTGGGCAACTGGAGAGTTTAGAGATGATAGATTTTTAAAAATACTTCACCCTCTTACAAACCACAGACATTCAGATATAAGAAGAATAACTTATTCAGCTATTAGAAAAATATCTTCTCCAAAGAGCAAATTAGTTTTGGAAAAGGGATTATATGACCCAAATCCACAAACAAGACAATACTGCGCCAAAGCTTTGGCAAAAGTGGGAGATGATAAGACAGTCGAGATTTTGCAAAGACTTATAGACAAGAAAAAAATTAATGAAAAAGAATATGTCATAAGGGCATACAATGAAGCTATTTTAGCTTTGAAATATCTAACGGCAGGGGGAGAGGCACTATGAAGACGTATAAAACACTACATGGCTTTGGAACAGATGAGTATATAGTAGAAAAATCTACTTTTATAGGCTATGCAAAACCTATAAAATCTGAAGAAGAAGCTGTGGAATTTATAAACGAAATAAAGAAAAAACACAAAGATGCGACTCATAATGTTTGGGCATATACTGTTGGTGAAACTATGAATATCCAACGTTATAGTGACGATGGAGAACCACAGGGAACAGCAGGAATTCCTACATTAGAAGTTATAAAAAAAGAAGACCTAAGAGATGTAGTAGTTGTTGTAACTAGATATTTCGGAGGTATTAAACTAGGAGCAGGTGGACTTGTTAGAGCATATACAAAAGGTGCAAAAGTAGGTATTGAAGCAGCTCAAATTATCCAAAAGGTAAAATACAAAGAAATAAGTGTAACTATAGATTATAATCAAATAGGTAAAGTTCAAAATGAAATAATGAATATGGGCTACACAATAAAAGACACTTTATATACTGATAAGGTGGAAATAATAGTTTATTCTCGAGAAGAAGAAGCAGAATCACTTAAATCAAAAATGATAGATATAACAAGTGGAACTGCTGAAATAGGTGAAAGCGAAGGATTTTACTTATCTGAAAAAGAAGGGAAAATTATTTTTTAGATAGGGGTTATTTAACAATACATTTATCGAGGGGGAAGTCATAATGGAAAGTGAAAAAAACAAAAGAACGAGACAGATAATAATCTCTCTAGCTATAGTAGGTATTTTATTCTTAGCTATAACAGCTTTGAATTTATCTAAAAATGAAGAGATAATAATATTCTGCTTTATGTATGGCTTTATGGTTTTTATGGTATTTAATTTATCTAAGTTATCAAAATCTGATAATGTAGACATGAACAATACTATTGAAACTTTGAATAAACTACAAGAAGACTTAGAAAGACAAAATTTCATACAAGATATGCTAAATCATGCAAATATGGAATTTGAAATAAATGAAAAAATGGCTTATATAAATAAAATTATCGAAAAATACTCAGATAGTGCCGATGGATATTACTATCGCGGTGAGTTTTATATTAAATTCGAAAAATTTTATGCAGCAATAAGAGATTTTGAAAAAACGCTAGAATTAGATAAAAACTATAAAGAAGCATATAGGGGTAAAGGTGTTTGTTATAGTAGATTAGGCGATAATGAATTAGCAATAAAAAATTATCAAAAATCATTAGAAATTGACCCGAGATATGAAGTAGCTTACTACAACTTAGGAGTATCTTATAGCAACTTAAAAGAATACGACAAAGCAATGGAAAGCTATACAAAAGCATTAGAATTAGACGAAAATGATGTTAGTGCTTACTACAATCGAGGTCGAATATTAGCTTATTTAGGAAGATACAAAGAAGCACTAAAAGATTTTACAAATGCTATAAATCTTGAAAAATATGATGAAAGATTAGTTTATGAAAGAGCTGGTCTTTACTATCTAATGAGACAATACAAAAATGCTTTATTAGATTATAAGGCATTTATAAACTTAGCTCCACATATGAAAGAAGGGTATTTGGGAATGGCAGATTGCTATTGTCAAATGAACCAAATCAACAATGCTATTGAATATTATAATAAATCTATAGAAATAGACCCAGATTATGAAGAAAGTTACTTCAATCGTTCAGTAGCTTATCTAAAACAAGATAATCTACGAAAAGCGATAAAGGATTTAGACAGAGTTATAGTATTAAATCCTAAAAATGGAGAAGCATACTATAACAGAGCACTTGCATATTGCCAAATGGAAAACCATACAAAAGTAATTCGTGATTTGTCAAAAGCAATAAAAATGGGCTATAAAGTAGGAAAATCTTATTGCAATAGAGGAAAAGAATACTCATTAACAGGTAACTTCCAAAAGGCAAAAGATGATTATACTAGATCTATAGAACATGGCTATGACAGCTATGTTGTTTATATGGGAAGAGGAGCAGCAAACTTAGACTTAAAAGAATATAATGAAGCAATACTTGACTTTAACAAAGCAATTGAGCTTGATAAGAGTCAATCTAAAAATTACTATTATAGAGGACTAGCTTATTATAACCTTCAACAATATAAAGAAGCGATAGATGATTTTTCTGTAGCTATAGAGGGCGACCCATCAGACATAAGTGCTTATGAAAAACGTGGAGATGCATATTGCCAAACAGGTGATTATGATAATGCAATAAAAGATTTCTTTATGATAAGTAGATTAGAAGAGAAAAATTAATATTATAAAAAAGCCTAAAACTATAAGACTTATTAGATAGTTTTAGGCTTTATTTTTTGTTTTTATCTTTATGCATATATCCCTTTTGTATTTCAAAAATTCCTATAATCAATAAAAATACTCCAAAACACTTTCTTAAAATATTAGAGGATAGATATTCGGCTAATGTTGAACCAAAAAAGGCCCCTACTATACCAAATAAAACTATCGGAAGTACTAATTCAAAGTCAACATTTTTCTTTTTAATATGTATACTTAAGGCTGCAATAGTCATAGGTATTGATGACAGTAAGTTAATGCTTTGAGCTAGTTTAGGGTCGATACTTGCAAATAATATTAGTGCAGGAATTAGTATCGTTCCACCACCCATTCCCATACCACCAATTATTCCAGCAAAAAAACCTATTATTCCAATTAACATAATTCCCTCCTAATTAATAAAAAATCATTCTAACTGCGGATATTATCATAACTATTCCGAAAGCTATTCTTAAAAATTTTCCTGTTACTTTGCTTAGTAATTTTGCTCCAACAATACCTCCAATTATACTGCCTATTGCTGCTTGGATTGTTAGCTTAACGTCGTAAGTTCCTTTAGAAACATAGATTACAGAACTAGTTGTTGTTAAAAATATTATTACAGCTAAAGCTGTAGCATGTGATTTATGTTCTTCAACTTTTAAGATATTATTTAAAATAGGAACTAAAAGAGTACCACCGCCAGAACCAAATAGTCCGTTAATAAAACCTGTAAAAGCTCCAATTATAGAATTTTTGATATTAAATGGATTCTTCATATTTTCACCTACTTTGTATTATTATTTGTGATTTTGATAAAACTATGTATATATGTAAAAATAATAAATTAATTTTGAAATAAATATGGTATTATAAGAATAGATTTTTATGAGAAAGGGGAAAAATAAATGGAAATAAATCAAAAAATCGATAAGACAGTAGACTGGCTTAGAGAAAAAGTAAAAGAAGCAGGCTGTAAAGGATTAGTTGTTGGGGTTTCTGGAGGTATAGACTCAGCTGTAGTTTGTTACCTTATAAAAAAAGCATTTCCAGATAACTCAATAGGTGTAATCATGAGTATCAACAGTAATCCTAAAGATAGAGAGGATGCACTTAAAGTTATAAATGGTTGTGGAATAGATTATATAGACTTAGATTTAACAGAACCACAAGAAATGATATTAAATTCTGTAACATCAGCTCTTAAAGAAAAAGATTTATACAACGAGGCTGGACTTAGAGCTTCAGACTCTAACTTAAGAGCAAGAGTTAGAATGTGTTCTGTTTACACAGTTGCAAACAACTTAGGATATTTAGTTGTAGGAACAGACAACGCAGCAGAAATACATACTGGTTACTTTACAAAATACGGTGATGGAGGAGTTGACTTAGTTCCAATAGCTAACATTACTAAGGCAGAAGTTTATGATTGGGCTAGAGCATTAGGCGTACATAAAGACGTAATAGATAAAGCTCCATCAGCTGGTTTATGGGAAGGCCAAACAGACGAAAACGAAATGGGGACTACATACAACATGATAGACAAAGTTGTATTAGGAAAAAGAGATGAAGTTCCTCAAAAAGATTTAGAGATTATAGATAGACTACATAGAATCAGTGAACACAAAAGACACACTGCTGCAAAACCACCGATATTCTAATTTACTAAATCGGAATTTTGTGCTAAAATTTACTTTGTCAATAGATTTTGAATAAATCTATAAATGAACGAAATTAAAATTAAGGAGTGGAATTATGGGCCGTATAGGTAATATTATCAATAGAAAAGGTAAACAAGATGCTAAAAGAGCATCAGTATTCACTAAACATGCAAGAGCTATAACTGTTGCAGCTAAAGAAGGTGGAGCTGATCCAGAATACAATGCAGCTTTAAAAACAGCTATAGATAAAGCTAAAGCTGACAATATGCCAAATGACAACATAAAAAGAGCGATAGACAAAGGTGCTGGAGCTGGTGGAGGAGAAGATTACTTCTCAAACACTTACGAAGGATATGGACCAGGTGGAGTTGCTGTTATAGTTGAAACTTTAACTGATAACAAAAACAGAACTGCTGGTAACGTAAGATATTACTTTGACAAAAACGGTGGTAACTTAGGAACTACTGGATGCGTTGGTTTCATGTTCGATAGAAAAGGACAAATATTAATAGCTGCTGAAGGTATAAGCGAAGAACAATTAATGGACGATGCTTTAGAAGCTGGAGCAGATGACATAATAACTGAAGAAGATGGATTCGAAGTTGTAACAGCTCCAGAAGATTTCAACGCAGTTAGAGATGCATTAGTTGAAAAAGGATATGAATTCGTATCTGCTGACATCAAATTAATACCACAAACTACTACAGTTTTAGACAACGAAGGTCAAGTAAAATCTATGGAAAAATTAATAGACTTACTTGAAGAAGATGACGACGTTCAGAATGTTTACCATAACTGGGAAATAACTGAATAGTTATTTGAAAGTTAGGGATTTTAACGTTTTAGAGTTTAAAATGCGATAATATAACACCTCTGATTATGATATATAGAGAAATCTATGTTGAAAAATTGGAGGTGTTTTTAGGTTATAGAAAAGTAATATAATAGAGTGCAGCAATACTTATTATGCACTCTACTATATTATTAATTACTATAAAACTATGTATTCGAAATAAAATCCAAAGCGATATAAGACAACTTCAGCTTAATAATATAATTCAAATCCTCAAAATCAATACAATACTCATCTCTAATCTTGCTCAAGCGATATTTCAAAGTATTATAATGCACATGAAGTTCATCGGCAGTCTTTTTAATATTGCCGTTATTATCGACGAACAACTTCAACATTTCAAGATATTCTTCTGATGCGGAGTTTATAAATTCTTTGAAGTTCAAATCAATGATATTGTCTGTATTTTCATTTATCAAAAACTCATAGACCAAGTCTGTCAGCATAAAATCGGAGTAATAATTTATACGATTTTTATCTGTTGAGATAGTCGAGTAATCCAGTGCTTTTAATGTCTGGTTGTATGCAATTTTTATATCGTGTAGGTTGAAAAATATGTCGCTAATTCCAACTGATAGATTATATTTTTCACATATGTCTAAAAAATATTTAGAGTATATTTTAAATTTGTGAGGGTTATCATCCCTTGTAATATATAGTATGCATATTTGATTTTTATATATAAACACAAACTGGTTGAAAAATATCGATTTTATCAAATCATAAAGTTCTTTTAATTTTTCTATTGTCATTTCTTCTTTTGGGCAATTAATATTTAGCAAAAAGAAGTTTGAATGTAGTTCTAAATTTAATATTTCACATGTCTTTTCAAGAAAGTGAGGCTCTGTGTTATCACATGATAATAAATAATAAAATATCGAATCTATCTGAGTGTTTTCACAATAAGTAAAACGAGGGTCGTTTATTATTGAAGGAGCTAGTACTTTGCTCAAAATATTTAGTACACCCATGTCGTCTTTATTAAATGGTTTATTAGCCTCCAAAACATAGATATATGCTACATTGAAATTATTTATTTTTATTGGGCATGTAAGAACTCTATGTTCCATTACGTCCAAATAATCTATAATATGTGAATCACTTTCTGTTGATAGAGGTTGTACAAATTTAATATTGTAATAAATTTTCTCCAAATAATTTGGATCGGGATAGGCATATTTTATATAATCTTCCCAAATTGTATCATTTATATCAAACTTATCATCACTATGACAACAAAGATAATTTGCAGAGTTAGTTATTATTATTGGATTTTGCAGATAGTGATGAATTGTTTTTATAATATCGTCTATATTTTGGTTTTGTGATAATGCATCTATAATGCTGTTGGAAGATGCGATTATATCAGCATTTACGTTTATGATATCCTGCAAATCTTCTAATAATTTGTATAGGCTGATTTTATCTTTTTCTAGTATTAAAATATTACAGTTTTTAAGCTGAAATAAATCGTATTTTATATTTATATCTACTATTATCAAAAAGTTTATGGTTTTATCGCTCTTAAAATCTTTTGGGAAATTGGATAATTTACATATATAAAGACTGTAAGAATTAAGGTTATCAAAATTATCTTCTATATAATAGTAGTTTGAAATATTTATATTTTTTCTGATTATAACTATTGGATTTTTTGAAGATAGTTTTGTAGCTATTTCATTAAATGTTGCTGACATATGAGCCCTCCCTTCAATTTAGTCCAAGATCTAATTTATATCCTTCTGAAATTTCTAATGCAACTATTGCAAGTCTTAATTTTATTAATGAATCAGAGTCTTTTAAATCTATAAAGTATTTAGTTTTTAATTTTTCGATTCTATATTTCAATGTATTATAATGAATTCCAAGTTTGTCTGCTATTAAATTTAAGTTCTCATTGTAATAGAGATAGTATTTAATTGTTGTAATCAAATTTGTATTATTATCAGTTAGTAACTTTAGTATTGTTGAGTCTAAAATGTAATTAAGCTTTTTTTTGACTACAAAATCATACATTAAGTCGTGCAGAACATAATCATCATAAAAATTTATAAAGGATTTTTTCATGCCAATAAAATTAAGACGATTTGCAAAATTTATAGCAGATAGTGATTCAAAATATGCATTTCTTATACCAGAGACACCACCAAACAGCTTGCTTACACCAACCGATAATGTATAATCTTGTATAAATTCAATAAATTTTTTGTATTCTTTGCATTTATTAAAATAATCAAATGAATTTTTATTATTATAAAGAACAATAATGTTTTTCTCAAATATAAATACATAATGTCTTTCAAATATATCTTGTACCATTTGTTTTACATAATTTATTTTTGATTTTGAATTTATATTATCTAAATCGCATAAAC
The DNA here is from genome assembly GCF_018917435.1 of Intestinibacter bartlettii. Lineage (GTDB taxonomy): Bacteria > Bacillota > Clostridia > Peptostreptococcales > Peptostreptococcaceae > Intestinibacter > Intestinibacter bartlettii_A. The sequence continues at coordinate 72,911 of NZ_JAHLOQ010000007.1, forward strand.
AAAGGAGATACATATTTGAATCTAAGTTAAATTTAAAATTAGATAATTTCTTTCTTATAAGTAACATATTTGGCTTTGGATTATTTATTAAATCTCTAAAAACAGAGTCAAGTTTTGATGTTTCTAAATTTAGAAATTTTTTATCACAAACCATAAGTGGATACATCATTTTAGCCAAAGTTTTTAATATATGAATATCACTTTGAGTAATTTGCCTATTAACTTCTAATACAGATATACGACCAATAGAGAAATCAATATGTTTTATTGGAATTGAAATTTCTCTATGATTCATAACCCCATCAAAGAAAGTAACTATATGATTATAGCTAGATTCTGCAATAAGACGATTTTCTCTACTTTTATTGTATAGCAATGAATATTCAGGATGGGGACGATTATTTTTAAGCTGAAATTCCCAAACTGGTTCATTTAAAACTGTTTTTCCAATCTCAAAATAACATGTTTCATATTTTGAATTTAGTACCATTATCGGGTTATTCAAATATTCAAAAGCGATAGAAATCATATTACTAATAGATAAATCGTCTTTAACGCTAAGGAATAATTTTTCTTTAAAAGATGAAAGAGCATCATCAAAGTCTAATAAGTTTTGAATTATTTTTATAATGTCAAAAATAGAAATAGAATTTTCCTTCAATATAATATAATTGCATTTATTTAAATAAGGTAAATTTTGTGGTTCACCTATTATGAGAAAATTTACTTTATCGTAATTAAAGATTTCTTTTGGAAGTTTATTCGCCCTAAAAATATATAGACAATAAGGGCTGTAATTTTGAAGATTTTTAGTTGAAAATTTAAAATTTACTATTTCAGTATCAAATGATATCTTGTAACTTAAAGTAAATTTAGAAAATTTGTCTAATATTTCATTCATACTAATATACATTTTGACCTCCTTTAGCAAAAAATAATAAAATTAAAGGCTTATAATTTATATTATAGAATATTTATATATGAAATTGGAAAAAAATGTAGATTTATTAAAAAATAATAGAGAATTTTTATAAAAATATACAAAAGAACTTTATATAAAAATTATAAAATAATATAAAAAATTCATATTTTCCCACATTGAAAATAAGTATGTCAAAATCCTATACTTAAAATATAAACAAAAACAAAACACACAGACATCAGGAAATCGTTATCAAAAATAATTTTAAAAAATATGTTTATTATATGTTAGGGGGAAATAATATGTCTAAAATTCAAGAAGTAGCAACAGCTGTAGAAAGAGGAAAATCTAAAAAAGTAGCAGGTTTAGTTCAAGAGGCTCTAGATTCAGGATCAACTGCACCAGAAATATTAAATGCAATGATAGATTCAATGACAGTAGTAGGTGATAAATTTACTAAAAATGAAATATTCGTTCCAGAAATGTTAGTAGCAGCACGTGCAATGCAAAAAGGTGTTGAAGTTTTAAAACCATTATTAGTTGGAGAAAATGCAGTTTCAGCAGGAAAAATGATAATGGGAACAGTTGCAGGTGACTTACATGATATAGGTAAAAACTTAGTTATAATGATGCTTGAAAGTGCTGGATTTGAAGTTATTGACCTAGGTGTTGATGTACCAGCAGAAAAATTTATACAAGCTTTAGAAGAAAATCCAGATGTAAAAATAGTAGGAGCATCAGCACTTTTAACAACTACTATGCCAGCTTTAAAAGAAACAGTAAAAGCACTTAATGAATATCCAGGCAGAGATAAAATAAAAGTTATGGTTGGTGGAGCTCCAATAACACAAGAATTTGCAGATGAAATAGGAGCAGACGCTTATACAGAAGATGCAGCTAGTGCAGCTCAAGTAGCTAAAAAATTAGCAAGTTTAGTAAGTGTGCCAGCTTAAGATTAGAAATGAAATATATTTAAATTAAAACTCAATATAGTAAAGTTTTAGTGCAAGGGTGATATTAAATAAAAAATAAAATGTAAATGAGGAACCTTTATGAAAAAAATAAACAATAAAATAAAATCGTTTTGGGGAATAAGCGAAGTAGGATTTTCATTTATGAGTACAGTTGAGACAACATTCTTTGTAATATTCTTAACAGATGTAGCACAACTACCATTACCGCTAGTTGCGGCAATAACATCTGTAGCAGGTATAGCAGATGCTATAACAGCTATGTTAGCAGGGGTAATAATAGATAAGGTTAACTTTAAAAATGGAAAATATAGACCTTGGTTGATATATTGTCCACCATTTGTAGTAGCATTTTTCATATTGATGTTTACTAAGATTGGTTCTGACCCAATGGCTGCATTGCTTTGTGGTTTAGGATATGTTTTAAGTCATGGAATTTGGAATATATGTTGGACAGCAAACAGAACTTTAGTTGGTGAACTTACTGATGACCCAGAAGAAAGAGCATTTCTTTCAGGAAGAATATCAGCTGGTTCAAGTGCAGGTAAAATACTTGCATCATATCTTGTACCAGTATTGAATTTATTCTTCTTAGGAATATTCGCAAGTTCAACAGGGGTTATTGGTTATACATTAACAGCTTTAATAGCATCACTTACTTTCACAGTATGTTACTTAATACATTTTGCTATTACTAAGGGTTATGATGAACCAAAAGAATCATCAAATGATAGTTCAAAACATACAAAATCAATTTCATTTAAAGATATGGGAAAAAGTATTGCTTCAAACCCACAATTATTATTAGTTTTAATTTTCGACTTCTTAAAACTAATTGGATATTACACTTTAATGGCAACTATTGCATATTATGCTAAAGTTGTTCTTCAAGATGAAGCAGCAATGTCAATTATATTAGTAGTGTTTAATGTAGGGGCATTAGTTGGATCACTTATATCAAAAAATGTGGTTGCAAAACTTGGAAGCAAGATGACGAATATTGTAGGCGTTTTAGGATTTGCTGTTTGCCTAGTAGTTATATATATTATGCCAGCAAATATGATGATAGTGACTGTACTTTTAGGTATAGCACAAATATTCTTTGGAATATCTTATGGAAATACAACAAGCTTATATTCAAATTGTGGTACATATAGCGAATATAAAACAGGTAAAAACACTAAAGCAGTTATAATGTCTTTTAGCTCTTTAGCTATAAAAATATCAATTGCAGTTAGAGGTGTTGTTATAACAAGTGTATTATCAGCAGTTGGATATCATGCTAATGCAGCAATTACAAGTTCTACAGTTAGTGGAATAAAAATGTTATGCCTTGTAGTTCCAATTATATTCTTAGTAGCATCAATAATTCCGTTACTAGGATACAAAATAAAAGACGGTGATATAGCTGTAATGGAAAAAGAATTGCAAGAGAGAGCAAAAGCAAATTAATTAAATAAAAATACTGAAAATAATATAGAAAATTTTTAAATGAGCTTTTAAATAAGTTTGAAGAAGCAAGATAGGTAAATAAAATAAATTCATAAATTGGGAGGCAAAAAGATGAGCGATTATTCTTTTAAAATAGAGGAAATACAAAATCCAACAATAGACCCAGCAGTACCAAATCCATATGGCGCAAAATCATTTGAAACTGTAAAATATCATACACCTATTACACCAAAAGAAAATGTACTTAGATTATATAGAGGCGAAAAACCACTTTGGATGCCATCATATTATTTCGATATAAACTTTATACAACCATTAGTAATGCCAGATGCTACTGCTAGATGTAAAGGTGGATTTGACTGGTTCGGAATCGAGTGGGAATATGAACCAAAAACAAATGCAGCTATGGTTAAACCAGGAACAAGAAGATTAGATGATATAACAAATTGGGAAAGCTTAGAATTCCCTGATTTATCAGCTATAGACTGGCAAAAAGATTATGAAGAAAACTATGCGAAAGTAATCGATCCAGACAAAGCAACAATATTTACAATAGTAAATGGATTATTTGAAAGAACTGCAGATTTAACAAGTTTTGAAGATACTTTCTGCTACTTATTAGAAGAGGAAGAAGCACTAGAAGCATTCTATACTAAATTAACAGATTTCCATATACAATTAATGAAAATTGCAAAAGAAGTATACCATGCTGACATAATAACTTTCCACGATGATATGGGAACTCAAAGAAGTTCATTCTTCTCACCAACTACTTTCGAAGAAGTTATGTTACCACATTATAAGAGAATGAACGATGCAGCTCATGAAATGGGACTTTATGTAAACTTCCACTCTTGTGGATGTGTTGGAAATCAAATCGAAAACTTTATAGCAGCTGGATTTGATTCTTGGGAAGGTCAAGATGCTTGCAACGACAAAGTTGGAATATTAGAAAAATACGCAGATAAACTAGCTCAAGTAAGTTCTTTCTCACCAGACCCAGAAGGAAAATTAACTGATGAAGAATATGCACAAGCTGTAAAAGATAGAGTTCATGAATATGGTAAAGAAGGAAGATATATAGCTTGGTATCGTGAAAATAATCCAGAACGTAGAGAAAAAGGATATGAAACAATGTACACAGAATCTCGTAAATTCTATTGTGACTAAGCTAAAATAATATAAATTATGACAGAAAAATTAGTATGGATGGAGGATAAAAAATGATTATTATAGGTGAAAAAATCAACGGTTCTATTCCAGTAGTGGCAGAAGCGATAAAAAATAGAGACGCAGAATTTATAAAAAATAGAGCAAAAATACAAGCTGAAAGTGGTGCAACATATATAGACTGTTGTGCATCAGTTCCAGAAGCTGAGGAAGTTGAAACATTAAAATGGATGATAGAACAAATTCAAGAAGTTACAGATTTACCAATAGCAGTAGATAGTCCAAGTGCTGATGTAATATTAGAAGCTTATAAATTCTGTAATAAACCAGGTATTATCAACTCTGTTTCAATGGAAGGAGATAAAATAGATAAAATATTTCCAGCAATAGCAGATACAGATTGGCAAGTTATAGCTTTACTTTCAGATGATACAGGAATACCACAAACAGCAGAAGATAGATTAAGAGTATTCAAAAATATAATGAAAAAAGCAGAAGAATATAATATCAAACCTGAAAGAATTCATATAGATCCATTAGTTGAAATGTTATGTACATCAGAAGATGGTATCGCTATGAATATAGAAGTTATAAGCACTATAAGAAAAGAATATCCTACAATCCATATAACTGCAGCAGTAAGTAATATTTCATTCAACTTACCAGTTAGAAAATTAATAAACTTAGGCTTTACAGTTTTAGCAATGAATGCAGGATTAGATAGTGCAATATTAGACCCAACAAACAGAGATATGTTAGGACTTATATATGCAACAGAAGCTTTATTAGGTGAAGATGAATATTGTATTGAATATATAGGTGCATATAGAGAAGGTTTGATTGGACCTAAAAAATAAATAAGTGAATCCTAAATAAATTTTCGACCATATAAATAAGATAAATTTATTAACATAAACATAACAAAAGCATTGATAATTGAAGCCACTTATCAATGCTTATTTTTTAATAAAAATAAATATATTTTTAGGGGATGATTTTATGATATATACCAATGAACAGATAGATTTATATTTAAAAAAGATGGAGTATAATGATGAAATACATATAGATTACAACACATTGTGTAAGTTGCAAATAGCTCATTTAACTCATATTCCATATGAAAATATAGATGTTTTAAATAGAAAACCTCTATCACTTGATGCACAGGATTTGTTTGATAAGATGATTGTTAAATCAAGAGGGGGATATTGTTTTGAATTAAATGGACTTTATAGCAATTTGTTGAAAAGTTTGGGATTTAATGTGACAAATTTGGCGGGAAGATTTATCTATCAAGATGGAAATACGAGAATGAGACTTCATAGAATATTAAAAATCGATATAGATGATAAATCATATATTTCTGATGTTGGGGTTTTAAGCGAATTATCTAGAAAAAGTTTAGAACTTAAAGTTGGTAAAGTTCAAAATGATGGGAAATGCGATTATAAGTTTGGGTGTAATCCAAAACAGGAAGGGGAATATATTTTATATCAAAGAAAGCCTAATAAAGACTGGAAACAGATATATAGCTTTTCCTTGGAACCACAGTTAGATATAGATTATGTATTACCTTCTTTCTATTGTGAATCAAATCCAAATTCACCATTTATAAATTCGATGAAGGTTGCACGCTATACAGAGGATGAGCATATAAGATTTTTTGATGGAGAATTAATCTTTTATAAAGATGGTCAAGTTAGAAAAATAGAAAAAGTTCCAGATGATAAGGTTGATGATGTATTAAAAGAATATTTTAATATAGTAGTTGATAGTTTGGTTAAAGTATTAGTATAGCAATCAATTACCTTTGGTTAATGTCTAGATATTTAAAAAGATTTGAAGAAGAAATTGCATAGATTTTGATAAATAAAAAATGAGGTATGGATAAAACTATACCTCATTTTTATGTATATTATTTAACTATTTGAATAGAAATATCATCAGCATCTGCATACTTAATTAATAATTCTTTAGCAAGTTCTAAATACTCATTTAAACCTTCATCACCGCTGAAAGAGTAGATGCACATAACAATTTCTTCAACATCATTTGTGATCATTGCTCTTTCAGAGTCACTTGTTGGGCTACCGAAAGTTGATATTGAATCTGATAAAACTGGTAAGTTTGCTATATTTACTTCTGCTTTACCGATTCCTTTGTAGCTTTGGCCTTCTTGTCCAACATTTAAACAGATTGGTGATTCTATATTTTTAACGTTGTAACTTCCTACTGAAAAATGTGATTTTATTGATAGAATATTGTTTATTTCAACGATATTATTTATGTGGTAAAGTCCTTTTCCTTGTAAGATTCTTCTTATTAAGGCTTCTGAAGAAACTCTGTATTTGCTAGGTGCTTTACCTAATTTTTTATAAACTTCTCTTGAGTTATGTATTTCAGGAAGAGATGCAACGTCTTCTAATTTTAAGTTGGCCTCTAATTCTTTGGCGCATTTATCTAATTCATCTAATAGTTCTTTGTCACTGTTTTTAACTTTAACTTTTGCTTGGATGCATCCTAATGTAGCATTAGGGCATACTGCTTTTATATCTTCACTAATTTTAGCTTGTATCATAATATATCAAATCCTTTCTAAATTATATATTCATTATTATACTAAAAATAAAAATACATTCTTTTCAGATATACAGATAAAATTTATCATTAACGCAGAACATATCTAAATATATGATAAAAATTACTTAATTAAAATGAAGTCTGTTATTTAGAATGTATTCGAAATTCTTTTGGCGTAATATTTTCAATATCCTTGAAAGCCCTTGTAAATGATGAATTATATTTATATCCGACAGACTCTCCAACTTGTAAAATTGTCAAATCTGTGTTTAAAAGGAGTTCTTTGCTTTTATCTATTCTAAGTTTTTTTATATATTCACTAGGGGATATTCCCATGTTATTTTTGAACCATTCAGTGTAGTAATTTGGGTTGTAGTGTTCAATTTGAGCAAGTTTTTTAAGATCTATATCTTCTGTAAAGTGTGAGTCGATATATTTTACTGATTCAAATTTGCTTTCTGCAATCATCAATCCATAACAATACAAAAATAAATTATTTAAATTGGGAGATGTTTTTCCACTGTTAATCTCGCTCAATAATAAATATTTAACAGCTTGCCATTTATCGTCAAAAGTGATTTCTTTTCCACTTTTTATTTTATTCATATCATCTTTTTTAAGAAGATTTGTTGGGACATCAAGCACCAAAAATTCATTTATATCATGTGCATTGAATAAATGTTCACAGTCAGGAGGCAAAAAGAATATGTTGTTGTCATCTAGGCTCAAATCTTTTTTATCGGTTTTTATATTTAAGCTACCTTTCATAGGCATTATTAATTGTCCATAATCGTGTGTATGGATTTTGCTTTTATCGCCATAGACTCTTTTTTCACATATTATATTATTCATAGTTTGACCTCCTTTTTCGATTTATTACATCATGAATATTATATCATTATAGCTATTTTTGTACTAGTTCGTTATAAAAAGGTGCATGGAATACAAAAACTTTAGTATAGCAATAAATGACTCCCAGCAGTTACTATGTTATTATTTATATATAATATAAACTTGTAATTTAAAGGGGAGTTGTGATTATGAAAAAGTACTTGGAAGGCTTAAAGTTTGGGATGTTATTACAATTTGCAGTTGGACCAATGTGTTTAATGGTTTTTAATACGGCACAAAATTCAGGTTTTCTAGTCGCATTATCATTAGTTATTGCAATTGCCTTAGTAGATGCATTCTATATATTATTAGCAAGTTTGGGTGCTAGTAAGATATTAGGAAAAGAAAGTATAAGAAATACTGTGAAGGTGATAGGTGCTCTTGTTTTGATGATATTTGGGATGAATATTATTTTGAATGTTTTTGGAATTAATATTATACCGGGATTAAATCTAAAACTAAATTCATCGAGTGCTTTCATTCAGGGTATTATATTGACACTATCTAACCCAATTACAATAATATTTTGGGGAAGTGTGTTAACAACAAAAATAATAGAAGAAAACTTTAAGAAAAATGAATTAATTATTTTTTTCAGTTGGATTAGTATCTGCGACTTTATTATTTTTAACAATCGTTGCTATTTTAGGTATGCTGTTATCAAACTTTATGCCAGATATGATGATTAATATTTTAAATATAGTTGTGGGAATACTAATTATTGTTTTCGGAATTAAATTATTGATAAAAAAACAATAAAAATTTAAAGTTTTTAATTGAATATATATAATATGTTTTAAAGGGTACTCCATTATTAGGGTACCTTTATTTGTTGAAATTTAGCCATTGCACTATTATGTTAATTTGCATTGCTTGATAGAATTAGGAAATTTTTATAATATGGATAGTATAAAAATTAATAACTTAGGAGGCTCTATATGTTAAATGAAAATTTAAAGCAACTTAGGAAGAGTAGGGGATTATCTCAAGAGGAATTAGCAATAAGATTAAATGTAGTTCGTCAAACTATTTCAAAATGGGAAAAGGGGTTATCAGTTCCTGATGCAGATATGCTAATAAAAATCGCCGATATTTTTGAAGTAAGTGTAAGCGAATTATTAGGTGCAAAAATAGAAGAAAAAAAAGAACAAGATATAAATGTTGTGGCTGATCAATTGATGAGGATTAATGAACAATTAGCGATAAAAAATAGACGTTCACATCGAGTTTGGAAAACTATTGGAATTGTACTTTTACTCTTTGTACTTTTTAATGTTGGATTAATAGTATTAAATTATGCTGCCTTTGATAGTTTTGAAAATAATACGAGTGTACAAGTAGAAAATGTAGAGGAATAATAAAAATGGGGTATGGAAAAATGAACTATACCTCATTTTTTTATAACACATAAAAAATTACATACATTTTAATAAAACAACTATTCCAGGGATTGTTTCAAGGTATTCTTGTAAAATACACAAAAATTTATCTACATATTCAGATTTATAATTTATATGTTGAATATAATAATAAATACGCTCAGGTGGTGCATCTTCAATTTCAGAAATCTGTAGATTAGAGTTATTTTTTACAAGCCAATGACCAATACTCATAGGTACAATCGCCCAACTATTTTTTATTTGCAAGAAATCATCTAAAATCGACATCTTGTCGACAATAATTAGAGATTTTGATGTCGCTCCAAACCAGTAATTATGCCATTTATCGAATTCGGGATTCCATGGCAATTTTATCTCTAACTTACAATCCAAATTCGATGGATGCACTAAAGTTGGGTAGTTATTTTCTTTATTGGATATAAAACACATTTTTTCACTAAAAATAGGAACAGTTTTAACATCTTTGTTGTACATATCATCTGAAATAAAGCCTAAGTTTACAATTTTATTTTCTATATATGTATAGCTATCTTGTGAGTGTAAGTTGTGAATAACAAGGTGAATATGGTTGTTTTTTTCGATAAATGTTTTATAAACCTTAGGCAAAATATATGTATTTATGCTGTCAATTGCACATATATGAAACATAGTGTGTTTTGGAGCTTGAGATATATTTTTTGTCTCTAACAAAAGTTCTTTCCATTTCTCCGCAATTAAGACAAATGCCTCACCTTGAGGCGTAAGTTCAATATTTCGAACCCCCTTTTGTCGTACAAATAATTTATATTGCAACTCATTTTCCAATGATTTAATTCTTCTACTCAAGGCAGGTTGACTTATATACAAAACTTCAGCAGCCTTAGTTATGCTACCGTACTTTATAACATTTAAAAAAGCATCTATTTCTAATTCAGTCATAATTTTACCCCCTAAAAAATATAACCGTTTTGTTAACTTATTTATATTTGAATCTCGGCCCCGTTAGGGTTTACAATAGTTTCACCACAAAACAAATTCCCCCTAAAGAAAGGAGCCGAGAAAGTTGAAACCTACGGTTAAATGCACTGAATGTTATAGTACTGAACTGTATAAATA
>NZ_JAHLOQ010000008.1 GCF_018917435.1 Intestinibacter bartlettii
CATTTAACCGTAGGTTTCAACTTTCTCGGCTCCTTTCTTTAGGGGGAATTTGTTTTGTGGTGAAACTATTGTAAACCCTAACGGGGTCGAGATTCAAATATAAATAAGTTAACAAAACGTAGAATAAATATAGGAGAAGATTATGTTAGTGTACGACTTAAAAGTAGGATATTCTTGCAATAATAGATGTAAGCATTGCGTTATTGAAGATAGTAAAAATAAATTAATTAGTAATAATATAAAAATGGATTTAACTACACAAGAATGCTTAGATCAAATAGATAAAGAATTAAAAAAAGGAATAAAACATATTGTTTTAACAGGAGGAGAAGTCACTCTGAGAAAGGATTTTAATATATTAATAAAGAAATGTATTGATAATAATCTAGGTATTACAGTGCAAACAAATGGAAGAATGTTAAGTAATGATAGGGTAATAGAGTCTATAAATAATATAGATGATATAAGATTTGTTGTAGCTTTACATGGAGCTAACTCTTACACACATGATAATATTACTCAAATACAGGGAAGTTTTGAGGAAACATGTCAAGGTATAAGCACAATGGTTAAGCAGAATAAATTAGTGATAATAAAAGTAGTTATTTCAAAAATAAATATGCTAGAGTTAGAAGATATAGTTAAACTGGCTAATAATCTAGGTGTAAAATATATTTGTTTTGCGTTTCCACATGCCCAAGGTGGTGCAAGAATTAATTTTAATGAAGTAATACCAACTTATTCTAATATTAAAGATATATTAGAAAAAGTAATAAATAAGTCTGAAGAAATGAAAGTAAATATAGAATTTGAGGCAGTACCGTTTTGTATTATTCCAAAACATATGAGACTAGTTGGGGAGTTAAAATACTTAAGAAGTTCCTCAATTTGTACACAAGTGAAAGAAAAGACTTTTGAATGGGATGATATTAGAAAATCAATAAAAAGAAAAGGAAAGAACTGTTTTAAATGCTCTCTAGATTCAGTATGTGAAGGACCTTGGAGCGAATATATTGATGCTTTTGGAGAGGATGAGTTAAAGCCAATTATTTTAAGTGAAGAAAATAAGAATAAGATTTTAAATGCAATATGTAAATTTGGTTTAAATAAAATATAAAAATGAATTTAAATATACATTTCAAAATGGTTTTGTGTACTATAGAAATATAATTTATTCAGAATAAATATACAATGATTATTTATATGCAAAAAATTAAAATAAATGTTAATAAATATAGGGAATTACTTAAACTCCCTATATTTATTAATAACAGAAAATTAACTTTTGAAATCTATAGATAAGAATGCTTATCTTACTAAATTATATTTTAATATAGTAAGTTGTAGAGTAATATATATTACGCTTTCTATTTTATATTATACAAGCCCTTACGACCTCATCATGTGTCATACTGCTATCCAAAAAGCGTCTACCTCAATAATATGCATATTTTTTTATAAAATTTAAAAAATATCAAATTGATATTGAAATTTCCACCAATATGTCTTATTATTATACCTATAGGGGGTATTTTTAAAATCCCATAGCATCCAAAAAACATATATTAACAAAATACCAAAAAATATAAAAAAGGATGTTTAAAGCGCGCAAATTTTGTACACAATAAAAGATAAGGAGGAAATCTCATGAGCAATATAGTAAAAGAGACATACAAAGTAGAAGGCATGACATGTGCATCTTGTGCTAATGCGGCTGAGAGAGCTGTTAGAAAGCTTGATGGTGTTGTAAGCCAAAATGTAAATTTAGCTACAGAAAAGCTAACTGTAGAGTTTGAAGATGATAAGGTCGACTATGATACGCTGGAAAAGGCGATTAGTAAGGCTGGTTATAAATTAATTAAAGAGGAAGAAAAAATAAAGAAAATCGAGATGAAAGTTGGAGGTATGACTTGCGCAGCTTGTGCAAAGGCTGTTGAAAGGGTAACTAAAAAGCTTGATGGCGTTAAAGAGTCTAATGTAAATATAGCGACAGAAAAGGCTGTTATTTCGTATGATGAAAACAAAGTAAGTCTTGATGATATTAATCATGCTATTGAAAAAGCTGGATATGAACCTATTAAAGAATCTAACACAAAGCAAATTGAGCTTAGCGTTCATGGAATGACTTGTGCAGCTTGTGCAAAGGCTGTTGAAAGGGTAACTAAAAAGCTTGATGGTGTTGAGGAGTCTAGTGTAAATATAGCAACTGAAAAGGCTATAATTACATATGATCCAACTAAAGTAAGATTATCTCAAATTACAAAGGCGATTGAAAAGGCTGGATATGAGCCTATAACTGAAGAAAATAAAGAAACTGTAGACGAAGATCAAAAGAGAAAAGATAAAGAGAGAGATACTTTATTTAGAAAATTCATAGTTGCAATTTGTTTTGCAATTCCACTATTTTATATAGCTATGGGACCTATGGTTCCGAAACCATTTGGACCTTGGCCAGTACCAAACATTATAAGTCCAGAGACACATATTATAAATTATGCACTTATACAAATTGTACTAGTTGTTCCTATTATGCTTGTGGGATACAAATTCTATATAAATGGATTTAAATCATTATTCCATGGAAGTCCAAATATGGACACATTAGTTGCAATTGGGACATCATCAGCATTTATATACAGTTTATACACTACTATAAATTTAATAAGAAATGCTGGTGTTTCAATGGAAATGCATATGTCTCATCACCACCAACTTTACTTTGAAAGTGCTGGGATAATAATTGCTTTAATACTTCTTGGTAAGTTTTTAGAGTCTCGTTCAAAAGGTAAAACTTCAGAAGCTATTAAAAAACTTATGGGTCTACAACCTAAGACTGCGATAATTATGGTTGATGATAAAGAAGTTGAAGTTTCTATAGATGAGGTTTTAGAAGGCGATATAGTTGTTGTAAAACCTGGTGAAAAAATACCTGTAGATGGTAAAATAGTATTTGGACATACTTCAATAGATGAATCTATGCTTACTGGTGAAAGTATGCCTGTTGAAAAGACTGTTGGTGACAGTGTTACTGGTGCTAGTATAAATAAAAATGGTCTTATAAGATTTGAAGCTACTAAAGTAGGTAAAGACACTGCCCTTGCCCAAATTATAAAACTTGTTGAGGATGCTCAAGGAACAAAGGCTCCTATTGCAAAACTTGCAGATACTGTGGCAGGGTATTTTGTGCCAGCTGTTTTAGCTATTGCCGTAATCTCTGCTCTACTTTGGGCTTTTGTTGGAAAAGAAAACACAACTTTCGTGCTTACAATATTTATATCAGTTTTAGTAATTGCTTGTCCTTGTGCACTTGGTCTTGCAACACCAACTGCTATTATGGTTGGTACTGGTAAGGGTGCTGAAAATGGAATCCTTATAAAAAGTAGTGTCGCACTTGAACTTGCACATAAAGTAAATACAGTGATATTTGATAAAACTGGTACAATAACTGAAGGTAAACCAAAAGTTACTGAAATAATAACTTATGGAGATTATGATGAAGATTATCTATTAAAATTGGCTGCATCAGCTGAAAAAGGATCTGAACATCCACTTGGTGAAGCTATTGTTAGATATGCAAATGAAAAAAATATAGATTTAATTAATGTAGAAAAATTCAACTCAGTTACAGGAAAAGGTATAAATGCAGTAATCGACAATAAAAAAATTAACCTTGGTAATGTAAAGATGATGGAGGATTTAAATATATCTTTAGATATAGTTGAAAATAAATACGAAGAATTGGCTAAACAAGGTAAAACTCCAATGTTTATATCAATAGAAAATGAACTTGCCGGAATTGTTGCAGTTGCCGATGTTGTAAAAGAAAGCAGTAAGAGAGCTGTTGAGCTTTTACACAACTTAGGTATAAAAGTCGCTATGGTTACAGGTGACAATAAAAATACTGCAAATGCTATAGCTAAGCAAGTTGGAATAGATATAGTTTTAGCAGAGGTTCTTCCTGAAGATAAGTCAAATGAAGTTAAGAAATTACAAGCTCAAGGTAATTTCGTGGCTATGGTTGGTGATGGTATAAATGACGCTCCTGCTCTTGCAGCAGCAGATATAGGTATAGCTATAGGTAGTGGTACTGATGTCGCTATTGAATCAGCTGATATTGTTTTAATGAAAAATGACTTAATGGATGTGCCAACTGCTATAAAACTTAGCAAAGATACTATAAGAAATATAAAACAAAACTTATTCTGGGCATTTGGCTATAATACAATAGGAATCCCAGTTGCAGCTGGAGTTTTATATATATTTGGTGGTCCACTTCTAAATCCAATGATAGCGGCCGCTGCCATGAGTTTAAGTTCAGTGTCTGTTGTATCTAATGCATTAAGACTAAGAAAGTTTAAACCATATAATTAAAAATTAAATTTAGACATTAAAAGGCGTGATACAAAATAAACTAATTATATTTTGTATCACGCCTTTTTTAAAAATATTAATAATTAAAGTTTTAAATAAAAAATATTAGATAAAGTGATTGTTTTTTTATCATTATGATAGTATCATTATATAAAATAAAGTATATTGCACAAATATATACTAAAATAGATTAATTTATTAATTTATTAGAAATAATATTGTGTTATAATAAAATTAAAGGTAAATTTTAGTGTATATTATATAAAATATAAAAAGTGGATATAGTGGTGTTTAGGTAAAATTAAATATGTTGGTCTTTTGAAGTTTTGGGAGGTTAAATATGGAAGCATATATATTGATAGTTGAAGATGATTATAAAAGCCAGCAATTATTAAAACAATTTTTGACCTCAAATGATTATGAAGTAGACTGTGCAAACGATGGCATAGAGGCAATTCATATGCATAGAGAGAACAATTACGACTTAATTCTACTAGATGTAAACATGCCGAATTTAGACGGATTTTCAGTATGTAGTATGATTAGAAAGGAATCACAAGTTCCTATTATATTTGTGACTGGAGTTAGCAGTGAAAAAGATCAGATGAGGGCATTTGATTTATTGTGTGATGATTATATAATAAAGCCATATTCATATAATTTATTATTAAAAAGAGTACAGGCTGTTTTGAGAAGAGCAAAGATAGACAAGAGGGAGTCATATATAGAATTTGAAAAGATTAAGCTGAATTTGAAAACATATTCTGTTGAAATAGATGATGAAATTGTGGATTTGACATTAAAGGAATTTAAAATTTTAAAATCTTTAATTCAAAATTATCCACAAGTTGTAACTAGAGAAAAATTACTAGATAGTATTTGGGGATATGATTATTTTGGAGATACTAGGATAGTAGATGCACATATAAAAAATATAAGAAAAAAAATTAAATTGCCGTACATAAAAACAGTAAAAGGGATTGGATATACTCTTAAAAAAGATATTTAAAATTTATAACTCCTTATAAATATTTTATATTATTTTTGGAAAAATAATAATATGAATGAAGGAGGTAATAAAATGACTAGTATAAAAAAACATATGGAAAATATGAAAGACGACGTAAAACAAGGTATGCAAAAAGTCGGACATAGTATAAAACATACAGCAGAAGACTTAAAAGACGAAGCAAAAGGAGTGATACAAAACTTAGAAAGCAAAAAAGACGATATGGTAGAAGAATATAAAGAACAAGAATACCATAGAAATCTAAAAAAACATATAGATAAAGAAATGAAAGATGAAGGATATAGAGGGAATTCTTTCAAATAAAATATATACAATAAAATAAAATATTTTAAAGTATATATAAGATAAACATAACAAGACAAAACTTTATTATTTTATGCAATTTTAACATTATAATAAAAAACTATGAATCTATATAAAAACGATTCATAGTTTTTTTTTACATAGTAAATTATATTTATTTAAAATTGTACTGATACAAAAAGCAAAAAACAGCATAAATACTTAAAAAATTATAAAATTGTATTATAATCTAAATATAATTTTTTAGGAGGTAATTACGTGGAGAATATTAGGAATAATAAAAATGTATCAGTAAGAACTAGAAATTTAGTGACCTCAGCATTACTAGCTTCAATAATATGTTTAGTAACGGGATATATACTACATATACCAACTGTAAACGGTGGATATGTACATATAGGAGATGCAATAATATACTTAAGTGCAGCAGTACTTCCACTACCTTATGCAATAGCGTGTAGTGCAGTTGGAGCAGGGCTTGCTGATTTAACAACAGGAGCATTTATCTGGGTTATACCGACAATGATAATTAAACCTATCTTAGTTTTATTTTTCTCAAGCAAAAGTGATAAAATAATAACTGTAAGAAATGTAATAGCTGCATTTTTGGCTGGAATAGTAGGGATAACACTTTATATGGTTGCAGAGGGGCTACTTTTCGGGAATATGAAAGCAGCATTTGCGCTTACAGCAGTTGGATTAATACAACCAATTGGCAGCTTTATATCATTTATAATATTAGGAATAGTTTTAGATAAAGTTAATTTTAAAAAATTCTATAATGCATAAAATTAAAACATTTTGGATGAAACATATATAATAGGAGGAATATTATGACATTATTATATCCAATAGAAAATAGCTTATATGTAAATATAACAAATTTATGTTGTTGTAAATGCGTATTTTGCGTAAGAAACTTTACAGATAGTGTAGGTGGCAGTGATAGTTTATGGCTAGATCATGAACCGACAATAGAAGAATTAAAATCAGAACTTGAAAAATTCAACTTAGATGATTACGAAGAAGTTGTATTTTGTGGTTATGGAGAACCTCTTATGAGAATAAATGAAGTAGTAGAATTTGCTACATATATAAAAAGTAAGAAAAATATAAAAACAAGAGTAAATACAAATGGGCTTTCTGATTTAATTCACAAGAAAAAAACAGCAGTACTTCTTAAAGATGCAATAGATGCAGTATCAATAAGTCTAAATGCACCAAATAAAGAAGTTTACTTAAAAGTTACACAGCCAGCATTTGGGATTAAATCATTTGATGCAATGCTAGATTTTGCAAAAGACTGCAAAACATGTGTAAAAGAAGTCTGTTTTTCAGTAGTCGATGAAATATCAGATAAAGAAATTCAAGAATCTCAAGAACTAGCTACTTCACTAGGTATACCACTTAGAGTTAGAATAAAAAGTAACTAAAATTAAAAGTGTGTTGCAAAATAATTAACTATATTTTGCAATACACTTTTTTTAATTGTAAAGAAATTACATCTTTAATTTATAACAATAAGTATTGTTTATTAGAATAATTAGATAATAATGATTAAAAGTATGGGATTAGAATTCGTATAAATGGTAAATAATAATTACGAATTAAATGTATTTCGAATGATAAAATGAAGTGATTAAAGAAAGTTCGTAAAAAATATAAAAAGATAAATTCATGATTTTTGCAAAATGCTTTTAAATTTACCTTAAAACACGGTTTTATACGAATAATAAATTAAATTATATAAATTTTATTTGTTATATTGACTTTTTTTATTAAATAATTTAAAATAATATTCGTAAATAAGATTGAGAAAAATTAATTTAAATAGGAGGTATCATTTTATGAACCAAAATGCAACATTCATGCAGAGGTTGTTTCCAATATTAACAAATAAGGGTGTTGACAAAAAAACAGAAATGATGGCGGGTATTACGACATTCTTAACAATGGCATACATAATAGCTGTTAACCCAAGTATATTATCAGAGACAGGAATGCCAGCAGGTGCACTTGTAACATCTACTTGTTTAGGGGCTGCTATAGGATGTTTCTTAATGGGATTATTAGCTAACATGCCATTTGCTTTGGCATCAGGAATGGGACTTAATGCATATTTTGCTTATACTGTAGTAATTGGTATGGGTGTAAGTTGGCATATAGCATTAACAGCAGTATTTGTTGAAGGTATAATATTTATAATTTTATCACTTTGTAAAGTTCGTGAGGCTGTAGTTAATGCAATTCCTAAAAACTTAAAAATAGCAGTTTCAGGTGGTATAGGATTATTTATAGCATTTATAGGTTTTATAAATTGTGGCTTAGTAGTAAACAATGAATCTACATTAATAGAAATGGGAGATTTTAATGTAGCTATAATTATAACTTGTATCGGTTTAGTTGTAACAGCAGTTTTAAGTAAGAAAAATGTAAAAGGATCTATATTAATAGGTATAGTTATTTCTTCATTACTTGCTTGGGGATTTGCTTTAATAAATCCAGATACTGCAGCTAATCTTGGAATATATCTACCAAATGGCGTATTCAAATTTGAATCACCAGGTCCAATAATAAATAAATTAGACTTTACTTATATTACTAATCCAGAAACAGCATTTAACTTTATAACAATATTATGTACATTCTTATTCGTTGATTTCTTCGATACTGTAGGTACTGTAGTTGGTGTTGCTTCTAAAGCAAATATGGTTGATGAAGATGGAAAAGTTAAAAACGTAGGTAGAGCTTTACTTGCAGATGCATTTGCAACTACTATAGGAGCTTGGTTAGGTGTTACTACTGTAACAACATTTGTTGAAAGTTCAACAGGTGTACTTGAAGGTGGAAGAACTGGATATACTGCAATAACAGCAGGGATATTCTTCTTAATAGCAATGTTCTTCTCTCCAATATTTATAGCAATACCTTCTTGTGCAACAGCTCCAGCGTTAATTTATGTTGGATATTTAATGTTAAGTGAAGTTAAACATATAGAATTTGATAATATAACTGAAGGTGTTCCTGCATTCATAACAATAGGAGGAATGGCTTTAACTTACTCAATAGGTGACGGTTTAACATTAGGTGTTTTATCTTATGTATTCATAAACTTATTATATAACTTAATGGTTAAAAAAGAAGAAAGAAAACACGTGTCAGGTGTTATGATAGTTTTAGCTATTTTATTTATACTAAAATTATGGTTTATGTAGTATAATAATACTAGAGCTTCTAGTATAATAGTATAGAAAATAATTGGTGCTTTTATACCAGTAGATAATTACTGTATGGAAGCACCATTTTTATGTTATAATCTATTAGTAGATTTATAATATATGAAATTAAACTAGAAAAAATGGTAATAATTAAATATATAAAATTTTATATAGGTAAAGGAGAATAAATGAGAGAAGTAGAATTATTAGCTCCAGCTGGTGATTTAGAAAAATTAAAAATAGCTTTTATCTATGGTGCCGATGCCGTTTATATAGGTGGAGAGATATTTGGTATGCGTTCTGCTGCTAAGAATTTCTCAAAAGAGGACATGATAGAAGGTGTAGAATTTGCACACAGCATGGGTAAAAAAGTATTTGTAACAGTTAATATAATCCCTAGAAGTGAGGATTTAAAGAGTTTAGCTGATTATATAAAAGAATTAGATGAAATAGGTGTAGATGCTGTTATAGTAAGTGACGCTGGTGTATTTAACATAGTAAAAAATACAGCTCCAGATATGGAAATACACATAAGTACTCAAGCTAGTACATCTAACTATGTAGCTGCAAACTTCTGGTACAATCAAGGTGCCAAAAGAATCGTGACTGCAAGGGAGATGTCTTTTGAAGAAACTAAAGAACTTAGAGAAAACACTCCAGAAGATATGGACATAGAAGCTTTTATACATGGAGCTATGTGTATGAGTTATTCTGGAAAATGTGTAATAAGTAACTACACTACAGGAAGAGATGCCAATAAAGGATCTTGTGCGCAATCTTGTAGATGGAAATATAACTTAGTTGAAGAAAAAGACGGAGAGTACGAAAATGTACTAGATGATGAAGATTATCAATTCTTCTTCAATACAAAAGATTTATGCATGATTAAATATATACCACAAATATTTGACAGTGGTATAACAAGTTTAAAAATAGAAGGTCGTATGAAAACAGCTTACTATGTTGCAACAACTGTAAGAGCTTACAGAATGGCAATAGATGCTTATTATAAAGACCCAGAAAACTGGGAGTTTAATCCAATGTGGTTAGATGAACTTAAAAAAGGAAGTCACAGAGACTTCTCAACAGGATTTTTCCTAGATAGACCAGGTAAAAATTCAAACAACTACGAATCAGCTTCATATATAAGAAACTACGATTTTATAGGAATAGTAAGAGATGTCCTTGATGATGGATATATAATTGTAGAACAAAGAAATAAAATGTCTGTAAATGATGAAATAGAAGTAATAGGGCCTTATAAAGAAACTATGTTTACAACTATTTTAGAAATGTACAACGAAGATGGAGAACCAATAGAGTCTGCTCCACATGCTAGACAAATAGTTAAAATGAAATTAGGTATTGAAGTTGACAAAAATTATATACTTAGAAAACCTATAATTAAGGGTTAGGGAGGCAAAAAATGTTAATAGGAAGAAATAGTAAATGCTGGTGTGGCAGTGGCGAAAAATATAAAAAATGCCATATGGAATTCGACGAAAAATTAAAAGAATATGCTAAAGCTGGTTATCAAGTACCTACTAGAGATATGATAAAAAATGCTGAGCAAATTGAAAAAATAAAAGCAAGTGCTAAAATAAATACAGCAGTACTTGATGAAGTTTCAAAACACATAAAAGCAGGCATGACTACAGATGATATAAATACAATAGTTCACAACTTCACAGTTGAACACGGTGCAGTACCTGCTCCACTTGGATACAGTGGTTTCCCAAAAAGTGTTTGTACATCAATAAATGATCAAATATGCCACGGTATACCATCAGAAGATGACGTTCTTAAAGAAGGGGATATCGTAAACGTAGACGTATCTACAATACTAGATGGATATTACTCAGACGCTTCAAGAATGTTTATGATAGGTGAAGTTAGCGAAGAAGCAAAAAGACTTGTTGAAGTAACTAAAGAATGTATGGAAATGGCTATAGCTAAAGTTAAACCTTGGACACCACTTGGAGTAATCGGTGCTACTATACAAGAACATGCACACAAAAATGGTTACACAGTAGTTAGAGAGTTCGGTGGACATGGTATAGGACTTGACTTCCACGAAGATCCATTTGTATTCCACTATGGAAATGCAGACGAAGGAGTTCTTATGGTGCCAGGTATGATGTTCACTATAGAGCCAATGATAAATCAAGGTGGATATGAACTATATATAGACCAAGATAATGAATGGACATCTTACACAGAAGATGGTAAATTATCTGCTCAATGGGAAAATATGATATTAGTAACTGAAGATGGTTGCGAAATATTAACTTATTAATAAACAAACTATTTTAAATAAAGTACATTAAGTTTTCAAATGAAACTCAGTAAAATAACAATTTTACTGAGTTTTTTTATGAATATTTTGGTATACTATAATAGAAAAGAAAAATATAAAATGAAGTGAGGGGAGATTTTAAATGTTTGAAATAGGCATTGCAATGATAGTTTTAGGTATTATAGGAGTAGTAGTATCATTAGTTTTAATTGCTAGAGGGAATAAAACACCAGCATATAATACAAATAACTTTACAAATCAAGACAGAAACGAATCAAACAATAATAGACCAAGGTCATGTCCTAACTGTGGCGAACCTATCAAAAGTGATACATTATTTTGTGTAAATTGTGGCTATAAGCTATATTAAATTAAATAAATTGGGGAGATTAGCAGGTTATGAAAATTTGTGAAAAATGTGGATTTGAAAATTCAAATGATTTATACTACTGTAAAAACTGTGGAACAAGTTTAGGTGAACCAGTAAAAGAGTCTAAAAATGACAATTATAAGATAGCAATACCAATATTAATAGCTAGTATTGCACTAATAGTTGGTGGTATATTCTTAAGTAAAGATGGATTTAGCAATAATCAAAATAATACTGAATCTTTAGAAGAACTTAACTCTGGATCTACTTCAAATAGAAACAATACAAATAACAATTTTGATAGCAATTACGATAGTAGTTCTGAAAATAATGACAGTGATAATAGTAATAAAAGTAGAGATAATAGTTCTACTAATAATACTAAAAATAATTCTAGCGAATATATTATTCCAGATAGTGACACAAGATATTTAACTAGAAGTGAGCTTAGTGGATACAGCAGCGATCAACTAGCATATATAAGAAATGAAATATTTGCAAGACATGGATATATATTTGAAAAATCAAAATATAGAAATTACTTTTCTTCAAAATCTTGGTACAAACCAGATTCTAGTTTTAATTATGAATACGATTTAAATAAAATTGAAAAAGCTAACGTTGATTTAATAAAATCTATGGAATAAAATTTTCCAAGGGAATGTTTCCCATTAGATGCAAATTTGAATAAAAACGAACTAAATATGATAAAATAACATATAAAGAAAATGCATCGGAGGGAAATATGAAATCAAAAGTAGGAATTATAGGAACTGGAATGGTTGGAATGAGTTATGCATACTCTATGGTTAACCAAGGAACATGCGAAGAACTTGTTTTAATCGACATCAATAAAGAAAAAACGGAAGGTGAAGCTATAGATTTAAACCATGGTCTTAGTTTTGCACCACGTAAAATGAAAATATATTCAGGAGATTATAGTGATTTATCAGATGCATCATTAGTTTGTATTACAGCAGGTCCACCACCACTAGAAGGAGAAACAAGACTAGATACAATACATAAAAGTATAGCCGTAATGAAAAATATAATATCTAGCCTAAAGGCCTCAGAATTTAAAGGAATTATATTAATAGCTACAAATCCAGTAGACATTATGACTTATGCAGCTTGGAAATTATCAGGATTTGATAAATCAAGAGTAATAGGATCTGGAACAACTTTAGACACAGCTAGACTTAGAAGTGTTCTTGGTGAAAAATTAAATGTAAATGAAAAAAATATACATGCTTATGTAATTGGAGAGCATGGTGATTCACAATTTGTTCCTTGGAGTTATGCTCTTTGTGGACCAAAACCAATATACCACTTAGCAGCAAAAAATAAAGGAATAACATTTGAAGAACTTAGCGAAATAGAAGATGAAGTAAGAAATGTAGCATATAAAATAATAAAAGCTAAAAGGGCAACTTACTACGGAATAGGTATGTCGCTTGCTAGAATAAGTAAGGCGATACTTGATAATGAAAACAGTATATTAAGTGTATCTGCATATTTAGATGGAGAATTCGGACATGATGATGTTTATATATCTGTACCAAGCGTTATAAATGCAGAAGGAATAAGAGAAGTTGTCGAACTTACTTTAGATAAAGATGATAAAGAAAAATTTGATAAATCTGTTGAAATAATGAAAGAAAATATTAAAAAACTAGATTTAGAATAAAGACTAAAAGGTATTGAGAAATACAATATTTGTATTTCTCGATACCTTTTTATTTTTAGCAATAAATGAACTGCAAATATAAAAGCATAATGATATTAAAATAGTATTTAACAATATAAAAATGTAAAGAGTAAAATAAATAGACTTATTTTATTAATAATTCCCAGTAGGAAATAATACTAAAAATATTTATATATAAAGTCCAATAAGAAAAATCCAATATCTTAAAAATAAATATGTTAAATTTTAACTAATAATGATTATAATAATTAGTTGATAATTAGTATCGTTAATGCTATAATAAAAATATAATGATAATGATTATCAATAAGGAGATTAAAAATATGAATACAGAGTGTATAAAAAAATGCGAAAATAAAAATTGTGAAAATAAAACAAATTCATCATATATAAAAAGAATAATTAGATTAATTGGACCTGTGATTTTAGGATCAAAGCCATCTGAAATAGTAAATATACCGGGATGTATTGAAGATAAGGAAAGAAAGTTAAACGAAATAGAAGGGTTTTTTGGAAACTGTAGAAAAGTAAAATATGAAATTATAAAAGTACATGACGGAAGCAAAAGGGTTTTATTTATAAATGAAAAATCGATGAACAGATGTCTAAGCGATAAAAAATGTAAAAACTTTTTAAAATTCTTAGGATATCCAAAAGAATACAACTTTGAAACTTATATGAAAGAACTTGTATTTAGATTAGAATCAGAAGAATTCCCACATGAAATAGGTATATTTTTAGGTTATCCTCTAAAAGATGTACTTGGATTTATGGGATACGGAAAACAAGAATTTGTGGAAGTTTGTAGTTGGAGAATTTATGGAGATAAAGAAGTTTCTTATAAGGTCTATAATAGATTTGTTAGGGATAAGATGAAGATGAATAATCTTGTTGAGAAAATGTCTATTAGCGAGCTTAAAAATGTTATCTAAATAAAATAGATTTAAACAGGATACTTTATCGACTTTTATATGTAAGTATAAAACTAGCAAGTGTATATCATTTGCTAGTTTTTTTAGAATTTATCATAAAATAGTAATTTAGCTAAAAAGAAATACTTTTAAACTTTAAATTAAAAAAAAATATACAATATGCAAAAAAATAAAAGGAATATTGGACATCTATGTAGAATTTTATAAAAAAATATTATATAAGGGGGTGTAGCCGATGGATTCAGTAGCAATAGATTATGACTCAGAGAATGTTTTAAAAAAATTAGGACAAAATGAGATTCTAGATTACGTTTCAGAAGCTATACAAGAGCATTATTTAAATAAAAAAATAAAATACATGCCTGTTGAAATTCAAGATGCTTACAAAATTAAAAAAATATTAAAAACATGCCAATTAGAAAATGAGGTTGTTTTAACTAACAAATCAAGTGTTAAATTATTAGGAAATACTACAGATGTTGGTGAAGAGGGATATTGTTATTCATTAATTACTGGTAAAAACAACAATGTTTGTTTAGTACCTAATTGTGACACCGAGTTAGTATTAGGGGTATCAAATTTTAATATAAAAAGCAGAATAAAAAATGTAAGTGTTTATTTACAAAGATGGGGTAGTGTTTTAGATTTTGTAGACTTATCTGATTGTATAGAAGATGGAGAAAAGATATACATAGTAAAGAAAATATCTAAAATAGGACAAGAAGGATATATTTATAGATTATATAGAAATGTAGCACATACTGAAGAAATACTTAAAAGAAAAGAAAGATTAATAAGAGAGCTTAATAATAAAGTTATCGATTATAACTTTGATGAATGGATTGTTGTAAGTGAGATAAATAAAGAAGATTTATATAATGAAGAAAAAGCCTCTGAAGTACTTCATGACTTTGTTCAAGATTTTCTTAGATATGCATTAACTGTAGATTCAATTGTAAAAAAATACTAATATAAAATTTGGAAAATACAATATAAATAAATAACTAAAATATGGTATAATATCTACTTGTGGTTACAAAGGAGGTATTATACCATGAAACATAATTATAAAAATATTTTAATAGAATACATAGGATTAATAGTAGGGTGCATAATAATGTCTATTGGACTAAACATGTTCTTAGTTCCACATACGATTGCACCAGGAGGACTTAGTGGTCTATCAGTTGTAATATCAAAAATTACTGGTTTTTCAGTATCTAATATATTATTTACAATAAGTACACCACTTCTAATTTTCTCAATAAAAATATTAGGAAAAAGAGATGCTATAAAAACATTTATAGGTATGGCTATTCTTACAATTGCCCTTAAAATAACAGAACCATTATCAGCTATGTCACCTACTGACAACACGCTTTTAGCTGCTATTTCAGGGGCAATATTACTTGGAATATCTCTAGGTATACTTTTCAGAATAGACGCATCAACTGGAGGAACAGATCTAATAGCTCTTATGCTAAATAGAATGATACCAAGTATTCCAGTATCTAAGTGTCTTAGTATGATAGATGGAACAGTAGTAGTTTTAGCAGGTGTTGCTAATATGAATTTTGAAACAGGTATCTACTCTGCAATTGCACTTTATATAGTTATAAAGATGATAGATACAATTACTTCAGGATTTGACTACGCTAAGGCATTCTTTATAATAACAGAGAAAAAAGATGACCTACAAGAAGCTATTATAAGAGACTTAAATAGAGGGATCACAATTTTAGACGCAAAAGGTGGCTACACTAACGAAGACAAACATGTGATGCTTGTAGTTGTAAATCATAAAAAACAAGAAGTTGCACTTAAAAAACTAGTTAAAGAAATAGATGAAAAATCGTTTATTATTGTTACTGATGTTTATGAGGTACTTGGTAAAGGCTTTAAATCTATTGATGAGGTTTAAGATTAAGGCTGTATGGAGAAATATATTTCTCTGTATGGCCTTTTTTTGATGTTTATTTAGTAATTATAAATTTAGAGATTGTAAAAAGGATTATAGGAATGTGCTATAATTAGACTTAATAGGGGGAAGTTTATGGATAATAAAAATATAATGATGAAAAAAATGTTAGATATAAGTAATTTTACAACAAGTTACAAAATACTGTGGTTTTATGCTGTATATAAAGAAATAATTAATAAAAAGAAAAATGCACCTATAAAGAAACTTGCAGCAACAATGGTATCAATTTCATATCATCCGATACTCTGTCATAATCTTAATTTTGGCAAACAAGATAAATTAAAAGATATAGTACTTTATTTACATAGTGAATTAGGAATAGATAAAGATGAAAGTGAAGATTATATTTGTGGTTATATAATGGGTAGTAAAGATGAAAAATTAAATGAAATGATAACTAAATTAGTTAAATATGTACCGTATAGGTTAATTAGGCCTTTTTATGATGATTTTATAAAGGAGAAAGAAGAAAAGATAGGAAAAAAGATTTCCGATGCACAAATTAATAATTATATTTATGAATTAAATAATTCAGAATATGATATAGATTCGTTATATAAGATAAATAAAGAATCTAAGAAAATTCAATTTAGTGAATCATGGATGGAATATATAATATGTAAAAAAGATGAAGTTAAAGATTTAATAGATAAAACATTAATATCTTATTTACAAAATAAAAATCCTGATACCTATCAGATCAAACTAAAGATATATTCAAATAAAGAAAAAGCTTATTAATTAGAAATAGGTATTAGAAAATAATAAAAAATTTTAAAACTACATAAAACTTAGGTATAGATAAATCACCATAATAAGGTTATACTATTAAAGAAAACAAAATAGGAAAAATTATGGATTGATTATATCGATAAAACGGAGGCAATATGAAAAGAACAGATTATATCTCATGGGACGAATATTTTATGGGAATATCATTATTATCAGGAATGAGAAGTAAAGACCCATCTACACAAGTTGGGGCTTGTATAGTAGACATGGACAACAGAATAGTATCAATAGGATACAATGGATTTTTAAATGGATGTAGTGATGAAGACTTCCCTTGGGAAAGAGAGGGCGATTTTTTAAATACTAAATATCCATATGTTGTTCACGCAGAGCAAAACGCGATTTTAAATGCACGTGGCAAAAACTTAGAGGGATGTAGCATTTACGTTAATTTATTCCCATGCCATGATTGTGCAAGAAATATTATTCAGTCTGGTATCAAAAAGGTTTATTATTTAGATGATAAATATAAAGATACAGATTCAACAAAGGCTTCTAAGTTTATGTTTGAAAAGGCTAAAGTTGAGTGTATTAGATTAAAACCTAGAACAGAGAAGATTGAGATATCTTTTAAAACACAAGATTAATATTAGTTAATTAAATTGAATTTAATAAATGATTAGGATTAAAAAAGCATCATAACGTAGGCATAAATTTCTGCGTTGTGGTGCTTTTGCGTTTTGTATAAAGTTCGTGTAGGTATGAATTATTTTTGAGGGGTTAAAATTCTGACCTCGGGAATTTTTGAGACTTTAACGAATGATTAGCTTAATATTTAAAATTAATATACGTAAAAATAAAAAACTACAATAAAAAATAACTAAAATAAAATATTATTCAAAATATAAAGCGTATAGTTATTGAAATTATATTATATACCCCTTAACACAATAGATAAATCATAACAAAGATATGTATTTTTGTAAGTTTATGACTAATGGCCAAAACTATTGTAATAGTTCCAAAAACATATTAAAATGAGTGAGGTTAGGGAAAATAACAAAATAAAAAATTATAAAGAATGGGAGATGAATAAAGGAGAAAAATAAAAATGTTAAAAAAAGTTATTAAAGCAGGAGCCTTAGTTACATCAGGTATCTTGATAGGTGGATTATTATCTTATAATTCTGAAAAAACAGATATATTAAAGGGAATAGATTCACTTAAAAATATGGCAATAGAAGCTAAAGATGAGTTGGACAGAGTAACAATTCAAAGAGATGAGTTAAAGTCAGATATAGAAAAATTAAAATCAGAGCTAGAAAAAGCAAAAACAAAAGTAGAAGAGTTAACTACGGAAAGAGACTCTTATAAAGATAGAGTTTTAGAGTTAGAAGAACAGTTAAATAATACAACTTCTCCAGAAGAGGTAGAAGCGTTAAAAAATGAAATAAAAAGACTTGAAGGACTAATACAAGATTTAAATAATCAAATAGTAACTCTAGAAAATACAATAAATGATTTAACAACTTCTTTAGAAACTGCTCAAGCAGAAATAACAAGATTAAATGATTTAATAGCTCTTAAAGACAAACTTTATATACAAGTGTATATGAAAGCTATCGAATATGAAGATAAAATTGAAGAGTTAAAAGAAGTTTTAAAAGTTAAAGAAGCTACAATAGCTAGACTAGAACAAGAACTAGAAGAATTAAAAAGTGCAAATGGCAATCATACTAATGAAAATACAAATTTAAAAGCTGAAATATCTAGTTTAAAATCAGAGATATCTAAATTAAATAATGAAAAAGCTCAGCTTGAATCAATTATAGAAGATTTAAACAGTGAGTTAAATGATTCTAAAAATGAAATTAACAGTATAGTAGATAGAGCTAATCAAGAAATTGAAAGAGCTAATCAAGATCAAAAAGATATATTACAAGCTATAGAAAATGCTAAAAATGAAATAGAAAATCATTAATAAATATATATAAAAAGGAAGGTGTCTCTATTGTTGGATTATGTCTGATGATGGGGGCGTTTTTTGTGGTTTATAATATAAAAAAGGAATAACAAGTATAAAAAAGGCGCAAAGTGACGAAAAAAGGATTATAATAAAGTTGTACAATAAATAATATCAGGGGGTAAAAAAATGCAAGAAGTATATGAATTTTTAAAAGCTTGTGGTACATATTACCTAGCAACTGTAGAAGGGGACCAACCAAGAGTTCGTCCTTTTGGAACTGTAGATATATTTGAAGACAAATTATATATTCAAACTGGTAAAGTAAAAGAAGTCTCAAAAGAAATGCAAGCAAATCCTAAAGTAGAAATATGTGCTTTTAATGGTCAAAAGTGGATTCGTGTTGCAGGTGAAGTAGTTAGAGACGACAGAATAGAACCTAAAAAACATATGTTAGATAGCTATCCAAACTTACAAGCTCTTTATCGTGCTGACGACGATAATACAGAAGTGCTTTATTTAAAAAATGCAACTGCTACAATATCTTCATTTACTGAAGAACCTAAGGTTATAAAATTTTAATTGATATAAAAGGATTGTGATTTACTATACAATAAAAGACTCCTTATTTGGATTAATTCCAGATAGGGAGTCTTTTGTTAGAAATCATAATATAGCAGAATTTAGCAAAAATTGGCAAAATTTGTTGCTTTAAAATAAAAAACACTATATAATTTTTATATATACAAAAATTTAAATAAGGGGAGGCACTATAAAAATGAAAAAGTTTGTATCAATTTTATTAACTGTAGCTATGGCTTTGGGACTTGTTGCATGTAGCAGTTCGTCAACAGGGTCATCAAACGGAGGTTCAAATTCTGACAAAAAATACACTGTAGGTATTTGTCAGCTTGTTCAACATGAGGCGCTTGACGCAGCTACAAAGGGGTTCAAAGATGAATTAAATAAAGAATTAGGGGAAGGCAATGTTACATTTGATGAACAAAATGCACAAGGTGATTCTGCTACATGTTCTACAATTATAAATGGATTTGTTTCTAATAATGTAGATTTAATACTAGCAAATGCTACACCTGCACTTCAAGCAGCTCAAGCTGGAACAAATGAAATACCAGTACTTGGTACGTCTGTAACAGAATACGGTGTTGCATTAGGAATCAAAGATTTCGATGGATTAGTAGGAAGCAATATTTCAGGAACATCTGACCTTGCTCCACTTGATCAACAAGCAGCTATGTTAAAGGAATTATTCCCAGATAAGAAAAAAGTAGGTCTTGTTTATTGTACAGCAGAAGCAAATTCTCAATATCAAGTAGATACAGTAAAAAAAGAACTTGAAAAATTAGGATATACTTGTAAATTATATGGATTCTCTGATTCAAATGATTTAAGTTCTGTAGCAAAAACAGCAGCAGATGAATCTGATGTAATCTATGTACCAACTGATAATACAGTAGCATCAAATGCAAATATATTAGACAATATATGTCGTCCAGCAAAAGTTCCTGTAATAGCTGGTGAAGAAGGTATTTGTAGTAAATGTGGTGTAGCTACTTTATCTATAAATTATTATGATCTAGGTGTAGCTACTGGAAAGATGGCTGCAAAAATATTAACTGGAGAATCTAAAGTTCAAGACATGAAAATAGAATATGCTCCTAAATTCACAAAGAAATATAACAAAGACATATGTAAAGACCTTGGAGTAGAAGTTCCAGATGATTATGTAGCAATTGAAAAATAATTAATAGAGGAAAACAGCAAGGGGACTTTCAACTTGCTGTTTTTGTGATTTAAAAACTATTTATTTTGTAACACATAGAAAAATTAATTAATTTTATAATATATTTGAAGATTGGTAGGGAAGAACATGGATATAATGAGTTTAACAACAGCGATGCCGGGAGCATTTGCCCAAGGTTTAATCTGGGGGATTATGGCGATAGGCGTTTACATTACTTTTCGAATTTTAGACATTGCAGACTTAACAGTTGATGGAACATTATGTACTGGTGGAGCTGTATGTATTATGATGATGCAATCAGGTCATAGTGTATGGGAATCACTTTTATGGGCATTTATTGCAGGATTACTTGCTGGCATGGTGACAGGTATACTTTATACATTTATGGGAATACCAGCTATTTTAGCAGGAATTTTAACACAATTAGGACTATTTTCAATTAACTTAAAAATAATGGGGAAAGCAAACCAAGCTATTAACGTAGATCAATTCGATTTACTAGTATCTCTACGTTATATCAAAGGAGTTCCTCTTTTA
Organism: Intestinibacter bartlettii; assembly: GCF_018917435.1. Lineage (GTDB taxonomy): Bacteria > Bacillota > Clostridia > Peptostreptococcales > Peptostreptococcaceae > Intestinibacter > Intestinibacter bartlettii_A. The sequence continues at coordinate 21,207 of NZ_JAHLOQ010000008.1, forward strand.
CAAAATACTTTATTTATTGTAGCAATTATAATTCTTATTTTAATAGGAGTATTATATTGGTTCTTTGGAACAGAATTAGGAGCAGGCATTCGTGCAACTGGGTGTAATGCAGCTATGGCTCGTGCACAAGGTATAAATACTGGATTAAATCGTGTTATCGGACTTATGTTATCAAATGCCTTAGTTACACTTTCTGGTGCTTTACTTGCACAATATCAAGGATTTGCAGATATAAATATGGGACGTGGAGCTATCGTAATCGGTTTAGCAGCAGTTATAATCGGTGAAGCGATATTTGGTAAGATATTTACAAACTTTGGATTAAAATTATTATCAGTGGCTTTTGGTGCTATTATATACTACATAGTTTTACAAATAGTAATATGGATGGGCATAGATACAGATTTATTAAAATTATTATCTGCAGTAGTCGTTGCAATCTTCCTTTCTATACCAACTATGAAGAGCAAATATTTTTCAAAACCAGTCATAAAAGGAGGTATGTCTAATGTTAGAAATTAAAAATATACATAAAGTATTTAATCCTGGAACAATTAATGAAAAACACGCATTAAAAGGTGTTAATTTGGTTTTGGAAGATGGTGATTTTGTAACAGTTATAGGCGGAAATGGTGCCGGGAAATCTACTATGCTTAATGCAATAGCAGGTGTATGGCCTGTCGATGAAGGAAGCATTATAATTGATGGAGAAGATGTAACAAAACTTCCAGAACACAAAAGAGCTGCATATTTAGGTCGTGTATTCCAAGATCCAATGAATGGTACAGCAGCAACTATGAATATCGAAGAAAATCTATCATTAGCCAACAGAAGAGGCCAAAGAAGAACTTTAAAAACAAGAATTAAACCAGCAGAAAGAGAAGTTTATAAAGAATTACTAAAAACACTTGGATTAGGACTAGAAAATCGTATGACTTCTAAAGTCGGCTTACTTTCTGGAGGTCAACGCCAAGCACTAACATTATTAATGGCAACACTTAAAAAGCCAAAACTTCTTCTTCTAGATGAACACACAGCAGCACTTGACCCAAAAACTGCCGCAAAAGTTTTAGAAACAACAGATCAAATTATAAAACGAAATAACTTAACAACTTTAATGATTACACATAATATGAAAGATGCAATCGCTCACGGAAACCGCCTTATAATGATGATGGATGGAAATATTATTTTAGATATTAAAGGCGAAGAAAAAAAGAAACTTACTGTTGAGGATTTGCTTCATAAATTTGAAGAGGCTAGTGGCGAGGAGTTTGCTAGTGATAAGGCGCTTTTAGGATAAAGAGTGTTTTAAGATTTATTTAATACAATTAGAAAGACACAGGATAGTATGTATATACTAATCACTGTGGCTTTTTTATTATAAGGTATACAATAAAGTTACTAAGGTTATAAATATAGTAAAGATACATAATTTTATTTAGTTGATACAAAAAATAAAAAATGATACATTTAAAAATATATATTGTGATATAATAAAATAAAAATGTATCATATAATTAACTTGATGTAGAAAGAAGTGAAGAAAATTTTAATGATAACTAAAGAAATTGTAGAGTATGTTTTAATTAGAGCATATAACTGTTGTAATAATGATCAATTTATTATATCTAGAAATGAAAATAGAGAAGAAAATGAAATTTTTATTAAAAGATATAATCTAACTAAATCGAGGCAAGCAAATATGATAAAAAGTCTAGTGTATACTGATTTTTGTAAATCTGAAGGGGATATAAAAACTCAAAACGAAACGGTATATATATTTGGAAAAATGTATGAACTTATGGATATTGAAACAGGAAAAGAAGAGTTGGTAAATACATATATTAAATTTGTATTTAAGCAACGAAAAAGTGGGGAATTAATGGTTGTAATATCTTTTCATAAGGCAAATAAAGAAGTTAAATATTATTTTAAATAAGAAGGTGAGGATTTATGAATAAACAAAATATAGCTTTTTGTGAAAATTGCTTAGATGATACAGAGTATATAATTAAAAATATACCAGTAACAGAAAAAGTTAGAGGGCATGAAATAAAATACGTAAAAAAAGAAACATATTGCAAGGAATGTGGTGGATTAGTTTATGTGAGTGAAATAAATGATGAAAATTTAAACACATTATATTCTGAAGCGAGAAAAGTGGAAGACCTTATAAGTATTGATAAGATAGAAGAAATAATGAAAAAATATGATATAGGTAAAAGACCATTGTCTAAATTATTAGGATGGGGAGATTTAACAATAACTAGATACTTAGAAGGATTCTTACCTAATAAGGAATATTCAGATAAATTAAAATTAATACTTGATGATGCTGATGAGATGTTAAGTTTACTTGAAACTAATAAAAATAATATAAGTAATGTTACTTATAAAAAAACTATAGAGGCTATAAAAAACTTAAAAAGGAATGAAACTTGTATAGATGAAGAATACAGTAAATTGATAAGAGTATCAAAGTATATAGTTTCTAAAATGTATGATGTAACTCCTCTAGCACTTCAAAAACTATTATATTACTCTCAAGCCTTTTATAATATGTTTACAGAAAAAAATTTATTTGAAGATGATTGTGAAGCATGGGTTTATGGACCTGTTTATAGAGAAGTATACGATTATTATAGAGATTATAAAGGTAGAGGAATAAGTTCAGATGACGATATAAGATTAGATAATTATATTGAAGAGCAAGTGGTTGATTCTGTAATTAAATATTTTGGGTGTTATAATACGAGTATTCTTGTAAGTATGACACATTTAGAAAAGCCTTGGATATTTTCTAGGAATGGATTAGATGATAATCAAGCATCAAATAAGATTATTGAAAAGTATTTGATAAATTCATATTTTAAGGAAGTTAAAGATAAGTATAATATTATTAATTTTGTAGATATAAAGGATTATAGTAAGGATTTATTTTTTAAAGTAATTAATTAGTAATTAAAAAATAAATATATATAAAATAAGGGATCTATGTATTTAGACCCCTTATTTTGTATTAAATAACCTAATTTGTCTGAGCAACCTCAACCTCAACTTCATAATTTACAAGTCCAGAAACCTCATCCATCTTCTTCTTAAAAACAAAATTAAAAAGCGCAATACATCGTCCAACGCCAATCATAGCAATCAAAGTCCCAAGTCCAATTGCAACAACATTACCAGTAAACAATAACCCAATGCCACATGTTGTAGCGACTGAAAATAAATCGATTGTATTTTTACCAAAGCCAAGACCCTTATTTAACAAATCTCCAACAGCCTGTGCAAGCCCATCTGCAGGATTTGGAACAAGTTTCATATTTACTGTCATAGCAGCTCCTATAAAAGTCACTATTATTGCAACTAAAAGAAGCAAAAGATTTTGCCACAATGTAGTGTAATTAAATTGAAAAATTCTATTGAAAAAATTTATAAGAACGCTGAATAATAAACTAAAAGGTATTTGCAAGACATCAATCCATTGTCTATCTTTGCCCTTTATTATAAATTGTATTACTACAAATATTGTATAAACAACAAATGTCATAGCTGCAAAGTTCAAATTAAAAATACTCGATATCGAAAATGGGATAGATATGATTGGAGATACTCCAAGTCCCGATTTTGTGTTTAATGTAATGCCGATTGAAAGGACGACAAGCCCTATTGAATAAAATAAAATACGATAAAACCAACAATTATTTTTACTGTTTTCCATTTTACATCACTCTTTCTAAAAAATATCCTCTAATAATAAATTGTATAGTTAATTTGGATTGTAGTCAATATATGGAAAAAGGATGCGTATTAGATTTTTAAATATTATAAAATTAGTACTTAGAAAATAGTAACAGTATTTGCAATATACTGCTTTGATTTTAAGTATATATAATAAATTCCTGGTAGGAAACAATATTAAAAATATATAAATAGATTAAACAAAAACTTTGAAATAAAAAAGTAACATTAAAAAATAAATGCTACTTTTTTATTCGCTAAAAACTCCTAATCCTCATCCACCTCATATGAATTTCTACGTAAACTCATCTTCTCACCAATTTTACTAATATCAAATGGTGTATTTTGATAAACTTGATAATTCAACCAATTGCCATAAAATAAGTTAGCATTTGATCTCCAAGTGTTTATTGGTTCGCTTTCAGTATCGCCATTAGGATAATAATTTTCAGGTATAAGTGGATTCATACCTTTATTATAGTCTCTTATATATTCTTGTTTTAAAGTATCAGTATCATATTCTAGATGACCTGTTACAAATATTCTTCTTCCATCTTCAGTTGATATTATGAATGGACCTGCCTTTTCTGATTCTGACAAAATTTCTAATTCATCAACTTTTAGTACATCTTCCTTTTTTATTGCTGTATGTCTAGAGTGTGGAGCGTAGAACATATCGTTTAGACCTCTAGTTAAAGTTGCAGCTGGATTATTTACTTTATGAGCAAATATACCTGATAATTTATTTTCTAATTCGTATTTTTGTATTCCATAGTAATGATATAAAGCAGCTTGTGCAGCCCAACATATATGTATAGTTGAGAATACATTTTTCTTGCTCCATTCCATTATTTCAACTAATTCATCCCAATATTCAACTTCTTCAAATTCTAAAAGTTCAACGGGAGCCCCTGTTATTATTAAACCGTCAAATTTTTGGTCTTTAATATTTTCAAAATATGTGTAGAATTTATCTAAATGTTCACTTGAAGTATTTTTACATTCATGGCTTTTTACATTAAGCAAAGTGATTTCTACTTGTATAGGTGAATTAGATAAATATCTAAGTAATTGGTTCTCAGTTTGTATTTTAAGAGGCATTAAATTTAGTATAGCTATTTTTAATGGTCTTATGTCTTGTTGCATAGATCTTTCTATGTCCATAACGAAAATATTTTCGCTTGATAATACTGAATATGCTGGTAAATCTTTTTGTATTTTAAGTGGCATAATCATCTTCCCCCTTCTTTGTATGACAAATATATTGTACACAAAATATGGAAAAAATTCTATATTTTCGCATAAAAATTTATTTATATTATTTCTAAAAAACACACAAAAAAGTCTACATGAAGTTAATCAACATGTAGACTTTATATTATTTTTGAGCAAATCTAAAACTATGCTTTTTAGACTTAAAAAATTCATTAACAAATATAAAAGCAGAAGTTAAAATTACCGAGCACAAGCAAGCACTTAATATCGCAAACTTACATAGATTAACAAGTTCAAAGTCATATGAAAAAGTAAGTTCACACATAAATATCGACATTGTAAATCCTATTCCAGCTATTAATGAAACTAAAAATACTGAGTAAAAATCTAATCCTTTAGGTTTACTAACTAATTTTAATTTTGAAAAGACATATGTAAATAATGTTATGCCAAGAGGTTTTCCAACTGAAAGTCCTAATAATATTCCATAGTATAATCTCTCACTGCTTTGTAAATTAGTAGTTATATCTAAAGAAACGCCGCTATTTACAAATGCAAACAGTGGAATAACTATAAAATTAGTAAAAGGAGATAGATTCTCTTGCAAAATTTCTAAAACACTTTTTTTATTTTTATAAGGTGTAGCTGGAATACATATAGCAAGTAATATACCACTTATAGTAGGATGGACATTACTGCAATTTATTAAATACCAAAGAACAAGTCCTCCAAATATATAATAAGGGATATTTTCTATATGGAATATTTTATTTGCTATTATTAACATAATCATAACGAGTATTGCTATAAATAAGTATGTAGTGTTTATATTTTGTGTAAAGAAAATTGCTATTACTAATATGGAAATCAAATCGTCTACAACGGCTAATGTAAGTAAAAATAATCGAGCTTGAGGATTTATATGGTTTTTAAATATGTAAAATATACCGACTGCAAAAGCTATGTCAGTTGAAATAGGGATGCAAAACCCGTTTATGTAGTCTGTACTGTGATTAAATAGTAAAAATATTATTGCAGGGACTATTACACCTCCAATTGATCCTATTACCGGAAAAGATGCTTTCTTTATAGAAGATAAATTTCCAAATAGAATATTTTCTTTGATTTCAAGTCCTACATTTAAAAAGAAAAAGAACATCAAAAAATCATTTATAAATTCGTTTAAAGGAAATTTAAAAAAATGATTATCGAAAATAATCCTATTATAAAGGCCTTCAAAAGAGCTATTTGCAATACTAAGTGCGCTTATTGTGCAAACTAAAAGTAATATGCTGCTAAGAGCTTCTGATTTCATGCTTCTTTTATAACGTTCAAAATTTTTCATAATAAACACCTTCTTATAAGATATCTATTCAAATTTATGATAATGATTGGTATTATATGACAATTATATTGTGAATAGAAATTAAAAAATTGGAAATAAATAACTAAAGATTTAAATATTGAGTTATTATCTTTTTTGTAATATAATTCATATACGTAAGATTTAAATAATATAAGATAATTAATGAAATGTATTCATTTAAGATTATATAAAGGAGGAGATTTTTTGACAACTAATAGAATAGTAAAAACAGCAATTGTTGCATCTATATATGCAGCCTTAACAGTGGGATTAAGTCCACTTAGCTATGGACCAATTCAATTTAGATTATCAGAAGTACTTGTTCTTTTAGCGTTTGTAAATGCTGACTATATTGTTGGTTTAACAGTAGGATGTTTAATAGCTAACTTATTAGGTCCTTATGGTCTTGCTGATATAATATGTGGTACTTTTGCAACATTCGTAAGTGCTTATTTAATCTACATGACACCTAAGTTTATAAAAAATAAATCTGCAATTTGGGTGGCATCTTTATGGCCAGTACTTGCTAATGCGCTTATAATAGGTCTTATGCTAAATGTATTCTTTAAATTACCACTTATAATTAGTATGTTAGAAGTCGGAATAGGGGAATTTGGAGTGGTAACTATTATTGGTGTTCCTTTATTTAAAATTATACTTTCTAAATACCCATCTATTTTAAACATAAAGGAGGCTTAATCACATGGAAGAAAAATACACAAAAGTAATTGCAGTAGGTGAAGAAGCAATAAATTATCTAGAAGATATAAAACAAGATTTAGAAAAAAACGCTAGCTTTGAAAATATAAAAGTAACTAAAGACGTAGATAAAGAGTTCGTAAGAGGTTTATTAGACGGAATAGAAGTTTTATACATGTTATATGATAGCTCAGATAAAGATATATGCAATATAACTAAAGCTATATCTTTTATGGCTAAAGAAAGAAAAGTATTATGTGTAGGTCTTGATATATGCTTAAAAGAAAATAAAGAAGATTTAGGCGTTGACAAAGAATTTAAATTAAACAAATACAACTTAAATGCTACTATAGATATGATAAATATCATAAGTGAAGCTATGGACGAAGATACTTTAATATATGTAGATTTAAGTGACCTAAAAGAATTATTCCAAGGTGAAGGGGCAGTAGCTTACTCAGTTGAAGAAATTGAACTTAATCAAAATCCTGCAGAACTTGCAAAAATGTTAGAAGAAGACTTCTACAAAAGTGAAGGTGAATTAACACTTAAAAAAGGTCTTTTACTTGCAGAATGTAGTCAAGCAGCTGGAGACAATACTTTAATTTATTTACACCAAGTGATAAATACTTTACAAGATTTAAACGAATCTAATATTGATGTAGTATTTTCATATAACGAAAAACAACAAGACAAAAAAACTATGAAAATAGCATATTTAAGAAACTAATAATTAAATATTTATTTAAAATATAAATCCCACGCCTAAAAAATATTATGGTGTGGGATTTTTCCATGAAGATATTATTGACTTATAAATCGTTTTATTATAATATTAATTTTATTGTGTTAAATTTAAATATTATTGAAAGAAAGGAACTAAACTAAATGTTACAAGTAACTAATGTAGGACTTAGATTTGGAGACAAAGAATTATATAAAGATGTAAATTTAAAGTTTACTAAAGGAAATTGTTATGGAATAATAGGTGCTAATGGTGCAGGAAAAACTACTTTCCTTAAAATATTAGCTGGAGATATAGAACCAAACACAGGAAGCGTAAGCATAACTGAAAAAGAAAGGATGTCAGTTCTTAGACAGGACCACTTCAAATACGATGAAGATACTGTTTTAGATGTTGTTATGATGGGTCATGCTAGATTATTCGAAATAATGAAAGAAAAAGACGCATTATACATGAAAGAAGACTTCACTGAAGAAGATGGTATAAAAGCTGCAGAACTTGAAGGAGAGTTCGCTGAACTTGACGGATGGGATGCAGAAACTAATGCAGAAAAAATATTAATGGGTCTTGGAATAGACAAAGACTTACACTACAAACAAATGAAAGAATTAGAAGGTGGAGAAAAAGTAAAAGTATTACTTGCTCAAGCTTTATTCGGTAAGCCAGAAATACTACTTCTTGACGAACCTACTAACCACTTAGATTTCAAATCAATCGAATGGTTAAACAACTTCATAATGGAACTTGAAGATTCTATCGTAATAGTTGTATCACATGATAGACACTTCTTAAACCAAATATGTACTCATATAGTTGACGTTGACTTTGGTCAAATCAAAATATACGTAGGTAACTACGACTTCTGGTATGAATCAAGTCAATTAGCATTACAACTTATGAAAGATCAAAACAAAAAAGCTGAAGAAAAAATAGCTCAATTAAAAGAGTTCATCGCAAGATTCAGCTCAAATGCTTCTAAAGCAAAACAAGCGACTTCAAGAAAGAAACAACTTGAAAAATTAGAAGTAACAGAAATACAACCTTCAAGAAGAAGATATCCATACGTTGGATTCACTCCAGAACGTGAAATAGGAAACGAAGTATTAGAAGTTGAAGGATTAACAAAAACTGTAGACGGTGTTAAAGTTTTAGACAACGTAACATTCAGATTAGATAGAGATGACAAAGTTGCATTCATGGGAGATGAAATGGCTATAACTGCATTATTCAACATAATAATGGGTGTTGATACTCCAGATAGCGGAACATTCAAATGGGGAGTTACAACTTCTCAAAGTTATCTTCCTAAAAACCACAACGAGTTCTTCGATGGTATAGAATACTCACTTGTTGACTGGTTAAGACAATACTCTGAAGAAAAAAGTGAAAGTTTCATAAGAGGATTCTTAGGTAGAATGCTATTCGGTGGAGAAGAAGCATTAAAACAAGCTCACGTTTTATCAGGAGGAGAAAAAGTTAGATGTATGTTCTCTAGACTAATGCTTTCTAACGCTAACGTATTAGTTTTAGACGACCCAACTAACCACTTAGACTTAGAGTCTATAACATCAGTAAATAAAGGGTTAGAAAAATTCCCTGGAGTATTATTATTCAGCTCACACGACCACGAGATGATACAAACTCTAGCAAACAGAATAATAGAAATAACTCCAAACGGAATAATGGATAGAAAAACTACTTTAGAAGATTATTTAGAAAATAAAGATATACAAGCTCAATTAAAGAAAATGTACGCTTAATATTGAGTAATTGTATGTAATGAAATAGAGAATATCTTTTTTTATGTTATCAAGCATTCTTTAGTATGAAAAGAAATTTTCATACTAGGGAATGTGAAATAATTTAAAAGGAGGTATTCTTTTTTTATGGAAATTAAAGAATTGTTAGAAAAAACTCCATTTGATTGTTGAATGGACTATAATTTAAATAAGTATAAAAAATACGCATTAGAACCAGGTGGATATTTTATGAGATGTTCTAATGGACATAGCATATATACAATGTATGGAGATTATGATTGTGGACAATGTCAAGAAGAATATGAAATAGAATATGAAAGGAAATTAAGACAAGAAAATGAAGCAACTGATTTTGATTGGGAAGGCAATGTAGATTGGGATAAATATGAATAATTAATTTTTTTTTAGTTTTTTTTAAAGGAGAAATTCTTCTATTTTTTTGTTTATATAGCACAGTATAGTATTCGGGCATCCTATATGTCATCGAGAGGTGGGTTACATATAAAAGTAAATTAAAAAAAGGCTAGAATTAATCTAACCTTTTTATTATTGTATTTCTTCAGATTATTCTACAGCCATCATGTATATGTGATAGCAATAATCGCAAAAGACTTCCTTATTATATTTTTAAATACATTCTTAATGCTCCTAATATAAGAAGATGTACTGGGTAAAAGCAATAATTTAATATCTTAGATTGCTTTCCGCGCTCTCCATTATACGTAAGGATAAATCCAAATCCAAGAAATGACCAAAATGCTTTAATAATAGTAATATATCCTAAAATAACAGATAAAACTGGTTTATCGTAAAAGATATATAAAAAATACACTATAATTATTGCATAGTAATCATAATCCACAGCAAGGAACATCGCCACAAGGCACATGATTGCTACTATTAAAAGAGATATAATATACCATAAAATACGAGGCATTTTCGTTTTTAATGTGTCAATTATCCAGATTGTTATAAGACATAATGCCAGTGAAAACATTACATTATTAAATCTTGGATTATAAAATGTAGCAGATGTAAACATATCAAATGGCACTTCAGATATTATTCCAAATATAATTAAGTTTAAAAGATATTTTGTGCGATTTTTAGTTTTAAAATATCCTTCAACTACAAAGAATGCAAAAAGTGGGAATGCTATTCTTCCAAGAATATCAAACAAATTGCTGATTTGTAGCATTATACCACCGTTTAAATTGGGGTAAATTAAGGCTTTGTTAACATGGTCGATTAACATCGATAAAAAGGCAATATATTTTAATTGTGCACCAGATAGAACACGGATTTTATCAAAGCCCTTTCTCTGTTGTATTGTTGTTTTTGTCATAGATATAAAATCCCTTCCTAATTAATATTTTGATACAATCATATTGATGAATTTATTAAATAATAGCAAAAAACTACTATATTATTTAATCATCAAATTGATGCATGTTATATTATAATATATCAAAATATATAGAACAACGACTTTTAGGTTACAGTTTTAATTATTATAATCTTTTACAGAACCATAGTTTTCATAATTATTAAAATGAGGGATTGAAGAATCGAATTTAACAAAAACAGGAGAATTAATTAATTCAGGATTATTATCAAATAATACACTATCACCATAGATTATAGCTGCTAAAGCCATTTCCATATGAGATTTAAATATTTTATATCGTCTAGCAGAGTCCTCAAAGTTTTCATTGCCAACAAAGGCGTAAACAACTAATATAGGTTGCTCATTATCGGGAATAATCCATCTTCCCAAAAGCTCATCACGCAAATCTTGATCTATTGCAGAATAATTATATTCATTTCCTATATCTAAAAAAAGCATTCCAGTTTCATCTGAATGTGTAAGAGTATATTTTCTATCTTCGATAGGCCCATCTTCTGTTGTAGGCTCTATAAGAGTAGTTTCAAGTTTGTCTGGAGTAAATTCCATATTATCACCAACTTTCAAGTTTTCATTACTTTATTATATAGAGGAGTTAGTAAATTTGTTCAGAAAATATAGTAGATTATATACATATAAGAAAAATTATAGTTACTTATTATTAAATAATTAAGGATTTAAATATGTTAAATCAATGTAAAGAAAAAGAATCACTTTTGTTAAGAAACCGTAAAAAAATACCATCTGTGTTAAGGATAAGTAAAAACTAGTCAGAATTTATTGAATTTACTGAATATTGCTATATAATTAACTTAACAATATAAAATTTAATTAACAAATTTAAGGTCTAATAAAAAAGTGATATTAATATAGGAGGGAAAGATTATGACTGGTATAGCTTGGATTTTTATGTCTGTGTCATTTGTTGTTATTTTAGGAGCTGCAGGTGCAGCCTTGAAAAAGATTGTAGGAAATCAGTAGTTCATAATTAATAAAATAACTTATAATAATTTAATTATTAGGAGTTATTATAGATTTAATTAAAATTTAAAATTGATAGTTCACCATCCAAACACAATAAAGTGTTGAAGAGGTATAAGTTCTAGCTGCAGAATTTATACCTCTTTTTTATAATTTCTTTACTTACAAGTAAATCATAGCTCAATTTTATATATATAAAAAATTATACATAAAAAACACACTTTTTATAATAAAAACATAGTATAATTATATTAAATTAGTATGGAGGTGTAGTTATGAGGAATTTTGAGAACTATGAATTTGATGGGAATGAATATATAGAAATACACGATACATATGAAGACGATGATATTATATATACAGAAGAAGAAAACGATTTCTGCATAGAAGGTGAAGAAGTAAAAATAGATGACACATATACAGAATAAATAGTATTTGTTAAAAAATATATATTGTTCTATATAGTCCCCAGTCGAAAAAGACAGGGGATTTTTTTTGATAACGGATGAAGATATGGGCGACATGAATGTAGTGAATTTCTCGAAAAGTAAATATTTGCAAATATATATTTAGAAAAATATAGAAATTTTATAAAAATATGTATAAAATAATATTTGTGTAAATTTATAAGGAGGGCTTATGTTTAATATTGCTTTAATTGGTTTTGGGGCAGTTGGTAAATCTTTTGTAAAGTTATTGCAATTAAAAAAGAACTTATTGCCTGATAATATGAAATTAAAATACATTATAAAATCTGATGGGGGGATTTATGACAAAGATGGACTAGATATAGATGAGATAGTAAAATATACAAATTCAAATAACAAAATACAAAAACATCCTCTATGGTCTAATATTTCTTTTAAAGATATGATAAAAAATAAAGATATAGATATTTTAGTAGAGCTTACAAGCACAAATATAATAAATGGCGAACCTGGATATACCCATATAAAAAGTGCATTGGAAAACAATATAAATGTTGTAACTGGTAATAAAGGACCGATTTTACTTTATTATCATGAACTTAAAAATATATCGCTAAAAAATGATGTATATTTAAAAATAGGATGCACAACAGGAGGAGCATTACCATCTGTAAATGCAGGAACTATAGATGTGTTGGGTTCCCAAGTGACAGAGATTATAGGGGTTTTAAATGGGACTACAAACTTTATATTAGAAGAGATGATAAAATCTAATATGGATTATAAAGAAGCATTAAAAAAGGCACAGGATTTAAAAATAGCAGAAAAAGATCCATCACTAGATGTTTTAGGTATTGATACTGCAATTAAAATGGCTATTTTAAGTAAGGTTATATGGGATGTAGATTTTGACTTTGAAAAATTAAAAATACAGGGCATAACAAACGTTAGGAAAAAAGATTTACTAGATAATATATCTAAAAAGAAGACAAAGTTAGTAGGGAGAGCTTATTTTTTAAATGGAAATTTTGAGTTTGAAGTAAAGCCTATGTTATTAAACAAAGATCACCCACTTTATTTTGTAGATGGAAAAAACAAAGGGGTACATTATAAAACAGATATTTTAGGGGATATTACAGTAATAGGTGGGGCTTCATCACCACTAAATGCAGCAGCATCAATATTTAGAGATTTACTGTATATAATTGAGAATAGGAGAAGATAATATGTCGCATATAAGTGCAAAGAAAGAGTATAAGAATTTAGTAGATAGATTAAATAAGTTTCCACAAGGGGCTCCTGAATCAAAAACACTTTATGAAATACTAAGTGTTTTATTTACAGAGAGAGAAGCATATTTAGTGTCACAACTTCCAATAGGGGCCTTTAGGGTTAAGACAGCAGCTAGGATTTGGACAATGACTTACGATGAGGCATTAAAAGTATTAGATACTCTAGCATCAAGAGCGATACTTTTAGATATAGAAGATGAAAAAGGTAAAAAATATATTCTACCTCCACCAATGGCAGGATTTATAGAATTTGCCCTTATGCGAACTAGAGGGGATATAGACCAAAAGCTACTAGCTGAGCTTTACTATCAATATTTAAATGTTGAAGAAGATTTTATAAAAGATTTATTTTATTCATCAGAAACTAAACTAGGTAGGGTTTATGTTCAAGAGGAAGTATTAACTAATGAAAATCAAGTTGATATACTAGATTTTGAAAGAGCAACTCACATAATAGAGACTTCAAAACATATAGCAGTAGGCATGTGTTACTGTAGGCATAAGATGCAACACATGGGTATGGCATGTGATGCACCTAAGGATATATGTATGACTTTTGGAAATACAGCAAACTCTTTAATACAAAATAATTATGCAAGAAGAGTTGATACTGTTGAATGTAAGGAGCTTTTACATCAGGCATATGAACATAATCTTGTTCAATGTGGTGAAAATGTAAGAGAAGGTGTTACATTTATTTGTAACTGTTGTGGATGTTGTTGTGAAGCGCTTTTAGCAGCTAAAAAGTTCGGAAATATGCATCCAGTGCAAACGACAGCATTTTACCCAAGTGTAAATGACGAATCTTGTGTAAAATGTGGTAAATGTGAAAAAGCATGTCCAATAGATGCTATAAGTTTAATTAAAGATGAAAATGGCAATAAAAAAGTGGATATAGATTATGATGTATGTTTAGGATGTGGTGTTTGTGCTAGAAATTGTCATAAAGGAAGTATAATACTAAAGCGTAGAAAAGAAAAAATAATAACTCCATCTAGTTCAGTACATAGAGTAGTACTTCAAGCTATTGAAAAAGGAACGTTGCTTGATTTAATATCAGAAACAGAGGCATTTAAAAATCACAGAGTAATGGCATCTATACTTTCGGCCATATTAAAAATGTCTCCAGTTAAACAGCTTTTAGCAAAAGATCAAGTAAAATCTATATATCTTGATAGATTGCTTAGAGTAAAACAATAAATTTTTGTATTTTAACATATTATTGCTATTCATATAAATTTAATAAATTGATTATAATATTTAAATAAACTATGAAAAAGGAGACACTATGAGGAATTATGAAAAAAGTAAAATTTATATATAATCCAAATTCAGGGGATAAAAGAATAAAAAATGAAATAGATAATATAATTCGAATATATCAAAAATATGGGTATAGTGTAGTTCCGTATAGAATAACAAGAACTCGCCCTAATAGCGATGCATTTTGGGATATAGATGATAATTATGATCATATATTACTGTCTGGTGGAGATGGAACTATAGATTTACTTATAAATACAATAAAAGAATTAAATATAGATGTTCCTATAGCAATATTACCTTCAGGCACAGCAAATGATTTTGCAAATGCTATAAACTATCCACACGATACAACTAAATGTATTGAGAAGATAATATCATCAAAGCCTAAATATGTAGATATCGGTAAAATAAACGATAGATACTTTATAAATGTAGCTAGTGCAGGAATGTTTACCGATGTTTCTCAAAAAATAAATCCAGATTTTAAAAACACTATAGGCAAGGTTTCTTATTATATAAAGGGAATAGAAGAAGCTTTAAATATGAGACAATTTAAAATTAAAGTAACCTCAGACGAGATGAATTATGATGGCGATATGTATCTTATGCTTGTGTTTAATGGAAAGAGTGCTGGAAATATAAATCTAGCTTATAAAGCAGAGATAGATGATGGATACTTAGATGTAATTATTGTAAAGGGGATGCCAATACCAAAGACATTGCCGCTTTTAATAAATATATTAAAAGGTGAACATCTTGAAGGGTATAACGAAAATGAAATACTATTTTTCAAAACTAAGAAAGTAACTATTGAATGTGAAGACAAACTTGGAACCGATATAGACGGTGAAAAAGGGCCTGATTTCCCTCTTACAATAGAATGTATTAAAGATGGAATACAACTTTTAGGATATGAATAAAGATATAAAAAAGGGGTGGTATTATAGGGAATAAAATTGGAATTATATATTTTTCTGGAACTGGGAATACAAAATTTGTAGCTCAAAATATAGCAAAAAAACTACAACAATGGGGTGGAGAATTAGATTTAATAAATATCGAAAAAGACAAAATAATACCTACTCACTATAAATATCTTATAATAGGCGGACCTATTTATATAGATAGATATCCTGAAATTTTAATTAAATATGCAAAAGATAACTTAAAAAATTATAAAAATAAATGTATGTTATTTGCGACACAGGCATCTGAAAAAGATTCAACTGCATATCAACATTTTATTAATAATATGCCAAACTTAAACGTAACTTACTGTATATACGTTCCTATGCCAAATAACGTGTATAATTTCTTTTTTAAAAGAACAGAAGACGAAAAACAAGATGAAATGATAACTAACGTCGATGATATTATAGAAGCTAGTTTAAAATCGTTTTTAGACGGTGAAACGAAATTATACCCTAGAAATAAATTTATGGTATTTATGATTAATTTAGTTTATAAAATGGTTTATCCTATGTTTATAAAATCAATAAACAAAAAAATCAATATAGATAATGATAAATGTATAAATTGTAAACTATGCGAAAAATCATGTCCACTTGGATGTATAAAAATAGATAAAGTTGCGAGCTATACTAAGGATTGTTTATTTTGTCAAAGATGTATAAATATTTGTCCTAAAAATGCTTTTACATATAAGAATAAAGAGCTTTCACAATATAAACCTAGATTTAAGGTAGAGAAAACAAAATAGATTCAATACGTTATGGTTATGGTAATATAGAGATACCTGATTTTAAACAAAAGTATAGAAAATATATACTGTTTAAAATTGGGTATTTTTTGCATAAAGTAGAATTATATATATATAAAAAGGATTATTTATCGAAATATAGAATTTATTGAAATAAGATAATTAATATATAGAGATTACTTTGAAAAATACTTATTATAAGGAGGATATGTATGAGCGGGAGTATATTTGTAGTAAGTGAAGATAACAAAATTTTAGAGCTTAAAGAAAGTAAGTATGAAAATGAAGCTATATTTCAAGAATTAATAGAAAAATATCCAAATATATTAGCGGGAGATCAAATTTCTCCAGATAATCCAAGAAAATGGATTTTTATTGCAAGAGAAATGGGGGTTCCAGGAGAAGATGGTGGAAGTGATAGATGGTTTTTGGACCACTTATTTATAGATCAAGATGCAATACCAACTTTTGTAGAAGTGAAAAGAAGTAGTGATACGAGAATAAGACGTGAAGTTGTTGGGCAAATGCTAGACTATGCAGCAAATGCAATTAAATATTGGTCAATAGACACTATTAGAGATTTATATGAACAACAAAACAAAAGTATTTGTGATGAATTAGATATAGATGAAAAAAGTGAAAATTTATTTTGGAACAACGTAGAAAGTAATTTAAAAGAAGGTAAAATAAGGTTACTATTTGTAGCAGATGAAATACCAGATTCTTTAAAAAATATAATACAATTTTTAAACAATCAAATGGTAAATACTGAAGTACTTGGTGTAGAAATTAAACAGTTTGAATCAGATTGTAAAATAAAGACATTTGTACCTACAATAATAGGCAAGACAAGCAGTTCTATAGCTGTAAAAAATAAAACTTCATGGACTGAAGAAGGGTTTTTGATGGCAGTAAAAGATGTAGATGAAGAATTAGTGGATGTTTGCAATGCTATATTAGCTGGATTTAGAAGTTTTGGATGTGAAATAAATTGGGGAAAAGGAAAGAAAAGTCCAAGTTTTGTACCTTCATATACTAAAAAACAAGAAAATAGATTATTTGCAGTATATGCTTATCCATCATCTGTTAAAATGGAAATCTATTTTAAATTTTATAAAGAACCATATTTTAATCAAGATAAAAAGCAAGAAATAAAAGAAAAACTTAATGAGATTTTTGAAATAAGTTTAAATGATAGTGATTTGCTTACAAGACCAAGTATATATATAGATAAATTAAAAGATAAAGATAAGATGAGATCTTTCTTAGATTATTTTAAGGAATTAGTTAAAGGGTTAAAAGCAAGCCCAAATAATTAAAATAAAAAGGACATTCCACTAAAAAATAGTGAGATGTCCTTTTGATATTTAAGCTTATTTACTTTCTAATTTAAAAGAGCTTTTTAATGGAACTATTCTATTGAATACTAATTTATCATCAGTAGTGTATTTAGTATCAACACTGTAGAATCCATTTCTAACAAATTGGAATTTGTCAAGTGGTTTAGCGTCTTTTATTTGAGTTGGTTCAACATAACCTTGTAATACTTCAAGTGAATTAGGGTTTATTTGATCTAAGAAGTGTTTACCTTCATTTTCTGGATCATTATCTAATATTAATGGCTCGAATAATCTGAATTCGCAAGGTACACAGTTGTTTGCATCTACCCAGTGAACAGTTCCTTTTACTTTTCTTCCAGTAAATCCAGAACCACTCTTAGTTTCAGGGTCATAAGTACCGTGGATTTCAACTATTTCTCCATTTTCATCTTTTACAAAGTCTGTACATTTAACGAAGTAAGCACCTTTTAATCTAACTTCATTTCCAACGAAGAAACGTCTATATTTTTTAACTGGTTCTTCCATGAAGTCATCTCTTTCGATGTAAAGTTCTCTACTGAATGGAACCATTCTTGTACCAGCTTCTTCATTTTTAGCCATGTTTTCAACTTCTAACATTTCAGTTTGACCTTCTGGATAGTTAGTTATAACTAATTTTAAAGGTTTTAAAACTGCCATAGCAAGAGGAGCTTTTTGTTGTAAGTCTTCTCTTAAGAAGTGGTCTAAAAGTCTAGAGTCAACTGTAGAATCAGCTTTAGCAACACCTATTTCGTTACAGAATGCTCTTATAGCTTCTGGAGTGAAACCTCTACGTCTAACACCTGATATAGTAGGCATACGAGGGTCATCCCATCCGTCAGTTACACCTTCATCTACTAATAATTTTAATTTTCTTTTACTCATAACTGTGTTTGTTAAGTTAAGTCTAGCAAACTCAATTTGTCTTGGAACACTTTCCATTTCACATTCTCTAACAACCCAATCATAAAGTGGTCTTTGGTCTTCGAATTCTAGAGTACATATAGAGTGAGTTATTCCTTCTATAGCATCTTCTAGTGGATGAGCAAAAGAGTACATTGGGTATATACACCATTTATCTCCTGTGTTGTGGTGAGTGCTGTGAGCAATTCTGTATATAACAGGATCTCTGAAGTTTAAGTTTGGAGAAGACATATCTATTTTAGCTCTTAAAACTTTTTCTCCATTTGCAAATTCACCATTTTTCATTCTTTCGAATAAATCTAAGTTTTCTTCTATAGATCTATTTCTGTATGGACTTTCTTTACCTGGTTCAGTTAAAGTACCACGAGTTTCTCTTATTTCTTCTTGAGATAAATCACATACATAAGCTTTACCTTTTTTTATTAAAAGAACAGCTCTGTTGTACATTTCATCGAAGTAGTCAGATGCAAATAATAAGTTATCCCAATTAAATCCTAACCATTTAACGTCTTCTTTAATTGAGTTTACATATTCTTCGTCTTCTTTTAGAGGATTAGTATCGTCGAATCTCATATTTACTTTTCCGTTAAATTCTTCAGCTAATCCAAAGTTTAAGCATATTGATTTCGCATGTCCTATATGTAAGTAACCATTTGGTTCTGGTGGGAAACGAGTTACTATAGATTTATGCTTACCAGATGCTAAATCATCTTTAATTATGTTTTTTATAAAGTTAGTACGATTATTTTCGCTTGACATAATAATTACCTCACAATTTTTCTATTTTTTAATTTAATATGTATAAATTTATTATAATTCATATTACTAATTTTAATTCAATATTGAAAAAAAATAAAGTATATTTAATTAAATTAAGTAAAATAAAGAATTAAATAAATTTTTTATGATACAAAAAAATTATATACCTTAAAATAAATATAATTATTAATGTACCTTAAAATTACAATATAGACTAAAAAATTTTCTCATCTTATATATAATCTTATATAAATATTAATTATTTTGAAAAATAGTTTAAAATTCGTATTTATGGAAAAAATAATTAATAAAGTAAAAAACAGGTCTAAAAAGACTTTAAGTAGAATTATATACATATAAAATCCAAATTGTATTTCATAATACATAATTATATTATATAATTGTCTAATATTAGAAAATTATTCTGATATATTGCCTGTCTAGTATATCATAAATTAAAAAAAAGTAAAAATTATTATTTACTAAGGAGGAAGAATGAAAAAATATTTAAGATCTTACGGAATTGCATTTATCATAGTTTTAATATATGCATTTGTAAAATTACCAGTACTTAGACTTGATTTTACATCAGGCTTTACAACATTAATACTATTTTTTGTATTAGCCGGCATAATTGATATGATGTTTGATAGAAGTTCTAAAACTTCAAAACTTGCAAAAAACAACTTTATAATAGCTTTAATTTTATTAGTTTTAGTTGTAGTTGTACCATTTTTTATAACTACGCCTATACTACACGCAAGTGCATATAGAAATTTAATAGGTGAAGTATCAGAAAGTGAATTTACAGAAGATGTAAGCCCTGTAAATATAAACGATATACGTATTGTCGATGAAGATATGGCTATGAAACTTGGTGAGAAAAAAATAGGTGAAATACCAGCGATAGGTAGTGTTTCACAACTTGGTACATTCCATATACAAAGTGTAAATGGAGAGCTTTATTGGATTGCACCTTTAGTACATAGAGACATAATAAAATGGATTACTAATCTAGACGGAACAGATGGGTATGTAATGGTTTCAGCTACAGACCCTCAAGATGTAAGACTAGTTCAATCACTAGACGGAAAACCAATAAAAATAAAATATCAACCAGAAGCATATTTTTTACAAGATTTACACAGATACCTATATATAAAAGGTGTTGTTAATTATGGTATGACAGAGTTTACACTTGAAGTAGACGACAATGGTAGACCATATTGGGTTGTAACATTATATGACCATAAAGTAGGTTTCTCTGGTTCTGATGCAGTAGGAGTTGCAATTTTAGATGCACAAACAGGCGATTTAAATGTATATGATATAGAAAATACTCCAAAATGGGTAGATAGAATACAACCAGAATCTCTAGTAATAAATCAAATATCAGACTGGGGATTATATGTAAAAGGATTTATAAACTCTATATTCTCAGAAGAAGGCGTTTTAGTTCCTACAGAAGGAGCTTCTTTAGTATATGGTAATGATGGTAAATCTTATTGGTATACAGGTATAACATCTTCAGGAGGAGATGAATCTACAGTTGGATTTATGTTAGTAGATTCTAGAACAAAAGAAGCAAAACTTTATATGCAAACAGGTGCAACAGAAACTGCTGCTATGACATCAGCAGAAGGTAAAGTACAAGAAAAAAATTACGAAGCTACATTCCCTGTAATGTATAATATTTATGGAACACCTACATACGTATGTGCTTTAAAAGATAAAGCAGGTCTTGTTAAGAGTGTTGCATTTATATCAGTAGAAGATTATAGCGTATTAGGTGTTGGAGATAATAAAAAAGAAGCTCTAGCAGCTTACAAAGATGCATTAGAGGCTGAAGGTGATGATTTAAAATTTGAAACTGCCGCAGATGACGTAGAGATTACTGACACTATTGAAAGAATAAGTGCAGATGTTCAAGGTGGAGCAACTACTTATTACTTCACTTTAAAAGATAAAAATACATTTATATTTAAAGGAACTTCTAAAATATCTAATGAACTTCCTCTTACAAATATAGGTGATAATGTAACTATAACTTATACAAAAACTGATGCTACTACAATTACTATTACTAAATTTGTAAATAATAGTATTTTAAATAAAACATCTAATAAATCTAAAGATGATAAAAAAGACACTGAAGAAAACTCTAAATCAGAAGATAATACAAGTGATGAAGATACATCTTCTAATAATCAATAATAAAATTATTTAAATTAAATATATTTAACATTAAAATCTAGAATTAAAAAAGTGTGTTCTAAAATGAACGCACTTTTTTAATTTTAGCTATAATTTACATAAAATTTTTAGTCATATTTTTATTTATTATTAAATATACTTTAGTTAGACCTTTAAATATAGTAGATTTTTTAAACTTTATTAATATAATATATTAAACAACAATATATCAGCTTATGGAGAGGTTTGTATGAATGTACTTGAAAAGGAGATACTTTTTATAATTAGTAGGCTTAGATGTTTAACTGAAAATCAATTTAATAAACTATATAATTACAAAAGGGATTCTAAAAAGAAAACACTTAGAAAGACACTTAGAAGAATGTGTAATGATTATATTTTAGTTAAATTTCCATGCAATATTAATTATAGAGGGTATAAGGAAAATTCTTATTTATATTATATTAATGGAAGTTGTGAATACTATGAAGGGGAGGATTTGATAAAAACATTAATAGGATCTGATATAGCAGTTAAATTAAAACTAGCTAATTTTGAAATGGTAAGATTTTATAGAAATATAAATATTGGTGAGCATAATTATCATTTATATATCGAATATATCGATAACTTTTACAGACGAAAACAAGTTTTATTTGATATACCTTTAAATGATAAAATTGATTTTTTAAAATATGAAAATTTGCAATTTGATTTGGGCAAAACTACTATTCCCTTCTTTATGGTTCCAAAAATAATAGTAGTTACAAATAATTTAAGTGAATATAGTGATATAGAATATAAACCCAAAAACGTTTTTTTAGTAGATACCTCTTTACATTCTTTATTTAAATATTTATAATATATAGAAAAATTCGATTTATTACGCGTAATAATCCAAAATTTGTCAAAAAATGGTTGCAAAATATTAAATTATATGATTAAATTATATTGATAATTTAATTATTAAGCCTAGGGTAGAGGTGCTTTAAAATAATAGTATTTATAAGGAGCTGGCGAGCTACGATTTATAAAAAAAGGATTTTAGAGCCGAAGTTATAAACTTGGCAAAGTTTATTGCTGGACTTATGCATAAGATGTATAAGGCTGTCACATATATGTGATGAGCTACAAGGTTTACTTTGATACTTAACGTCCAAAGTATACCTTTGGGCGTTTTTCAATACCCAAAAAGATTAAGGGGGATTAAATAATGGGTGATATAATAGTACAAAAATATGGTGGAAGTTCAGTTGCAACAACTGAAAAAATAACAAACATTGCAAAGAGATTGATAGAAAGAAAGAAAACAGATTCTAAAATAGTAGTTGTAGTTTCTGCTATGGGCGATACTACAGATGATTATATAAGTCTTGCAAAAGATATAACAGACTCTCCAGATAAAAGAGAATTAGATGTACTTATGTCTACAGGGGAGATGATATCAGCATCACTTTTAGCTATGAGCTTAAAATCTATGGGATGTGATGCAATAAGCTACAATGCTTATCAATTAGATATACAAACAAGTGGGTCTCATGGAAAATCTCTGATAAATGATATAAATATAAGCAAGATAGAAAAAAGCTTAGAAGAAGGAAAAATAGTAGTAGTAACAGGTTTCCAAGGATTAGATGACAGAGGCGATATAACTACTTTAGGAAGAGGCGGTTCTGATACATCTGCTGTGGCACTAGCTGTAAAATTAAATGGTAAATGTGAAATATATACAGATGTAGATGGAATTTATTTTACTGATCCAAGAAAATTTAAAGAAGCAAAAAAATTAGAAGAAATAGAATATGAAGAAATGTTGGAACTTGCTAGTCTAGGTGCTCAAGTAATGCATTCAAGAAGTATAGAACTTGCTCAAAAATATCAAATAGAATTATATGTAGGTTTATCATGTAGTGATATAAAAGGAACGTATATAAGGGGGATGAAAAATATGAAATTAGAAGATAAAGTAATAACAGGACTTGCAACAAGCGATGACGATGTTGCTATAACTATAGATGTAGATGAAGATAAAGTAGTAGACTTATTTGAAAATATAGCAAAAGAAAATATAAGCATGGATATGATAAGTCAAACTGCTCCAATGAACTCAAAAATAACTGTTTCATTTACAATACCAAAAGAGGACTTAGCTGTAGCAAAAGAAGTCGTTTCAAAATATGCACTACAAGGTGAAGTTATAGTAGATAAAGATATAACAAAATTATCTTTAGTAGGATTAGGGATGAAACATACTAGTGGTGTTGCATCAAAAGTATTCAGTATACTAAGAAAAAATGGAATAAAAGTAAAATTAATAACAACATCAGAAATAAGAATAACTTGTGCTATAAGCTCTGAATATACAGATGTAGCTGTAAGAGAAATAGCAAAAGAATTTAATGTATAAAAATATATACAAAAGGAAAATTTAGTGGGAATTTTAACATAAAACTTGAGTGAATTTGGGAGGATAAACATGAAACTTCAAGGAACTATGGAAATAAAAGATAATGTACTTTATATAGGTGGAGTAAATACACTTGATTTAGCAAAAAAATATCACACTCCACTTTATGTATTTGATGAAGAATTAATAAGAAATAATTGTAGAGAATATATTAAATCTTTTAAAGTAAAAGAAAATGGAAATAAAGTAGCTTATGCAGGTAAGGCTTTTTTAACTAAATATATGTGTAGATTGATCAAAGAAGAAGGTCTTTGCTTAGATGTAGTTTCTGGAGGGGAACTATATACTGCATATAAAGCAGGCATGCCTATGGAAAATATACTTTTCCATGGAAATAATAAAACTGTAGATGAAGTGAAATTAGGAATAGAACTAGGTGTAGGAAGATTTGTAGTAGATAATTTCTATGAACTTGATTTAATTGAAAAGTTTTGCTTAGAAAACAATAAAACTCAAAAAATTTATTTTAGAGTAACTCCAGGAATCGATGCTCATACTCATAAATATATAAGAACAGGACAAATTGATTCTAAATTTGGATTTGCACTTATAAATGGGGATTTTTATAAAGCAATAGAAAAAGTAAAAGAATATAAAAATATAGAGCTTGTGGGAATACATGCTCATATAGGTTCTCAAATTTTTGAGATAAAACCATTTTTAGATGAAGTAGAAATAATGCTTAAATTAGTAAAAGAAGTAAATGAAAATAATCCTGATATAAACCTTACAGAAGTTGATTTAGGTGGAGGAATTGGCGTTTACTACACAGAAGGAGATAAACCTAAAACAATAACTGAATTTTGTGAAGCTATAATAAATAAAGCTGATGAGGTTTGCGAAGAACTAAATATAAATATGCCAAAACTTTTAATTGAACCAGGAAGATCTCTTGTTGCAAATGCAGGCAGCACAATATATACTATAGGTTCTATAAAAGAAATCAAAAATGTAAGAACTTATGTAAGTGTAGATGGTGGTATGACTGATAATATAAGACCATCTTTATATCAAGCAGGATACGAATGTGCAGTAGTGAATAAAATAAATAAAATTGGAAATAATCATAAAGTAACTATAGCTGGAAAATGTTGTGAAAGTGGAGATATTCTAATATCAGATACAGAAGTAGGCGACATAGAAAGTGGAGATATACTTATAACTACAAATACAGGTGCTTATGGATATTCTATGGCTTCAAATTACAATAAAATACCTAAAAACCCTGTTGTCTTTGTAAAAGATGGTAAAGATGAATTATCATGTAAAAGACAAAGCTATGAAGATTTATTAGCATTAGAAGTCTAAAATAGTTACAATTATGATAACTTAAGTTACAATTATGACGTTTGATATTTTATATTTTGTAGTTATATAATTAATCTATACACTCAGAAAGTTTAATTAAGTTTTCTAGCGTTTAGGGAGGTATAATTATGAAAAAAAAATATTTAATTATATTAATTGTATTAATGATTTTTTCTGTTGGATGTAAAAGTGAGGAAACAGCTTCTTTCAATAATGGACAAGATGCACTTGAGAATCATGAATATGACAAGGCACAAAAATACTTATCTAATGTCCTTGAACAAGATTCTAAAAATGAAACTGCAAGATCTATGTATATGCAAGCTATAAAAATGTCTAAAGCTGAATACTATAAAGATAAGGGATTTTACAGTAAGGCAATAGACTGCCTTGATTCTATAGTAAATATAAATAATGGATCTCAAAAGATAAAAGTTGAATCTGAAACTTTAAAAAAAGAATTAGAAAAATTGCAAAGTGAATCTGAAGAATCAGCAAATATTAGAAAAGAAAATGCTAAAGAAGTAGCTAAAAAAGCTGTTGAAAAATCAGAACAAGAATTTTACATATGGCAAAAAAATCAAGAAAAAGACAATGAGCCTAAGTCTGATAAAGATGAGGAAGAAAAACAAGAAGATTCTTCTGATGAAAATATAATTGATAGTATAAAAAATAAATTAGGTGAAATATTTAAGTTTTAAAAATTATAAATCAAACAATTGAAGGAAAAGTTGCCTTATCAGGCAACTTTTTTTTCATTTCATCTTGTTAATTAATCAAACTTATATTACAATAAGTTTGCTAAAAGTGATATGAACTGAAAATGAACAATGTTTTAGATAGATTAAAGGAGAAAAAATGAGAATTAATAAATATATTGCACTTTGTGGAGTTGCATCAAGAAGAAAAGCCGAAGAATTAATATTAGCGGGCAGAATAAAAGTAAATGATAATGTAATAACAGAACTTTCTTATCAAGTAGATGAAGAAAATGATGTAGTAAAAGTAGATGATAAAGTTATAAAAGAAGAAAATAAACTTGTATATGTACTTTTAAACAAGCCAGAAGGATATATAACTACTGTAAA
The DNA here is from genome assembly GCF_018917435.1 of Intestinibacter bartlettii. Taxonomy (GTDB): domain Bacteria; phylum Bacillota; class Clostridia; order Peptostreptococcales; family Peptostreptococcaceae; genus Intestinibacter; species Intestinibacter bartlettii_A. The sequence goes on from NZ_JAHLOQ010000008.1 coordinate 47,925, forward strand.
AGATCAATTTGATAGACCGAGTGTATTAGATTTAGTTACAGATATCAAAGAAAGAGTATATCCAATAGGAAGATTAGACTATGAAACTAGCGGATTACTACTTTTAACTAATGATGGTGATTTAACTTATAAACTTACTCACCCAAAACACGAAGTAGACAAAACTTATATGGCTAGAGTTAAAGGAAAGCTAACTGAGAGTGAAATAAAGATGTTTAGAAGTGGATTAAAAATAGAAGATTACGTTACAGCACCAGCTAAATTAAAAGTTGTAAGATATGACGAAAAAAATGACGTATCTATTTTAGAAATAAAAATACATGAAGGTAAAAATCGTCAAGTTAGAAAGATGTGTAAAGCTATAAACCACCCTGTACTTAGACTGAAAAGAACTGCTATGGGTAAAATAAGAGTAGGTGAATGTGAAATAGGAAAATACAGATACTTAACAGAAGATGAAGTAAAATATTTAAAAGGTATCTAGAAAAAGAGGTAGTATATGTTAAGAGCTAAATATATAAATAAAGTAACAGAAGTAAATAAAATTTATTTAGAAAATATAATAAATGAAGGCGATGTAGTTGTTGATGCCACTATGGGAAATGGATATGACACTATATACCTTGCAAAAAAAGTAGGACAAAGTGGAAAGGTATATGCTTTTGATGTACAAGAAGAGGCATTAAAATCTACATCAAAAAAAGTAACTAAAGAAGAATTAGAAAATGTAGAGCTTATATTAGATGGACATCAAAATATGGACAAATATGTACAAGAAGAAGTATCTTGTATAGTATTTAACCTAGGATATCTTCCAAGAGCTAAACATCAAATAATAACAAAATCAGATACGACTTTAGAAGCTATAAAAAAAGGATTAGAACTGCTTAAACCAAATGGTGTTATGAGTATAGCAATTTATAGTGGGCATGAAGGTGGAATGGAAGAAAAAAACGCAGTTTATGAATTTACACAAACTTTAGATCAAAACTACTTTAATGTATTATGTACAAAATTTATAAATCAAATAAATAATCCACCAGAACTTTTATTAATAGAGAAAAAAGGATAAATATATATAAATTAAAGAATACAGAAAATTAAATAAAGAATAGTGATATAATAAATTAAAAAGTTTGTAGCTATTTAATAGGAAAGAGGGAAATATATGGATGATAAAAAGTTACAAAATGATAATAAGCAGTTAATAAATATAATACAAGCACAATATCCAAGACTTAGTAAAGGACAAAAATTAATAGCGCAATATATAATAAATAATTACGATAAAGTTGCATTTATGACAGCTAGCAAATTAGGGGAGACTGTAGGTGTAAGTGAGTCTACAGTAGTTAGATTTGCAAATGCACTAGGTTATGCTGGATATCCTAAATTACAAGAAGGGCTACAAGAATTAATAAAAAATAAATTAACTACTGTTCAAAGAGTCGAAATGGCAAATGAGGATTATTCAGATGATTCGACTATTCTTAGTAAAGTTTTAAAAAGTGATATAGATAATATAAAATCAACATCAGATGAAATAGATGAAAAGGCATTTGAAGAAGCTTCTAATAGAATTTTAAAATCAAGAAAGATATACATATTAGGGATGAGAAGTTCATTCACAGTAGCGCAGTATTTAGCATTTTATTTAAATGTAATATTAGATAATGTTCAATTAATCAGAATAGACATGGGAGATCCTTATCAACAAATAGTGAGAATGAATGAAGATGATATTCTTATAGTATTTAGTTTCCCAAGATATTCAAAACAATCACACCAAGTTGCAAAATATGCAAAAAGTAAAGGAGCATATATAGTATCTATAACAGATAGTGCTTTTGCACCAGTGGCACCACTATCAGATAACATATTACTTGCAAAAAGCAATATGGCATCATTTGTAGATTCTTTAGTTGCACCTATGAGTGTTGCCAATGCACTTATTATATCAGTTGCTATGAAAGAAACTGATGATATTAAAAAGTATTTCCATGATTTAGAGCAAATTTGGGAACAATACGTAGTATATGAATAAAAGTTTTAAAGTAAATCCTTTAAACTTAGATAAATGTCGTACTTTGTTTTTATGAAAAAAATCAAATTACGACATTTTTTGTGTTAAAAATATATAAAATTTAGAAAATAATAATTGACAATATATGTAAAATTAACTATTATTTTATTAATGAAAATATTTTAAAAGTTTTAAATTCACTGACAAAGAAGAGTAACATTAGATTTATTTATAGAGAGTTGGGAATGGTGGAAGCCTGATAATTAAATTTATTGTGAAAAGAGCTTTTGAGAAGGCTATCTGAAATTTTAGTAAGATAGTTGGTATACCTGCCTTAAAGGTTAGAGTGGATAAGATATCTTATCAATTAGAGTGGTAACGCGGAATATTTCGTCTCTTAGTTTTTTTAACTAAGAGATTTTTTAATACTCAAAATTACTTATTGAATTTAAGGATATTTTATCAATAAGAGTGGTAACGCGCATTGTCGCCTCTTAGTTTTATGCTAAGAGGCTTTATTTAACTAAATGATATAAAGGAGATAGTATTATGGCAAAAAAAATAGAGTTAAAGGGGAAAAGTTTCTTAACATTAAAAGATTTTTCAAAGGAAGAAATAAAATATTTCTTATCACTTGCAAGTTATCTAAAAACTAAAAAGAAAATAGGTATAAAAGGGGATTTATTAGAAGGAAAAAATATAGCTTTATTATTTGAAAAAGCTTCTACAAGAACTAGATGCTCATTTGAAGTTGCAGCTCATGATGAAGGTGCACAAGTTACTTATTTAGGGCCAAAAGATTGTCATATGGGTAAAAAAGAATCTATGGAAGATACAGCTAAAGTATTAGGAAGATTCTTTGATGGTATAGAATTTAGAGGTTACAAACAAGAAACAGTTGAGTGCTTATCTAAATATTCAGGAGTACCTGTTTGGAATGGTTTAACAGATGAATACCATCCAACTCAAATACTAGCCGATTTATTAACTGTTTCTGAACATGTAGATAAACCATTTGATAAAATCAAGTTTGTATACGTAGGTGATGCAAGAAATAATATGGGTAATTCACTTATGATAGGATGCGTAAAAATGGGTATGAAATTCGTATCACTTGCACCAAAAGAATTATGGCCTAATGAAGAATTAGTTAAAGAAATGGAAGAAGTAGCAAAAGTGACTAAAGGAAGTATTCACTTAACAGAAGATATAAACGATGTAGAAGATGCAGATGTTATATATACAGATGTATGGGTTTCAATGGGTGAGGAAGACCAATACGAACAAAGAATAAACCTACTAAAAGACTATCAAGTAAATATGGATATGATAAAGAAAACAAAAAATGAAAATGTTATATTCTTACACTGCTTACCAGCGTTTCACGATTTAGAAACAGTAGTTGGAAGAGAAATATATGAAAAATACGGTTTAAATGAATTAGAAGTAACTGATGAAGTATTTAGATCAAAATATTCAAAAGTATTTGATGAGGCAGAAAATAGAATGCACACTATAAAAGCAATTATGGTTGCAACTTTAGCAGATGTAGATATAGCAGCTAATCATAAATAAGAAGAAAATTAAAGGGCTTATGTTAATTATTATATTAATATAGGCCTTTTTGTATAAAATATAAATTTAGTATAAGCATATTATCTTATTTAATATAGTAAAATAAAAAAATAAGTATAATTTAGAAGGTATAAAAAGTTTTCTTCCTTACTAAAAAAATATAGAAAAAAACAAATATAATAAAATTTATATAGTGAAAATTGCAATTAATAGAAAAAAACTTTCATAATTAATAAGTTTTCAAAAAATATAAATTTATAATGCAATTTCCAATAAATGGTTATATAATAAGATATATAAAGGATTTAAAATAACATTTAATATTTAAAATATATAAAATGTCGAAAAGTGAATGAAATAAAATAAAACTTTCATTCATTTTAAAAGGTTTGCACATCGTGTATACACCTTTAATTTTTAAATAATAAATTTAGGGGGACGAAAAAATGTGTGTTAAAGATAAAATAAAAAATAAAGAAATAAAAATAGTTGATACAACTTTAAGAGATGGAGAACAAACAGCAGGTGTTGCTTTTGCTAACCATGAAAAAATAGCAATAGCTCAAGCTCTAAGTGATATTGGTATAGATCAACTAGAAGTCGGAATACCTACAATGGGTGGAGATGAAAAAAATACAATAAAAGCAATATGCAAAAGAAACTTAAAAGCAAGTATAATGGCATGGAATAGAGCTGTTGTTTCTGATATAGAACAATCTATAGATTGTGGAGTTGATGCAGTTGCAATTTCTTTATCAGTATCAGATATACACATTCAACATAAATTAAAAAAATCTAGAGAATGGGTTTTGGAAAATATGTTTAATGCAGTTTCCTTTGCACACAAAAATGGATTATATATATCAGTAAACGGTGAAGATGCTTCAAGAGCAGATATAGATTTTTTAATAGAATTTATAAATGTAGCTAAACAAGCAGGTGCAAATAGATTTAGATTTTGTGATACAGTTGGAGTTATGGAACCTTTTGCTACTAGAGAAAAAATAGAAAAAATTCATAAGGCAACTAATTTTGATATAGAAATGCATACACATAATGACTTTGGTATGGCAACTGCAAATGCTATAGCAGGTGTTATAGGCGGTGCAAATTATATAGGATGTACAGTAAATGGTTTAGGCGAAAGAGCAGGAAATGCAGCACTTGAAGAAGTTTTAATGGCACTTAAATTTGTATATGGATATGAAACTGATGTAGATACAACTAAATTTGTTGAAATATGTAAATATGTTTCACAAGCATCAGGTAGACGTCTACCACCATGGAAGGCAATAGTAGGTACTAATATGTTTAGACATGAATCAGGAATACATGCAGATGGAGCTCTTAAAGATCCTAAAAACTATGAAGCATTTGATCCTTCTGAAGTAGGCCTTCAAAGACAAATAGTAATAGGAAAACACTCAGGAAAAGCTGCAATAATAAATAAATTTAAAGAATACTCTATAGAGCTTACAAATGAAGAAGCAAATCAAATATTAGAAGAAGTACGTAAAGTATCAGTAGGACTAAAAAGAGAGCTATTTGATAAAGAATTAGTTCAAATATATAAAGATATAAAAAATAATTATAAAATATTCTAACTATAAATATTATAGTTAAAAACAAAACTCAATTTAGGGGGATAATATGGACATAAATTTTAATGAAATAACATCTGGGGTAATGATAAAACTAAGTGACAATATAGAAAAAGACGATATATTAAGTTCAGATGAAAAATTTTTAGAAGATCAAAGTAATATAGACATTATAGCTAAAACTTGCTTTAAAAAAATAGATAAAGGTTTTATAAATCGTGTAACTTTTAATAAAGGTGGCTTTATAGTATGTGGAGATAATTTACTACAACAATCTTCTGACTCAGATGTTGAAAAAGTATTTTCACATTTAGGTATAAAAGGGATAATAGCAAAATCATTTAATGAAAAACATAAGGACAATTTAATAAAAAACGGTATTATACCTATGCAATTTATAGATGATAAACAGTATAATGATGTTGGATTATACGACATATTAAAAGTTAAAAATTTACTAGAAGACTTATCAAAGGGAATAGTAGAGGTAGTCAATATAACTAAAGGTGATAGCTTCTTCGTAAAAACAGAACTATAAAAATATATAAGAAAATAGAGTTTGTAGGGGGATAAAAAATGTATAAAGTAACATTGATACCAGGTGATGGAATTGGACCAGAAGTTGCAGCAGCTATGGTAAAAGTTGTAGAAGCAACTGGTGTAGATATAGAATGGGAAAAAGTAGACGCAGGTGCAGGCGTTATTGACGAATATGGAACTCCACTTCCAGAACATGTAATAGATGCAATAAAAAGAAATAAAATAGCTATAAAAGGACCTGTAACTACTCCAGTAGGTAAAGGATTTAAAAGTGTAAATGTAACACTTAGACAGACTCTAGATTTATATGTAAATTTAAGACCAGTAAAAAGTTTTAAAGGCATTAAATCTAGATATGAAGATATCGATTTAGTCATAGTTAGAGAAAATACAGAAGGATTATATTCAGGCATAGAACATAAAATAGGCGATTATGGTGCAGAAACAATAAAAATAATAACTAAACCAGCTTGTGAAAGAATATGTGAATTCGCATTTAACTATGCAAAAGACAACAACAGAAAAAAAGTAACAGGTGTACACAAAGCTAATATAATGAAACTTAGCGATGGATTATTCTTAAATACATTTAGAAATATAGCATCTAAATATCCTGATATACAAAGCGATGATTTAATAGTAGATGCGGCTTGTATGAATTTAGTTATAAATCCAGAAAAATACGATGTTATGGTTATGCCTAACTTATATGGTGATATAGTTTCTGACTTATGTTCAGGTCTTGTTGGTGGACTTGGAATGATACCAGGAGCTAATATAGGAAAAGATTATGCAGTATTTGAAGCAGTTCACGGTAGCGCTCCAGATATAGCTGGAAAAAATATAGCCAACCCAACAGCAATAATCCAATCATCTGTAATGATGCTTAGATACTTAGGAGAACAAGAAGCAGCCTCTAAGATAGAAAATGCTTTAGTAAAAGTTTTCGAAAAAGGAGAAAATTTAACTGGAGACTTAGGAGGAAATGCTACAACTGATGAATTCACAAATGAAATATTAAAATATATATAATAATTTAAGTTATAGAAATGCTTAAATTAACTTTAAAATACATTCTTTAATTCTATAAAAAATACTTTATAGTTAAGAATGTATTTTTTTTAATGAGTATATAAATTTGACTAAAAACACGGAATTAATATCTGAATATTTCGTTAAATGGATTAAATTAACAAATTTAAGCTTCTTGTCTTTATAAAATGTAACTAAAAATAAATTAACATTAATAAAATTAACTTAAAACAATATATACTTTAAAATATAAAGAAATAAGTTTGAAAAATATGTCGACACTTAAAAAAATAATGCAAAAGTATTTTTTGTATTGTATAATTAAGAAGTGACAAGAGATGACAAAAAATATTTATATAAAAAGGGAGATGCTTAGATGAAGAAAAAACTTAGTTTAACAACGAAAATTTTATTGGGATTATTTTTAGGGTTTATATGCGGACTTATATTAAAATCAGTTCCAGATAATTATGTAAAAGATACAATTATTGTAGGCGGAATTTTAAAAATATTCGGAACTGGTTTCACAACAGCTATCAAAATGATGGTTGTACCACTAGTGTTCGTTTCTTTAGTATGTGGGACATCATCTATGGGGGATGTAAAAAAATTAGGTAGAATAGGTACAAAGACAATGGCATTTTACTTATGTACTACAGCAGTAGCAATAATAATTGCTTTATTTTTAGGGAGTATACTAAAACCAGGTGCAGGTCTTGATATGAGTCACATGGTAACAGGTGAAGTATCAATTGGAGAATCTAAATCAATAGTAGATATAATAATAGGTATAATACCATCAAACCCAATTAAAGCATTTGCAGAGGGTGAAATGCTACAAATAATATTCTTTGCAATGCTTACAGGTATAGCAATGAGTGTAGTTGGTGAAAAAGCTGAACCGGTTAGAGTAATATTTGAAAGTTTAAATGAAATATGCATGAAAATGGTAGGAATAATAATGTTATTTGCTCCATATGGTGTATTTGCTTTAGTTTGCGATACTTTCTCATCAGTAGGCCAAGATGCGATATTAGTATTAGTTAAATACATAGCAGTCGTTTTATTAGGTATGGCAATACATATAACTTGTGTATATGGTGGAATGTTTAAATTATTTACAAGAGAAAAAATAGCACCATTTTTAAAGAAATTTACATCAGTAGCAGCTATAACATTTTCTACAGCATCAAGTAATGCATCAGTACCAGCTAGTATGGAAATACTTGAAGAATTAGGTGTAGGTAAGACTACTAGATCATTTACAATACCAATGGGAGCTACTATAAATATGGATGGAACTGCTATAATGCAAGGTGTTGCAGCATTATTTATAGCCCAAATATATGGGGTTGATTTAAGTATAAATCAAATGATGACAATAGTTTTAACAGCAACATTAGCATCAATAGGAACAGCAGGAGTTCCAGGTGTTGGTATGATAATGCTATCTATGGTTTTAACTTCTGTAAATCTTCCACTTGAAGGAATCGGTCTTATAATGGGAGTTGAAAGAATAATAGATATGTTTAGAACTACTGTAAACGTAATGGGGGATAATATCTGTACACTTATCATCGCAAATAGTGAAGATGATTTAGATAAAGAAATGTTCTATGGTAAAAAAGAAGAACAATTAGCTTAAAAAACTTATGAATTTTATAAACAAATTTATTTAAAATAATATATAGAAATATCCAAAGTCAAATTATTATGATTTTGGATATTTTTTTGCATTTATAAAATATATTGACGGAAAATATATTGACGGAAATTATAAATATTGATAATTTTTAAATATATATAGGAATTAAAAAATACAAAATAAAGGATGGTTTACTAGATGAAAATAGGAATTTCAGCATTAAAATTTAATTTAAAACAAGCATTAGATATATGTGCTAAAAATCAAAAAATAACACATATAGAAATAGGAATAGATAATTTAGAAGATATACAGACTTTAAAAGAATACAAAGATGAAATAGAAAAATTAAACTTAAGTATTTCAATACATCTTCCTATGGAGTTAAACACTTGTGAAGATATAGAGTATATAAGAAATTCATGGATAGATTTTATTTGTGAAATGGATGATATTTTAAGCTGTGATTTTGATATAAAATACTACAATGCCCATTTAGGATATATAATGAGCAGCAGATTAGATAAAAATAGACAAAAATATTTAAATAATACAGTGAAATTTTTAAACAATAAAAAATTAAAACAAAAATTAAATAAAAGAATTATATCGATAGAAAATACATACTCTAAAAGAGGTGATTTTTCAAATGTAGGTAATAACATAGATGATTTTAATTATATTTTTAATAATATTGAAAATAATAACGTGTATTTCTGCTATGACACAGGACATGATTTAATAAATCCAAGCAATTATAATGAATTATCTTACAAAACAAAAATAATTCACTTTAGTGATAATAATGGTTTAGAAGATTTACATTTGGGATATACAAAGGGTATTTTAGATGAACAAATATTTAAAAAAATAGAAAAAATAAATCCAGAGTATTTAATATTAGAAATAGATTTTGATGATATAGAAAATACTCTAAAATATTTTTAAAATAAAATTATAATTAAAAAATTTAGAGAGTACATTTTTACAGAAAAATATATTTTTTGTCAAGATATAAAAAATATTTTAATTTTCCCATATCTTAATGCAACTAAGTTAAAATGTGCTATAATCTAACTACGTGGTTAAATTAAAATTAGATAAAAATATCCCCTTTGTACAGAAAAATTATAGTTTTATAGGAAAAATTTTAAAAAGGGAGAAAAAACATGATTCTAATGATAGATAACTATGATTCTTTTGTCTACAATTTAGTGCAATACTTTCAAGAATTAGACGAAGAAATAATAGTAAAAAGAAATGATGAAATTACGATAGACGATATAAAAACATTAAACCCTGAAATTATCGTATTATCACCAGGACCATGCAGTCCAAATGAAGCTGGTATTTGTATAGAGGCTGTACAACATTTTAAAGGTATAATACCTATACTTGGTATATGTTTAGGCCATCAAACTATAGGACAAGTATTTGGATCTAAAATAGTTAAAGCAATAGAACCAGTTCATGGAAAAGTACACAGCATAACTCATGACAACAAAGGTGTCTTTACAAATATTAAAAATCCTTTAAATGTCACAAGATATCATTCTTTAGTAGTAGAAAGAGAGACTCTACCAGATGAGTTAGAAATAACTGCAGAAACTAAAGAAGGAGAAATAATGGGGCTTAGACATAAACATTATATGATTGAAGGTGTACAATTCCATCCAGAGGCAGTACTTACTGAATGTGGACATGAACTTTTACAAAATTTTATTACTTTAGCAAGACAAAAAGCAAAATGCTCAGAAAGGGAAGAACAAAATGCTTAGAGAGATTAATACTAAATTAAATGCCTTTGAAATTTATACAATATTCAAAGATGACAAAGACAGCTTTATTTTAGACAGTGCTATGGATCCAAAAAAATTAGGGAGATACTCTTTTATAAGTAGTAATCCCTTTAAAAAAATAAAAGCAAAAGATTCTAAAACAAATCCTCTTGATGATTTAGAAGAGGAACTTAAACATCACCAAGGCGAAAATGACACACATTTGCCATTTGTAGGTGGAGCAGTAGGTTATTTATCTTATGATTTAGGCAATTATATGGAGAAACTTCCACAAATTGCAGTTGATGATATAAAAGTATATGATTTATACTTTGGATTTTACAATTGGGTAGTTGTAGTAGACCACTTAGAAGATAAAACTTACATAGCAACACCGAATTTAGACAGACAAAAAGAAGAATCTTTAATAGATGAAATTGAGAAAAGAATAAAAAATTCAGAGCAAAAAGGAATAGACCCTATTTGTTATGAAACTAAAAACATTAAACCTATAAAACTAAAATCAAATTTCACTAAAAAGGGATTTGAAGATGCTGTACAAAAAGTAAGAGATTATATAAGAAGTGGGGATATATATCAAGCAAATTTAACTCAACGTTTTAGTGGTCAAACTACTTTATCTAGTTATGAATTATATAGAGATTTAAGAAGATTTTCTCCAGCACCTTTTGGAGCATTCTTAAATTTTGATAAATTCCATATACTATCTAACTCACCAGAGAGATTTATAAAGTGTGTGGATAGAAAGTTAGAAACTAGACCTATAAAAGGAACTAGACCTAGGGGAAAAGATGAAGCTGAGGATTTAAGACTAAGAGAAGAATTAGTAAATAGTGAAAAAGATAGAGCAGAATTACTTATGATAGTCGACCTTGAAAGAAATGACTTATCTAGAGTATCTAAAGTTGGTACTGTAAAGGTGCCAGAACTATTTGTAATTGAACCTTATGCAAATGTAAATCACTTAGTTTCAACAGTAGTAGGTACTTTAAAAGATGAATATAATGCCGTAGATGTAATAAAAGCCACTTTTCCAGGGGGATCTATAACAGGGGCACCAAAAATTAGATCTATGGAGATTATAGAAGAGTTAGAGCCGACTAAGAGAAATGTTTATACAGGTTCTATAGGATATATAGGATTTGATGGAAACATGGATTTAAATATAGCTATAAGAACTATAGTAAAACAAGATGAAAATGTATATTTCCAAGTTGGCGGAGGTATGACATGGGGATCTAATCCTAGTGATGAATATCAAGAAACATTAGATAAAGCTGCTTCAATAATGAAAGCTCTTAGAGGTTATTATGAAGAATAATGTGTCTTTTAATTCAACTCTTGCCAAATTCGGCATGGGTTTATTTGAAACTATAAAAGTTACAGATTATCCACTAGATTTAGATTTACATCTTGATAGGTTATTTAACTCAATTCAAGAATTAAGCTTAAATATTGATGAAAATAAAGAGTTTTATAAAAAAACTATTTTAGAATATATAAAAACAAATAATATAAAAAATAAAGCTTTAAGACTTACAGTATTTGACGAAGGTTATAATATAAGTTTAAGAGATATAACTTACAACGAGGATACATATAAAAAAGGATTTAGTTTATGTATATCACCAATTAAAAGAGGAGATAGCATAATTTATAGACATAAAACAACTAATTACTATGAGAGTATGTATTCTAAACATTATGCAACAGATAGAGGATTTGATGATGCTATTTTTTTAGATAGCTTTTCAAATATACTAGAATGTTCAATGAGTAATATATTCTTTATAAAAGAAGATACTATATATACACCTAAAAGTTCATCACCAATATTAAATGGCATAATGAAACTAAGAGTAAAAGAGATTTGTAAAAACTTAAATATAAACTTAACAGAGTGCGATATAAAAGTTTCATGTATTGATGAATTTGAAAGTGTATTCGTAACAAATAGTTTAATGGGTATAATGCCTGTTACAAATATAGAAAAAAACATTTACGATAAAAATAACGAATTAATAAAAATATTAAAAGAGAATCTATAAAAGGATGTGAGTCTGTGTCAAAGCTAAGTGAAATATTTAATAAAGAAATAGATTTGATAAAAAATGACGAAAATACTTTAAGTATAGTGCTTGTAGGTTCTAGTAAAAATTTAGACTTTGAAAAAGATACAAAAATAAACGATATAGATCTTTTTATATTTACAAAAGAGCAAGATGAAGACCAAATCCGTATAAATAAAGAAATATCATCTATAGAATTTGATTTAAATTATATCTCTAAAAAGGGATGTGAGGATTTTATAGACACTAAAGAATATTTCTTCTTGAAGATAAATGACGGAAAAATAATTTATGATACAGATGATTATGCAAAGGAAATTCTTCAAAAGTGCAAAAACGTATATGATGAAGGACCTGAAAAAACTTCAGAAGAAATAAAAAGAGACATGATGTTAGAAATAAAATCGGAAATTAAAAAGCTAATATCAAAGGATGGATTTGAAGATTTTGAATATGACTTTTTTGTTAATATAGCACTTAGAGATTTAATTAGAATGTATTATATAAAAAATGATAAATGGGTACCTAAGGATAAAAAACTAATAAAAAGTATAAAAAAAGACGATAAAAGAATATACGATATATTAAAAAATAAGTCTTTTGATAAATATGAAATATTAGTAAATATATACGATAATATAAATGAGTGTCCTTAGAGTTTTGGAGGTAGAACATGGCAGTAGATCAAGCTAAAATAAGAAAAGCAGTTAGAGATATATTAGAAGCAATAGGAGAAGATCCAGATAGAGAAGGTTTAGTTGGAACTCCTGATAGAGTTGCTAGAATGTATGATGAAATATTCTGTGGATTACACCAAGATCCAAGAGAACATCTAAAAGTATTATTTGCAGATGAAAAACACGAAGAGATGGTTGTTGTAAAAGATATACCATTCTACTCAAGTTGTGAACACCACTTAGTTCCATTCTTCGGAAAAGCTCATGTAGTTTATATTCCAAAAGACGGAAGACTAACAGGTTTATCTAAATTAGCTAGAGTTATAGAAACAATAGCAAAAAGACCACAATTACAAGAAAGAATAACTAAAGATACTGCAAACATAATAATGGAAGAATTAAGACCTTATGGAGTTATGGTAGTTGTAGAAGCTGAGCATATGTGTATGACTATGCGTGGAGTTAAAAAACCAGGTTCAAAAACTGTAACTTCTGCAGTTAGAGGTGTGTTTGAAAATGATGCATTAGCTAGAAGTGAAGCTATGGCTTTAATAAACTTATAAGATTAAATTTAAAAGTTATATTCGCTATTTTTAGTGGGTATAACTTTTAATACAATTTAGACAGAAATACAAATCTAGAAAATATATAAATTAAAAATCTAAATAGAATTTTCAAAAAAGGAGATAAAAATGTTAGATTACGGCAAAAAAACTTACATAATGGGAATACTAAACGTAACACCAGATAGCTTTTCTGATGGTGGAGACTTTACAAATATAGATATAGCAGTAAATCACGCAAAAGAAATGATAGAATTAGGTGCAGATATGATAGACTTAGGTGGCGAATCTACAAGACCAGGTCACAAATTCGTATCAGCAGAAGAAGAAATATCTAGAATAGTTCCAGTTATAAAAAGATTAAAACAAGAAATAAATGTACCAATATCAATAGATACTTACAAAAGTGAAGTTGCAGAAGAAGCTTTAAAATTAGGTGTTGATATGGTAAATGACGTTTGGGGTCTAACTTACGACGGGAAAATGGCCGATGTAGTTGCAAAATACGACGGTGAAGTTTGTATAATGCACAACCAAGACGGAACAGAATACGACAAAGACATAATGGAAGCTATAAAAGAATTCTTACAAAATAGCATAGATATGGCGCTTAAAGCAGGTGTTAAAAAAGAAAAAATAGTTCTAGATCCAGGTATAGGATTTGGTAAAACTTATGAACAAAACATAGAAGTTTTAGAAAGATTAGGTGAACTTAGAGATTTAGGATATCCAGTATTACTTGGAACATCTAGAAAATCTGTTTTAGGTAAAATACTAGAAGGTTCAACTCCAAAAGAAAGAGTTAACGCAACTGTAGCAACTACAGTACTTGGTGTTAGAGACGGTGTTGATATAGTAAGAGTTCACGACGTAAAAGAAAACAAAGAAGCTGCAATGGTAGCAGACGCAATATACAGAAGATAATAAATCTATATATAATCAATAAATATCTATCTAATTTAGACTAATAAATATTGATTAATAAAAAAGATAAAAAAGATAAAAAAGAGGTACAAAATGGATAAAATATTAATGAGTAACTTAGGCTTTTACGGCTATCATGGTCTTTTAAAAGAAGAAGCTGTATTAGGCCAAAAGTTCTTTATAGATATAGAACTTTACTTAGATACAAAAGAAGCAGGCGAAACTGACGATATGCACAAATCAGTAAGCTATGCAGATGTGTATGAAGTAGTAAAGGATATAGTAGAAAACAAACGATTTAATTTATTAGAAGCATTAGCAGAAAATATAGCTAGTGAAGTATTAGAAAAATTTGACCTTATAAAAGGAATAATGGTTAGAGTTAAAAAACCAGAGGCTCCAGTGCCTGGAATATACGACTACTTCGGTGTAGAAATAAAAAGGGCAAAAGATGAGTAGAGCTTACTTAGGACTTGGAACAAATATGGGAGATAGACTTGACTATCTTAATAAAGCATGCGATTTATTAGAGCAAAATGAAAATGTATTATCCCTTAAAAAATCAAATCTTTATGAAACTAAAGCATGGGGATATACAGATCAAGCTGACTTTTTAAATATGTGTGTCGAAATAGAAACGAGTTTAGCTCCATACGACCTTCTAAGTTTGTGTCAAGATATAGAAAATAAATTAGATCGTGTAAGAGTTATAAGATGGGGTCCTAGAACAATCGACGTAGATGTACTTTTCTACGACGATATCGTGTCAGATGACGAAAAACTTCTAATACCACATCCAAGAATAAAAGAAAGAGCATTCGTTCTTGTTCCACTTATGGACTTAAATAAGGAGCTTACTATAGAGGGTAAGACTATAGAAGCTTATTTAAATGATTTAAGTCAGGAAGAAAGAGACGAGGTTAAGAAATTTAAATTATAAATAAAAATATCCCATGGATTAACTGTGGGATATTTTTTATGTAGGATATTACCATAATATTTTGGTGTTATAATAAAGTATAGAGATTATTGGAGGGGGCTTATGAAAATATTTAACAAAGATATCGAAATATTAGGGGATGATGAAGGATATATAACACTTGTATGTCCATATTGCAAAAGTGAATTTAAAGTATCAGCATATGATCTTCAAGAAAGAGGAATATACAATGAGCTTTTTTGCCCATACTGTGGGTTAACAAAGGAGATAAAAACCTTTTATACAAGAGAGATTAAATCAAAGGCTACAAAAGTAGGAAAAGAAAATTATGATATTCAAAGTGACAAAAATGAATCGAGTTTAAATGATGAAAAATACAGCAAAATGAAAAATAATGATAAATTATGTAATAGAACAAACGAAAAGCCTTTAAAATCGCAACAGATAGATATTTTAGGTATGTCTAGCTATAATATTATAAACCATGGACCAAGATTGTCCAGCAGCAAATCATTAGATATGAGTTTTTCAAGTATGGAAAAACAAACAGAAAAGGACCAGCCTATTTATAAGATAAAAATGGACAATAAAAAACTTCAAAACGTAAATGTAGACAGATTAAAAGATAAAAACTTAAAAGAAGTTGAATATATATGTCATATATGCTCTTCAAAAGAAAGATTATTGTCCGATGAAGAGACAATATTATACTGTGCTTATTGTGGGGTGGATTTGAAGTGAAGATAGAGGATTTAAGAAAGATAAGTTTTGAATTTAGAAGAGTTAGCAGCAATATGTTAAATTCGATTACAGACGACAACAACGTCTATTTAATAAAATTTAGGGAATTTATAGATGATAATAAAATAATAAAAGATTACATAGATTTAAAGATTAAATACTCAAACATAGATTGGAAAAAATCATTTATAGAAGAAGATTGTGGCTATAAAAGTGTCATAATACCACAAAATAAAAATGATCATATAAAGGCGATGTACGATTATTTAGTAGTTATGACAGATAGAAATAAAAGTTTAAACGGTGAGGCATTTAATTTCCATCTTGGAAGATGCAAGGTGAATGAGAGAATACAATTTTATTTAAATCGAGTATTCTTGCCTTTGATTCACTATATAAACGATTATTTAATAGAAGAAATGATATCTTTGAAAGAAAGCTAAAGGGGGATGTGTTATGAGATTAGTTGTGTTGATAGATAATTGTGCAATAAACGGAAGAAATTTAAAAGGTGAAGGTGGAGCATCTTATTATATAGAAGATGAGGATAAGAAGTTCTTGCTTGATACTGGTGCATCAGGATTATTTATGGAAAATGCAAAAAATCTAGATATAAATTTAGATGATATAGACACAGTTGTATTATCTCATGGCCATTACGACCACGCTGGCGGTCTTAAGGATTTTATAGAAAGTAGCGATCATAAAATAAATATAATTTGCCATCCACTATCATTTAATAAAAAGAAAAAAGGAAATACAAATATGGGAGCACCATATAGTAAAGATGAAATAATCGAACTTGCAAATGTCAATTTTAGTGATAAACCGATTAAAGTAAGTAAAAATATAACTTATTTAGGACAAATTCCAGATACTATGGATTTTGAAAATAGAAAGCTAATGGGCGAAATTGAAATAGATGGTGAGTATAAAGATGACTATATTATGGACGATTCTGCTTTATTATACGACAGTCAAGATGGAATATATATAATTACTGGATGTTCACATAGTGGTATATGCAATATAATCGAATATGCTAAAAAGGTTTCTGGAAAAGATAAGGTACTTGGAGTAATAGGGGGAACCCATCTTCAAGAAATAAATAATCAATTATATAAAACAATAGACTATTTTAAAGAAAATAATATAAAAGAGTTATATCCATGTCACTGTACAAAATTTTATGTTAAGGCTGAAATGTTTAAAACATTAGATATAAAAGATGCTCATGTTGGGCTTGAGATAAATTGGTAGGACTAAAATAATAGTTTTGAGAAGAAGGCGTTCGAAAAAATAACGTCTTTTTTTTACGAAAAATTATATACAGAGAAGATTTATTATAATAAATAAAAAAATAACTATAAAATCCGAGTAGGAAATAATATTTCTAAAAAAATAAAAAACAAAAACTAATTCGAAAGAAAAAGCCATCTAAAAAATTAAATATGTTACTATAAATATAGAAATTTTAAAAAAAGGAAGAGAAAAATATGAAAGAAAATTACTATGAAAAACTATTAAACATAAATACAACAGGAAATGAAAATTGGAATAAAACATCTCCACACAATCATCCATATCAACCTACTTTATACGAAGCATTAGATACTTTATTTGAAAAATATACATTAGAAGAGGACGATCATATAGTTGATTTTGGATCTGGGAAGGGAAGAATCATATTTTATATAAATCACTTTTTTAGATGTTATGCAAATGGAGTTGAAATGAATGAAATATATTACAACGAATCTCTATTAAATAAATCAAAATATATTCAAAAACATAAGAAAATGGAAGATAAGGTAAACTTTTATTGCAATTTATCTCAAAACTATGATGTAGAACCTAATGATAATAAATTTTATTTCTTTAATCCGTTTTCAGTACAAATATTCATGAAGGTGGTTGAAAATATATTAAAATCTTTTGAAGAAAATCCAAGAGATATGGATTTAATTATATATTATCCAAGTGATGAGTATATTCAATTTTTAGAATATAGAACTCCTTTTATGCTTGAAAATGAAATAATACTTGAAGAACTTTATAAAAATGACGACAAAGAAAAATTTGTCGTGTATAGTTTAAAAGCGAACTTTTAAATATTTTTTTATAATATAGTTCGAAATAAAACTTAAAAAGATTGACTTTTTTTACAAAATATGGTATCATTCCCTCAAATAGTATAATTTTTGTAAAATTTAATATTCATAGGGGGTAACAATATGAAAAAATTATCGGCTATTGCATTAATTTTTGTACTAATGTTTAGTACTCTTTTAGGTGGATGTTCATCATCTTCAAAATCAAGTAGTTCTGGTGAAGATACTTCTCTAGACTATATAATGTATAAAGGGGAATTAGTAGTAGGTCTTGATGATTCATTCCCACCAATGGGATATAGAGATGACAACAATAATATAGTTGGATTTGATATCGACTTAGCAAAAGAAGTATGTAAGAGAATGGGTATCAAAGTTAAATTCCAACCTGTAAGTTGGGAAAGTAAAGAACAAGAGTTATCATCTAAAAATATAGACTGTATATGGAATGGTTTTGGTATAACTCCTGAAAGAGAAAAAGTTTTAACATTTACAGAACCATATATGTCAAATCCACAAATATTTGTAGTATTAGCTAATTCAGGAATAAAAACTGAAGCAGACTTAAAAGGTAAAGTTGTTGCTGCACAAAGTGGATCAACTGCATATGCTACTATAGAAAAAAATACTAAATTAAAAGATTCTTTTAAAAACTTTATAGGTGTTGAAGATAATGTAAAAGCATTAATGGACCTAGAAGTTGGTGGTTCTGATGCAGTTGCAATGGATACTGTAGTTGCTCGTTATTATATGACTAAAGAACCTAATAAATACAGCATTATAAAAGATACAACTATATTAGATGAAGAAATGGGTGTTGGATTTAGAAAAGGTGACAACGCTCTATGCAAAAAAGTTGAAGATACTTTAAAAGAAATGAAAAAAGACGGTACATTAGCTAAAATAAGTAAAGAATGGTTTGGTGAAGATTTAACTACAATTGGAGAGTAATAGTTAATTTAAAATTTCAAACTTAGATATATTTTAAAAGGTGTCAAATTTTAAAGTCTACAGACTTAAATATTGGCGCCTTTTTTAAGATATAAGACTAAAATTTAGACAGGGGGGATTAGCTTGGATTTTGAAAGCATAATGAATTTAGTCAAAAATATGTTGCCAAGTTCAGTAGTTACTTTAGAAATATTCTTTTTAACAATAATATTTTCATCAATACTTGGCATGTTTGTAGCTTTTGGTAGAATGTCAAAATTCGCTATTATAAGAATACCTATTCAAGTATTTTTACTTATTATGAGGGGAACACCTCTAATACTTCAATTAATGTTCTTCTATTTTGCTCCTTATTATGTATTTGGAATGACATTGCCAAGATTTTGGGCAGCAATACTAGCATTTACATTAAATTATAGTGCTTACATAGCCGAAATATACAGAAGTGGTATAGAGTCTATACCTGTTGGCCAATATGAGGCAGCTACTGTTTTAGGTTTTGGAAAGACTGAGACATTTTTTAAAATAATTTTACCTCAAGTTATAAAAAGAATAATACCACCAATGAGTAATGAACTTATGACTTTAGTAAAAGATACAGCTCTAGCTCAAGTAATAGGTGTTGCAGAGATATTCAAACTTGCAGGGGCTACAATGTCATCTCAATTTTCTACAGTACCATTAATAGTAGCAGGTATTTTCTATTTAGTTATGAATACTGTTGTTGAGAGATTATGTTTCTATCTAGAAAAGAAATTAGATTACTATGAATAGGAGGGGAAAAGATGAAAATTTTATCAGTTGAAAACTTAGAGAAAAACTTTGGTGATTTACAAGTTCTTAAAGATATTTCAATGGATGTAAATCATGGTGAGATAGTTTCTATTATAGGATCTTCTGGTTCAGGCAAATCTACATTACTTAGATGTATAAATAGATTAGAAACTATAGACTCAGGAAAAATAACTGTAGATGGAGAAGTTATGGTCTCTACAGAAAATGGTAAAGTAGAATACGCTAATAATGATGTATTAAATGAAATAAGATTAAAAACAGGTCTTGTATTTCAAAACTTCAATCTATTTCCACACTTTAACGTATTAAAAAACATAACTCAAGCACCAATTAGAGTTAAAAAAGTACCTAAAGATGTGGCAGAAAAAGAAGCGATGGAACTTTTAAAGAAATTAGGTCTTGAAAGTAGAAAAGATGCTTATCCACACCAATTATCAGGAGGGCAAGCACAAAGGGTTGCAATAGCTAGAGCACTTGCATTAAAACCAGTAATACTTTTCTTTGATGAACCAACAAGTGCACTTGATCCAGAGCTTACAGGTGAGGTATTAAAAGTTATACGTTCACTTGCTGAGATGAATATGACTATGGTTATAGTAACCCATGAAATGTCTTTTGCAAGAGATATATCAGATAGAATGATATTTATGGATAAAGGTGTAATAGTAGAAAATTGTACTCCAGAGGAATTGTTTAATTCTAAAAATGAGCGTACTAGAGCATTTTTAGGAAAATATCATCAAGGTCAATAGTGTTAAAAGAATAATAAAAATAAAGGGTAAAATTTAGCCCTTTATTTTTTTATGTAATATTTTAGTATAAGATAATTATCTATATGTTATAATATTAAACGATATTCAAATAAATAATATAGGAGGTAAATATATTGGACAAAAGATCTAGAATAAATTTTATTCTTAGAACTATATTATTTTTTTCAGCACTGATTATATTTATAGACAACCCAAATAATATATATAAAGTATTAAATTATAATATTATACTTAATATAAAAGTCTACCAAATATTTTGGTTATACTTAGCAAATGATATTTTAAAAGTAATAATTCCATATAAAAGTAAAAAGACTTATAATGGAAAGTTATTCTTAAAACATTATAAAGAAAAGAAAAATTATAATAAAAATAAGATGTTCAACCAAATATCTAACAATAATAAAAATGCATTTAATGTATTTTTAGCGTGGATAGGTTTGAACTTTATATTATTTTACATATATTTTAAACTTAATTTAAGTAAACCATGGTTAATAATGTTATTTTTATTTTATTTTTGGGCAGATATGGTATGTGTAAATATATGGTGTCCATTCCAAGTTATATTTATGAAAAATAGATGTTGTAATACATGTAGAATTTATAATTGGGATCATATAATGTACATTACTCCATTTATATTAATTCCAAATGTATACACATATTCTCTAATAATATTATCAATTATAAGTTTACTTCAATGGGAATATAATTTGAAAAAGTATCCTGAAAGGTTTTCAAATATATCAAATTTAAATTTAACTTGTGCAAATTGTAAAAATGAATGTAGGTTTAATAAGAGAAAAACAAAACAAATAAAAAATAGTGTTACGAGGTACAAATATGAAAGATAAAAAAACAGTTTTAATAACAGGTTCTTCTAGAGGAATCGGTAGGGCAAGTGCAATTTTATTTGCAAGAAATAATTATAATGTTGTAATAAACTATAATAAATCAGAAGATAAAGCTAAAGAACTTTATGATATGTTAACTGAAGAAGGATTAAGTGTAAGAATATTTAAAGCAGATGTATCTAAAATTGAAGAAGCAAATGCTTTAGTAAATTATACTATAGGTCAATTTGAAAATATAGATGTTTTAATAAATAATGCAGGAATAAGCAAACCTTGTTTATTTACAGATATATCTTATGAACAATGGAATGAAGTTATTTCTACTAATCTAAGTTCAGTATTTTATGTTACTAAAAAGGCATTACAATATATGCAACCTAATTGTAGTGGTCATATAATAAATATTTCCTCTATGTGGGGGCTTGTTGGAGGTTCTTCTGAAGTTGACTATTCTGCTTCAAAAGCTGGGATGATAGGACTTACAAAAGCTCTTGCAAAAGAATTAGGGCCTTCAAATATAAATGTAAATGCAATAGCTCCTGGTGTGATTAATACAGATATGGTAAAAGATTTAAGCGAAGATACTATGGAAATGTTAAAATACGAAACTCCTCTTATGAGAATCGGTAAGCCTGAAGATATAGCAAAATGTGCATTATTTTTAGCAGAGCAGGGAGATTTTATTACTGGACAAGTTATAAGCTCTAATGGTGGGTTTGTAATATAACAAAATGGAATGGTAAATTGTACTAAAAAAGGGATAAATACTTGATTATTAAATATCAACTATTTATCCCTTTTTGAATACTTTATATAATTTACCCCATTCTAGTAAAGTAATCTATAGCTTTTGAAAAATCTTCTATTGTTTTATCTATATCACCATGTTCAATCCCGTCTTTTACACAGTGATGTATATGACCTTCTAATACTACTTTCCCCACTTTATGCATTGCGCTTTTAGCTGCGTTTATTTGAATTAGAATATCTTCACAAGGAACATCTTCTTCTACCATTTTGGATATTGCATTAAGTTGACCTTGGATTTTTTTTATTCTTAGCTGAATATTTGGTATATCCATACATTGGCGCATATTAATTCCTCCCATTATTAAATCGTTATTATTAGCTATTATTATATGATAATACTAATCTATTGAAAAATCAACCCAACAACAATTCCAAAATAGCATATTATAAAATTACAATTCTATGCTATTACAGTATTTTCATTATTGTTTGTAAATGAATATATATTATTATAATTAACATTTATATTGTTTTTGGCTCTTAGGAGTTTAACAGAATTTATTATGACAAATACAGATCCTAAGTTATGAACTAATGCTCCAACTACAGGATTTAATATTCCTGTCATAGCTAGTATTATTGCTATAAAGTTTAAAACTATTGAAAATGTAACATTTAGTTTTATAGTTTTCATAGTTTTTTTAGAAAGATAAAGTAGGTAAGGTATGTTTTTAACGTCGTCACTTACTAATGCTATATCTGAAGCTTCTATTGCAATATCACTACCTACTGCTCCCATAGATATACCTACACTTGCATATTTTAAAGCTAATGCATCATTTACACCGTCTCCTATCATACAAGTTGGTGATTGTTTAGCTTCTAGATTTTTTATTATATTCATCTTGTCTTCTGGAAGTAAACTAGGATAAATATTGTCTATACCTACTTGATTAGCTATATTTTGAGCGCTGTTTTGATTATCTCCAGTTAACATTATAGGATTTATTTTTTGAGATTTTATATAATTTATTATTTCTCGACTTTCTTGTCTTAGAATATCTGATAAAGCTACATATCCTATTAATTTATCTTGTATAGCTAGATATATAACTGTGCAACCTTTTGTAGAAAAATCTTCTGAAGTTTTTATGATAGATTTATTTATATCTATATTCATATCTTGCATTATTTTTAAATTTCCAACTAATATATTTTTTTTATCCAATACTGCAGTTATACCTTTTCCGGGATTTACAGTAAAGTTTTCAACTTCTAATAATTCATTTTTATCTTGTTTGTAGTAAGAAACTATTGCTCTACCAAGTGGATGCTCTGAATAAGCTTCTACAGATGCTAATATTTTTATAAAAGTTTCATCGTCATAATCTTTACTAAAACTTTTATAGTCTACTACAGATAATTGACCATGAGTTAATGTACCTGTTTTATCAAATGCTATATTTTTGATTTTTGAAAGTCTTTCAACTACATCTCCACCTTTTATAAGCATACCATATTTTGTAGCATTTCCTATACCAGCCATAATAGCTGTTGGAGTAGCAAGAACTAAGGCACAAGGGCAAAATACAACTAATATCGTAACAGATCTTAATATTTCATGCGTAAATAAATAAGTCCCAATAGAAGATATCAATGCGATAATAACTATCCATGTAGCCCATCTATCGGTTAAACTTACTATAGGTGCTTTATCTGCATCAGCTTCTTTTACTAATCGTATCATTCTCTTTAGTGAACTATTAGATGAAGTTTTTGTTGCCTTAATATCAAAAGTAGAGTATTGATTTATTGTTCCACTTAATACATCGTCTCCGACAATTTTGTCAACAGGAAGAGATTCACCATTCATTATAGATTCGTCAATAGAGCCTTCGCCCTTTATTATAATACCATCTACAGGAATTGTTTCTCCAGCGATAACCCTTACAATATCGCCTATTTGGACATCATCTGCATCAATCATAAGTTCTTTATTATCTCTTATAACTCTGGCTTTTTGAGGAGTTAACTTTATCAAGCTTTCTATTCCTGATTGCGCTTTTTGAACTGTTAAATCCTCAAGTAAAGAACCTATTGTCATTATAACTGCTATTTCTCCAGCTGCAAAAATTTCTCCTATAATAACAGATGCTACTAATGCTAATGATACTAAAACATCGGCTTTTATATCAAATTCTTTATATAAACCGATACAAGCTTCTTTTATAATAGGCAAGCCACAAAGTAATATAGCTATCCAAGCTAAATTAAAATGTAAAAATTGATCCACACTATCTACTAAACTTAAAAATAAACATATAGATGAAATAATAATAAACGTAATTGTTCTATTTGTTTCAAACTTTAATAATTTCATAACGACCTCCTACCTATACCCCTATGGGTATTAATTATTTAAAAAATATATAGGGTATACCCCTATAGGTATATAGTAATTATTTTTCTTACAAAAATCAATAAGTATTTTTGCATTATTTGGAATAAATCATCTAGAAAACGATAACGTTTTTGTTGTTTGAATAACTACATTAAGTGTGCTAAAATTACCATGAGGTGATAAAAATGAAAGTTAGTAGACGTTTTCAATTATCAGTGCACACTATATTATTTATTGCTGTGTATGGAGATGAAAAAGGATTAACATGTGATTACATATCAAGTAAGCTAAAATGTAATCCAATAGTTATAAAAAATATACTAAATCTTTTATGTAAAAATAATTTTCTTACAAAGGTCTCATCTAGTCCAAATATAAAACTAAAGAAAAATATAAATGATATAACTTTATGGGATATTTATAAAGTTACAGATGAAGTCAATATAAAGAATATATTCTGCAGTGATGATTTACAAATAACAAATCCTATTATGTCAGATTTGCCAGAATTATTGACACCACCTTTTGAAGAAGTTATGGGCTATATTAAAGACACCTTATCTAAAGTTTCAATTGATTCTTTATTAAAACAATATAACTACTAAAAATTGTGCAAAATTTTGCATATATTTAAAAATCTTAATTAAATAGTAGGAGGGGAAATATGATTTCAAAAGAGATAGCAACACAAGTGCTAGAAAAATGTTTAATTACAGGAGCTGATTTTGCAGAAATTTTTGAAGAAGATAGCATAACTAACAGCATTTCTGTATTAGATGATAAAGTAGAAAATATATTAGGCGGAAGAGATTACGGAATCGGTATAAGAATATTTAAAGGTTTAAAAAGCGTTTATGCATATACAAATGACAACAGTTTATCATCTCTTTTAGATACAGCCTACAAAGCAGCTCTTGCTTTAGGAAAAATAGAAGAAGGAAAATCAATTGTATTAAATAATCATATGACTTTTAAAAATTTACATCCAATAAAAATAAATCCAAGCAGTGTTGATTGCCAAGATAAAATAAAAGTTATGAAAAAAGCATATAAAAGTGCAAAAGACTTCCATAGTGATATATCAAAAGTAAGTGTAGGTTATTTAGACAAAGAACAAAATATATTAATTGCTAACACAGAAGGCTTATATACTGAAGATAGTAGAATTAGAACTAGACTTATGATAAATGCAATTGCATCTAATGAAAATGAAAATCAAACAGGCAGTCAAAACCCAGGAAGACTTATGGGATTTGAAATGTTTAAAGAAGAAGTAGATACTGAATATCATGCAAGAGAAGCAGCAAAAACTGCCCATATAATGTTAAATGCTAAAAATTGTCCTGCGGGTAAAATGCCTGTAGCAATAGATAATGGATTTGGAGGCGTAATATTCCATGAGGCCTGCGGCCATTCATTAGAAGCAACAGCAGTTGCAAAAGGTAATTCAGAATTTTGTGATAAGTTAGGACAACAAATAGCTTCTTCAAAATTAACTGCTATTGACGACGGAACTATGAAAAATCATTGGGGTTCATCTAATATAGATGATGAAGGAACACCAACTAGAAGAAATGTACTTATAGAAAATGGTATATTAAAATCATATATGGTAGATAAATTAAACGCTAGAAAAATGAATACAGAAGTTACAGGAAATTCTAGACGTGAAAGTTATAAATATGAACCAACTTCAAGAATGACTAATACATACATAGCTCCAGGTAAAGACAAAGTAGAAGATATAATAAAATCTATTGATGATGGATTATATGCTAAAAGAATGGGCGGTGGCTCTGTAAATCCAATAACAGGAGAATTTAATTTTGCCGTAAGTGAAGGATATTTAGTTAAAAATGGTGAAATAACTGAACCAGTTAGAGGAGCTTCACTTATAGGAAAAGGTAGCGAAGTTTTAATGGATATAGACATGGTATCTGATAATGTTGCTCAAGCTGAAGGAATGTGTGGCTCTAAATCAGGAAGTATACCTGTTAATGTAGGCCAACCTATGATTAGAGTTAAAAGTATAACTGTTGGCGGAAGGGAGTAACTATTATGAATTTAAATGAATTTAAAAAAGTATTATTTGAAAAATCAAAAGAAGCTGGATTTGAAAGCGGCGAAATATATGTTACTAATTCAGAGTCATTAAATATATCTATTTATAAACAAGAAGTAGAAAGCTATAATCTTAATAAAAGTTTTGGTTTATCATTTAGAGGTATAATAAACGGTAAAATAGGGTATTCTCATACTAGAATCTTAGATGAAAATTCAATAGATATGCTTATAAATACTGCTAAAAATGCAGCCTTACTTATAGAAAATGAAGATACTCAGTTTATCTATGAAGGTGATGATAAATACAATAAAGTAGTTTGCTATCATGATTCATTAGATAATATAAATCCAAGTGATTTAATAGATTTAGGACTTCAAATGGAAAGAGAATGTAAAAATTATAACGAAAATGTTATAAATACAGGCGGATGTAAAGTTATTTACTCTAAAGGTGAAGTTCAAATTTCAAATACTAAGGGGCTTGATTTAAAAAATAAAGAAAATATTCTTTATGCATATATAGTACCTATAGTAGAAATAAACGGCGAAAAACAAGATGGAACAGGCTACAAAGTTGCGACAAATATAGATGAAATGGACCCAAAAGAAATAGCAAAAATGGGTGTTGATGAAGCAATATCAAAAATTAACTCAAAATCTATAAAAACAGGAAACTATAAAATAGCTTTATACAACGAAGCTATGGTTTCATTACTTAGCGCATTTTGTGGTGTATTTAGTGCAGATGCAACTCAAAAAGGCCTATCTTTATTAAAAGATAAAGAAAATACTATGATTGCATCAGAAAAAGTAACTATTATAGATAATCCACTTTTAGATAATGGATTATCATCAGCTCCATTTGATGATGAAGGTGTAGCTACATTCAAAAAAGAAATTGTGTCTAAAGGAAAACTTACTACATTACTTCACAACTTAAAAACAGCTAATAAAGCAAATACAAAGAGTACAGGAAATGGATTTAAAGCTTCTTATGCTTCTAGTGTATCCGTTTCTCCTAGCAATTTCTACATAGAAAAAGGTGATTCATCTTTCGATAAAATTTTACAAACTATAGGTGAAGGCATTCTTATAACAGATTTTGCAGGTCTTCACTCAGGGGCTAACGCCATAACAGGTGATTTTTCTCTAGCAGCTAAAGGATTCTATATAAAAGAAGGTAAAAAAGACCATCCAGTAGATCAAATAACTGTAGCTGGTAATTTCTTTGATTTACTAAAACAAATTGAAGTAGTTGGAGATGATTTAAAATTCCCTCTTAGCTCAATTGGAAGTCCTACAGTTATAGCTAAAGGTCTTTCTATAGCTGGCAAATAGGGAATATGTTTCAGTTTTAAAAATATTTTAAATATAGTTAAAAATATATGGAAAAAATATCAAATTTTGTATAATATATGATATAGGGATATAATTTGAGCACTTAAAAAGTGCTCAATAATTTAAAAGTACTTTTTAAAAGTACCTTATTTGATTGAAATATATGAAATAGAAAGGGATTTGTTATGCTTGAATTAAAAAACATTACATTTAAAGTAGACAATTTAGATGGTAAAGGTGAAATTACTATTTTAGATAATGTAAGCTTTAAAATTGAAAAAGGGAAAATATTAATTATAACAGGACCTAATGGTGGTGGAAAATCTACATTAGCTAAAATAATAATGGGAATAGAAAAACCGACATCTGGTCAAATATTATTTGACGGGCAAGATGTTACTAATCTTAGTATAACAGAGCGTGCGAGACTTGGTATAGGGTATGCATTCCAACAACCACCAAGATTTAAAGGAGTTACAGTTAAAAAGCTTCTTAATTTAGCATCTGGAAATAAATTAAATGATGATGCTTGTTGCGAATACCTTACTAACGTAGGTCTTTGCTCTAAAGAATATTTAAAAAGAGATGTAGATGCATCTTTATCTGGTGGGGAGTTAAAGAGAATAGAAATAGCTTCGCTAATGGCTAGAAATCCGAAACTTGCTATATATGATGAACCAGAAGCAGGTATAGACTTATGGAGTTTTTCAATGCTTGTTGACAGCTTCCAAAAATTTAAAGAAAACAAAGATCAAACTGTAGTTATTATATCACATCAAGAAAGAATAATAGACTTAGCTGATGAACTTATGATAATTGCAGACGGTAAAGTTCAAAATAAAGGAACTAAAGAGGAAATTATGCCGATGATTCAAAGTGGAACAACTAATTGTGGTTGTCCTATAAAGGAGGTTGCTTTAACACATGAAAGATAGTATGTTAGAAAATTTATTAAAAACAATAGCTGACATTACAGGGGAGCCAGCTGGAGCTTTTAACCTTAGAAAAGATGGCGTTGGAGTTATGCGCCACTCTACAGAAAATATCGAGATAAAATCAAAAGAAGATAAACCAGGGATTGATATAATTGTAAAACCTAATACAAAAGGTGAAAAAGTCCATATTCCTGTTGTAATAACTGAAACAGGAGTAAATGACTTAGTATATAATGACTTCTTTATAGGCGAAGGTGCTGAAGTAGATATAGTAGCAGGATGTGGAATACATAACTGTGGTAGTTCTACTTCCGAACACGACGGTATACACACTTTCTATATAGGAAAAAACGCAAAAGTAACGTATGTTGAAAAACATTATGGTGAAGGTGAAGGGACAGGAGATAGAATCTTAAATCCTACAACTATAGTACATATGGAAGAAGGATCATACTGCGAAATGGAGATGACTCAAATAGAAGGAGTTACATCTACAATTAGAGAAACTGAAGCTAATTTAGGGAAAAATGCTAAACTTGTTATTACAGAGAAATTAATGACTCATGATAAACAGCATGCAACTTCAAATATAACTGCAAACTTAAACGGTAAAAATTCAACATTACAAATAGTTTCTCGTTCTGTAGCAAAAAATGATTCAACTCAATCATTCCATCCAATAGCTGTTGGTAATGAAAAATGTAGAGCACATATACAATGTGATTCTATTATAATGGACAATGCTAAAGTTGCTTCTATACCAGAAATACAAGCTAATCATACAGATGCAGCTATAATACATGAAGCAGCAATTGGTAGAATAAATAATGAACAATTACTTAAATTGGAGACCTTCGGTCTTGATGAAGAACAAGCAGAAGCTGTTATAGTTGAAGCTTTCTTAAGTTAATTACATATATACTTATATAAAGGCGTTACAAAATATTGTAGCGCTTTTTAGTTATAAGTAATACATAGAATTGATAATAAAAAAATGAACATCAAATATAAAGTATGACTAAAATATCTACTTAGATATATAATCAAAGCGAAATTTTTATTTAAGATTGAATTTTTAAAAATGTGGTAGTATATTAATTAAAGTAAAATATTTAATTAATGATTAAATTATAAACTAACTACAAAAAGGTGGTGATGCTCATGCCAAATAAGGATATTGAAGTAGCAAAGAAAATAGCAAAAAAAGTTTCAGATATGAATGGTAGAACATTTTTTGTTGGAGGATATGTAAGAGATGAGATATTAGGTATAGAAACAAAAGATATTGATATAGAGGTTCATGGAATTGAAGTAGATACCTTAGTAAATATACTAGAATCTCTAGGAGGTGTTCAAAAAGTTGGAGCTTCTTTTGGTGTTTTTAACTTAAAAGGATATAGTTTAGATATAGCAATGCCTAGAAAAGAAAAATCAAATGGACGTGGACATAAAGACTTTGAAATATATGTAGATCCATTTATAGGCTATAAAGAAGCTTGTATCAGAAGAGATTTTACAATAAACTCTTTAATGAAAGATGTCTTAACAGGAGAAATTATAGACCATTTTGGAGGAATAGAAGATATAAAAAATAAAAAAATAAAATATGTAAATGAGATTTCATTTTGTGAAGATCCTCTTAGAGTCTTTAGAGCCGCACAATTTGCATCGAGATTTGAATTTAATATAGATAAAAAAACTATTGAACTATGTTCAACTATGGATGTATCTTCTCTTGCCTTTGAAAGAGTATTTGAAGAATTAAAGAAAGCGTTACTAAAATCAGAAAAACCTTCTATATTTTTTAATACTCTTAAAGATATGAACCAACTATCATTTTGGTTTAAAGAAATAGAAGGGTTAATAGGAATCAAACAATCAGAGATACACCATCCAGAAGGCGATGTATTTACTCATAGTATGATGGTTTTAGATGAAGCTGCTAAATTAAGACATCAAGCTGAAGATAAGTTAGGATTTATGCTAGCTGCATTATGTCATGATTTTGGAAAAACAATTACAACTCAAGTAAGAAAAGGCAAATTAACAGCATATGGACATGAAGTTGAAAGTGCTAAAATAGCGAAAGTATTTTTAGATAGATTAACCAACAAAATAAGCCTTAAAAAAGATGTATTAAACTTAGTTGAGCTTCATATGAAGCCAAATCAAATGTACAATACAGCTAAAAAGAAATCTATGATGAAATTGTGGGATGATGCTATACATCCTACGGATTTAATATTACTTTCTAAAGCTGATGCTCTTGGAAGAGGCATTAAAAAAGATTATGATGAAATAGAAAATGCACTTCGCGCTTCACTTAAAGATTATAATGTTTTAATGCAAGAGCCAGAAGTAAGTGGAAAAGATTTAATCTTATTAGGACTAAAACCTGGTGTTCAGTTCTCAGAATATATAAAACTTGGACATAAACTTCATTTATCAGGATTAAGTAAAGAAGAAATACTAAGACATATTTCTAGTGATATTAATAAAAAACATTTAGTGTAAATCTAGGTACTATGTTGTGCTTTTAATAGCATAAAAGACTATAAATCTTATGTAAAGGTTAAAATGAATAGACCGTTGGTCTAACCTTTACAACAATTTATAGTCTTTTTTATTTTATTTAAGCACAATATATTACCTAATAAATATTCAATTTATGACAATGTAAAATAATTTGTGCTTATGATGAAATAAATACTCCTTTATGGCAATGATAAAAATATAAGTCAATGCCAGGAAGGAGTATTTTTATGAGTAACTTAAGCAAAGAATTAATA
>NZ_JAHLOQ010000009.1 GCF_018917435.1 Intestinibacter bartlettii
GAGGCCGTGAGTTCGAATCTCATTATCCACCCCAAAACAATATGACTCATTAGCTCAGTCGGTAGAGCACTTGACTTTTAATCAAGGTGTCCGGAGTTCGAATCTCCGATGGGTCACCAATTTAATGGCGACATGACCAAGTGGCTAAGGTAGAGGACTGCAACTCCTTCATCCCCAGTTCGAATCTGGGTGTCGCCTCCAGATAAGCGCCTATAGCTCAACTGGATAGAGTGTCTGACTACGAATCAGAAGGTTGGGGGTTCGAGTCCCTCTGGGCGCACCATACAACCATATGCGGGATTATAGCTCAGCTGGGAGAGCACCTGCCTTACAAGCAGGGGGTCACAGGTTCGAGCCCTGTTAATCCCACCAGTAAAACCTTTAGTGAATATTCACTAAAGGTTTTTTTATATTTAATTTATAATTTATAAGAATTTATAGGTAAGACATTTTTCATAATATAATATATAATTATATTATTGAGATAATCTTAATTAAGGTTATATTATGAAAAATATGTATATAATAATTAAAAAATAAGAAAGGAGAATCAGATATATTATAATTAAATAAAGTTATCTGATATAAAGGAATTTTGTATATAATATTTGACGAACAAATAATTGATAGCGAAGAAATAAAAGACTTAATAGAAGCAAAAAGTAATTTTAAAGTTGAAAAAGATATGTGTAAAGCAACTAAAAGGGAAGATGTTTTAGCATACTTATTAACTTTAGATGTTGATTTAATTAAAAAAGAAATAGAAGAAGAATATGATTTAAATGGGATGGAAATGGATGACCTATTTGAAGAATATATGCAAATTGCAGAAGAAAAGGCAATGGAGTTAGAAGATTTAATGCCAATGTATTCAATTATGGAGGCTAGATCTTATAAATGGGATATGAGCGAAAATAAAATAAAAACAGTAATGGCTGTAGCTCACACAGATTTAGGTACACTAAGACTTTCTGATGTTGTAAAGAGATTATTATCTGAAACAGATTAATAATATAGATATGCAATAATAAATAATTTGAGTTATCATACTTTCATCGTAGTATAGGGGAAGATTATAGTATTATGTAAAAACTATTTAATATAATAAAAATTATGAGATTATTAAAACAATAAATTAATAATTTTATAAAATAATATAAAAATATTTAATTTATGTACATTTTATAATGAATTAATGGTTTTATTCATATAAATAAAAATATTATATTATGGGTGATAAAAAAGATTCTAAAATTACTTAAATTTTATATGGTATTTTTTGTGAAAGCATAAATAATGTTATATATTGAAAGAAATTTTATTATTAATTAAGGAACTTATTAAAAGTAGTTTAAAATTAAATTAAATTGATTTATAATCTTAAATATTACGATGAAAATGAACAGGGGGGATAATATGCAAAAGAAATTTAAAAAAATATTGGTTGCAAATAGAGGAGAAATTGCAATTAGAATATTTAGAGCATGTGCAGAATTAGGAATAAAAAGTGTAGGGATATATAGTAAAGAAGATAAATACAGCTTATTTAGAACAAAAGCTGATGAGTCTTATTTAATAGGGGAAGATAAGGGTCCTATTGATGTCTATTTAGATATGGATGGAATAATATCATTAGCAAAAGAAAAGAATGTAGATGCTATACATCCAGGTTACGGTTTTTTAGCCGAAAATTCAGGATTTGTGCGCAAATGTGAAGAAAATGGAATTGCTTTTATAGGACCATCAGCAGATATAATGGATAAGATGGGGGATAAAATAAATTCTAAGAAAGTAGCACATTCTGCTGGCGTTCCAACTATCCCAGGGGTTGATAAAGTTATTGAAACAGTTGAAGAAGCTAAAGAGGTAGCTGACTATGTTGGATATCCAGTAATGGTTAAGGCATCTAACGGTGGTGGCGGTAGAGGTATGAGAGTTGTTTATAATGAAAAAGATTTAGCTCTTGAATACGAAACTGCATGCAGTGAATCAAGAAAGGCTTTCGGTAAAGCTGTTATATTTATAGAAAAATATATTGTTGATCCAAAACATGTAGAAGTACAAATATTAGGGGATAAAGAAGGTAATATCGTACATCTATATGAAAGAGACTGTTCAGTACAAAGAAGACATCAAAAAATAATTGAATATGCACCAGCATTTTCTCTACCTACAGAAGTAAGAGAAAATATATGCAGTGATGCAGTAAAAATAGCTAAGACTGTTGGATATGTAAACGCAGGTACTTTAGAATTCTTAGTTGATGCTCAAGGTAATCACTATTTTATAGAGATGAATCCAAGGGTTCAAGTTGAGCATACTGTAACAGAAGAAGTAACTGGTATAGATATAGTACAAAGCCAAATATTAATAGCAGAAGGATACACTTTAGATAGTGAAGAAATAGATATAAAATCTCAAGACGATGTAAAAGTTAGTGGATTCTCTATCCAATGTAGAATAACAACAGAAGATCCTAAAAACAACTTTATGCCGGACACAGGTAAAATACAAGTTTATAGAACTGGTTCAGGAGCTGGTATAAGACTTGATGGTGGTAATGGTTGTGCAGGATTTGACATAAGCCCATATTATGATAGTTTATTAGTTAAAACTGTTTCTTGGGACAGAACATTCAAAAAAGCAATCAATAAAATGCTAAGATCTATAAGAGAATTTAGAATCAGAGGTGTAAAAACTAACGTTGGATTCTTAATTAACGTACTAGAAAGTCCTGTATTCCAAGAAGGAAAATGTAGTACTAAATTTATAGATGAACATCCAGAATTATTTAATATAAAAGAAAGTAAAAATAGAGCAACAAAATTGCTTCAATTCATAGGAAATGTTATAGTAAACGAAAATAAATGTCAACAAAAACCAGTGTTTACTAAACCACGAAAACCAATAATAAGAACAGACATACCAAACATCGAAGGAAGTCGACAACAACTAGAAAGACTAGGAAAACAAGCATACATAGAAAAAATCAAAAACGAAAAAAAATTATTATTAACAGATACATCTATGAGGGATGCACATCAATCTTTAGTAGCTACAAGATTAAGAACTTATGATTTTCTACAAGCAGCACCAGCTACTGAAGCTTATATGAAGGATTTATTCTCATTAGAAATGTGGGGAGGAGCTACATTTGATGTTGCATATAGATTCTTAAATGAATCACCATGGAGAAGATTACAAAAACTAAGAGAAGAAATACCAGATATATTATTCCAAATGTTATTTAGAGCATCTAATGGTGTTGGATATACTAATTATCCTGACAATGTTATAACTGAATTTATAAAAGAATCAGCAAAACAAGGAATAGATGTAATAAGAATATTTGACTCACTTAACTGGGTTGAAAATATGAAATTATCAATAGATGCTGGATTAGAAACAGGAAAAATAGTAGAAGCTACTATGTGTTATACAGGAGATATATTAGACCCTTCTAAATCTAAATATAATCTTGAATATTATATAAATATGGCCAAAGAATTAGAAGCATTAGGAACAGATATAATCTGTATAAAAGATATGGCAGGTTTATTAAAACCACATGCAGCTTATACTTTAGTAAAAGCATTAAAAGACAATGTTAATACTCCAATCCATTTACATACTCATGATACTAGTGGTAATGGTGTTGCAACTTGTTTAATGGCTTCTAAAGCTGGTGTAGATATAGTAGATACAGCTTTACAATCAATGGCAGGACTTACAAGTCAACCATCATTAAATGCAATAGTAGAAGCTTTAAGATTTGATGAAAGAGACACTAAGATAGATTTATTTGGATATGAACAAATAGGCGACTACTATTATGATTTAAGAGAAGTTTATAAAAAATTTGAAAGTGGTT
Organism: Intestinibacter bartlettii; assembly: GCF_018917435.1. Taxonomy (GTDB): domain Bacteria; phylum Bacillota; class Clostridia; order Peptostreptococcales; family Peptostreptococcaceae; genus Intestinibacter; species Intestinibacter bartlettii_A. The sequence goes on from NZ_JAHLOQ010000009.1 coordinate 3,872, forward strand.
TAACTACTTCTTTTGCACAAATATATCAATATGAAATGCCAGGGGGACAATATTCTAACCTTAAGGCACAAGCAGATAGTTTAGGATTACAAGATGAATTTGATTCAGTAAAGGAAAACTATCAAAAAGCTAATAAAATATTAGGAGATATAATAAAAGTTACACCATCTTCTAAAGTCGTTGGAGATTTAGCTATATTTATGACTAAAAATAAATTAGATGAAGAAAACATAATAGAAGAAGGTAAAAAATTATCATTCCCAGATTCAGTAGTTGATTACTGTAAAGGAATGATAGGTCAACCAGTTGGTGGAATACCTCAAGATTTACAACAAGTTGTATTAAAAGGTGAGGCTCCTATAACAGAAAGACCAGGTAAATTAATGCCACTTGCTGATTTTGAAGAAGATAGAAAATATTTAGATGAAAAATTCACTATGGATTCTAATATAAGAAACATATTAAGTTATGAATTATATCCAAAAGTTTATGAAGATTATTTAAGACATCTTCAAGAATATAATGATATATCTAAATTAGAAAGTCATGTATTCTTCTATGGATTAGATAAAGATGAAGAATGTGACGTTGAAATAGAAGAAGGTAAATCACTATCTATAAGATTAATTGGTGTTGGTGAAGTAAAAGAAAATGGATATAGAACAGTAATCTTTAGAATGAATGGTTCTTTAAGAGAAGTTGAAATAAAAGATAAAAACTTCTCAGGATTAATAAAACAAGTTGAACTTGCTGACATGAATGATCCATTACAAATAGGAGCAGCTATTCCAGGTAAAGTTGTTAAAACTCTTGTTAAAAAAGGCGATATAGTAGAAGAAAATCAACCATTAATAGTTATAGAAGCTATGAAGATGGAAACTAATATAGTTGCTAAGGTAGCTGGTAAAATATCTTCAATAGAAGTTAGAGAAGGAGATATGGTTACAGATAAACAATTATTAATGACTATGGATGCTATTGAAGAAGAGGCTGCAGCAACAGAAGAAGCATAGTAAATACAAATATTAAGATATTAATTTATTATATAGTATTAAACAAAAAGACAATATAAATTACCTAAAAAGGGCGGACTTTGTAAAAAGTTCGCCTTGTATTTTGTCATAAAAAGGAGTAAATATGCTAAAAATCAGATGTATAATCGTATCTTAAATTCAGTATACAAAAAAACGGTTACACTATTGGAATAACAATAAAAAAATTGCAAATATAAAGAGGAAAATTATACTTATATGTAGAAATATATTTAACTATAAAGTAAATAATTCTTTTTAATATGGCATATAATGTAATAAAAGGGATTATATATTATAAAAAATATATAAATAAAAATATTAAGGAAATCAACGACTTAAATTTTTATAACAAACAAAGGTAGGTGCTCTTATGAAAGTATATGATAGTAACAATTTAAGAAATATTGCGATTTTAGGCCATAGTGGTTGTGGTAAAACAAATTTAATAGAAGCAATAGCATACACTGCTAATCTTACAAATAAAATACCACAATTAAGTGATAAAACTAATATGACTTATAGTATGGGACTAGTACCAGTAGAATACAATGGTATCAAATATAATTTATTAGATACTCCTGGATACTTCGATTTTTGCGGAGAAGTAATTTCTTCTCTAAGAGCTTGTACAGCAGCAGTTATAGTAATAGATGCTACAAACCCTATACAAGTAGGAACAGAAAAGTCACTAGAGTTTACTGAAAATATGCCTAAGATAATGTTTATTAATAAAATTGATAATGAAAAAGCTAGATACAAAGATGCAATAGACATGTTAAGAGAAAAATACGATAAAAAAATAGTACCAATGATAATACCTGAATACAAAGATAAACAATTTGTTAAATTACATAATATATTAGATAACTTACAAGAAGCATTTGATGGAGATTTTGAACAACAAGCATTAGCTATAAAAGAAGGTTTAATGGAACTTGTTGCAGAAGCTGACGATGCTTATTTAGATAAATACTTTAGTGGTGAAAGATTTACTGAAGAAGAATTACAAAAAGGAATCACAATAGGTATAAAGAGAGGGGATATAATCCCAGTTATATGTGGTTCAACTATAAATAATATAGGAACAAAAGAAATATTAGAAACATTAGAATCTTATATCTATCCAGGTCATACAGATAGTGAATCACCATTTAGAGGACAAGTATTCAAAACAATGGTTGACCCATTCACAGGAAAAATGTCTTATATAAAAATAATAGAAGGAACTTTAAAGAAAGACATGGAAGTTATAGATATAACTCAAGATAAGAAAGAAAAAATATCTAATATATATACAACATTAAAAGGTAACCTAGAAGAACTTCAAGAAGCAAAAGCTGGTGATATAGTAGTAGTAACTAAAGTTGGTTCATTAAAAACAGGAGATACTATTGCAGAAAAAGCAGATGCTATACCACTTCCTCCAATAGAATTACCAAAACCACAAATTTATTATGCAATTGTGCCTAAAAATAAAGGGGACGAAGAAAAAATTGCTTCTTGTTTAAATAAAGTTTCTGAAGAAGATCCAACTATACATTGGTATAGAAATCCTGAAACTAAACAAACTCTTGTTGGTGGACAAGGTGAATTACATATAAACACTATCAAGAAACAAATGAAGGATAAATATGGTGTAGATTTTGATCTAGAAGACATAAAAGTTGCTTATAGAGAAACAATCAAAGGTAGTTCAGATGTTCAAGGTAAACACAAAAAACAATCTGGTGGACGTGGACAATATGGTGATGTTAAGATAAGATTCTCAAGATCTACAGAGGACTTTGAATTCTCAGAAGAAATATTTGGTGGTTCTGTTCCAAAATCATATATACCAGCTGTAGAAAAAGGCTTAAAGGATTCTATGCAAAAAGGTATCTTAGCAGGTTACCCAGTTACAAATATTAAGGCTGTATTATATGATGGTTCTTACCATGATGTAGACTCTTCTGAAATGGCATTTAAAACTGCAGCTTCAATAGCATTTAAAAAAGGTATGCAAGAAGCAAAACCTATTTTACTAGAACCTATAATGAAATTAAAAATAACAGTTCCAGAAGAATATATGGGAGATGTTATGGGTGATATAAATAAGAGAAGAGGTAAAATCTTAGGTATGGAACCTGACGACAGAGGCAAACAAGTTATATTTGCTGAAGCACCTCAAAGTGAAACATTTAAATATGCAATAGACTTAAGAGCAATGACTCAAGGTAGAGGTCAATTTGAAATGGAAATAGAAAAATATGAAGAAGTTCCAGCTCAAATAGCTAAGAAAATAATAGAAGAAGCTCAAGAAAATTAATATTTAAAATCATATAAAGGGGACTTATACAGTGTTATTTTGTATAAGTTCCTTTTTGTTGTGAATGAATATAAAAAAGTATATAATTATAAATAATAGTCAAAAAAGCATCTCAATAGCTTTGAAAATAGTAAAATAATTATATCAAAAAAATTAATTTGCATTGAATTAACAAAAAAGAGGTAATAATAATATTATGTGCTATGAAGAAATCTAAATATTTAGAAAATCAACTTAAAATTATTAGGAAATATTAGAATGGCTATTTTATTTATGAGGAGGGATAATATGTTGTGTCAAAAATGTAATAAAAAAGTAGCTACAGTTTTTATAAGTACAGTTGTTAATGGCAAGAATAGTCAAATGTACTTATGTACAGATTGTGCAAAAGAATTTCACGATAGCATGAGTCCTGACATGCAAATTCCTTTTCCTATAAACGACATTTTATCAAATATGGAATTTAATGAAGATACAATAAATAATTTGATAAAAGATTTAAAGGAAATAGAGGGTAAAAATGTAGTTGAAGGGGTAATCGAAAGTGATGATGTTGAATCTTTACAAGAAGACAATCAAAAAATAGATATTACATGTAGTGTTTGCAATACTTCTTTTGAGGAATACAAGAAAACTGGAAAACTAGGTTGTAGCAAATGCTATTCAACTTTTGAAAAACAGTTAAAACCTATACTAGAAGGAATTTATGGGTATTCAGAACATATAGGTAAATTTCCTAAAAATAAATTTAAAGATACTGATGCAATTAGAACAGTTGAACAACTAAAAGAACAATTGAATATGGCTATTCAAGAGGAAGAATATGAGCAGGCTGCTAAACTTAGAGATGAAATATTACAGTTAGAAGCTAATGATATGTAGGAGGAATTTATATGGAACAAAGTGCAGTAATGAAATCAAAAATAGAAATAGCAAGAAATTTAAATGGTTACTCATTTCCACATAAGTTATCTAGTCAAGAAGCTGATATTATAATAGAAAAAGTAAAAAACACGTTGTCTGACTCTAAATATGAGTTTATTTTACATAAGAAAAGTGAATTAAGTGAAATAGAAATAAGCTCTCTAATAGAAAGAGAATTAATAGATGACAATTTCTTATCAAGTCAAAACGGAGCACTGCTTATTAATGATGATAAAACAATATGTGTATTAATAAATGGACTAGACCATATAAAAATCCAGGTAGTTGGAAATAATGACATTAAAGGTTTATATGAAATAGGAAATGAAATAGATGACATATTAGAAGATCGACTAGAATATGCTTTTGATAAAGATTTAGGATATTTAACAACATGCCCTGTTAACGTTGGTACAGGGCTTAAAGTTACTAATACTATACATATACCATCTATAGAAAAATTAAAACAAGTAGATGATTACTACAAAATAGCACACAAAATAGGTGTTAATTTTAAAGGGGTATACGGAAAAACAAAATCTATATTAGGAAGCTTATATACTATATCTAATAGTGTAATGCTTGGAAGATCTGAAGCTAATATCATACAAAGTGTAGAAAGTATGTCAAATGATTTAAGTAAAAGAGAGTATGAATCAAGAGATGTATTAAAAAATCTTGAAAAAATGGATTTAGAAGATGAGATTTTTAGATCATTAGCAATATTATCAAGTGCTAGAGTAATTACTAATTCAGAGCTAATGAAATGCTTATCTAATGTAAAATTAGGTATAGAAATGGGTTATATAGAGGATGTAAATTTAGAAAAAATAACAAAATTGATGACAGGAAGACAGCCTTACTTAAAAATTATAAGTGCATATGATGAACAAGATAAAATAGAAAGAGCATCTTATATTAGAAGGGAATTTAGTCTAGCTAATAGAAATAATAAATAATATTATTTCTGTGTCTATACAGATTAATTATCAGTATAGCATCGATAGGAGGGATTGGTATGTACTTCAATAGATTTACTCAGGGGGCCAAAGCTGCTATAAATCTTGGGAAAAGTTATGCGAAAAGCTTAGGACATAGAGTAGTTGGAACAGAACATATAGTAGTGGGACTTTTAAGAGAAAACGACGGTATTGCAGCAAGAGTACTTAAAAATTTAGGTATAGATATTAATACCTTTGAGAATAAATTAATAGAAATAGAGGGTAGAAATAATCCAATTGAAGAAGATATACCTCTAAGTCCACGTTCAAAACAAATCTTAGAAAAGGCTGCTGTTTTTGCTAATAAATTAAAAACTAATTATATAGGAACAGAACATATATTATTAGCAATAGCACAAGAGGGAGAAGGCCTTGGCATAAAACTACTTAGCAGCTTAGGTGTAGATCAAAGGGATATAGTAGAATCAATTATGAAAATGATGGGAGTTGAAAATTATTCAATGGAACCAGCTAAAAAAAGTGATGTAAACAAAGAACAATCTTCAAAATCAAAACTATTAGATAAATATGGTGTAAATCTTACAGAAGAAGCAAACAAAGGAAAAATAGACCCAGTTATTTGTAGGGAAAAAGAAATACAAAGGGTAATCCAAATTTTAAGTAGAAGAACAAAAAATAATCCAGTATTAATTGGGGATCCTGGAGTTGGAAAAACTTCTGTAGCTGAGGGGTTAGCTATAAATATTTCTAGGGGAAGAGTTCCCGACACTTTAAAAGATAAATCACTGTATACTTTAGACATGGGAAGCTTATTAGCAGGTGCTAAGTATAGAGGAGAATTTGAAGAGAGAATTAAGCAAGTAATTGATGAAGTAAGAGATAAAGAAAACATAATACTATTTATAGATGAATTACATACAATTGTTGGAGCAGGATCTACAGGTGAAGGTTCAATAGATGCATCAAATATTTTAAAACCTGTATTAGCAAGAGGAGAAATGCAAATAATAGGAGCAACAACTATTGATGAATATAGAAAACATATAGAAAAAGATGCAGCATTAGAACGTAGATTCCAGCCAGTATTAGTAGAAGAACCTACTAAAGAAAATGCAGTGAAAATTTTAGAAATCCTTAGAGATAGATATGAAGCACATCACAAGGTAAAGATAACAGATGAAGCTATTGAAGCAGCTGTTGATTTATCTGTAAGATATATAACAGATAGATTTTTACCAGATAAAGCGATAGATTTAATTGATGAGGCAGGTTCTAAGGTAAGACTAAAAGAAAATACTCCACCGGAAGAAATAAAAGAATTAGAAGACAAGATAGAAAGTATAAATAATGAAAAAGAAGAGGCTGTTAGATGCCAAAACTTCGAAAAAGCAGCAAAAGTTAGGGATGAACAAAGAAAACTAAAAGAAGAATTAAAACAAGTAAGAGAAAAATGGAATAATGAAACAAAAGACAAAGATATAGTAAATGCAGAAGTAATAGCAGATATAGTATCTATGTGGACTGGAATACCAGTAAATAAAATAGTTGAAGAAGAAGCAGAAAAACTATTAAATATGGAAAGTATTCTACACCAAAGAGTTGTAGGGCAAGAAGAGGCAATAAAATCTATTGCTACAGCGATAAGAAGATCAAGAGCAGGCATAAAAGACCCTAGTAAACCAATTGGTTCTTTCTTATTCCTAGGACCTACAGGTGTAGGTAAAACAGAATTAAGTAAAGCCTTAGCAGAAGCTCAATTTGGAGATGAAAATCAAATAGTAAGAATCGATATGTCTGAGTATATGGAGAAACATGCAGTATCTAGATTAATAGGTTCTCCTCCAGGATACGTAGGATATGATGAAGGTGGTCAACTTACAGAGCAAGTAAGAAAGAAACCATATTCAGTAATATTATTTGATGAAATTGAAAAAGCTCATCCAGATGTATTTAATATTTTACTACAAATATTAGATGATGGTAGACTTACAGATTCAAAAGGTAGAACAGTAGACTTTAAAAACTGTATAATAATACTTACTTCAAACGTTGGGGCAACTACAATCAAAAAACAAAAAAGACTAGGTTTTGGTGTTGTAGATGAAAAAGAAGCACAAAAAGACGAATACGAAAAAATGAAAGAGACTATTATGGTAGAATTGAAAAAACAATTTAGACCAGAATTCTTAAACAGAATAGATGATATAATAGTATTCCATTCATTAACTAAAGAAAATATTTCAAGTATAGTTGTATTAATGTGCAAAGAATTAATAAATAGATTAAAAGATTTAAATATTAATTTGGAAATGGAACAAGATGCAATAGATTTAATTGCAAAAGAAGGTATTGATTTGGAATATGGTGCAAGACCATTGAAAAGGGCAATACAAAATAATTTAGAGAATGAATTATCAGAGTTAATTTTACAAAGAGCAATTAAACCTGGAGACACTGTTGTTGCAAATTCAAAAGATGGCAAAATGGTATTTAGAGTTAAATAAATTTGTAAAATTAGTATAAGATTATTTAATAGGGGAGCTATAACTCCCCTATTTTAAATAATAAATTTAGTAAATATAAAAAAGATATAAATTATATAAAAAAATTGAATCTATCGTATTCAAAGAATTAAGTATAAAAAAGCAAAATTTTCTTATTTTTTAAGGATTATGTAAGAAATATTTGATATTATTAAAATAAGATATATGTTATTCTAATAATATAATTAGATGTTAAGGGTGATAAAATTAATGGCAAAAATCAGAACTAAATACGTATGTCAGTCATGTGGTTATGAGACAAGTAAATGGATGGGTAAATGCCCAGAATGTATGAAATGGAATTCATTTGTAGAAGAAATAGAAGAAAAAAAAACTAAAAAAGAAGTTTTTATAATAGATAAATCAAGCTCACAACCAGTGAGTATAAATTCAATAGTTGCAGTAAAAGAAGAAAGATTTACAACAGATATAGAAGAACTAGATAGAGTCCTAGGTGGAGGTATCGTAAAAGGATCATTAGTTTTAGTTGGTGGTGATCCTGGTATAGGAAAATCTACACTTTTAATGCAAGTATCTAGTAAAGTTGCAAATACTAATAAAAAAGTATTATATATATCAGGTGAAGAATCTGAATCTCAGATAAAAATGAGAGCAAGTAGATTAGGTGTTAACTCACCAAATTTATATATTTTCGCTGAAAATAATCTGAGTATAATAGAAGCTCATTTAGAAAAAATAAATCCAGACTTAATTATAGTTGATTCAATTCAAACTGTATATTCTCCAGAAATATCTTCGGCTCCTGGTACTGTGAGCCAAATAAAAGAAGGAACTTCAAAATTCATGAAAATATCTAAAAGAATGGGTATTTCAACATTTATAGTTGGTCATGTTACAAAGGAAGGTGCTCTAGCAGGACCAAAACTATTAGAACATATGGTAGATACAGTTTTATATTTTGAAGGAGAAAGATATAACTCTTATAGATTAGTTAGAGCTGTAAAAAATAGATTTGGGTCTACTAATGAATTAGGAGTATTTGAAATGAAAGACGTTGGATTAGTTGAATTAAAAAATCCATCTCAAGTTTTGATTTCTGAAAAACCAAAAGATGTTTCTGGCTCTGTTATAATATCTACGGTTGAAGGAACAAGACCAATGCTTTTAGAATTACAAGCATTAGTTGCTCCTACAAATTTCGGTATGGCAAGAAGAACCTCTACAGGAGTAGATTTTAACAGGGTAGCATTATTATTAGCCGTTCTAGAAAAAAGGATTGGATTACAAATTCAAAACCAAGATGTTTATATAAATGTAGTTGGTGGAATTAAAATAAATGAACCATCAATAGATTTAGGTATAGTCATCGCTGTTGCTTCAAGTTTTAGAAATATACCTATAGCATCAGATGTTGTTGTTACAGGAGAAGTTGGGCTAACAGGAGAAATAAGAGCTGTAAGTTATATTGAAAAGAGAATTGCAGAATGTAAAAAATTAGGGTTCAAAAAAATAGTTATACCTAGAAATAATTATGAAGTAGTAAAAGATGTAAAAGGCATAGAGATAATACCAGTTGACAATCTTAGACAAGCGATAAATATAGTGCTAAGGGGGTAATAATTATTATGGATAATATAATTAATAATGAAGGTTTATTACATGCTTTAAAAATGATATCTCCAGGTACCCCGCTGAGAAAAGGTCTAGAAAATGTATTAAGGGCAAAAACAGGTGGACTTATTGTATTAGATTCAAATGAAGAGGTTATGAAGATAGTAGATGGAGGATTTAGAATAAACGCTGAATATTCTCCAGCATATTTATATGAACTTGCAAAAATGGATGGTGCAATAGTTCTTAGTGAAGATTCTAAAAGAATTTTATTAGCTAATACGCAATTAATACCAAACTATAATATACCTACAACTGAGACTGGGACTAGACATAGAACTGCAGAAAGAGTTGCTAGACAAACCGGCGCAATTGTAATATCAATTTCGCAAAGAAGAAATGTAATTACAGTCTATAGAGGAGATCAAAAATACGTTGTAGAAGAGATATCAGAAGTTTTCTCAAAAGCGAATCAGGCTTTACAAACTCTGCAAAAATATAAAGATGTTTTAGATACATCTATTTATAATTTAAATTCATTAGAGTTTAGCGATTTAGCTACAATTTATGATGTAATAGTGGTTGTTCAAAGCATGGAAAGAGTCTTGAGAGTAGCACAGATAATAGAAGGATATTTAGTTAACTTAGGTGAAGAAGGCTATCTAGTAAGAATGCAGTTAGAAGAATTGTTAGGTGGAACAGAAAAAAATAGACTTTTATTATTGAAAGATTATAAAAGAGAAAATATAGATTTAAATGAATGTAGCAGAAAGATTAGAAATTTATCAGAGGAAGATTTATTAAATAAAGTAAAAATAGCTAAAGTTTTAGGATATAGTGGGATTTCTGAGGATATGGACCTACAAGTCCAAACAAAAGGTTATAGAATATTAAATAAAGTACACAGATTACCAGCTTCAATTATAGAGAATTTAGTAAATTATTTTGGGAACTTCCAAGAAATTTTACAAGCATCTATAGAAGAATTAGATGAAGTTGAAGGAATAGGCGAGATAAGAGCCACGTATATTAGAAATGGACTTATAAAATTAAAAGTAGTATTAGGAAATGGTCATATATAGTTAATATGGCAAAGGTATTATAAATTTAAAAGTGAAATCAAAGGAGCAGAAAATTTAAGGGGGTGACACTTTGATAAGCAAAATAGTAAGAATTTTAATAGGATTATTAGGAGCTGCATTAGGAACAGCGATTTATATAACATTAGTTGGGCTTTTCCCAGGTCTTTTTGCTAGTTTTAGCAATTATGAATATATAATAACAATCGGTGTAGCTTTAGTTTTTGGTATTATTTTTTATATTATATCACCATGGATATTATCAAAAGTAAGAGAGGGTATTAAAATTTTAGATAAGGAAATATCTAAATACCCACAGTCTGATATATTATTGGGAACAATCGGTCTTATAGTTGGATTAGTTATAGCATATTTAATCGTTAGTGGAATAGGAACTTTTGTAAATATACCTATAATTACAGCAATAGTAGGAATATTAGTATATCTATTTATGGGATACATAGGTATCAGAATTGCTTTAAAAAGTAGGGATGATTTATTTAATATAAATAGACTTAGTAGACTTACAACATCTTTAAATAAAGAAAAACAATCTAAAAAAGAAACGATAGTGAAAAAAATTCCACCAAAGGTTTTAGATACAAGTGTAATAATTGATGGTAGAATAGCTGATATATGTAAAACTGGATTTATTGAAGGTAAGCTAGTAATACCTAGATTTGTATTAAATGAACTGCAACATATAGCTGATTCATCTGATGACTTAAAAAGAGTTAGAGGAAGAAGAGGACTTGATATATTAAATTCAATTCAAAAAGAATTAGATATAGAAGTTGAAATAAGTGATACAGATTTTGAAGATATACCAGAAGTTGATAGCAAACTTTTAAAATTAGCAGAAACTATTGGAGGAAAAGTTGTTACAAATGACTTTAATCTTAATAAAGTTGCACAATTCCAGGGGGTAGAAGTTTTAAACATTAACGAATTAGCTAATGCAGTTAAACCAGTTGCTATACCTGGAGAACATATGATGGCACAAGTTGTTAAAGAAGGTAAGGAACAAAATCAAGGAATAGCTTATTTAGATGATGGAACAATGATAGTTGTAGATGGAGGTAGAAAATATATTGGTGAAACTATAAATGTATTAGTTACATCAGTACTTCAAACTCCAGCAGGAAGAATGATATTTGGAAAACCTAAAAACTAAATTTAATATAATGTAGCAAAATATGAAAATCGTGGCTAATAGAAATATAAAAGAGAGTCTTAAGAAGGCTCTCTTTTTTCTTACTAAAAATATAAAAATATATTGCATAAAAATGTAAATAGATTAAAATTAAAAGAAAGAAGCTATAAAATATATATTATATTAAGGGGATGATTATAAAATATGAAATACGAAACAAAAGTAACAGGTATAGGCGGAATGGTACAAGAACTTGCAGAAGATGGGAATCTAATAATACTTTTTAATGATGATATCAAAGATACTGATTTAAAAGATATATCTGTTTCACACGAAATTGGAAAATTAAAAGAAGATATAGTTGTTGGTGATGTATTGACAATAGGGAATAAAAAATTTGAGGTAACATCAGTAGGGAATGTAGCACTTAAAACATTAAAAGATTTAGGACATTGTACAATAAAATTCGATGGGGATACTAAAACAAACTTACCAGGAGAAATACATGTAAGAGGATTAGTTCCTGAAGTAAATATTGGAGATATAATATCTTTTAAATAATAATATAAATATTATATAGACATAAGAATAAACTTATAAAGTAAAGGAAATTTGGATAGAATTATATTTTAGCTGAATTTCCTTTAAAAATAGGAAATATAAAACACAAACTGGAAAACGATACCATAAGCTCGAAACATATTGATTTATAATCGAAATAAAGGCACAATAATAAAAAGGGGATTTTTTATAAAACTTTTATTAATTTAGAATAAAGTAATCACTGGGGGTAATAAAATGAGTAAATACAAATCGATTAGAATAAATAGAGGGACAAATGGTTGGGGAGGACCGCTAATTATAACACCAACTGAAACAAAAAATAAAATACTAGTTGTAACAACTGATGGATTTCCACCATTGGCTGAACATATAGCAGATATGACAGGATGTCAATTAGTAGACGGATTTAAGACTATATTACCAGAAGAAGAGGTTGTATTAGCAATAATAGATTGTGGTGGTATTGCTAGATGTGGAATTTATCCTAAAAACGGTATACCCACTATGAATTTGAATTCAACTGGAAAATGTGGACCATTAGCTCAATTTATGACAGAAGAATTATATGTTTCAGATGTAAAAGAAAATAATATTTCTTTTTGTGATTAAATTTCATTTGTTAAACAATAATTTTAATATGAAAAGTAAATAAAATAGAATAAAAGTATAATAAGTTTGTATTTAAATTTGCTATACTTTTTTATTTATTGAAAAAGTTATTATTGTAAATAAGCGGAAATTATTTAAAGCCTAACAATATTGACAAATAATATAGCCGATATTACAATGGACTTTAAAAAGGACATATATATAATTTAGAGTTTAATAACTTAAAAATATAGTGAGTATTAGGTATAAAAATGGATAAATTAAGGTATATAAAAATAATGTGGAAATTATTTATTTTTAAAAATTAATTATAAAAATACCTAAGATAAGAGAAGGAAAATATTTAAAAATTAATTATAATTTATAGCAAAATCAATTAATAATCAGAAAATAAATAAGTTATAGGAGGAAAGTATGTCAATATCAAAGGAAACAATGCTTGAAATGTATAAAAGAATGGATCAAGCTAGAAAATTTGAAGAAAAAGTATGTTACTTTTTCTCAAAAAAAATGATACATGGAACAACCCATTTATCTATAGGACAAGAAGCATCAGGTGTTGCGGCGGTTATGGCACTTGAAGAAGGCGATTTAGTTTCAATGACTCATAGGGGTCATGCTTTGTCTATTGGTATGGGAATAGATTTAAATAAAATGATGGCAGAACTAATGGGAAAAGTTACAGGATATTGTAAAGGTAAAGGTGGCTCAATGCATATAGCCGATATTGAATCAGGGAATTTAGGTTCAAATGGTGTTGTAGGAGGAGGACTTACACTAGCTCCAGGGGCAGCTCTTACTCAAAAATACAAAAAGACTGGTAAGATAGTTTTATGTTCTTTCGGTGATGGAGCGTCAAATGAAGGAGCATTCCATGAAGGAGTAAACCTTTCTTCTGTTTGGAAATTACCAGTCATTTTTTATTGTGAAAATAATTTATATGGAATGTCTACTGCTCAATCTAAAGTTATGAATGTAGAAAATGTAGCAGATAGAGCATCTAGTTATGGAATACAAAGTTTTATTGTTGATGGATACGATGCTGTTGCAGTTTATGAAACTGTTCAAAAGGCTGCTGAAATATGCAGAAATGGAGAAGGACCAGTTATTGTAGAAGCGAAAACTTATAGATGGTCAGGACATTCTAAATCAGATAAAAATGTCTATAGAACTGAAGATGAAATAGATTTATGGAAAGAAAAAGACGGACTTAAAAAATTAAGAGATAAAATATTAGAATTAGGATATGCTACTGAAGAAGAGTTACAAGTATTAGAAACACAAGTAGATAAAGATATTGAAGATGCAGTTGAATTTGCTAAAAATAGCCCAGAACCATCATTAGATACGTTAGAAGAAGATGTATATGCTGACTAATTAAGATTATGGACGGAAGAATTTGCGAGGAGGTTTAATAAACATGCAAATGAAAGAAATAACATATAGAGAAGCCGTAAGAGAAGCTATGGTTGAAGAGATGAGAAAAGATGAAGATATTATCTTCCTAGGTGAAGATATCGGAATTTATGGAGGAGGATTTGGTGTTTCTACAGGAATGATAGAAGAATTCGGACCAGAAAGAATCCTAGAAACTCCAATCTCAGAAGCAGCTATAGCAGGATGTGCGGCAGGAGCAGCAGCAACTGGATTAAGAACTATAATGGAAATTATGTTTAGTGACTTCATAACAATAGCTATGGATGTAATAGTAAATCAAGCGGCAAAAATGAGATATATGTTTGGTGGAAAAGCTCAAGTTCCCATGGTAGTTAGATGTCCTGGAGGATCAGGAACAGGGGCAGCAGCACAACATTCACAAAGTTTAGAAGCATGGATGTGCCATATACCTGGAGTTAAAGTTGTTGCACCATCAACTCCAGCCGATGCAAAAGGATTATTAAAAGCAGCGATAAGAGATAATAATCCAGTTATTTTCTACGAAAATAAACTATTATACAATACTACAGGGTTAGTTCCAACAGAAGATTATATAATAGAATTAGGCAAAGCTAATGTAAGAAGAACAGGTTCTGATATTACATTAATAACTTACGGTAGAATGTTGGAAAGATGTGAAATGGCAGCAGAAGCTTTAAAAGATGAAAATATAGATGTTGAAATAATAGATTTAAGAACTTTATATCCAATGGATAAAGATACAATAATAGAAAGTGTCTGTAAAACAGGAAGAGCTTTAATAGTTCATGAAGCATCAAAAACAGGTGGATTAGGTGGAGAAATATCGGCATCAATAGTTGAAAGCAAAGCATTTGATTATTTAAAAGCACCAGTTAAGAGATTAGCAGGGAAAGATGTTCCAATACCATATAATCCAAAATTAGAGGCAGCCGTTGTACCAAATACTAATGAAATTATAGATACAATAAAAGAGTTAGTTAATAGATAAATATAAATTTTAAAATAAAGATTTTTGATTCTGTAAAGGGTTAAAAATCTTTATTTATTTTGAATTAAAAAAATTATATATAAAAATATTCAAAAACAATAAAAATTTATTGAAAAACAATAAATATTCATTGACATATATTTAAAATAGATATATTATTAGATTTATAAAATAAAAAGTGATTATTAAAGAAAATTTTGCACATAATATTCCTATTGTAACATGACAACAATGTTGAAATTTTATCTCAATTTTAGTGGATTAGGAATATAATTAATTTGAAAAAAGTTTTTATTTTAACTATAATGAATAAGGAATAAATATATACAAAAACTAATGAAGACCTGTAAGTTAAGAGGTCCTTTTATAACGCGTGGAAAATGAAAAATTCAAGAGGTGAAATTATGAATAGTGTTGTTATTGTTGCTGCAGGAAGCGGAAGACGAATGAATCTAGACATAAATAAACAATATATAAAATTAGACGAAAAAGAAATGATAGCTCATACGATAGATGTTTTCTATAGCAATGAAAATATAGACGAAATAATTGTCTGTATAAGAGAAGAAGAGGAATATTTTTTTGAGCATGAAATACTAGATAAATATGATTTTAGAGATATAAAAATAGCATATGGTGGCAAAGAAAGACAAGATTCTATTTATAATGGATTAAAACAGTTAGATCCAAATAGCAATATTGTTTTAATACATGATGGAGCTAGACCATTCGTAAGTCATGCAATAATTAACGAAACTATAGAAGTTGCAAAACAAAAAAAGGCAGCTGTAGTAGGTGTTCCAGTTAGAGATACAATAAAGGTAGTTGAAAATGGTGTAGTTAAAAGCACACCAGCTAGAGAAACTTTATGGTCAGCTCAGACACCACAAACTTTTGACAAGGATTTAATAATAAAAGCATATCAAAATGCATATAAAAAGAATTTTTATGGAACAGATGATTCTATGTTAGTTGAGTTCTTAGGTCAAGAAGTTACAATGGTTTTAGGGTCTTATGAAAATATAA
The DNA here is from genome assembly GCF_018917435.1 of Intestinibacter bartlettii. Classification (GTDB taxonomy): domain Bacteria; phylum Bacillota; class Clostridia; order Peptostreptococcales; family Peptostreptococcaceae; genus Intestinibacter; species Intestinibacter bartlettii_A. The sequence continues at coordinate 20,050 of NZ_JAHLOQ010000009.1, forward strand.
AAATTACTAATCCAGAAGATATCAATGTAGCAGAACAAATTCTAGATTTAAGAAAAAAGTCAAAAGTGGGCAAAAGAATGAAAAAAATAGGATAATAATTTAGAATAGATTTTATATAATATAAAAAATTTATACAGCATATATTAATTTACTGTGAAATAGATGCAACGTATAGTGATAGAGAGGGTCTTTAATTGGGATAATAAACATTTTGGGTTTACACAATATATGAGGAGACAAAAATATTTATCATGGTACGTTGCTTTTTAATGCTAATTTAAGTATTTTAATTAGATAAATATATAATAAATAGGATAATAATAAAGTACATAAATAAAAATAGAAAAATATCAAAAATTATTATTTGTATATATTTTTGATATAACAAAAATATTTTGATTATAGGAGAATAAATATGAGAGTTGGGATAGGATATGATGTTCACAAATTAGTTGAAAATAGAAAGTTAATATTAGGTGGAGTTGAGATTAAGCATGAAAAGGGGCTTTTAGGACATTCAGATGCAGATGTATTAGTTCATGCAATAATGGATTCAATTTTAGGGGCATTAGCTTTAGGAGATATCGGTAAGCACTTCCCAGATACAGATCCAAAATATAAGGGTGCAGATAGTATAAAGTTATTAGAATTTGTAAATAATCTAATAGAAAGTAAAGGTTATAAAGTAAACAATATAGATAGCATAATTATTGCACAAGCACCCAAAATGGCTCCACACATTTTAAAGATGAGAGAAAATGTAGCAAAGGCTATAAATACAGATATAGATTGCGTAAGTATAAAGGCAACAACAGAGGAAGGGCTTGGTTTCACGGGAAACAAAGAAGGAATATCATGTCAAGCAATCTGTTCACTAATTAAAGTTGACAACAAATAATAAATAATATATTATAAAAGAGATTATGAAAATCATTGAAATATAACAAAGCAACGATTAAGAAATAGTAAAAAATTTGAGTCTTTACAGAGAGGGAGCATTGGTGAGAGTTCCTATGATGATGTTTTTGAACCAGTCTTTTAGCATAAAAACGGTAAAAAGTTTTTACGGTAGGGACCGTTATATCCCCATAAGAGAGCTTATTATTGTAAGCTAATTAGAGTGGTACCGCGGAAATATAACCTTTCGTCTCTTTTAATAGAGATGAAAGGTTTTTTTAATACAGAAAAAAACTAAGGAGGAATAATCAGAAATGAGAATGTCAAGAATGTTAATGCCAACATTAAAAGAAATACCATCTGATGCAGAGATAACAAGTCATCAATTAATGCTTAGAGCAGGTATGATAAGAAAAATGGCATCAGGAATTTACAACCAATTACCAATGGGTATAAGAGTCTTCAGAAAAGTAGAAGATATAATAAGAGAAGAAATGAATGCTAAAGGGGCACAAGAAATATCATGTGCACTATTAGTTCCTGCTGAGTTATGGCAAGAATCAGGAAGATGGGATGTTATGGGTCCTGAAATGTTCAGATTAAAAGATAGAAATGGTAGAGATTACTGTCTTGGACCAACACATGAAGAAACTTTCACACACATAGTAAGAAATGAAATAACTTCATACAAACAACTTCCACTAAACTTATATCAAATCGAAACTAAATTCAGAGATGAAAGAAGACCAAGATTTGGTGTTATGAGAACTAGAAACTTCACAATGAAAGATGCTTATAGCTTTGATGCTGACCAAGCAGGATTAGATAAATCATATGATGATATGTTTGATGCATACACTAGAATATTTGCTAGATGTGAATTAGACAACAGTCCAGTTCAAGCAGATTCTGGTGCTATGGGTGGTTCTGCATCAGCAGAATTCATGGTTAAATCAGAAGTTGGTGAAGATGAAATAGTATTCTGTAGTGGATGTGATTATGCTGCAAATATAGAAAAAGCAACTTCAGTTAACCACGAAGCATCAACTGAAGAAATGAAAGAAATGAGCGAAATAGAAACTCCAAACGTTCATACTATAGAAGAATTACAAGAGTTCTTCAAAATGGAAGCTGGACAATTTGCAAAAACATTAATATACTATGCAGATGGAAAAACAGTAGCAGTAGTAGTTAGAGGAGACAGAGATGTTAATGAAACTAAAGTTGCTAATGCTATAGGTGGAGCTGTTGAATTCGAACTTGCTAGTGAAGATACAATAAAAACAGTTACAGGTGCAGAAGTAGGATTTGCTGGACCAATAGGAATAAAAACTGATTACTTATTCATAGACCAAGAAATAGTTGACCAAAGAAATGTTATAATAGGTGCCAACAAAACTGGTTACCATATACAAAATGCTAACTTTGGTAGAGATTTTGAAGGTCAAGTTGGAGATTTCAGAAACGTTCAAGAAGGAGATAAATGTCCAAAATGTGGTCAACCACTTGAAATAATGAGAGGTGTTGAAGTTGGACACATATTCAAATTAGGAACTAAATACTCTGAATCTATGGGAGCTACTTTCCTAGATCAAAACGGAAAATCTCAACCAATAATAATGGGATGCTACGGAATAGGTGTTGAAAGAACTGTTGCAGCTGTAATAGAACAACACCACGACGAAAACGGAATAATATGGCCATTAGCATTAGCTCCATACCATGTAGTAGTTGTTCCAGTTAACGTTAAAAAAGAAGAACACTTAGAAAATGCTGAAAAAATCTACAAAGAATTAGAAGCAGCTGGTGTAGAAGTTTTACTAGATGACAGAAACGAAAGAGCTGGATTCAAATTCAAAGATTCTGATTTATTAGGTATACCAATGAGAATTACTGTTGGTAAAGATATAGTAGACGGAAAAGTTGAATTCAAATTAAGAAAAGAAGCTGACAAAGAAATAATATCTGTTGATGAAGTATTAGATAGAGTAAAAGCTGAATTTGCAAAAAACAACGTAAAATTAGGATAAATTAATCTAAAAAATAAAGCTCAATTACTTTATATTATAGGGATTGAGCTTTATAATAGATAAAGTAGAATTTATAAATAATAGTATTGAAAATGATAGTGCATAATAAAATTATCATTATTCAAAAATAGGAGGTAAAACATGAGTGAAGTAAGAGTAAGATTTGCTCCAAGTCCAACAGGATTTGTACATATAGGTAGTTTAAGAACAGCTTTATATAACTACTTATTTGCTAAAAAAATGGGCGGAAAATATATATTAAGAGTAGAAGACACTGATAGAACTAGATTAGTTGACGGTGCGATAGAAAACATGTTAAATGCTATGAAATGGGCTGGCGTTAATCATGACGAAGGTGTTATGTTAGATGACAATGGAAATGTTGTTCAAAAAGGTGAATACGGACCATACATACAATCAGAAAGATTAGATATATATCAAAAATATATCAAAGAATTATTAGACAGTGGAAAAGCATACTACTGCTTCTGTACTAAAGAAAGATTAGACGAAGTAAGAGAAAAACAAAAAGAAGCTGGTGAAACTCCAAGATACGATGGACACTGTAGAGATTTAACTCAAGAAGAAATAGATGCTAAAATAGCAGCTGGTGAACCATATGTAATAAGATTAAGATTACCAGAAAATCATGTAATAAAATTCACTGACTTAGTTAGAGGAGAAACTGAATTCAACACTAACGATTTAGATGATCAAGTATTAATAAAAACTGATGGTTTCCCAACTTACCACTTTGCAGTTGTAGTTGATGACCACCTAATGAAAATAACTCACGTAATAAGAGGGGAAGAATGGGTTTCTTCAACTCCAAAACACGTTTACTTATATGAAGCATTCGGATGGGAAGCTCCAAAATTCGTTCACTTACCAAACATACTTAATAAAGAAAAGAAAAAATTAAGTAAAAGACATGGTGACGTTGCAGTAGAAGACTTCAAGAAAAAAGGATACTTACCAGAAGGTCTAGTTAACTATGTTGCACTAGTTGGTTGGTCTCCAGAAGAAAATAAAGAAATATTCTCTATGGAAGAATTAGAGCAAGCATTCTCTATAGAAAGAGTTTCAAAAAGTGGTGGAGTATTTGACACAGAAAAATTAAACTGGGTTAACCAACACTACATGAAAGACGGAGATGATGATGTTTTAACTAAATTAGCTATACCATTCATCGTTGAAGCTGGATATGTAACTGCAGAAGAAGCAGAAGAAAAATACGATTTCTTAAAATTAATAGTTTCTTTATTAAAAGAAAAATTACACTATGTAAAAGAAATAACTGACCATATATCAATATTCTTTGGAGATAAAGTTGAAGTTGAAACTGAAGAAGGTGCTGAATTCTTAAAAATGGAACACATACCTACTTTAGTTAATGCTTTAGAAGAAAAAATATCAGAAGTAGATGTTTTAACTGAAGAAACAGTACAAGCTATATTAAAATCTATCCAAAAAGAATATAAAATAAAAGGTAAAAACCTATACATGGGTACTAGAATACCTCTTACAGGACAAATGCATGGTGGAGATTTAGCTAAGACTATGGTTATATTAGGTAAAGATGTTTGTCTAAAAAGATTAGCATATGCTAAAGAAAATTTAATATAATTTAATTACTATAGAATAAAAAAGATTCAAACATGAGATGTAATCTCTGTTTGGATCTTTTTTAATTTCCGACCTATTACCTTTAAGCAACGGAGATACCTGAAGCGGTAGCGAAGGTATCTCGTTGGCGCCATGAGAGCAGCAAATTTTAAGCAACGGAGATACCTGAAGCGGTAGCGAAGGTATCTCGTTGGCGCCATGAGCGCAGCGAATTTTTTATGAAAAATATTAAAATTAAAACAAGAGCATATTAAATAAATTTTGTAATTTATACAAAAAAATATAACTATGAAAAAGTTCTTTAATTTGTTATTATATAGTGTATATGTTGAAGTAAATTAAGAGAATTTTACAAACTTAGATGACAAAAAAGGGAGAATATACTTATGACAAAAAATAACATAATGAAAACTATAAAAGAGTATTTTATCGTAACTATAGGTGTAATATTAGTAGCTTTTGGGCTTCAGTACTTCTATTCACCTAATGATATTGCAGGAGGGGGCTTAAGTGGTTTATCGCTAGTAATAAATCATTATGTGCCATCTTTATCATTAGGAACTTTAATATTCTTAGGAAACTTAATATTATTTGCAATAGCATTTTTATTAATAGGTGGAGATTTTGGTGCTAAAACTATTTATGCAAGTTTTGCATTATCATTTGTAATGGATTTCATGGAAAAAGTGATGCATAGTCATGCACTTACAAATAACTTATTACTTGCAGTTATATGTGGGACTTTAATAATTGGAACAGGTCTTGCACTAGCATTTTCAATAAATGCATCTACTGGTGGAACAGATATATTAGCAAAAATATTAAATAAATACACTAGTTTTAATATAGGAAGAGCTTTATTAATAGTTGATTTATCTGTAGTAATATGTGGAGCTATAACTTTTGGATTAAATAAAGGTTTATATTCATTACTTGCAGTAGTTATCAATGGATTATTAGTTGATAAAGTGATAGATATGATAGGTAAATATAAAGAACAAAAGGCTGCAGAACAATCAGATAAAGAAGAAATAGCAGCTTAATAAAAAATAGATAAAAATAGTACCATAAAATATACTTTTAATTATTTTATGGTACTATTTTTTTATTTTAAAGCCTATGCTAAAGCTTCTTCTTCATCTTGAGCAGCTAATTTTATTTCAGCTATTTTTTCTTGCACTTCTTTCATTTTTTCATCATCTAATTCATAGAATTTCATAGCTATTAGTGAAGCTATCCAACCTAACATTGGCATTCCTATGTATAGAGAGATTGTTACCCAGAATATAGCTGGTGTATATGCATCTCCAACTTGAGGCATTGAAGAAGTATATCCTATGTATGCAACAGCAAGACCAACTATAGTTACACCAAATGAAGATATCATTTTATCAACGAATGAGAATAATGTTCCCATCATACCAGGTACATATCTTCCTGTTAAGTAAGTTTCATAGTCTGCACAGTCTGCTATCATTGGTATAACTATACCACCTGATATAGAACCGAAACCTTTTCCTAAACACATTAGAGTTATCCAAAGAACAGTCATTATTCCGAAATTATCTAAAGATATTTTAGTTGGATCTCCGAATACTAATAAGGCGAATACACCTATATAAGTTAATATACTTAACCAAGTGAATCTAACTAAAGCCTTTTTAGAACCAAATTTAGATGCATATTTTGTTCCTATTAATATCATTATAAATGATGGTATCATTGTTATCATAGACATTTTACCGTATAGAGCGAAGTTACCCATTACTATACCATATAACATTACCATAACAGTTGAGTTATTACCTGCTGTTTGCATTGCTAATTTATCAGTAGCAGCAGATACAACAAGCATTTGTAGAGGTCTATTTCCTTTTAAAACACTTACATAATCTCTAAATTTAACCTTTGGAGCTTTTTTGCCAGTTCCAAAGAATTCTATTCTGTCTTTAGACCATATACCAGTTACTGCTAATGCTGTTAATACACCTGCTATTAATACGAATGTTAGTGAGAATTCTTGCATAGCTTGGAATGTAAAGCCGCCGTATTTAGGAGCTATATATCCAGATGCATATTGAGCACCACTAGCAAATATGAATAAATTGTATATACTATCAAATCTAGTAAATAAAGGTCTTTGAGAAGGATCATTTGTTAAACAAGCTTGACCTGCTTTAGTACAAGCTGTTTGGAATGTATATCCTATTATATATAAAGCATAAAATACTATAAATCCTGGCATTTTTAGGTTTTCTGGGAATAAGTGTAGAGTATTATACATTGTTAATATACTTACTGCCATAATTGAATAACCTATAAGAATCATTGGTCTAAATTTACCAAATCTACCATTTGTTTTATCGATAATAAACCCTATGATTGGGTCTGTTATAGCATCAAACATACGCATTGATGTTAGAAGAGATGATACTAATACTACTGATAATCCTACAACGCCTGTTGCGTAGTAAGAAACATACCCCATTAAAAGCATTATTACATTTGTTGCTGTATTGTTGAATGCAAAACAGCCAATTTGCCAAGTCTTGGCACGGTTATAGTTGATTTGTTTTGAGTTTTCCATATTGTCCCCCTATTATTGAAAAATTGTATTGATGCAAATCAGCTTTCCGAAATAAATTAATGCAAGAAAGTCTAGATAATTATAGTGATATAAATTTAACAAATGTAATGAAGATTGATCTTTTGTTTTAATGTATAAAATCGTTTTCATGAGTTCGTTTAAAAAAATATATTGATAATAACTGAAATTTGATTTTATAGCACATAAAAAATAGATAAATATTTAACATTAAATTGAAAAAAAATATACATACATTATATGTTTATTCTAAACTAAAACCTAATTTAATTTAGGAATTTTAATTTCCACATCTTGTTATTAATAGTAGCAGGTTTGGAACTTGTATGCAAGCGTTTTCTAAATGAAATAAAATTTTTTATAAAATATTTTTATTTTTTTAAGTAAAGTAATAATTCAAATTATAAGAATATGTAATATTATTGTCGATTATATATAATATATATTAAAAAATACAATAAAAAAACCCAAGTATTATACTTGGGTTTTTTATGATGACTTAGTCGCTACAAGTTAATTAAGCAGCTAAATCGTCACGATTATCTTTATTGTTTGATTTTTGAACAGCAGTGTATATTGGTAAACCTATTAAAGTTATAACAACACCACCAAGTGATATCATTGTATTTGTGAAACCAGATAATAATAATTGACTCACAACAACGAATAAACCACCAGCTATAGCCACTATTGGTATAAATGGATATAGAGGCACTTTGTAAGGTCTTTCTAAGTTAGGTTGATCTTTTCTTAATTTGAACACACCTACGAATGTTAATACGTAGAATGACCAAACAGCGAACATTGATAAATCTGTTAATAAGTTGAATTGTCCTGTTAATGCATATAATACAGATATTACACCCATTGTTAATGTAGCGTTAGCAGGAACACCGTTTTTATTTACGCTTCCGAAGAAGTTGCTAGCAGGTAAAGATTTTTGAGCACCTAAAGTGAATAATATTCTTGGCCCAGTTAATAAGTATCCGTTTAAAGCACCGAATACAGATATTAATATACCTACAGTTATGAATTTACCACCTAATGGTCCAAATATAGCTTCTGCAACTGCTGAAGCAGGAGAAGAATATTGAGCTAATTCGTTAGCTGGTAATACCCAAAGGTAAGCAACGTTTATTAATAAATAAACAGCCATAACTAAAGATAAACCACCTACGATTGCTTTAGGCAAGTCTTTTCCTGGGTTTTTCATTTCACCAGCTATAGCACCAACATTTATCCAACCATCATAAGCGAATAATATAGCAACTAATAAAGATCCTACAACTCCACCAGCTGAAACACCTTCACCTACCATTGGAGTTAATATAGGGTTGTTTCCGCCACCTTTAATGAATCCGAAAACTATTATTAATGCAAGAGGTATTAATTTACCTACTGTTGCAACCGTTTGTATTAAGCCTCCAGTTTTAGAACCTAAAGAGTTTAATACAGATATAAGTAAGATAACACCTACAGTTATAGGTAATACTAATGAATCATTTCCTATTAATCCTGCACTTTGTTGTCCAAACATAACAGCTAAAGCAGCTATTGTAGCAGGGAAGAATAGAACTACTTGCATCCATCCTGTTAAGAAACCTAATTTTTTACTGTATATTTCTTCGATGTAAACCATCATACCACCAGTTTTTGGTATAGCTGCAGAAATTTCAGCAGCAGTAAGACCAGCAGCTATTGTCATAACACCTGCTATAACCCAAGCTAACATACCTAATCCAGGTGCTCCACCAGTTAGAGTATATACAGCTTGTGGTTTGAAGAATACACCACCACCGATTACCATACCAACAACAGTAGATAAAGCAGCAGCGAATCCTAAGTTCTTTTGTAACTTATTGTTTTCCATTTGTATAAATCCTTTCTCGTATAAATATAAAATTTTAAATTTAAAAAGTCATCATTAATATAATATTACTTTTTTATAAAAAAAACACCACACAAAAAAAGGAAATTTTTGAGTTAATTAGAAATTATATTAAAATAATCATTTTAACTAATAGAGAAAGAGATAGAAAGGATCCTATATAAAGCCAAAGCTTTGATGTTAAAGGCGAAAAAGTAAGTAAATGAGTAAAAAAATAGACCTTTATATTAGCGAATCCTTTCCAATGTTTTGGCATTGTATCACATAATAAATGGCAAACAAAACATAATCCTATTATAAAAAGTAATGGACGAAGAATAATATTTAGAGGGGTTAATGAAAACATTACACAAAGTTTTGAAGATATAAAAATATAAATTAAAAATATTGGATTAAAAACGGAATGTGTAATGAAATTTCTATGACCTTTAGATCCACCAAATAAAAATGGAATTTGTTTTTCAAGAATATCAGGATTTCTATATATATAATCTAGTACTTTTCTCAAAATTGGAATCCAACTTATAAATAATAAAAAGAAATCTATTAAATTTATGATAGCTGCAAAAAAATAATTTATGGCAATTTCAATACCTTTGATTTTAAGCGTGCTTGAATTAGGATTACCATTAAACATTTCTAATGAAGACGGTAAGAAAGACAGAGTAAGAATATTTTTTTTGACGGGTTTTATAAAAAATAAACTTACCAATATAAATGCTACAATAATATAAATATTGATAATATCACCTCCTAAAATTAATTTATAAGGTTTATTCTATAAATATGTGACTTATTTTGTCAATATAAGTCATTAAATTGAAAATAAACAAAGAAAAACAAAAACTTAGATATACAAGAAGTAATGTTTAAAAAAATTGCTTTATAATATTGAAAAAAACTGTGCATAGTGCTAGAATTTTAGTAATTTTAATAAATGGTATAATATGGAATTGATTATCAAAAATGGGGATTATCATAGGATTTATTTCATAAATATTTACTATTAGATTTTGATGAAATAATAAATTGTAAAAATTAATGGGAAAATTCTTTGATATATATTATTAAAAAAGTGACGGATAAATAAAAGGGGGAAATTTTTTATGAAAAAAAGAATGTCATTATTATTAGTAATTGTAATGTCGTTAGCAATGATGTTAACTGGATGTAGTTCATCTAGCAGTAGTTCATCATCTAATGGAGGAAGTGGATCAGATTCTTCATCAAGTGATGAATTTAGAGTAGGTATGGAATGTGGATATGCACCTTTTAACTGGACTCAATCTGATGATTCAAATGGTGGAGTAAAGATTCAAGGAAATGATGAATATGCAGGTGGATATGATGTTCAAATAGCTCAAAAGATAGCTGATGGACTAGGAAAAAAATTAGTAATAGTTAAAACTGAATGGGATGGATTAGTTCCAGCAGTACAATCAGGAAAAATAGATGCTATCATAGCTGGTATGTCACCAACAGCTGAACGTAAAAAAACTATAGACTTTACAGATGTATACTATACTTCTGATTTAGTAATGGTTGTTAAAAAAGGTGGAAAATATGAAAATGCAACAAAATTAAGTGACTTTAAAGGTGCAACTATAACAGGTCAATTAAATACTTTCCATTATACTGTAATAGACCAAATAGATGGCGTTAAAAAAGACACTGCTATGGATAACTTCCCAGCAATGAGGGTTGCTTTAGAATCAGGAAAAATAGATGGATATGTTTCTGAACGTCCTGAAGGTGTAAGTGCTACATCAGCAAATGATAATTTTGCAATGGTAGAGTTTGCAAAAGGTGACGGATTTAAAACATCTGATGAAGATACAGCTATAGCTGTAGGTCTTGCTAAAGATAGTCCTTTAAAAGACAAAATAAATAAGATATTAGCAGGTATATCAGAAGATGAACGTAAAGATTTAATGGATCAAGCTATAAAAAATCAACCAGCATCAAAATAATTAGTAAAAAATTTAGTCAAAGACCGGTTGTAGAAATACAGTCGGTCTTTAGACATGATTAAGGGGGATAAATATGAGTTCGGAGTGGATTGTACAAATTGCATCTCAAAACTGGAAAAGTTTTTTAAACGGTGCAGAAATGACATTATATATATCTTTAATAGGGACTATAATCGGTTCAATAATCGGTATGTTAATAGGAGTTATAAGAACTATACCAAAGGGCGAAAAAGGGCCTAAAAAGATATTTTTAACAATAATAAATGCAATATTAAATGCATATGTTGAGTTTTTCCGTGGAACACCAATGATAGTTCAAGCAATGGTTATTTACTATGGTTCAGATTTAGCCTTTGGAATTGATATGGATAGAACTTTTGCAGCAATATTTATAGTATCTATAAATACAGGTGCATATATGGCAGAAATCGTTCGTGGAGGAATTATTTCTATAGATAAAGGTCAATTTGAGGCTGCACAAGCAATTGGTATGAATCATATTCAAACAATGATAAATGTAGTATTACCTCAAGTTATAAGAAATATATTACCAGCTACAGGTAATGAATTCGTAATCAATATAAAAGATACATCAGTACTTAATGTTATAGGTGTAACAGAACTTTACTTTACAACAAAATCAATTGCAGGAAATAACTTCAGATATTTTGAATCATTCTTTATAACATGTATTGTATATTTCATAATGACATTTACTATTACAAGAATATTACGTTTTGTAGAAAAGAAATTAGATGGTCCTGAAAATTACAATATGACAGGAAACCAAATGCAAGTTCAAAAACCTGAAGATGCATTAAAAAAAGCATAGTTAGATAGTGGAGGAAAGAATATGGAAAATGTAATTGAAGTAAAACATTTAAATAAATCTTTTGGAACACATGAAGTTTTAAAAGATATAGATTTTTCTGTTGGTAAAGGTGAAGTTGTTTGTATAATTGGTTCTTCTGGTTCGGGAAAATCGACACTTCTTCGTTGTATAAATTTATTAGAAACACCAAGTGGTGGAGAAATAATATACAACGGAGAAAATATATTAGATGCAAAACATGATATATATAAATACCGTACAAAATTAGGTATGGTATTCCAACAATTTAATTTATTTAATAACCATGATGTATTAAAAAATTGTACTGTTGGCCAAATTAAGGTTTTAAAACGTTCAAAAAAAGAAGCTGAAGAAGTTGCTATGAAATATTTAAAAATAGTTGGAATGGAACAATTTATAAATGCTAAACCAAAGCAATTATCAGGGGGGCAAAAGCAACGTGTTGCTATTGCTAGAGCACTTTCTATGGAACCAGACGTTATACTATTTGATGAACCTACTTCAGCACTTGACCCAGAGATGGTTGGTGAAGTTTTAAAAGTTATGAAAGAATTAGCAGAAACAGGACTTACAATGTTAGTTGTTACACATGAAATGGGATTTGCCAAAGAAGTTTCTGATAGAGTTGTATTTATGGATAAGGGCGTAATTGCGGAAGAAGGAAGCCCTGACCAAATATTTAATAATCCAGTTCAAGAACGTACTCGTGAGTTCTTAAAACGTACTTTGAAGAAAGATTAATCGATAAATTGAATTCGATAAAAAATGAATAAATTTTATTTATATAAAGAAAAGAACAGTGGTATATAGACCACTGTTTTTTCATTTATTAAATTTAATGTTAATAGTACGTTAACAAAAAGAAAAGTATTTGTTAAAAAAACTGACATATAAATTTAATTATACAACAAAATATATTCCAATATATGGTATTATAAATATGACATTATTTTAATACTCAATTTATGCTCAACAAATTTTTATCCATAAGGAGGAATAAAACATGGAGTCAGTTTTAATTATGGGTGGAAGTGATTTTATAGGAAAGTCACTTGCTAAATACTTTATAAAACATAGACATAAAGTTGATGTTTTGACAACGGGGCGTGTTGATTATGAAGGAGTAAATAGACACTTCTCATGTAACAGAAGGAATTTAAGTGAATTAGAAAAGGCTTTGAGGGATAATGAATATACATATATTTATGATATGACAGCGTTTTTAAAATCAGAAATACAGGATTTATTTAAATTTGTTAATAGAGATACACTAAAAAAATATATCGTATTATCATCTCCAGCAGTATACAAAAACTCACAAAAGTATGTAACAGAAGATTGTGAAAAGGAAGTTAATCCTGCTTGGGGTCAGTATGGAATTGAAAAAGCACAGGCTGAACGTTATATTATAGAAAGTGATATTCCTTACATAATAATAAGACCAGCCCATATTTATGGACCAGAAAATAATTTATATAGAGAAACTTATTTTTTTGACAGAATAAGAGAAGGCAAAGCAATTCCTGTACCTAGTGATAGAAATGAACCAGTAGTAAATCAATTTATTTATATAGATGATTTTGTAAGAGTTTTATATAGTTTAATAAAAAATGATAGAACTAGAGAAGCATATAATGTATCTACACCTCAACGTATTACATGGAAGAAACTAATTGAAACATGTGGAGAAGTTGTAGGGAAAGAACCTATAATAAAATATGTGGATTCTGATAAAATAAAAATAAAAGAAAGAAGTTATTTCCCATTTAAGAATACTAGTTGTGTATTAGAAATTGAAAAATTAATAGACCATGGACTTTATATACCTAATATAATGCTTGAAAAAGGTATTAGAAAAACTTATGAATGGTACATTAAGAACAAACCGAAAATGGATGATAAAGAAATGGTAGAAGTGGATCAAGTTTTAAAAATAGTGTAATTTAATATTAACAAGTTTGATTTATTTACAAAAAACGGTAATTAATATATAATTTAAATATATTTGGATATTATAACGTCTAAAGAAAGTCTTTAGGCGTTTTTCTATATTAAAAAGTATGAAAGGGAGAGATTTTAATGGAAAAAGTAGAAAGTTTTAAATTAGATCACAACAAAGTAAAGGCACCTTTTGTAAGAAAATGTTGTGTATTAGATGGAAAAATGGGGGATAAAGTAAGTAAATTTGATTTAAGATTTTTACAACCTAATAAAGAAGCCTTCGGAACTGCTGCAATGCATGGTCTAGAACATTTATTAGCAACATATTTAAGAGAAGAATTAGATGGACTTATAGACTTATCACCAATGGGATGCAGAACTGGATTCTATCTTGTAATGTGGGGAGATGTTGAAGCTAAAACTGTTAAAGAAGGTTTAGAAAGAGCATTAGAAAAAGTTTTAAAAGCTGAAAAAATGATAGCTGCAACTTCTGTTGAATGTGGAAATTACAGAGACTTATCATTATTTGGAGCAAAAGAATATGCTAAATATGTATTAGATCAAGGGTTCTCGCTAAATATATATGGTGAATAATTAGAATATTTAAAATAAATATAGGATAACCAAAATAATATATCAGAATGTATATGGAGATAATTAATAAAGATGATAGGAAATCAAGAAAATATAATATCTAATGTTTTAGTGGATAAATCTGAAGTACTTAGATATTTAGGTCACAAAGGTCAAGATATAGATAATGATTTAAATCTTAGAATAAATCAATGTATTCAAGAAACAAAAAAAGAGATTGATACAAAATATGTGTATGGAATATATGACATAAAAAATGATTTAAATTTAAATACTGTTGAATTTAAAAATACAAATTTAATATTAAAAAGTAAGGATATAAGTGAATTACTTAGGGATTGTGATAAATGTGTATTAATGTGTGCGACTCTTGGGTTTAATATCGAAAAAAATATACGAAGATATAGCTATAACGATCTTACAAAAGGAATTATAATAGATGCATGTGCTACAACTTCTATTGAAGAAATTTGTGATTTGATACAAGATAATATCTTAGAGTCGTTATCTAAACAAGGAAAATCTTTGACAATGAGATATAGTCCTGGATATGGGGATTTAGATATAAGTGCTAATAGAGATATATTAGAAGTATTAGATGCACATAGAAAAATAGGAGTAACAGTTACTAATACGGGTATTATGATTCCTAGAAAATCGGTAGTAGCATTAATTGGCGTGACAAATAAACATATAGAAAAAGTTAAACGAACATGTGACAATTGTTCTAATAGACTTAACTGTGAATATAGAAGAAAGGCTGATGGTTGTGGAGGTAAGACAATATATACAAGATAATATATTAATATTTGATGGAGCAATGGGTACAATGCTTCAAGGAAAGGGACTACAAGCAGGACAAAATCCTGAAGTGTTTGGATTTGAAAATCCAGATGTGCTAGTTGACATACATAAAGAATATTATGAAGCAGGTGCAAATGTTGCTACTACAAATACTTTTGGGTGTAATGAATTAAAGTTACCACAAGGGTATGTGTTAGAGAATGTAATTGATTCGGCTGTAAAAGCCGCTAAAAAAGCTGCATCTTTAGTAGATAACGGAAATGAAAAATATGTAGCACTTGATATTGGTCCAATAGGTGAGATGTTAGAGCCTATGGGGACACTTAGCTTTGATAGAGCTTATGAAATATTTAAAAGACAAATGGTACAAGGTGAGAAATCTGGAGCAGACATAATAGTAATAGAAACTATGATGGATTTATATGAAATAAAGGTCGCATTACTTGCTGCAAAAGAGAATACTAACTTACCAGTTTTCTGTACAATGACTTTTGATGAAAATGGAAGAAGTTTTACAGGGTGTTTACCAGAAAGTATGGTAGTTACATTACAAGGTTTAGGTGCAGATGCTATAGGTGTAAATTGCTCATTAGGACCAGATTTATTATTACCAATAGTAGAAAAAATAGTTGAAAGAGCGACTGTACCAGTAATGGTTCAGGCTAATGCAGGATTACCATGTATCAAATGCGGTGAAACTGTATATGAGATGACAGCCAATCAATTTTTAACAGGGGCATCTAAGTTTGTAAAAATGGGTGCAAAAATTATAGGTGGATGTTGTGGTACAAATCCTGAATTTATAAAAGCATTAGCTCAAAATGTAAAAAGTATCGAAGTAGAACCAGTAGAAAAAAATCTAGAATGTGTGGTTTGTTCTCCTTCAAAAATTCTTGAAATAACAGGACCAACAATAATGGGAGAAAGATTAAACCCAACAGGAAGAAAACCACTACAAGATGCATTAATAAGTGGAAATTTAGATTATGTAGTAAGTCTTGGACTTGATCAAGTTGAAGAGGGTGCTGAAATTTTAAACATGAACGTAGGTCTTCCAGAGGTTGATGAAAAGGCGATGATGCCTAAAGTTATAAAGACGTTACAAGAGATAATAAACGTACCGATACAAATTGATTCGTCAAATGTAGATGCATTAGAACAAGGTCTTAGATATTACAATGGAAGAACGATTGTGAACTCTGTAAATGGAAAAGAGGAGTCATTAAATTCAATTCTTCCAATTGTTAAAAAATATGGAGCAGGTTTAGTAGGATTAACATTAGATGAAGATGGAATTCCTAAAACTGCTGAAGGCAGATTTGAAATAGCTAAAAAGATTGTTGAAAGAGCAGAAAGTTACGGTATAAGAAGACAAGATATATTTATAGATTGTTTATCATTAACTGTATCAGCTCAACAAGAGGAAGCGATGGAAACGATAAAAGCTATAAGAATGGTAAAGGAGAATTTAGGATGCAAAACTATATTAGGTGTATCTAATATATCATTTGGAGTTCCTAACAGAAAAGCATTAAATTCGACTTTCTTAAATTTAGCTTTAGGGGCTGGGCTTGATTTGGCTATAATGAATACTGCTGAAGATGTTATGATGGAATCTATGTATGCTTATAGAGTAATAAATAATATTGATAAAGGTTGTGAAAAATATATAGAAAAATATATGGATATGCCTAAATCAACTAACAATAGAAACTCAAGTAATGACTCTCAAGAAATGTCTTTAGATATTCTTGTTGAAAGAGGTCTAAAAGAAGAAACAAAAGAGCTAACATATAAATTACTAGAAGAACATGATGGACATTATATTTTAGATGAAATGCTAATACCTGCGCTTGATAAAATTGGTGTAAAATATGACAAGGGAGAAATATTCCTTCCTCAAATGATACAAGCAGCAGAGACAATAAAAGTTGCATTAAATATTATAAAAGATAAATTAAATACCAATACTGATAGCACAGGAAAAACAAAAGGTAAAATAATTATCGCTACAGTAAAAGGTGATATTCATGATATTGGTAAAAATATTGTAAAAATAATGCTAGAAAATTATGGATATGAAGTTATAGATTTAGGGAAGGATGTTCCAATAGAAACAGTAGTGCAAACTGCTAAAGAACAAAATATTAAGTTAATTGGTCTAAGTGCTCTAATGACAACAACTGTGCAGAATATGAAAGATACAATACAGGCTATAAGAGAGTCTGGAATTGATGCAAAAATTATAGTTGGAGGCGCAGTTTTAACTGAAGAATACGCTAAAAAAATAGATGCAGACTACTATGCAAAAGATGCAAAACGCTCTGTTGAGATAGCAAAACTCACTTTTTAAAAAATAATGTGGAAATCAAGTATAAAAGTGTGTTAAAATATAAAAGATATTTAAGGGGAATAAATTTATTTTTTCCCCTTAAATAATGTAGCAAAATATGCTACTATATTGAATATAGGTCATTAATTTAGAAATTTATATAAATTTTAATTAATGATGTTAAATTAAAAAATTTCTCGTCAACACAAAAAGAGGCTATGTAATAGCCTCTTTTTGTTTTGCAAAAAATTAAAATGATAATAAAATACCTACTATTGCAGATAAAGCAATATATATAACTGGGTGTTTATTTGTATATTTTATTAAAACAAATAGGATAAGTGCAAAAATAATCGATTTAAAATTAAATAAATCTATAAGTTTTGAACTGATATTATATTTCTCAAAATAAAACATAGTTATTTCTACTACACCCCAGCCAGCTCCAACGATTAAACCTGTAGAAGTTGGTCTAATTGTGTGAAAAACTGCTTCTACATATGGGTTTTGTTTAAATTTCTTTAAAAATTTAGAAATAATAATTATTATAAATATAGCCGGACAAACTAAACCTAAAGTGGCAACTATTCCTCCTGGTATTCCTGCAGTTGAAAATCCAACATAAGTAGACATATTTACGCCTAAAGGACCAGGTGTTGATTCAGAAACAGCTATCATATTAGTTAAATCACTTTTTGAAAACCATCCTGTACTTTCACTTATATTATATAAAAATGGCATTGTAGCAAGACCGCCACCAACAGCAAAAAGTCCTGTTTTAAAAAACTCATAAAATAATCTAAAAAGTATTAACATTCTCCTTTACCTCCCCTAAATTTATAAATTAGGGCTCCTATAACCCCTGAGATAAGAATATAAATAATAGGAGATAAGTTTGTAACTATTGATAGAATTGAAACTGCTATAAATATCGCTAAAGTTAATTTATCAACTACTGATTTTTTAGCAAGTTTTATTATTGCATTTAAAATTAAAACACAAACACAAACTCTTACACCATTGAATGCATGAATTACTATTGGTAAATCTGCAAAATTAGTAAGAAATGCAGCAATTAATGTAATTATTATTACTGATGGAGTTATAACTCCTAAAGTTGCAATAATTCCACCTATAACGCCAGCTATTTTATATCCAATAAATGTAGCAACGTTTACTGCTATAACACCAGGTGTACATTGACCTATTGCATAATAATCCATTAATTCCTCTTCTGTTGCCCATTTTTTGTTTTCAGAAACTTCTCTTTGTAAAATTGGCAACATGGCATATCCTCCACCAAATGTTAACCCGCCGATCCTTGCAAAGGTTAAAAATAAGTCGAGTAAAATATTCATATCTAAAATCCCCTTCCTAAAGTTTATATGAAAATTTTAGCATAGTTCTATATATATTAAAAATATATAATAAATATAGATACTATATTTATTTAGTATAGTTATTAAAAAGTTAACTTTATTTAGTTTTTGCAAGGTATGTGAAAATATACTTGTTCAGAACATGATATGGGGGATGGATATGGATATAAAACAACTTATAAATTTTATAACTATAGTAGAAGAAGGTAATATTACGAAAGCTGCTCAAAAATTACATATGTCTCAACCGCCTTTGAGCAATCAGTTAAAAGCTTTGGAGGAAGAGTTAGGAGTTAAACTTGTTGAACGAGGAAGTAGAAAAATTAAACTTACTGACGTAGGGAACTTATTATATAAAAGAGGAAAAGATATTGTAAATGTATTTGAATCAACTTTAAATGAAGTTGAAGATTTCAAAAGTGGTATAGAGGGTATTTTAAAAATAGGTGCTGTATCAACATGCAATCAATTTATTCCAGATGAACTTATATCTCCATATGCTGAACAATACCCAAAGATGAGATTTGAGTTGTATGAAGGGAATACATATGAAGTTATCGATATGATTGAAAGAGGAATGGTTGATATCGGTGTAGTTAGAACACCTTTTAATGGACAAAATTTATGTTGTATGAATTTGAGAACAGAGCCAATGGTTGCAGTTATAAATAAAAATAGTGATAAATTCGGTTTCGGATTAAAACAAAAAATATCATTACAAGAATTAGATAATAAACAAATTACAATATATAGACGATATGAAAAATTAATAATGGAAGTACTACAAAATAATAATATAAAATCGAATATTTATTGTTTGAATGATGATTCAAGAACTACAATAGCTTGGGCACAAGCAGGACTAGCTATAGGAATAGTACCTAAATCTATTATTAATAATTTAAATAGTAATGTAGAAATTTATGAAATTGAAGAAGATGAATTAAAAACAGATATATGTGTTGTTTGGATGGAAAACAAATATTTATCTAAAGGTGCTAGACATTTATTAGATATGATAAGTAGAAAACAATTTTAAAGTTATATGTTATATAAAAAAGCTATAGAAATTACTATTTTAAGTATCTCTATAGCTTTAAGTGTTTTAAATAAATTTAATATCCAAAATCATTAGCACTTAAAAAATATTAGAATGCCCAATTTCCATCTTTGAATATTTGAATTTCTTCACCATCGTGAGTTATACCTACGATATCTAAATCAGAAGAACCAACCATAAAGTCTACATGAGTAAGACTGTCATTGATTCCATATTTATCAAAGTCTTCTGCAGCAATATCATTGCCGTTTTCTATACAAGAAGAATAAGCAGAGCCTATTGCAAAATGACAAGATGCATTTTCATCATATAAAGTGTTATAGAATACAGTATTAGTATCAGAAATTGGAGAAGAGTAAGGAACTAAAGCTATTTCCCCTAAGTAGTGAGAACCTTCATCTGTTTCTATTAAGTGTCTTAGAGTTTCTTCACCTTCTTTAGCAGAAAAATCTACTATTCTACCTTTTTCAAATTTTAATACAAAGTCGTTTATTACATTTCCACCATAAACAAGTGGTTTTGTACTTGCAAGTGTTCCATTTACACCATATTTGTGAGGTAAACAGAATATTTCTTCTGTTGGCATATTAGGATTAAATTCAATTCCGTTTACATCCCTTTCGCTTCCACTTTCCCAAATATGACCTTCTGGCATTTCGACAACTAGGTCAGTTATTTTTGATTTATATTTTAAAGTTTTGAATTTCTTACTATTTAAGAAATCAGTTTTTTCTTTTAGGTTTTCATTATGTTCTTTCCAAGCTTGAATTGGGTCATCAGTAACTCTAGAACATTTGAATATTAAGTCCCATAATTTATCCATTGCTTCTTGTTCAGAAACATCAGGGAATATTTTAGTTGCCCAAGCAACAGTAGGAATAGAAACTATACTCCATCTACATTTATTAGTTAACGTATATCCGCGCCATTCTTTTAGTGCTTGACCTGATACTTTTTGATATGCTGCAATTCTTTTTGGATCTACATCTTTTAATAAATCAGGATCTTGAGCATATATAGTTAAAAATGCCCCACCTTCTTTTGCTATATCAAGATATTGATCAGAAATCCATCTAGGAAATTCATCAAAGGCTTCATCAGGTGCATTTAAATATTTAATTAGGCTGCATTTTTCATCAGACCATTCAACATGAACATTTTTAGCACCAGCTTTGTATGCCTCTTCTACAACACATCTTACATACTCAGCACATTCGATAGGCGTTCTAACAAGTAGAGTTTGGCCAGGTTGTATATTTACTCCAGTTTTAACTGCTAATTCTGCATATTTTTGTAATTTTGAATTAAAATCCATATGAAAACTCCTTTCGGTATTATGTATTTTTAAGTTTATAGTATTAAATATAATTCTATAAATAATCACTCCTAAATTATACCATTGTATTTATACAAAATAATGGTTTTCTTGTTAGTTATTATTATATTTAATAAAAAATATATACAAAAACACCAAATATGGAATTAAAAATATTTAGGGAATTTTAATAGTTTTCAGTCTTTAATTTGTGTATTAAAAAGCATATAATATTAACATATGATTTAATTAGGATTTCATATTATATATTGAATAATATAATAGGTTTAAACAGGAGGTAATGGATGGAGTTATATGATGCTATTTTCTATAGAAAATCTATAGAATTTTATTCAACAAAGCCAATAACAGAATCTTTAATGAAAGAAGTAAAAAAATTATGTAGCAATATAACTTATCTAAATTCAAATTTAAATATAAAAGCTCATGTAATAGATAGAGGACATTTGATTAATTTTTCAACACAAAATAAAATTCAAATAAAATCACCTCATTATATATTAATAACTAGTAACAGCGGGGAAGATTATCTTGAGAATATAGGATATGCACTACAAGAAGTTACTTTAGAAATGGCTTGTCTAGGTTTAGGAACAACATGGCAAAAATGTATGTTAAACAGGGATGAAGTAGAAGAATTTGTTAATTTAGATAAGACAAAAGATAAAGATGAATCAGAAATAGAATACCCTCAAGCTATAATAGCATTTGGATATCCACAAGAAGGAGAGGCTTTATTTAGATCATCTTCAGCAATACATGATAGGCATAAAATGAAACATATATGTAAAACATATGATGAGAAATGGCTACATGCTTTAGAGGCTTTAAGGGTTGCACCATCAATCAATAACTGTCAACCATGGACACTTGAAGAAAGAGAAAATGGATTTGACGTATTCGAAAATGAACATAAGAGAAGATCGGAATTAGACAAATATAGTAAAATTAGTATGGGTGTTGCATTAAAACATTTTGAGATTGGTTGCAGATACGATAACATAGATATAGAATATAAAAAATATGATGTACAAAATAAAAGAAAAAAAGCGTATTTTATAAGCATTATAGAAAAGAATATATAGATTTGTTTAAAATTTATTAATAAAATCATACCTAAACAAAGGTTGACATAAAAGTAAATAAGTGTAATAATCTATATAAGCTATGCAAAATAAAACTTTAAATTATTCCAGAGAGAATATAAAGTAATTTAATAAAATATCGTATTTAGGAATGCAAATAGCCAACAAGGGCTAAGTGTATCCTTAAACACATATAATTGAGATTATTTATACCTCTGGTTGATTACTAGAGGTTTTTTTATATATAAAATAAAACATAATAAAGTCTTTTAAAATAGTCCAGAGAGGCTGATAAAGATACTTCATAGTTAACACGTTAGTTATTTATGTATACAAAGTCCTTATACCTCTATGGTGTAAGGGCTTTTTTTAAAAGTAAGGCTTTATTAAGAAGGAGAGTATAAAATGATAAATGGGAAAGAAAAGTTAATAGTAGCTATTGACACAGACGACTTTGATAAAGCTAAAGATTTAATTGATCAACTAGAAGATAGCGTAGACATATTTAAAGTAGGATTAGAACAATATGTTGCTACAAAGGGGAGAACAGTGGAATATCTAAAAGAAAAAGGTAAAAAAATATTCCTTGATCTTAAGTTCCATGACATACCAAATACTATGAAAAGTGCAGTAAAAGCTGCGATAAAAGATAATGTTTGGATGATGACAATACACGTTTCAGACTTTGAAGGAATGAGACAATGTGCTGAAATAGCAAAACAAGAGGCAGAAAGATTAAACATTGAAAAACCAATAATAGTTGGAGTTACTGTTTTAACTTCATTAAGTAATGAAGATTTACAAGATATTGGTTGCAATATGACAACTGAAGAATTAGCTATAAAAAGAGCAAAATTAGCTAAGGAATCAGGAATAGATGGAGTTGTATGTTCAGCTAAAGAAGTAGATAAAATAGTTGAAGCTTGTGGTAAAGATTTTGTAACTGTATGCCCAGGAATAAGACCTAAATCAGCAGCAGTAGGAGATCAAAAAAGAGTGGTTACTCCAGCTCAAGCAATCCAAAATGGAGCGCATTACATGGTAGTTGGAAGACCAATAACACAAGCTGAAAATCCAAAACAATCAGCTATAGAAATAGTTAAAGAGATTGAGAATGCATAGGAGGGAAGTTATATGAAGGCAAGATTAATATTAGAAGACGGTACTGTTTTTAAAGGAAAAGCATTTGGTTATTTAGAAGAATCTGTTGGGGAAGTAGTATTCAATACTTCTATGACTGGATATGGGGAAGTATTAACTGACCCTTCTTACTATGGACAAATAGTAACTATGACTTACCCACTAATAGGAAACTATGGAATCAATTTAGAAGATGTACAATCAAAAAATGTATGTGTCAAAGGATTTATCGTTAGAGAAAAAAGTGACACACCTAATAACTTTAGAAATGAAATGAGCTTAGATGTTTATTTAAAACAAAATAAAATAATCGGGCTTGAAGGAATAGATACAAGAGCATTAACAAAAATCCTTAGAAACGAAGGAACAATGAGGGGCATAATAACAATCGACGAAAATGCCACACTTGAAAGTGTTCAACCTAAGTTAGACAAATTTGATAATACATATGCTGTTTATGAAGTTTCAAGAAAAGAAAAAGAATACTATCAAGGTAGCGGAGCAAAAGTAGCCGTTATGGATTATGGTGTAAAACAAAATATAATAGACAACTTCGTAGAAAGAGGTTGTGATGTAACAATATATCCTGCTACTACAACTGCTGAAGAAGTATTAAATGATAATCCAGATTTAATATTCTTATCAAATGGACCTGGAGATCCAGATGACCTAGATGAGATAGTAGGAAATGTTAAGAAAATGATAGGTAAAAAACCTATAGTAGGTATTTGCTTAGGACATCAAATTTTAGCTAGAACTTTCGGTGGAAAAACTGGAAAACTTAAATTCGGACACAGAGGTGGAAATCATCCTGTAAAAGATTTTGAAGAAAATAAAGTATTTATAACTGCACAAAACCACGGTTACTATGTGTGTGAAGTGCCAGAATGCATGGAAGTGACTCAAATCAACTTAAACGACAACACAGTTGAAGGTATGAGACATAAAGAATTACCGATATATAGTGTGCAATATCATCCAGAGGCTTGCCCAGGACCAAAAGATAGCCAATATATATTCGATAAATTCTTAGATGTATTAAACAATAAATAATTAGAACGTTATAAGTATTTTGTGAAGGAGAAAAAATTATGCCTAAAATAGATAGTATCAAGAAAACATTAGTATTAGGATCAGGACCAATAATAATCGGACAAGCTGCAGAATTTGACTACTCAGGAACACAAGCTTGTGAAGCTTTAAAAGAAGAAGGGGTAGAAGTTGTATTAATAAACTCTAACCCAGCTACAATAATGACTGACAAAGAAGTAGCTCATAAAATTTATATAGAACCTCTTACATTAGAAGCAATAGAAAAAGTAATAGAAAAGGAAAGACCGGACAGTTTACTTGCAGGTATGGGTGGACAAACAGCCCTTAACCTAGCAGTAGAATTATCAGATGCTGGTATATTAGATAAATACGGAGTTAAAGTAATTGGTACTTCAATAGAATCAATCAAAAAAGGTGAAGACAGAGATGAATTCAGAGAAATGATGAGAAGTATCAACCAACCAGTAATCGAAAGTGACATAGTAACTAATTTAGAAGATGGTATCATCTATGCTGAAAAAATAGGATACCCAGTAATAATAAGACCTGCGTATACACTAGGAGGAACTGGTGGAGGTATAGCTGAAAACAAAGAAGAATTAATAGAAATTCTTACTCATGGTTTACAACTTAGCCCAGTTACACAAGTTCTTATAGAAAAAAGTATAAAAGGTTGGAAAGAAATCGAATATGAAGTGATGAGGGACGGAAATGGAGATTGTATAACTGTTTGTAACATGGAAAATGTGGATCCAGTTGGTGTACATACAGGAGATAGTATAGTTGTTGCTCCATCTCAAACTTTAAGTGATAAAGAATACCAATTATTAAGAACAGCTTCAATTGAAATAATAAATGCAATTGAAGTAAAAGGTGGTTGTAACGTACAAATAGCATTACATCCTCACAGATTAGAATATGCAATAATAGAAATCAACCCAAGGGTTAGTAGATCTTCAGCATTAGCATCAAAAGCAACTGGTTATCCAATAGCAAAAGTTGCAGCTAAAATAGCTTTAGGTTATACATTAGATGAAATAGAAAATGCAGTAACTAAGAAAACAAAAGCTTGTTTCGAACCTACTCTTGACTATGTTGTTGTAAAAATACCAAAATGGCCATTCGATAAATTTAAACAAGCAAACAGAAGACTTGGAACAAAAATGATGGCTACTGGAGAAATAATGAGTATCGGAAGTAACTTCGAAGCTGCATTATTAAAAGGTATAAGATCTCTAGAAATAGGAAAATACTCTTT
The DNA here is from genome assembly GCF_018917435.1 of Intestinibacter bartlettii. Taxonomy (GTDB): domain Bacteria; phylum Bacillota; class Clostridia; order Peptostreptococcales; family Peptostreptococcaceae; genus Intestinibacter; species Intestinibacter bartlettii_A. Next base: position 45,901 of record NZ_JAHLOQ010000009.1, read on the forward strand.
AATTCATAAACCATCTCAAAAGAGAACTATAGAAGAATTAAAAGAGAGAGTAGTTATGCCAGATGACGAAAGATTATTTGATTTAGCCGAAATGATAAGAAGAGGCTATAGCATTGATATGATAGAAAAAATCACTGGTGTAGATAAATGGTTCTTATACAGAATAGATTGGATAGTTAAACAAGAAGAAAAATTAAAAACTATGCATATAGAAGATATAAGCAAAGACTATTTAAAAACTCTTAAGAAAAAAGGATTCTCAGATAAAGGTATAGCTGACTTAATGAAAATAAGCCCAGAAAAAGTTTATGAATTAAGATCTCTATATAATATCCATGCAGCTTATAAAATGGTTGATACATGCGGTGGAGAATTCGATGCATTATCTCCATACTACTACTCAACTTATGAAGAATATGATGAAGTTGTAGTAAGCGATAAGAGAAAAATAGTTGTTTTAGGTTCTGGACCAATAAGAATAGGTCAAGGTATAGAATTCGATTATTGTTCAGTTCACTGTATAAAAGCATTAAGAAGATTAGGTATAGAAACTATAATAGTAAATAATAACCCAGAAACAGTAAGTACAGACTTCGATACTTCTGATAAATTATACTTCGAGCCATTAACAGAAGAAGAAGTTTTAAATATAATAGAAAAAGAACAACCAGAAGGTGTAATCTTACAATTCGGTGGTCAAACAGCTATAAAATTAGCTAAATTCCTAGATGAAAAGAATATACCTATATTAGGAACTGACTTTGCAGATATAGATGCAGCAGAAGATAGAGAAAAATTTGATGAATTACTAGAAAAATTAAATATCAATAGACCAAAAGGGATAGCTGTATGGTCTACTGAAGAAGGTGTAAAACATGCTAGTGAAATTGGATATCCAGTTTTAGTTAGACCTTCTTATGTACTTGGTGGTCAAGGTATGGAAATAACTTATAACGAAGCTAAATTAAAAGCTTACCTTGATAGCGCATTCGAAAGAGATAGCAAAAATCCAGTACTTATAGATAAATATCTAGTTGGTAGAGAAATAGAAGTAGACGCTATATGCGACAAAGAAGATATATTAATACCAGGTATAATGGAACATTTAGAAAGAGCAGGGGTTCACTCTGGGGACTCTATAACAATGTATCCAAGCCAAAATATATCTGATGATATAAAAGCTAAAATATTAGATTATACTAAGAGAATATCACTAGAACTTAATGTTTTAGGTATGGTTAATATACAATTCATCGAATTCAAAGGTGAATTATACATCATAGAAGTTAACCCAAGAGCAAGTAGAACAGTACCATACATAAGTAAAGTTAGTGGTGTGCCAATAGTAGATTTAGCTACTAAATGTATGTTAGGCGCAAAATTAAAAGATTTAGGATATGGAACAGGAATCTACAAAACTCCAGACCTAATAGCTGTAAAAGTTCCAGTATTCTCAATGTCTAAACTTGCTAGAGTTGACGTAAGTCTTGGACCAGAAATGAAATCAACTGGTGAAGTTTTAGGTGTTGGTGAAACATTGGAAGAAGCATTATACAAAGGATTCACAGCAGCAGGCAAGAAAATGTCTAATGATAGAGGAGTAGTTCTTGCAACTGTAAACGACCAAGATAAAGAAGAATTCTTAGAAATAGCAAAAGATATGAAACGTGTTGGATATACTTTCATGGCAACAGAAGGAACAGCATCACTTCTAAAAGCTAATGGAATAGATTCAATAGTAGTTAATAAAATAGGAGAAGTTAGACCTAACATACTTGATGTTATAACTAATAACCAAGTTGATATGGTTATAAATACTCCAACAAAAGGTAACGATGCAACTAGAGATGGATTCAGAATAAGAAGATTAGCAACTGAATATTCAATAGATGTTATGACATCACTAGATACACTAAAGGCATTAGTAAAAGTAAATCAAAAACATATTGATAAAGATCAATTAAAAGTATATAATCTAGCAGATTAATAATTATATGAGCTACTGTAACCATAACTGTATGGATTTACAGTAGCTTTTTTATTTCGTGCAAAATTAAATTTTAAGTAATATATTAGGTTTTGGGAGTTATAGGCTATATAAATTTTTATAAAAAATTTATATAGCTAAGGTTAATTTAAGGTTTCTAAGTTATTATAATATCAACAGATAAGTAATAACACTTATTAATACCCAAATAACTAGAAATAGAATAATTTTTTTGATGATTTTTTTAGTAATAACTCCCTGAAAAAAGAATGTGGCGGCGCATTCTTTTTTTGTGTTCAAATTTGTGGACAAAAGGGAAAGGACTATCGAGAGATAAATTATTACTACATCGATAGCCCTTTTATACTGATTATATGTTGTAACAAAAAACGGAATTTAGTTTATAAAAAGGTAAAAAATATAGAAGAGAAAATACAAAAGGAAAACAAATGAAATAAGTTAAAAAAATATAGTTTTAAAAAGTTAATAAAATAACTTCGGGAAAACGATTTTATAAAATTACAAAATCAATATTGTATATAGGTTAAAAAAATAACAAAAAATTGCGTATAAAAAAAGAGAAACAAAAATATTTGTTTCTCTAGTTATGAACTATCTTCTTTTTTTTCTTCTAAGGATATTTTGTGGATTACAATAAAATCTAGGGTTAATATACTGACCGAACTCTTCAAATGAAACTAAGAATTTTGGAACACCAGCTGATTGTGATGCTATTTCATCAATTTCAAAGAAAAGAACAATTCCTTTATCTGTTATGTAGAATGCTTGTGAATCAGGAATTTCTACGACAGTACCCTCGTAAAATAAAGTTGGTGTTTTAGTGATTTCATTATTTACAAAGTCTGAAAGTAATTGAATATAATCTACACCTTCGTTGAATAGATCCTTTAAAGTTAGTGTATTACCAGTCAATAAGTCTATATTAAAATGATAGACATCTTCATATAAAGGGCCATAATTATCACTAATAGAATCGAGATTTAATACAAAACTTAAAACATGATTTTTACTAAAGGTAATATCGTAAGTAGTATTTACTTGATAAACCCTCTTAGGAAGCGCATTTTGTGCTGCTGTTTTATTGTATTGGGCCATTTCTTCATAAAGGCTATTTCTAAAAGTATCTACATTAGAATAAACAGTTTCATTTAAAGTATTTAGAATTTGTTTATCTACTTGAAAATATCCGTTTTTTACATTGAAGAATACAGGATAAGCTAAATCAAAGTAGAAATATTCTTCCCTACCAAAAATTTCGTTATATTGGATATATAGTAAATTGTAGATACATCCTGTGAAATTCGGACTTATTTGATTCATTATAATTAGTTGCATAAAAATCTATTTTAGACTTAATAGCAACAATTCACCTCCTAACTAAATAAATTACTAATATTTATGATTACTTTTATAAAAAAAGAACTTTTTAATTTAGAGGGATTATTAATTCATACAAAAGATTATAGAAATGACAAATAAAGTATATAAACTCGTTAAAATACCTAAAATAAAGCTAGTTAATATGATATAATACATAAGATTAGTAAGAATTATAGGAGGTAATAACGTGTTATTATTAGCGGATCAATGGAAAGATTATGAACTTATAGACATGGGAAATGGAGAAAAATTAGAGAGATGGGGAAATTATGTTCTTAGAAGACCAGACCCTCAAGTAGTTTGGCCAATGGAGGCTGAATGGTCTTTATGGAAAAATCCTCATGGACATTACCACAGAAGTAATAAAGGTGGAGGTCAATGGGAACATAAAAAGAAATACCCAGAACAATGGACTATAAGTTATAAAAACTTAAAATTCCACATAAAACCAACTGGATTTAAACACACTGGATTATTCCCAGAACAAGCGGCAAACTGGGAGTGGTCAATGGATAAAATAAGAAATGCAAAAAGACCAATAAAAGTATTAAACTTATTTGCTTATACTGGTGGAGCAACTGTTGCTTGTGCTGCAGCTGGAGCAGAAGTATGTCACGTAGATGCTTCTAAAGGTATGACTACTCAAGCAAAAGAAAATATAAAATTATCAGGATTAGAAGATAGAAAAGTAAGATTTATAGTAGATGATGTTGTAAAATTCGTTGAAAGAGAAATAAGAAGAGGAAATAAATATGATGCAATCATCATGGACCCACCTTCTTACGGAAGAGGACCAAAAGGTGAAGTATGGCAAATAGAAGAAAAACTTTTCGATTTTGTTAACTTATGTATGAAAGTATTATCAGACAAGCCATTATTCTTCTTAATAAACTCATATACAACTGGATTCTCTCCAATAGTATTAGAAAATGTACTTGAAACTACTATAGGTAAGAAAGTAAAAGGTGGAAAAATATACGGAGGAGAATTAGGAATACCAGCTTCAAGAGACGGAAAAATTCTTCCATGTGGTATATTTGGTAGATGGGAGTCTAAATAATGCTTAACGTAATATTTGAAGACAATCATTTATTAGTAGTTGAAAAGTCTGTAAACATATTATCTCAAGGTGATAATACTAATGATGATGATATGGTAAATTTATTAAAAAAATACTTAAAAGAAAAATACAACAAACCAGGAAATGTTTTTGTTGGGCTAGTTCATAGATTAGATAGACCAGTTGGAGGAATAATGGTGTTTGCCAAAACTTCAAAAGCTGCATCTAGACTATCTGAGCAAGTGAGAAATAAGACGTTTAAGAAAACTTATAAAGCTGTAATTCATGGTGACATGAAAAAAAGAGAAGATAACTTAAGCGACTATTTATACAAAGATAAAAAAACAAACATGGTAAGTGTAGTAAATAAAAATCATAAAGATGCTAAGGATGCAAAATTAAGTTACAAAACTTTAGCATCAAACAATGGTTTTAGTCTTGTAGAAATTGATTTACAAACAGGTAGACCACACCAAATCAGAGTTCAGTTTTCAAGCAGAAATCACCCACTTTATGGTGATCAAAGGTACGGAAAAAACGTAAATAAAAAAGGACAACAAATAGCATTGTGGTCTTATAAAATAGAAATAGAACATCCAACTAAAAAAGAAAAAATGGAATTTGTTTGTGAACCACCAAATAAATATCCATGGAATATGTTTTAGTATTTTTAAGGAGAAAATATGGAGAGATATGTAGGTTTTTATATTGAAGAGCCAGTAGGAAACAATGTATTTTCTTATGATGAAAGAACTAATAAGAAAATATTTGTGCCTAAATTAATAAAGGGAACTTTAGACGATGTATCTTTAGGTGAAAATATAGTGTTTAACGAAATAGATGAAGATACAGAAATAAAAGCAATAGGACTTAAAAATTTAGTTCAATACGAAGTAGATGGAAAAGTCGTTTATATATTTGACAACCATAATCATGCGTTTTATTTTTGGATGAAAAGTTTGCAACAAGGATTATTTAATAAAGGTTGTAGATTAGTTCATGTAGACCAACATAAAGACATGAGAAAACCCGACAATTATACAGTAGACTTAGAAGATTTAGACGATGTTTTTAGATATACTAATAAAGTTTTAAATGTAGGAAACTTTATACAGCCAGCACTTAAAAAAGGCGTATTTGATGATGTTGATATAATAGACAGTTCTTATGGATTTGATATCGATGTACAAGGGGAATATGTTTTAGATATAGATTTAGATATATTCTCTAAGGATATGGATTATATTCCATATGATTTCAGATTAAACAAAATCAAGGAGCTAATAAAGGGAGCAAAAGTGATAACAATCGCTTCAAGTCCATACTTTATAGACCAAGAGTATGCCATAAAGGTATTAAAAGAATTGTTTAATTATGATATAATATAGAATTGTTAATAATAAGAAAATAAAACTTCAAAAATAAATATTAATTAGGAGGAACTTATAATGAGTTTATATGCAGAGTGGAGAAATCTTTGTGATAACCACGCAAACAATGATGAAGAAATAAAATTCTGGGAAAATTACTTAAAATCAGAAGCAGGAATATACAATGAAATATTAAACAACAAAACTGATGTTGTTGAAGGTACAGTTGCTGAATTAGCTGCTAAATACAACGTATCTAACGAATTATTCATGGGATTCTTAGATGGTATAAGCGAAAGTGTTAAAGAAGAGTTAGACTTAGAAAACATAGAAGCTGACACTAACGTTTCTATAAAAATAGACTGGGAAAAATTATACTACAATATGTTAGGTGCTGAAGCTCACTGGTTATATGAATTACAAGGATGGGATGGAATATTATCTCCTGAAACTAGAAAAGCTATAACTAAAGACTTCAACAGATCTAGAATAGTAGTTAAAGAAGACAAAGTTGGAAGAAATGATCCATGTCCATGCGGAAGCGGTAAAAAATACAAAAAATGTTGTGGAAAATAATATCTAAATAAATAAAAAGCATTTGAAATACACATTTAATTTGTGGTTTCAGATGCTTTTTTTATTTCCTCAAAAAAATATAAATAAAATTATTGACTTGGAGTTAGCTCTAAATGATATCGTATAAGAACGTTAAAAATATGTTACAAAAAATCACATTTGGAGTATTCATAATATTGACAGAATGATTAATAATTATGATGCAAATTTTAAATTTAAAATGCCGAAAATAAATAATGTAGGCAGAACTATATATTTTTTAACTAAAAAATATAACTAGGTCAATATAGGAGGAACAATGTTAGATATATTAAATAAAATAAATAATCCAGCAGATTTAAGAAATTTATCAATTGATAATTTAGAAAAATTATCAGAAGAAATAAGGGAAGTATTATTGCAAAAATTAAGTAAAAATGGTGGACATTTTGGTCCAAACTTCGGAATGGTTGAAGCTATCATTGCTATGCATTATGTTTTTGAATCACCAAAAGATAAATTTGTATTTGACGTTTCACACCAAAGTTACGCACATAAGATTTTAACTGGAAGAAAAGAAGGATTTATAGATGAAAAATCTTATGGGACAGTATCAGGATATACAAATCCAGAGGAAAGTGAACATGACTTCTTCAATGTTGGACATACATCAACATCAATCAGTTTAGCATCTGGATTAGCAAAAGCTAGAGATTTAAAGAAAGAAGATTATAATGTAGTAGCTGTAATAGGTGATGGTTCATTAAGTGGAGGAGAAGCATTAGAAGGATTAAACTTTGCTGGTTCTGAATTAAATTCTAATTTCATAATTATAGTAAACGATAATCAACAATCTATAGCAGAAAACCATGGTGGTTTATACAAAAATTTAGATAAATTAAGAGCTACAAATGGACAAGCTTCAAATAATTTATTCAAAGCTATGGGACTAGATTATATCTATGAAGCTGATGGAAATAACATCGAAAAAATGATAGAGTTATTCCAAAAAATTAAAGATATAGACCACCCTATAGTAGTTCACATAAATACTATAAAAGGTAAAGGTTATAAACTTGCGGAAGAAAATAGAGAAGCATGGCACTGGGCATTACCATTTGATAAAGAGACAGGAAACATAACAATTGATTTTGGTGATGCAGAAGACTATGCAGATTTAACAGCAAAATTCTTATTAGATAAAATGAAAAAAGATAATACAGTTGTTGCAGTAACTCCAGCAATGCCAATGACTATTGGATTTGGAATAGAAAGAAGACAAGAAGCGGGAGAACAATTTGTAGATGTTGGTATAGCAGAAGAACATGCTGTTGCTTTAGTTTCAGGAATTGCTAAAAACGGAGGAAAACCAGTTCTAGGAACAAATGCAACATTTATTCAAAGAAGTTACGACCAAGTTTCTCAAGATTTATGTATAAATTCTAATCCAGCTACAATAGTTTTAAATTATACATCAGTAGCAGGGTTAACAGATGTAACACACTTAGGGATATTCACTATTGCGGAATTCTCTAATATACCAAATTTAGTTTTATTAGCTCCTACAAATAAAGCAGAATATTTCGCAATGTTAGATTGGTCTATTGAACAACAAGAACATCCAGTAATGATTTTAATGCCAGGTAATGGAGTTATAGATGATGGAAGAAGTGCAGAAAAAGATTATTCTAACATTATTAATAAATTTAAAGTTGAAGAAGAAGGTTCTAAAGTAGCAATATTAGGATTAGGAGATTTCTATCAAATAGGAGAAGCAGTATCAAAAATGGTAGAAGAAAAACTAGGTTTCAAGCCGACATTAATAAATCCAAGATTTGCTTCAGGAGTAGATAAAGAATTACTTGAAGATTTAAAACAAAACCACGAGTTAGTTATAACGTTAGAAGATGGTATATTACGTGGAGGATTTGGAGAATCTATAGCTAGTTTCTATGGAGATTCTGATATGAAAGTTAAAAATTACGGATTAGAAAAAGAATTCTATGATAGATATGATCCAAGTCAATTATTAGATGAATTAGGTATTACACCTGAAAAAATAGTTAATTATATTGAGAGTATGATTAAATAATCAATAGTTGTTAAAGTGATTTAAAATATTTTTATAAAAATAAGCCATTCTTATTACTATAGAAGAATGGCTTATTTTAGATTAATTCAATTGATATATTAGTCTTGAATTATATAAGCATTAACAATTTCACCATAATAAGCAGTATGATAGTCTTTGTTAGCGCCGTGGAATGAACTGTCAACATCAGCAGGGTAGCAGTCTTCTACTATATCAGCAGGGATAGCATTTCTGTCTTGTTCTTGTTTGTATAAAACTTTACATTCAAGAGTTAGTGGTAATTCTTTGATTCCAGGAACAGAAATTTTTTCTGACTCTTCTAATGTTAATCCCATTTCTTTAATTTTATCCATGTCGTGTCCTGATTTTGTACCAGCTAGACCTAGAATTTTTTTATTGAAATCTCCAACTGGAACATTTATTGTGAATTCAGGATTTTTATCTAGTTGTGATTTTGTAAATCTATTTTCTCTTACAAAAACAGTGAATAAAGTTTTACCCCATTCTATTCCAAGAGTTCCCCATGAAATAGTCATAGTATTTACCTTATCATCAGCTTTAGTTGTAAGTAAAACACCAGTTTTAACGGCTTTTAAAATGTCATTAGCATAATCAAATACTTCTATCTGTTTTTTCATTTCTATATCTCCTTGTTATTCTTTATCAATAGCCCTTTGAATTGCATCTATTATTAAATTTTCAAATATATTTATATCAACAGGTTCAACTTCGACAGGAACTTGAATTTTTTCATATAAGTCGAATATCATATCATCAGTTATTTTAATAACACCTGTGTCCCCTATTATAGCATTTTCATACATACCAAATTGATTTAATCTATCATAATTATCAACTGCATTACTAAATTTATTTAATTCATCAAATTTTTCAATCCAACCTGAAGTTAAATATATATCTTTACCTTCAACATAGGATTCCACTACTTTATCCCCTATAATAGCTTCTAAACAATTTGCTGGTTTTATAGTAATTATATTGTTATATTTTTGTAAAAATTCAAAGAATCTATAGTGGCATTTAGAACCATATAGAACAATAACTTTGTCGTATTCTAACGTAAGTTTGTCTAATGCACTTGTAACTTCTTGTTCTAATTTATCTAAATTAGTATGTAAACCAAAATGAAGATATGTAACTTCAATGTCTGCTGTAAATAAATTTTTACTTTTTATATCATCCAAAACTTTTTCTAGTTCAGGCTCAAACACTGAACAGGCTAAAATACAAATTTTCATCAATTAATCCCCCTATAAGCCTAATTTAATTATATCTAAATTATACAATATCATTATTTTAAATTAAATAAGACTTTTTTTCGACATATGGAACAAAAACACTAAAAATACATAATATAAACTAAATTGAAGTAATAGGGGGATTATCATGAAGGTTGGAGATATTGTTGCTAGAAAATCTTACAACAAAGATATAGTTTTTAAAATTACTGATATCATTGATCAAGATGGCAAGAAAATAGCTATATTGAAGGGGGTTGCCTTTAGAATAATAGCAGACGCAGAGTTAAGCGACCTAGAATTATTAAAACCTCCAGATATAAGAGATATATTAATGGATAAAAATGTAGAAAGTATTTTATATAGAACTATAAAACAAGCAAAAGAAAGGGATAGAAGAAACCTAAGGGGGCTGCCAAAAGCAGCAAAGCAACCAACAGCAAATGTCTATGGAGTTCCAGGAAAGGTGCTCCAAATAGATGGAGACAAAGAATATTTAAAAATATGTTTAGACGTATATTCTCAGCTAGGAATTCCAGCAGTAGGAGTTGCAATACCAGAGGCAAATCAATATAAAGAAGTTAAAAATCTATTAGAAAAACATAAACCAGATATCTTAGTTATAACAGGTCATGATGCATTACATGTTAAAAATGGAGACTTAAAAAATATAAACAACTATAGAAATTCATATAATTTTTTAAAGGCAGTAAAAGAGGCTAGAAAATGGCAACCAGATTTAGATACATTAGTTATATTTGCTGGTGCATGCCAATCAAATTATGAAGCATTGATGAAAGCTGGTGCAAATTATGCAAGTTCACCAGGAAGGATAATGATACATGCATTGGATCCTGTTTTTATAGTAGAAAAGATAGCTTGTTCAAGAATTGATGTGGTTGTTCCAATAGAAGAAATATTGGACCAAACGATAACAGGTGTAAAAGGTATAGGCGGTTTCGAAACAAGAGGAAAGTTTAGATGGGCAATGCCAAGGCCTTTGTTGTAAAAAATTTAATATATAAGTTTGAACTGTAGCAGAGATTTTTTAGCATTTAAATAAAAAATTTTATAAAATATAAAAATAATACTGTATTCTTATAAAATACTATTGACAATATAGTGAAAAATATATAAAATTATTAGTTTATGCATTTGACAATATTCCAAAATTATGATATTATGTAAACATATAATAAGATGGAGAAGGTGATCTCGTGGCTACTGTTCAAACTTTGGATAAAATTAGAATTACCTTAAAACAACATTTAGGTAAAACTATAGTTTTAAAAGCTAACAAAGGAAGAAAACAGATTGTTACAAAAGTTGGAGTACTAGAAAATGTATATCCAAGTGTTTTTGTAGTAAAATTAGACGGAACATCAGATGGAAATCAAAGAGTATCTTATAGTTACTCGGATTTATTGACAGCAAATGTAAAATTACAGATTTGTAAAAATAAAGAAAATAATTTAAGTGTAAGTTAAAATTATACCTATTAAATAGGTGTAATTTTTTTTTGTCTCTGTAAATATAATTTAATAGTTAGATTATATGGGAGGGATAGTCGTGGAGTTGATAAAAGATATTATTAAAATAGACAATAGAATGGATTTTGGAAAGTTTCAAACATTCATAGAAGCGGAGAATGTTGTTCCAGACAAGAAGTTAGACGTATATGATATTGTGGAAACTATGGGATACATAGTTCTTAGAAAAGTAGAATTATTAGAAGGAAAAATAACTTGTAGAGGAAGTTTCAATTATAATGTAATTTATATTGCCGATGATAAAAATACAGTATCAAATATAAGTGGAAAAATTGAAATTAATGAAGTTATAGAAAGGGATAGTATAACTTCTGACATGGAATATATGCTTTTCCCTGAAGTAGAACATGTTGATTGTACTATAATGAATGAAAGAAAGATAAAAGTTGGGGCATTAATAAATGTAAGAGGAAGTTTATTTGAAAAACAAAGACTTGATATTGTAAAAGATGTTTCACAAGTTGAAGGAATTCAAAAACATAGAAAAGAAATTTCATTCCAAGATATAGTTGGTATTGAAAAATCAGAAAATGTAGTTAGAGATACAATTACAGTTAATATAGAAGAAATAGAAGAAATAATAAATATAAATCCGGTCGTAAGAGTTAAAGAAAGTAGAATAGCAGATAATAAAGTTATTATAGGTGGTGTTTTAGAAATAAATCCTTTAGCTTGTACTTATGACTCTGATATTGTTGAATTAGAAAGAGTAGGAATAGATTTTACACAATTTATTGAAGTTCCTGGAGCATTTGATGGTATGGATGAAGAAATTCTTATGAATATAGGTGATTTTAATTATGAATTTAAGAGAAATGAAGATAATAATACAGGACTTTTAGAAGTAGAATGTACAGTATTTTCAAAAGTAAAAGTAAGTGAAGAAGTTACTAGAGAAGTATTGCAAGATGCATATTCTCCTGAAAAAATAATAAAATTTGAACATAGACTTATACACCTAAATAAAACATTATTTACATCTAGTGAAACATTCTTAGTTAGAGAAAGTATTACTTATGATAATGAGGATATTCAAATAAAAGATATTGTAAATGTATGTTGCAATGCATCTATAGAAAATACCTATATAGAAGGTTCTAATTGTGTAATACAAGGAATTATAAAAGTGGATATACTTTTTATTCCTATTGAAGGCTTAAAGATGATTTATAAAATAAACGAAGAAATACCTTTTGAACATGAATTAGAGATAAATAAATTATCAGACACATGCTCAGTATTTAATACAATTTGCATAGAAAAAGTAGATGTAGATCTAAATAGAAACCAAATTGATTTAAATATAAGAATAAATAGATTTGTGGAAGCTATCGATAAGAAGGCAGAAAGTTTCATAATAAAAGGCGAAGATAAAGGTGAATACGATTTATCAACTGCTCCAAGTATAATTGTATATATTTGCAAAGAAGATGATAATTTATGGGATATAGCTAAAAAATATAATACGACTGAGGAAGAAATTGCTCAGACGAATGAAATTAGCTTAGATGATGAGTTGCAACCAGGTAAATGCTTAATTCTAGAAAAGAAAGTCGCACAAAACGAATAAAAACTGTAATAATATTAGTTAAAAAGATAAATAATAGGGGATAGTCTCCCCTATTATTTTGTTTTTGTAGTATAATTATAAATAGTAATGCATTATACGATATACAAAAACAAGTATTAAGGAGGCTAAAATGAATTCGATAAAATTAAAAAGTAGAGCAAAAATTAATTTATCTATAGACGTATTAGGGAAAAGACAAGATGGATATCATTTAGTCGAAATGATAATGCAAACAATTGATTTATATGATTTAATTGAAATTAGTGAAAGAGAAGATAATCAAATAATAATTAAAAGCACTAGTAATGAAATTCCTTTAGATTGTAATAACCTTGTATATAAGGCAGCGGATTTAATAAGAAATACATTTGATATAAATAAAGGGGTAGAAATTTATATTAAAAAGAATATACCAGTAGCAGCTGGTATGGCAGGGGGAAGTTCAAATGCTGCAGCTATATTAGTTGGGTTAAATAAAATTTGGAATTTAAATTTAAGTGATCAAAAGTTAGAAGAAATAGGATTAAAATTAGGGGCAGATGTTCCGTTTTGTATAAATGGAGGAGCTGTTTTAGCTTCGGGGATTGGAGAAGAATTAACTCCAATAAAAGGCTTATCTAAAGATGTCTGTATTTTAGTCTGTAAACCAGACCTATTTGTATCAACAAAGGAAATCTATGAATGTATAGATTCAAAACACATCGAAAAAAGACCTAATAACCAATTTCTAATTGATTGCTTAAAAAATGAAAATACTAGACAGTTAGCAGAAAATATGTTTAATGTTCTTGAAGAAGTTACTGTGGACAAGCACCCGGTAATTCAGCAAATTGAAGATATAATGACAAGAAACAAGGCATTAGGAGCTATGATGAGTGGAAGCGGTCCCACAGTTTTTGGCTTATACGAGAATAGAGAAGATGCACTTAAGTGTAAATCTATACTAGAAAAGCAATTTAAGCAGACATTTGTTGTAGCGTGTGAAGAAAAGGGGGTTGAGGTTAATGGATAGTTTAACTAAATTAAATTTAGATAATTATAAGCCATTAAGAGATGTTGTTTTTGAAAATTTAAGAGGGGCTATTTTAGAAGGAAAACTAAAATCTGGCCAAAGGTTAATGGAAGTTCAATTAGCAGAACAACTTGGAGTGAGTAGAACGCCAGTAAGAGAAGCTATAAGAAAACTAGAACTTGAAGGTTTAGTAGTTATGTTACCTAGAAAAGGTGCATATGTTGCTAATATATCTGTTAAAGATTTAATGGATGTGCTAGAAATTAGGGCAAGCTTAGAAGGATTAGGTGCATCTTTAGCTGCTGAAAGAAGAACAGATGAAGATATAAAGAATTTAGAACAATTAGAAGAAGAATTTGAGCAAGCTGTAATAACACAGGATATAGATATGTTATTAAAAAAAGATATAGAATTCCATGAATGTATATTCAAAGCAGCTAACAATAAAAAATTAGAAAAAATGATAAATTCTTTATGGGAACAAGTACAAAGATTTAGAATAACTTATGTATCAGATTCAAATGCATCACTAAGTTTAATAGATGAACATAGAATTATTTTAAATGCTATAAAACAAGGAAATGTAGCAGAAGGCAAAAAAGCTGCTATTGAACATATAGAAAAAGCAGAACAATTTATGTTAGATCATTGTACTAAATAATTAAGTCATATATATAACGATATAAAAATAAACGATTAGATAAAAAAGAAGAGTGGTCTTCTAGAAGAAATATTTATAAAAGAGCAATTATTTTATTATAAACTATATAATTCCTCTTTTATAAATATTTAGCTAGGGGGCCATTTTTTAATACAATTTTTTAGGTATAAAATAAAATAACTTGGAAATAATCTCATTATATCGAGGTAAAGTAGGAAAGTTTTATAAGGTAATATAATGATTTATATATAAAAATGGGGATGAGATTATGAAAAGTAATAATATGAAAAATTTATTAAAAACAAATAAAAACATAAAATTTAGGATAATGCTTTGTAGTGTTATGCTTTTTATCGTATTAGGGGTAATGGCTAGCTGTATATATGCACAAATATCTAAAATAGATACATTTTCAGATGATTATAAAGAAAAATTAATAAGATTCCATGTACTAGCAAATAGTGACTCTGATGAAGATCAAGCACTTAAATTAAAAGTAAGAGACAAAGTTATAAGTTATTTACAACCTAAATTAGAAAACTCAAAAACAATACAACAAAGTGAAAAAATAATACTTTCAGAAGAAAGCAATTTAATGGATATATGTGAAAAAACAATAAAAGAAAATGGATATGATTATGATGTAAGTATCAATCTAGGATATAGTAAATTTCCGACTAAACAATATTCTAGTGTTGTTCTACCAGCAGGTGAATATAAATCATTAAAAATAATAATCGGAGAAGGTCAAGGTAGAAATTGGTGGTGTGTTATGTTTCCTCCTCTTTGCTTTGTAGATGAACAAAATAATGTAATAGATAAAGAAACAGATAAAAAATTAAAAGAAGTTTTAACAGATGAAGAATATAAATTAATAGTTGAAAAAGATAATAAAAAAATAAATGATTTACAAATAAAATTTAAGATAGTAGAGATAGTTCAAAAAATACTAGATTTAAAGAAGGAAGATCAAATTTAAATAAATAATTAATTTATTATATAGAAACTAAATTTTATTTTTATAAAGGAGAGTTATTTATGGGAAGGTATTATAAAATAATACTATCATTTATTGTAGCTGTTTTTATGGGTACTAGCACTATATCTGCATATGAAGGAAATGGATTGGATTTTATAAGAATTACTTCTTTACTTAAACAAATACAAAACAAAGATAATGAAGTATTAAATTTATATGACTTAAAGAATAAAAAAGATGAAGATATAATTTCATGTGTAAGAAATGTTGAAACCTCGGTTAACGATATTGAGAACACAAAACAAGATGTGGCTCAAGAAGAAACCCAAGCAGTCATGCGTTTAAGTGATGAGCAATTGAATTTATTATCAAAATTGGTGGCAGCTGAAGCCAGAGGCGAAAGCTATGAAGGACAAGTTGCTGTGGCAGCAGTAGTTTTAAATAGAGTTAAGGATGCTAGATTTCCTGATTCTATAGAAGGAGTAATATATCAGAAAAATGCATTTTCAGTTGTTAGGGATGGATATATAGATGCCCAACCTACTGAAGAATCATATAAAGCAGCAAAGGAAGCACTATATGGTAGTGATCCAACAAATAATGCTATTTATTTTTGGAATCCAGATATATCAACATGCAGTTGGATAAACACATTAAATCCACACTTAAGAATAGGCAATCATGTATTTGCAAGATAATTGTAATTATAGATTATAGAAATGCTCTTTTTACATAGACAAACATAAAAATGTGTCTTTGTAGAAGGGGCATATTTTAATTGATAATAGAGATTATAACTGATATAATTTTTTTGATATAATTTCAAAAATGTATAATGTTTATTAAAAGATGTATATATTTTATATTATTTATATAGTTTTGAAATAGTATAGCGTAGGAGGAAATTATGGATATTAACATAAATATAGTAACAACACAGTTTAATGAATTAGGTGAAAAAAATATTATAAAATCAAATTCAGAAGGAACTTTATATCAAAAGAAAGACCATAAATATATAATATATAAACAAATTGAAGATGGAGAGGAAATAACAACATCTTTAAAAATAGAAGAAAATCAAGTAACTATAAAAAGATTTGGGGCTTTAAATTCAACATTACGATTTAAAGTTGGACATTCAGATATATCAAATTATCTTACACCACAAGGTGCTTTTGTTATAGAAAATCATACAAAGGAACTTGATATTTTTGAAGGGGAAAACATATCAATATATATTGATTATGATATAAAAATAATGGATATGTTTACTGGAAGAAATGTTATTAACATAGAGATTACAGAAAAAAATTAGTCTAATAAATAAAAAATTAGATATAATATTAGAGATAGATTTATTTTTAATAATTTATTGAAAATAATATTTTATAAAGGTAGTTTAAAATACTACCTTTTGTTTAATTTATTTGTTATTATATGTATTATAGTTAATTTTATTTAATCTGCAAAAACGTACAAGGACTTAATATTTTTTTATAGAAAATATATAAACAATTGTAAGTTTAAATTTTGCTTGAAAGGATTTAAAATAATTTTTAATAAATTTAATTACGAATATATTAAATAAATTGAAAGTTATTTAAAAGGGATAGAATATGATATTTGAAAAGGTACTAGATACAATAAATAGACATAATCTTATTGAAAAAGGAGATAAAATTGTATTAGGGATTTCTGGCGGTCCAGATTCAGTTTGTCTTCTACATATATTAAATCGATTAAAAGAAACATTAGATATAGAAATTTATGCTGCCCATCTAAATCATCAGATTAGAGGAATTGAAGCACAAAAAGATGCTCTATATGTGACACAATTATGTGAAGAAATGGGTATAAAATATTTTGTAAAATCAATTGATGTTCCAAAATACTGCCAAGAAAATAAATTATCTATTGAAGATGGAGCCAGAAAATTAAGATATGAAATGTTCTATGAAATAATGAGAAGAACTCATGCTAATAAGATAGCGATTGCTCATAATGAAAATGACCAAGCTGAAACAGTACTTATGAGAATTATGAGAGGTACTGGACTTCAAGGGTTAAGAGGAATTGAGTATATAAGAGATCAAGTTATCATAAGACCAATATTAGACATAGAGAGAAGTGAGATAGAGGATTATTGTGAACAACACAATTTAAATCCAAGAATAGATCAAACTAATCTAGATCCAATCTATACGAGAAATAAAATCAGATTAAAACTTATTCCATATATGCAGGAGAATTTCAATTCAAATGTAATTAAATCTATAGTTAGAATGAGTAGTACTGTAAAAGAAGATAGTGATTATATAGAATCAAGTGCACTTATGAAATTTGAAGAAATATGCGAAGTTTCAGATGAAAGTATTGAAATACCAGTAGATTTATTTGTAGAATTACATAATTCAATAAAATACAGGGTTCTTAGATATGCAATAAAATACGTTTTAGGAGATACTAATTTTATTGATCATAAGCATATATTGGAGATTATAGAATTAGAACCAGAAAAAAAAGTAGGCAAAAAATTAAATCTTCCAAGAGGTTTATTTGTATATAGAAAGAAAAATAGTATAATAATTACTATAAAAGAAATAATTAGTGAAGAAATTGAATTCTGCTATAAGGTTCCTAAGAATGGTTTTGTAAAAATAAAAGAATTAGGAACACTTGTAGAAACAGAAACAATGAGTATTGAAAAATACAATATCACTAAAAGAGAAAGCAAAGACAATAAATGGTTTGATGCTGACAAAATAAAGGGGGACTTAAATGTAAGAAGTAGAAAATCAGGGGATAAGATAAATATTTCGGTAGGGAATAAAAAGTTAAAAACTTTATTTATCGATATGAAAATTCCAAAAGAAGAAAGATGTAGAATACCTATATTAGTAGATGAAGAAGATGTACTATGTGTAGGTACATACAGAGTAAGTGAAAAATTTAAAGTTGATGAAAGTACAAGGGAAGTACTAAAAGTATGCTTTAAAAAGCTTTAAAATAAAACAACATATGAAGGGAGGGCTTCTGTTGAACAAATTCTTAAAAGGAGCAGGTTTTTATTTGTTACTTTTAATTATAATCGTGACAATAGTAGAATTTGCAGGTACACCAACAGAAACAGTAAAAGAACTAAACTTTTCTCAAGTATATAAATATTTATCAGAAGAAAATATATCAGAGATACATTTTGTAGATTCAACTTCAGTAGAAGGTACAATAAAAGATTCAAAAGAAAAATTTACATCTTATATGCCAAGAGAAGTCATGAGTGATGAGTTTGCAAATGAGGTATTAGAGCAATCTAAAGAAGGAAAATTGGTATTTAGTGGTAAGCCAAAACCAACTGAACCTTGGTATATACAAATGCTACCAACATTATTATTAATATTCTTTATGGTAATAATGTGGTTCTTATTTATGAATCAGTCTCAAGGTGGAGGCGGAAAAGTTATGAACTTTGGAAAATCAAGAGCTAGAGTTCATAAAGATGATGAAAAGACTAGAGTTACATTTAAAGATGTAGCAGGTCTTCAAGAAGAAAAAGAAGATTTAAGCGAAGTTGTTGACTTCCTTAAAAATCCAAAGAGATATATTGAATTAGGAGCAAGAATACCTAAAGGGATACTTATGGTAGGACCTCCTGGTACAGGTAAAACTTATTTATCAAGAGCAGTTGCTGGTGAAGCAGGAGTTCCATTCTTCACTATAAGTGGTTCTGATTTTGTTGAGATGTTTGTTGGGGTTGGGGCTTCAAGAGTTAGAGATTTATTCGAACAAGCTAAGAAAAATGCTCCAGCTATAATATTTATAGATGAAATAGACGCTGTTGGTAGAAAAAGAGGCGCTGGACTTGGCGGAGGACATGATGAAAGAGAACAAACATTAAATCAACTTTTAGTTGAAATGGATGGTTTCGGTCCTAACCAAGGTATAATCATAATGGCTGCAACAAATAGACCAGACATACTAGACCCTGCATTACTTAGACCAGGTAGATTTGATAGAGAGATAGTAGTAGGCGCACCTGATGTTAGAGGTAGAGAAGCTATATTCAAAGTACACTCAAAAAACAAACCTCTTGCAAAAGATGTAAAAGTAGATGTATTAGCTAAGAGAACTCCAGGATTTACTCCTGCAGATATAGAAAACATAATGAATGAAGCTGCAATACTTACAGCTAGAAAAAAAGAAAAACAAATTCATATGGAAACTATAGAAGAAGCTATAACAAAAGTTATGGTTGGGGTTGCTAAAAAATCAAGAGTTATAAGTGCAAAAGATAGAAAACTTACAGCTTATCATGAAGCTGGTCATGCAATTTGTATGCATGTACTAGAACATGTAAATCCAGTTCACCAAGTAACAATAATACCAAGAGGTAGAGCTGGAGGATTTACAGAACCTCTTCCAAAAGAAGACCAAATGTATGGAACTAAGAATGAAATGAAAGAAACTATCATCATGGCATTAGGTGGTAGAGTAGCTGAAGAATTAATAATGGATGACATATCTACAGGTGCATCTAATGACTTAGAGAGAGTTACTTCAATAGCTAGAGCTATGGTTACTAAATATGGTATGAGTGAAAAACTTGGACCAATGGTATATGGAGATAGTGATGAAGAAGTATTCTTAGGAAACTCAATTTCAACTAAAAAGAATTACTCTGAAGAAATAGCTTATGAAATAGATAAAGAAGTAAGAGAAATAGTTGAAGTTGCATACGCAAAATGTAGAAAAATATTAACTGATTATTCTGCAGAGCTTGATTATGTAGCTAAAGGATTATTAGCTTATGAAACTTTAGATGCAGATCAATTTATAAAAGCATTTAATCAAGAACTTCCTTTAGATAAAGGAGATTTAGTTGAGAAAAATAATGATGATTCAACTGAAGAAGAGATTAAAGTAAATATAGTTAAAGAAGATACAAATAATAATGTTGTAGATTTAACTAAAGATAATTCAGAAACAAAAGATGAAAAATAATCTTTGATGTTATAAAAAATAAAGGCTGTTACATAAGTTATGTAACAGCCTTTATTTTAGCAATAGAAGGAGTTTTATGTTAATAAAATATGATATGAGAATTTTATAATAGATTTTATACAAAATTTGTTTTTCTATATAAATATCTAATAATATAATGTTAAAATAATGATAAATTAATAAAAAGTATTAATACATAGCATTAGGGGGGATACTTATGAGAGAAAAAGTAATAAGAGCTATTTTAGATAGTGGAGAAAATTTCATATCAGGGGAACAATTATCTAAGGAATTAGGAATTTCAAGGACAGCTATATGGAAACATATAAATGCACTCAGAGAAGAAGGTTATAATATAGAGTCTGTAAATAAAAAGGGTTATAGATTAGCAGAAAAGCCTGATGATATATTATCCTCCGAAAATATATCATATAATCTTCCTACAGAGTTTATAGGAAAAAAAATCGTACACTTTGATACTATAGGTTCAACTAATGATTATGCTAAAGAAATAGGAAATAAAGTTAGAGGGGGAACTTTAATAATAAGTGAACAGCAGACTAAAGGAAAAGGAAGACTGGGAAGAAGTTGGAAGTCTAAATCTGGTGATGGTATTTGGATGAGTTTGATTATAAAACCAAAGATAGATCCCTACAAGGCACCTTTTCTTACTTTAGTAGCTGGTGCAAGCATTGTAGAAGCTTTAAGTAATTTAGGTGTAGATGTATTAATAAAATGGCCAAATGATATAATATTAAATAATAAAAAAATATGTGGAATATTAACTGAATTATCAGCTGAAATGGAAAGAGTAAACTATATTGTTATAGGAATAGGTATTAATATAAAGACTCTTGATTTTCCAAATGAAATAAAAGAAAAAGCTACTTCACTTTATAAGGAAGGATATAAAATATCTAGGGCTGATATAGTTAGACAGTTTTGTATAGAATTTGAAAAACTATATAAAGGATACATATTAGATGATGATAAAGAAAATACTTTAGACATATGCAGAAAACATTCAGCTGTAATTGGAAAACAAGTATATATCGTAAAAAACAATAAAAAAGAATTAGTTAAATGTATAGATATAAATGAAAATGGAAATTTAATTATAAAAGAAAACAATGGTGATATAAAAGAAATAATGTCAGGAGAAGTTTCAATAAGAGGTATAAAAGGTTATGTATAATAATATATTAGATGTTAAAGGTTTAAAAGTAGGACAGGCACAAAATGAAGATGCACTTACAGGATGTACAGTAGTTATATGTGAAGAAGGTGCAACATGTGGTGTTGATGTTAGAGGAGCAGCCCCAGGTACTAGGGAAACAGATTTACTTGATCCAGTAAATACAATTCAAAAGGTTCATGCAGTTGTTTTATCTGGAGGGTCAGCATTCGGATTAGAAAGTACATGTGGAGTAAGTCAATATTTAGAAGAAAGAAATATTGGATTTGATGCTGGACCTTGTAAAGTACCAATAGTAGTAGGAGCAGTTTTATTTGATTTAGCAATAGGAAATCATAAAATAAGACCAGATAAACAAATGGGATATGAAGCCTGTTTAAATGCTAGTGAAACAGTTTTAAAACAAGGAAACTATGGTGCTGGATGTGGAGCAAGTGTAGGAAAATTGAGAGGTCCACAGTTTGTAACTAAAAGTGGAATAGGAAGTCATTCTATAAAACTGGATAATGGGATAGTAGTATCTGCATTAGTTGCAGTAAATGCATTAGGAGATGTATATGAAAATGGAAAAGTAATCGCTGGTGCATTAAATGATGATAAAACAGGATGTTTAAATAGTTACGAACTGATGAAACAAGGTGTGACAAAAGGTGGTTTTAGCATAGATAATACTACAATTGGAATAATTGCTACGAATGCGAAACTTGATAAGGCACAATGCAAGAAGATATCACAAATGGCCCATGATGGTTATGCAAGAGCAATATTCCCTATACATACTCCTCATGATGGAGATACTATATTTACAATGGCAACAGGAGAGATAGAAACAGATGCAGACTTAACTTTAATAGGGTCACTAGCCGTTGAAGTTATGGAAAAAAGCATAATTAATGCTGTAAAGAATGCAAAACAAATAAATGAAATTCCATCATACAATGAGTTAAATTATGAGATATTAGTAAAATAAATAGAAATATTTAATTAATTATAGAAGTGATTTTAAGATAATACAAAAATATGATGACAAGGAATATTTTTGTTTATAAGAAAAAAATAACAAAAAAATGTAAGAATATTGACAATGTAGATAGCGACTGCTAAAATTTATTTGTTACAGCGGGCATTCTTAAAAAAAGAAGTCTGACTTAAGGGTAAATAGTGTAACAAAATAATATTAAAAGTCCGGCATCCGATGGAGCTGGAACGGAGGTTTATATTATGATGAACGCAGGAGCACAAGCGTCAACTCAAAAAAGATTAAATGTTAGAAGAATGACAGTAATATCAATATTGTCAGCAGTATCAATTGTATTATCTATGATTCCTTTTGTTGGTTATATACCACTAGGACCAGTTAAAGCAACTATAATGCATGTACCAGTTATAATAGGTGCAGTAATAGAAGGTCCAGTTGTTGGAGCCGCAGTAGGTTTAATATTTGGATTAACAAGTCTATTTAAAGCATTCACAGAACCTACAATTACATCATTCTGTTTTATGAATCCAATTATATCAGTATTACCAAGAGTATTAATTGGTATAGTAGCATATTATGTATATGCAGGAATGCATAAATTAACAAAAAGAATTTACTTATCAGGATTTGTTGCAGGTGTAGTTGGATCTCTAACAAATACAATAGGAGTTATGGGATTAATTTACGTTTTATATGCGGATAAATATATGAAAGCAATCGGCCAAGCAGGAAATGCTGGTAAATATATACTTACAGTATGTGGAATGAATGGGATACCAGAAGCAATAGTAGCTGGGATTTTAACATCAGCAGTAGCAGTAGCTATGATCAGAAAAAGCAAAAAATAGAAAGAGGGTTTATATAAATGCTATTAGTATTTGACGTTGGAAATACAAACATGGTTTTAGGCATCTATGAAGGAGATACACTAACTAACAGTTGGAGAATAAACACTGATCATCAAAAAAGTTCAGATGAGTATGGGATATTAATAAATAATTTATTTGAATACCATAGAATAAATATGAGAGATGTAAAAAATATAATAATATCATCAGTAGTTCCAGATGTTATGCATTCTCTTGAAAACTTCTGTATAAAATATTGTGGAGTTGAGCCATTAATAGTAGGACCAGGAATAAAAACTGGTTTAAACATAAAATACGATAATCCAAAACAAGTTGGAGCCGATAGAATAGTAAACGCGGTAGCAGCTATAGAAAAATACGGTTATCCATTAATAATAGTTGATTTTGGAACAGCAACTACATTCTGTGCAATATCAGATAAAGGAGAATACTTAGGTGGTTCAATATGCCCAGGAATTAAAATATCAAGTGAAGCATTATTCCATGAAGCATCTAAATTACCTAGAGTTGAACTAGCAAAACCAGGTATGACAATCTGTAAAAATACAGTATCAGCAATGCAAGCTGGTATAATATATGGTTATGCAGGAATGGTAGAAAGATTAATTGACATGATTAAAAAAGAGTTAGGTAGTGACGATGTAAAAGTTATTGCAACAGGTGGACTTTCAACACTTATAGATTCAGAAACTGATAGCATAGATTATATCGATAAAGACTTAACATTAGAAGGTTTAAAACTTATATACGAAAAAAATAAAGAGTAATATAAATTAATATATATAATACTAGACTGTCTCGAAAATAATAGAGACAGTCTTTTTTAGGCAAAAAATATGTAAATTTTAGTTTAAAACATTATAAGTATATGTAAAAAAATAAAATTTATCAAAAATCATATAGTATATTTTAATTTTTTGTAATAATATATTAGAAGTGGTCAATAATGAATTGATATAGTCCACAAAAACTTTTAAATAAAAAGGAGAACAATAATGAACATAGGAAATGTAAGTCTTGACAACAGAGTTTTTTTATCTCCTATGGCAGGTGTAACTGACCTTCCTTTTAGATTAATATGTAAACAAAAAGGTTGTGGGATGCTTTATACAGAAATGATAAATGCAAAAGCCCTTTGCTATAATGATGAAAACACTAAAAAAATGACTAAAATAGAAGATGAGGAACACCCAATTGCAATCCAAATTTTTGGTTCTGAACCTGAATATATGGGAAGAGCCGCTGAAATATTGAATTCTCATCCTAATGAAATTTTAGATATAAATATGGGATGTCCAGCTCCTAAAGTAATTAAAAACGGTGATGGATCAGCTTTAATGAAAAATCCTAAATTAGCAGAAGAAGTTATGAGAGCTGTAGTTGAAAATTCTACAAAACCTGTAACTCTTAAGATAAGAAAAGGATGGGATGATAACAGTGTAAATGCTGTTGAAATAGCTAAAATAGCTGAACAAGCTGGAATTAGTGCTTTAGCGATACACGGTAGAACTAGAGAACAATATTATTCTGGAAAAGCAGACTGGGATATAATAAAAGAGATAAAAGAATCTATCTCAATACCTGTAATAGGTAATGGTGATGTGTTTGAAATAGAAGATGCAATAAATATGTTAGAAAAAACGAACTGTGATGCTATAATGATAGGTAGGGGTGCGCAAGGTAACCCTTGGATATTCAACAGAATAAATCATTATATGCAAACAGGTGAAATATTACCTAAACCAACAGCAGAAGAAAAAATAAGCACTGCTATAGAGCATATGAAGCTTGCTGTTGCTGAACATGGAGAATATGTAGCTGTTCGTGAAATGAGAAAGCACATCGGATGGTATATAAAAGGTTTAAAAAATTCAGCTAGATTTAGAGATGAAATTAATAAATTAACTGATTGTGAATCTGTGATAATGAAGCTGAATGAGTTGTCCTTGACACAATCTGAATAGTGACTTATAATAAAGCGCATAAATTAGTTAGAACGTAAAATTATAATGAATAATATAAAGAAAATTATAATTTATAAAATATAGAGTGTAAAAGGAGTTGTTAAGTTATGGTAGAAAAACAAGAGTTACTTACTCAAGAAGGTTACAATAAACTTGAAGAAGAGTTAGAATACTTAAAAACAGTAAAAAGAAAAGAAGTTGCAGAAAGATTAAAAGTAGCTATATCATTTGGGGATTTATCAGAAAATGCTGAGTACGATGAAGCTAAAAATGAACAAGCTAAATTAGAAGAACAAATATTAAAACTTGATGAAAAATTAAGAAAAGCAGTTATTATAGATGAAAGTCAAATAGACCTTGATATAGTAACAGTAGGTTCTATAGTTAAGTTATATGACTATGATTTCGATGAAGAAATAGAATATTCAATAGTAGGTTCTGCTGAAGCTGATCCATTCGAAGGAAAAATATCTAATGAATCACCAGTTGGAAAAGCTCTATTAGGTGCAAGAGTTGGTGAAGAAGTAGAAGTTCAAGTTCCAGATGGAGCAAATAAATTCAAAGTATTAGATATAAGAAGATAGAAGGGGAGGAACAAATGAGTAAAAATCAACATCAAAATGTAGAAACACATGAAGAACTTAGTGAAGTTTTAAAAGTTAGAAGAGAAAAATTACAAAACCTTATAGATATGGGAAGAAACCCATTCGAACAAACAAAATATGATGTAACTGATCATTCAATGAACATAAAAGACAATTTCGAAACTAAAGAAGGCGAAACTGTTAAAATAGCTGGTCGTATAATGAGCAAAAGAATCCAAGGTAAAGCTGGATTTATAGATATACAAGATTCTGAAGGTAGAATACAATGCTACGTTAGAAAAGATGCTATAGGTGAAGAAGAATACCCTGTCTTCAAAACATATGATATAGGTGATATCATAGGTGTTGAAGGTACTGTATTCAAAACTAAAAAAGAAGAAATATCAGTAAAAGCAACAAGTGTAGTATTATTATCTAAATCATTACAAGTACTACCAGAAAAATACCATGGATTAAAAGACGTAGACTTAAGATACAGACAAAGATACGTTGACTTAATAGTTAACCCAGAAGTAAAACAAGCTTTCTTAACAAGAACTAAAGCTTTAAAAGCATTAAGAAGCTACTTAGATGATAGAGGATTCTTAGAAGTTGAAACACCAATATTAAATACAATAGCTGGTGGAGCAAATGCTAGACCATTCATAACTCATCACAACACTTTAGATATACCAATGTACTTAAGAATAGCTAACGAATTATACTTAAAAAGATTAATAGTAGGTGGATTCGATAAAGTATACGAAATGGGAAGAATGTTCAGAAACGAAGGTATGGACGTTAACCACAACCCAGAATACACTGCTATAGAAATGTACCAAGCATATGCTGACTTCAACGATATGATGGAATTAACTGAAAATGTTATAGCTCATATGGCAGAAGTTGCTACAGGTAGTACAGTTGTTAACTTCCAAGGAACTGAAATAGACTTCAAACCACCATGGAAGAGAATGACTATGATAGAATGTGTTAAAGAATACTCTGGTGTAGACTTCGACACAATAGAAACTGATGAAGAAGCTTTAGCAGTAGCTAGAGAAAAAGGAATAGAAATAACTCCAGGAATGAGAAGAGGAGAAGTTATAAATGCATTCTTCGAAGAATTTGGTGAAGATAAATTAATCCAACCAACATTCATAACTCATCATCCAGTTGAAGTTTCTCCACTTGCTAAGAGAAATGCTGAAGATCCAAGAAAAACTGATAGATTCGAAGCTTTCGCAAATAAATGGGAATTAGCTAATGCTTTCTCTGAACTTAATGACCCAATCGATCAAAAAGAAAGATTTATGGACCAATTAAGAAAGAAAGAATTAGGTGACGATGAAGCATGTGATATGGACGAAGATTTCATAAACGCTTTAGAAGTTGGTCTACCTCCAACAGGTGGATTAGGAATAGGTATAGATAGAGTTATGATGTTACTTACTAACTCTGCTTCAATAAGAGACGTAATACTATTCCCAACTATGAAACCAATAGCTCACAAAAATACTGAAGACGAAGAACAATAAGATTTAGTGAACTTAATATAAATTAAAAATAAAGGGATGTCCTGTGTAGGACATCCCTTTATTTTTATAAGTAAAATACAAGGATAAAAATTTGACATATAACTATTACAAGTATATAATAATTAACTGAAAACGAAATAGGAAATCAGTTTCGATTTGGGAGGCTGATATTATTTTTTAGGATTAAATGATAATGATAATCGATTCTGAAAGGGTATAGGGAAAATAATAATTTTAATTATAGTTTTTAACGAAAGTGAGGAGTATATAATTGAACAGCAATAATAGAGGAAAATATAAAACTAAACAAAGAGAGTTAATATTGGATTATTTAGTCGATAATAAGAATAGACATGTAACAGTGGATGAAATAATAGATTATACAAAACAATCTGGTTCTCCAGTAGGAAAAACTACTGCATATAGATATATTGACGAACTAGAGCAGAAGGGAATAATCCGAAAATACACAATAGAAAAAGGTATATGTGCTTGTTATCAATACATAGATAAAGAACAAAAATGTCAGAATCACTTTCATTTTAAATGCAAAGTATGTGGCGAATTATATCACTTAGATTGTAGCTTTTTAAATACAGTAAAGGACCATTTATGTGACAATCATGGATTTGAGATAGATAGCTCAAAAACCGTCTTTTATGGGACTTGTAAGAAGTGTCTAGATAAAACAGGAGGCAAGAATGAATAAAAAGAAAATAGGAATTATTGCATTGATTATTGTAATATTATCATCAGTTACAATGGTTTTTGCAAATGGAATAAAAAATAAACAAGTAGTTGAGAAAAATGATGATAAATTACAGATAGTAGTTACTTCATTCCCTCAATATGACTTTGCTAGAGCAGTTGCTGGCGACAATGCAGATATAGAAATGCTTATAAAGCCAGGAGTTGAGACACATTCATATGAACCAACACCTGATGATATACAAAAAATACAAAATGCAGATTTATTTATATATAATGGTGGAGAAAATGATGAATGGGTTGACGGAATATTAGATTCTATTGATATGAGCAAAACACAAACTTTAAAATTAGAAGATTGCGTAACTTTAATTGAAGAAGATGAAACTGTAGGTCTTGAAGGAGTAGAAACTCATTCACATGACCATGATCACGAAGATGGTGAAGAACATGAAGATCATGACCATAGCACAACAGACATTGAATATGATGAACATGTATGGACATCTCCATTAAATGCTATAAAAATAGTGAAAAATATAAATACTGTTTTAAATCAATTAGATGAAGAGAATGCAGGGAAATTTAATGAAAATGCTCAACAATATATAGATGAAATAAAAGATATAGATTCACAAATTAGGGATATAGTAAAAAATGCAAAAAGAAAAACTTTAGTATTTGGGGATAGATTCCCATTCAAATACTTTGTAGAAGAGTATGGACTTGATTACAAAGCAGCATTCCCTGGATGTAGTGATGAGATGGAACCATCTGCGGAAACTGTATCTTATTTGGTTAACTTTATTAGAAAAGAAAATATACCAGTAGTATTATATGTTGAACTTAGTAGCCAAAAAGTAGCTGACACATTAGCAAATGAAACAGGTACAAAAACTATGTGTTTAAATTCGGCTCATAATCTTACTCAACAAGATTTTGAAAGTGGAGTTACTTATGTATCTATTATGAAAGAAAATATAAAAACACTTAAAGCAGCGTTGCAATAAAATATGAATTGGAAAGGAATATTTTAAATGAGTCAAATAGAATGTAAAGATATTAGTGTAAAATATGAAAATCAAGTAGTCTTAGAAGATATTTCTTTTTCTATTGAACAAGGTGATTACTTATGTATAGTTGGTGAAAATGGATCTGGAAAGAGTACATTAGTAAAAACTATATTAGGACTTGAAAATCCTAAAACAGGTAAAATTGTTTTTGGAGAAAATTTAAATAAAAATGAAATAGGATATTTACCTCAACAAACTCAAGCTCAAAAGGATTTTCCAGCATCAGTATATGAGGTTGTTTTATCGGGATGTTTAAATTCTAGAGGGTTTAATCCATTTTATTCGGCAAAAGACAAAAAACTAGCTAATGATATGATTAAATCACTTGGCATAGAAGGTATAAAAAAGAAATCATTTAGAGAGCTATCTGGTGGTCAACAACAAAGAGTTTTACTAGCCAGAGCCCTTTGTGCAACAAAGAAAATAATTATACTTGATGAACCTATAACAGGGTTAGACCCAACAGTAACACGCGAAATGTATAATTTAATAAAAGAAATAAATAAAAAAGGGATAACAATTATAATGGTATCTCATGATATAAATTTTGCTATTAATAATGCAAGCAAAATACTTCACTTAAAGAAAAATATTAAATTCTTCGGAAATACAGAAGACTATGCAAATAGTGAAGTAGGAAGAAAATTTATAGGGGGTGCCGAAATTGATTAGTGTATTAAGCGATATGATGTCATATACATTTATAGTTAGGGCCATGATAGTAGGTGGATTAGTTGCTTTATGTTCGGCTTTATTAGGTGTCAGTTTAGTTTTAAAAAGATATTCAATGATAGGAGATGGATTATCACATGTAGCATTTGCAGCACTTACAATATCTGTTGCTATGAATGTGGCTCCATTATATATATCAACTCCAATAGTTACTGTGGCGGCGATTATATTACTTAGACTAAGTGAAAATAGTAAGATAAAAGGCGATTCTGCAATAGCATTGATTTCAACAGTATCTATTGCAATAGGGGTTGTTGTAACAGCTTTAACAAAGGGAATGAATACAGATGTATATAGTTATATGTTTGGGAGTATACTAGCTATGTCTGAATCAGATGTATATATGAGTATAGCATTATCTGTAGTAGTTATTATTTTATTTGTATTTTTCTACAATAAAATATTTGCAGTTACATTCGATGAGTCATTTGCAAAGGCTACAGGAACAAGAGCTGATGGCTATAATATGATAATTGCTGTTTTAACAGCTATAACTATAGTTGTTGGAATGAGAATAATGGGTACAATGCTTATATCTAGTTTAATAATATTCCCAGCATTAATATCTATGAGGAATTTTAAAACATTTAAAAGTGTAATAATATGCTCTGCAATAGTATCTGTAGTATGTTTCTTTTTAGGGATAGTATTATCTTATTTATACTCTATACCTACAGGTGCAAGTATCGTTCTTGTAAATACAGTAGCATTAATATTATCTTATTTAATAGGAGAATTGAGAAATTAATCAATTCTCTTTTTTTATTTTCTAATCAAATTAAAAAATATACGACAATAAATTTTTTTATTAAAATAAATTTAAACTAAATTATTATTAAAAGTAACATCTAAATATAAAATAACAATCTAAATATAAAAAAATATACTTAAAAAATGAAATAAAATAAATCAATATATATTAATATAAGATAATTAGAAGAAATTTTTGTAAAGGAAATAGGAATATTTTTTTAGAATTATTATAAAACTATCAATAATTTCGTAAATAATTATATAGGGGGATTTTAGTATGTTAAAAATTTTAAATTGGTTATGTCTTATAAGTGTATGTTTTTTATCAATTCAAGTATTCTCATATATGTGTAAAGATACAATAAAACTTTACAAAAGTATGATTAAATCTAAAAAAGTTCATTCACAAAAACCAGCTATTCCAACGATTGCAGAAGAATTATTAAATAAAATTGCAAAATAATAAAAAAAGTGTTGACGGATGTGTTTTATAATGATATAGTATTACTTGTCCTTGAGAGAGGGGCAAGAGATTCAGAGAAATCTCGGTAAGAAGTAGAAGTTGTTTTTAAATAAATTAAAACAACATCTAAGTAACTTATTTATTAAATTGGTTTTTAAAAATAAGTTAAAAAACTTCTTAAAAAAGTGGTTGACAAATAAAAAGAGATTTGTTAAACTAAAGAGGCTGAAACGAACGAAACAAAAGTTGAGTGAGTTAAGTAAATGAAAAAATGAACTTTGAAAATTAAACAGTAGGTTAATTAATAAACTTTAATTCACACGAATTAAAACCAACAACAAACCAAGCCAGATATTTCAGATAATGATTAGTCTGAGCAGGTAAACAACTTTTATTTTAGCAATTGCAAATTGCGATATAAAGTTGACAAACTTTATTTTGAGAGTTTGATCCTGGCTCAGGATGAACGCTGGCGGCGTGCCTAACACATGCAAGTCGAGCGATTCTCTTCGGAGAAGAGCGGCGGACGGGTGAGTAACGCGTGGGTAACCTGCCCTGTACACACGGATAACATACCGAAAGGTATGCTAATACGGGATAACATAAGAAATTCGCATGTTTTTCTTATCAAAGCT
>NZ_JAHLOQ010000010.1 GCF_018917435.1 Intestinibacter bartlettii
TTATGTCTGTTTTTGGCATAATACTAGGCATCCTTTCTAAAATAGGTTGAAATATAGTTAATATCTATATTATAACCTATTTTAGATATAATTAATCACAAAGTTAGCTAACATAGCCTTTTATTTAAATCAGATTCTAACATTTTTACTAATTCGCCAATTTGGGCTAACCCTCCTGTAAATGCAATATCATCTACTATTTGGGCTTTATTTAATAGAGATATGCCTTTATTGGATATAGATTTTATTATACCTGCTGCAATTTTTTCTTTAGGAGTATCTCTTGCTAATAAACTTACTATCTCTGATTCTGCAAATACAGTACACATACTAGATATATTTTCTGGCTCTGCATCTCTTGCAAGTTCATCTATACTAGCTATATCACTATCTAGTTTATTAGATGTTATCTCCAAGAACTTACCAGTTCCAGCTGCACATTTATCATTCATTAAAAAGCTTTCTACATTTCCACTTTCATTAATATTTATTACCTTTATGTCTTGTCCACCTATATCTAATATAGTCCTTATATTCTGGTTTAAAAAGAATACACCTTTAGCATGACATGTTATCTCTGTAACTTTCTTATCTATAAAATCCATGCTAACTCTTCCATATCCTGTTCCAACTACCCTTTTTATCTCAGATTTATCTATATCTTCAATTAGATTTTCATATACTTGTCTTGATGTAGTCTTTGGGCTAGACCCAGTTGGAATTATAATCTTTTTTATTATATTCTTACCATCAAATAATACTCCTTTTGTATATGTAGACCCAGCATCTATGCCAATACTATACATATATTTCCTCCACTATCTTACTTCTTTTCTTCAATCATTTCTATAAATGCTTCAAATCTTGTTCTAAGTTGTTCTGTATCAGTTTGTGAATAATCGGTTTCAATTGCCATATAATCTACATTTTTTTCTTTTGTAACAAATTCTTTTATTTTATGACTTTCAACATTAAATGGATGACAAGATTGAAGAGCTACATCTATAACCCCATCTATTTTATATTCATCTATTAATTCATCTAAAAGATCTATTCTCTTTTGATTATTCATCATACATGCACACCCTATATTTAAATATCTTTTTGCTATAGCTTCATAAACATCTGTATTATTTTCATCTACTAATTCTCGATTGCTTCTTATTGATGAACATAATTCATATGCTACTATAGATGCGCCACTTTCTTCTAATGTTCCTATTATTTTATTTACACAGCCTCCTATTGGAGATCCTGTTACTAATATTCTAGGGGCATCCTTTTTGACTGGGCATTTACCTGCTTCATATCTTTTTTTAGTATCATCTATTATTTTTCTAAGAGATGATTTTAACTCATTTCTATCAAATTTAAATTGAGCTTGATAAGATACTTGATATAACTCTGATGAAGTTAAAGCAGATGGTTCTAATTTTGCTAAATCATAAAATTCGTTTAAAAGTTTTCTTTCTTCATTTTTATCTTTTATAGCATTTTTTATATCTTCTTTTGTTATCGTTACCCCTAATTCTTTTTCTAAAGTCTCTTTTAATAAAATTACTTCATCTTTCCATAAATTAAACTCATTTTTCCCCGTAGCCCTGTTTGGAAGTTGCATAATATGCATCGGTTTTATTTTTGATAACTCTTCATACATTTTTTTCTTTCCATCACAAGTAGTTTCTCCAACTAACAAATCCGAAAAATAGAAATATGGACATGTATCTGTTATAACATGTCCATAGCTAGATTTTATTAATGGACATAAATTTCTTGGCAATACTTTTTCTGCATCTTTTATAGGTTCTTCACTAACACCGCAAACTCCCACTGGAACAGCACCTGCTGCTAACATTAACTCAATCGGTGTAAAACAGCAAAAAACTCCTACCATCTTTTTGCCATCATCTTTTATTTTCTTTGCAGCAAGAAAACCATTTCTTCTCGCTTCAGTAAAACTATCAAATTGTTTTGGTAAACTATTATCCATTTTATACCCCCATTTTTTTTTTATCTATTAAATAAATAACTACTTAAATAGTATCAAACCTCCTCCTTTTTTTCTACAAAATTTGCTATTATAAATTTGTATATCAGTATTAATTTATTTTACATAAAAAAAGATGAAATATTAAATTTCATCTTTTTTTAATCATATTATATTATCTTTCTAATAGTTCTCTTACTACTACAGATGCTATTGTAAGTCCACCTACTGAAGGAACAAATGATACACTACCTGGTGTTACTTTTCTTCCATTCATTATTCTTTCTTTTAATTCTCTTGGTTGCTCAGTTGAATAAACTACTTTTAATTTTTTAATTCTTCTATCTTTAAGCTCTCTTCTAAGCACTTTTGCAAGTGGACAAGTATGTGTTTTATATATATCAGTAACTACGATTTTAGTTGGATCTAATTTATTACCCATACCCATAGAACTTATTATGTTAAGTCCTTTTTCTTTACATGTTTCTATAAGTTTTATTTTTGAAGTAACCATATCTATTGCATCTATAACATAATCATAGTCTTCTGTTAATATTTCATCACTAGTTTCAGCATTGTATAATTTTTTAATCGCTTTTATATTTAAATCTGGATTTATATCTAAAAGTCTTTCTTTCATAACTTCTACTTTATATCTTCCTACAGTTGAGTGAAGTGCAGGTATTTGTCTATTTATATTTGTTATATCTACATCATCAAAGTCAACTATAGTTATGTTTCCAACTCCAGCTCTTACTATAGCTTCACAAGCAAAACTTCCAACTCCACCTACGCCAAATACTATAACATTTGCATTTTTTAATTTATCTAGTCCGTCTTCTCCAACAATCAGACCTGTTCTCATTTTAAAATCTTTTTTCATAAACTGTTCTCCTAAAATTTTTTTCTTGCACTATTATAATTTAATTTCATTTTTTTTTAAAGCTCTATTCAACAAAAAAAGAGATATTGCAAGTCTAATTTCAAAAAAATCTTCTTAAAAGTAAACTTTTTTACAATATCCCCCCTTATTTTGCTACTATGTGTATTGTTATATTAATAATATAATGGATAATTATAGTAATCTAAACCGCCATCTAAGCTATATACTCTTCTAAATCCATTTACTATCAAAACTTTTCCTACACTTATACTTTGTATCCCATGTTGACAATATAAAAGGACATTCCCATTTGTATAACCTTGAATTTGATTTATTCTATCGACTATTTGATTAGTAGGTATATTAATAGCATTTGGTAGGTGTCCTTGTGAATATTCATAATAATCTCTCAAATCTATAATTAAACTAAATCTATTACTATCTAGCATTCTTTTAGTTTGGTTTGCTGTTATTGAATTTACTGCCGCCATAAACACCCCTTCTTTCTTTTTTATTAAAATAAGACTTAATACTTTGGTTCATATTTAAATCTTATTTCTAAAAAGATTATAATTTTATAACAAAAATTTTGAGTTATAAATCTTTTATTTTATAATATTCTATATTACGATAAATTGTTACAATTAACTACTTTTTATAACTTTATTCTTCGTTATAAAATTTTTACATTAAAAGGGTACCTTAAAGCTTTTCTTATCTATAACTAAATACAATAATTCTGCTTAATTATATATTTGGTATTTGCCAGTCAATAGGTTCTTTACCTAAACTTTGTAATATTTCATTTATCTTTGAAAAATGCTTACATCCAAAGAATCCTCTATATGCAGAAAGTGGACTTGGATGAGCTGATTCTAATACATAATGCTTACTTGTATCGATCAATGATTTTTTACGTCTAGCATTTCCTCCCCAAAGTACAAATATAACTGGATCTTCTCTTGTATTTAATAATTTTATAATATTGTCAGTGAATATTTCCCATCCAATATTTTGATGAGAGTTTGCCTCATGTGCTCTAACAGTCAATGCTGTATTTAATAATAAAACACCTTGGTCTGCCCATGGTATTAAATACCCATTGTTCGGTATGTAGCAACCTAAATCTTCATGTAATTCTTTATATATATTTAAAAGTGACGGTGGTATTTTCACTCCTTTTTGAACTGAAAATGCCAATCCATGCGCTTGATTTTCTCCATGATATGGATCCTGACCTAAGATTAAAACTTTAGTATCTTTAAAAGAAGTGTGTTTTAATGCTTCGAATATATTGTACATATTTGGATATATAACTCTATTAGAATATTCTTGTTTTAAGAACTCTCTAAGATTTTGGTAATATTCTTTTTGGAATTCATCTTTTAATAATTCGTCCCAATCGTTGTTTAATTTGACCATTATAAAAACTCCTCTTCATATTTTGTTATTATGTTATAATTAAATATAACACAATAACAAAATTATTTGAAGGAGGCATTATGAATAAGAAAAAATCTACCTTTTTAATAATAGCACTTATCGCTATTTGTTTTTTTATCTACATATTTAGAGGCAACTTTAATAAAGGTGATTATAGTCAGACTTACTATGACTTAAATACAGTAAGTGAAATTACATTGCACAATGTTAAAGAATCAGATTCAGAAAAAATATTAAAAGAATGCGGAGATATACTACTTAATATAGATAATACTATGTCTAAAACAAGAAACAATAGTGATGTATCTAAAATAAATGAAAACGCAGGAGAAGAATACGTCAAAATTTCTAATGATACATTTGAAGTAATCAAAAAAGCAATATCTTTTTCAGATATATCAAATGGAGTTTTTGATATATCTATAGGTCCTGTTGTAGATTTATGGGGAATAGGTACAGATAACGCTAGAGTCCCTAATAAAGATGAAATAACAGAAAAATTATCTCTTGTAAACTATAAGGATATATCCATTAATGAAAAAACTAAATCTATAAAATTAAATAAAAAAGGTATGGAAATAGATTTAGGAGGAATAGCTAAAGGTTATGCAGCAGATAAAATTGTTGAATATTTAAAATCACAAAATATAGATAGTGCAATAATAAATCTTGGCGGCAATGTTTTTATACTAGGTGAAAAAGCTAAAGATATACCTTTTAAAGTTGGTATACAAGACCCAACGAGTGAGGGAGGCACTTCGATAGGAAATATCGCTGTTTCAAATAAGTCTGTAGTAACTTCAGGAATATACGAAAGATATTTAGAAAAAGATGGGACCATTTATCATCATATGATAGATCCATCAACAGGTTATCCATTTGAAAATAACTTAAGTAGTGTTACTATTATCTCATCATCTTCTATTGTTGGTGATGGTTTATCTACAACTACTTTTGGTCTTGGGCTAGAAAAGGGAATGGAATTAATAGAAAGTTTAAATAATACAGATGCTATATTTATAACTAAAGATAAAAAAGTATATACTACTTCAAACTTAAAAGGTAAATTAAATTTAAAAAACGAATCTTTTAAATTAATGAATTAATTATAAATTTACAAATAAAAAGACAACTGTAAAATAGAAAAATCTATTTATCAGTTGTCTTTTATTTAATAAAAGCTTATTTTATGATATATATTATCTGCTATATAAGATATGCATATCACCTTTTGAATCATATACGATTTCAACATCTATATCATAAATTTCTTTAATAAACTCTTTAGTTAAAACCTCTTGTGGTGTTCCTGTACCTACAATTTGTCCATTTTTCATTACAAATAACCTATCACAATACATTGCTGCAATATTCAAGTCATGTATTGCAGATATTATAGTTAAGTTTAAACTTTTTACTATATTTAAAAGTGATAATTGATACTTTATATCTAAATGATTTGTTGGTTCATCTAGTATTAAACATGGTGTTTGTTGTGCTAAAGCCCTAGCTAAAATTACTCTCTGTTGTTCACCACCTGATAAAGTTGAAAAACTTCTATCTTTAAAGCCTAACATTCCAACCTTTTCTAATGATTCATCTACTATTTCATAATCTTTACTATTATCCGGTTCTAAAGTTTTTTTATGTGGAGAACGTCCCATAAGTACTACTTCTCCAACAGAAAAATCAAAATTATAATAATTATGTTGAGCAACTACAGCTAATTTCTTAGCAGATTCTTTTACACTCATTTTAGATATATCTTCTCTTCCTAACATTACACATCCATCAGTAGGTTTTAATGTTCTATATATACATTTTAATAAAGTCGACTTTCCACTACCATTTGGACCTATAATCCCTATAAATTCTCTATTTTTAGAATCTATAGAAACTCCTTTTAATATTTCATTATTTCCTATTTCCATTTTTATATCTGTAGCACATATATTCATTACTCAACTCCTCCAAATCCATAAGATTTCTTAACCATTAAATATATAAATACTGGTGCTCCTACCATTGATATTAAAATACCAATTGGCATTTCTGAATTAGGTATTATTATTCTAGATAAGGCATCTGCAAAGATCATAAATATAGACCCTACTAATGCTGAAATTGGTATCAATTTTTTATGATCAGTACCAAATATCATTCTAACTGCATGAGGTATTATAAGTCCAACAAAACCGATTACACCTGCACAATAAACAGAAAGACCTATCATTATTGAAGTGATTATTAAATATATATGTCTTGGCTTATGTAAATCTGTACCTAATGTAATAGATACGTCATCACCTAAAAGCATTAAATTTAATACCCTATATCTACTCCAGAAAAATAAACAAGCTATTATAACCACAGGAAGTATTATAATGTTAGTTTCCCATTTAGCTCCAGCTAAACTACCTAAAAGCCAATAAGTTACACTTTGCATTCCTGTTTTATCATTAGCTATATAAATTATAAAATTTGAAAATGATGAACAAACGGCACTCAACGCCATTCCTGCTAAAATTAATTTTGAAGAAGTTGCACTACCTTTTATATTAGCTAAAAGTAAAACCCCAAATGAAACTAATAAAGCTCCTATAAATGCCATAACTCCGACAAAATTGCCTCCTAGCACTGCCCCAAATCCAAGCATTATAGCAAATGTTGCGCCAAGTGATGCCCCTGATGATATCCCCAGAATATATGGGTCTGCCAATGGGTTTTTAACTATAGCTTGCATAACAACACCACTAATAGTTAAGCCCATGCCTATTGCTATTGCTAAAACTACACGAGGGAATCTAATTACCCATACTACATCGTGTATAGGTCCGCTTGCATATTCACTATATGCTTTTATACCTAAAAGTTTGTATCCTAAAACTTTGTAAACTTCTGACACTGAGATTTTTGCACTCCCAAGTGTAACAGATATCATAATTGATCCGACAAGTATTACTAATAACGTTAAAACTACACCTATATACATAGGTGTAGACTCTTTTATTGATTTCTTATTCATATTATTTGTTTAAATCAGGATATAAACCTGCTGATATAGTTTCTATACCATTTATTGTACGAACGCCTGAAGCATACATATCTCCAAGCATTATTGGTACTACCCTTTTCTTCTTAACTGCATCTAAACTACTAAATGCTTTATCTTCTAATAATTTATTTAAAGCGTCTTGTTTTACTTGTTCTGGATCATCACCTGAATATGGCATATATACTACATATATTACATCTGGATTTAAAGATACTATATCTTCTTTTCCTAATTTGCTTTGGTCTTTTGCAACTAAGTTTCCGCCTAGAGATGTAATCATATCTCCACCTAAACTATTTGCTCCATAGTTGCTTATATCGTCCCCTAAAAATTCTACCATTAATACGTTTTGTTTTTCTTGACCTTTTGCTGCTTTTAATGCTTCATCTATTTTTGATTGCATGTTATCTACTATTTTTTGAGCTTTATCTTCTACATTAAATATTTTTCCTATATTTAATATATCAGTCATCTCATTTTGTATAGTTCTTTTTTCGCCTTCTTTTCTTCTTGTATTAGTATTTATGTAAGTATTGCATCCTTTATCAATCCATGTATTTACATCACCTAATTTATCCTCTGCAAATATTGAACCCCAACTAAGTATCATATCTGGATTTAATGCTGTTACTGTTTCTTTAGATGGCGTAAATTCAGTTAAATACTCAACATTTTTAAATGCTTTTTTGTACTTGTCATCTAACTCATTATCAAGTCCAGCCGCAGCCACTAGTCTATCCTCTAAACCTAATTCTAACATAGTTTCTATAGACCCTTGATATACTGCAAGAACCTTTTCTGGCGTTTTTTCATAAGTTGTTTTAACTTCATCTCCTGCATAGTTATATGTTGTTATCTCAACAGGATAACCTGCTACTTCCTCTTTAACAGAAGTGGTCGTATCACTATTTGAGTTGCTTTTTGAATTGCAACCAACCATAGCTATACACATTGCTGCTACAAATGTTGTTGTAATTATTTTCTTTAATTTTTTGTTCATAAATTTCCCCTTATATTTTTATTTTAATTTTAGATATATTATCATTTTTAACGCAATATAATCCAAAATTTTCTCTTACAATTGTAGCATGGCATATCTTTTTTTAATATATTTTTTTATATTATTATATATTCTATTTTGTTATTACTAGTTTATTTTACACAAATTAAATCCTTCATATTTTCAAACTTCTTTTCTCCTATTCCATTTACATTTTTAATTTCTTCTATGCTATTAAAATTCCCATTTTCTTCTCTATAGCTTAAAATTTTATTTGCTGTTGCTTCTCCTACTCCTGGTATCTTATCTAATTCATCTATAGTTGCCGTATTGATATTAATTTTATTACTTTCATTATTATTTGAATTTATATTGCTTTCATCAATTGTGTTGTTTGACGTATGTTGATTTTGCATTGTATTTGTTTCAATCTTTTCACCTTTTTTAGGTATTATGTAATGCATTTCATCCTCTAATTTCATAGCTAGGTTTATATTATTCATATCTGCCTCTTGAGTAACACCACCTAATTTTTCTACAGCTGTTGCTAGTCTTTGATCACTGCTTATAGTTACTACACCTGGGTTTTGAACTTCACCACTAATATATATTGTTATTTTTTTAGATGCTATATTTTTGTCTGTTGACTCCTCCTTTGATTCAGTAGTTTTAGCATTAAATTTGCTATCATTTAAATTTTCTTCAGTGCTCCCTTTGTCAGAAGATACATTATCCGTTTCATTTAATACATAAATTTCGTCTGTAAAATATCCTTTAAATACTAAACTTCCTATAGAAATTAATGCAATTGTAATAAATATGATTATTTTTCTTTTATTATTCATTTTTATTCCTCCTTATTATGGATTATTGCCAAAAATATGTTATACTAAAATGTAAGTTTATAAATTGGAGGTCAAAAATGAAAAAGAAGCTATCATACTTACTAGTATGTCTAATAACGGCCATGATGGTAATCAATTCTTGTCTTGTTGCTTTTGCCGATGAAACATATGATAAGGTTGACTTAATATCTAATTATGGAGTTGTTATCGATTATGAAACAGGAAAAGTACTAGGTGGAAAAAATATTGATTCAAAAGTTTATCCAGCATCAACTACTAAAATTTGGACAGCTTATCTAGTAGTTAAAAATGCCAAAAATCTAGATGAACCTATTGAAATTACAGAACCTCCTGGAGTTGATGGTTCTAGTATGTATTTAGAAGTTGGGGAAATATTCACTGTTAGAGAATTATTGCAAGGTTTATTAATTCATTCTTCTAATGATGCTGCTGTTGTATTAGCCAAATATGTAAGCGGTTCAGTTGAAGAGTTTTCTAAATTGATGAATGAAGAAGCTAAAAAAGCTGGTGCATTAAATACTCACTTTAATAATCCTCATGGTTTACCAGATGAAAATCACTATACAACACCATATGATATGGCTATGTTAGCAAGAAAAGCTATGAGTGAAAAACTTATACGTGAAATTGTAAACACA
Source organism: Intestinibacter bartlettii (assembly GCF_018917435.1). Classification (GTDB taxonomy): domain Bacteria; phylum Bacillota; class Clostridia; order Peptostreptococcales; family Peptostreptococcaceae; genus Intestinibacter; species Intestinibacter bartlettii_A. The sequence continues at coordinate 9,873 of NZ_JAHLOQ010000010.1, forward strand.
AAATCACTTACATTAAAAGAACAAGATTCTGCTAATAGCAAAGTTCATTTTTCACGTTATTTTACTAATACAAATTTATTTTTAACATCAAACGAGGATATGACTTATAGAGGTCAAACAGTTCCAATTAAATATGATATTGTTGATGGTATAAAAACTGGTTATACAGATGATGCTGGTAGATGTTTATTAAGTAGTGCTGTTAAAAATGATATGAGAGTTATAGCAGCTGTTTTCAAAAGTCACGGTACTAATGTATATGTAGACTCAAGAACCTTATTAGATTACGGATTTGAAAATTATACTTCTAAAACAATTATTGATAAAGAAGATTATACAAAAACTAAAAGAGTACTTTTAACTAAAGAAAAAGAATTAATTTATCAGCCGAAATCAGGTTATAAGTTAATTATGAAAAATGGTGAATCTAGCTCTGCTGATTATTCTTATAAAGAAAAATTTGATTATAATTTACCAATTTATGAAGGTGATAAGGTAGGTACATTAGAAATTTACAATGGTAAAAAATTAGAAAAAACCATTGATTTAGTATCTACTAATGAAATGCACAGTACTTTTGCATTTTTTACAGAAAGTAATTTCTTTAAAGTATTATTTAAGATAATATTATTCTTAATCTTAGCATTTATAGTATTTATCGTTTATGTGATAATAAGAAAAAAATATAGAAAAAAAATAAAACGATTATCTCAAAAAAATAAAAAGAAAAATACTCAAGCTAAAAGAAAAAATACTCAGACAAAGAAAACTCAAAAAAGAAATGCACCAAAAAAGAAAAAATAACATTTTTTCATAAATAAAAGCTATGCTTAATATAAGCATAGCTTTTATTTATATTTTTAAATTTAATTTTTATTATTTTAAATTTTTCTTAATTCCTTTTTCAATTATATTATTATAATCTATAAAATCATATATATCTTCTTCAAATACTGGACTGAATTTTAATAATTCATCTAATTCTAATTCTTCAATAGCTTTATCGTGATCTTCACAATATATAACTATTTGTCCAACTATACTATGTGCATCTCTAAATGGTACGTTTTTATTAACTAAATAGTCAGCAACTTCTGTAGCATTTAAAAATCCGCCTTTAACAGCTTTTTTCATATTATCTTCTCTAACTTTTAAAGTTCCTATCATACCCTCCATGATTTGTATACACATTTCAAGAGTTTTTACGCTATCAAAGAATCCTTCTTTATCTTCTTGCATATCTTTATTGTAAGCAAGTGGTATACCTTTCATTACAGTAAATAATGCAAATAAGTTTCCGTAAACTCTACCAGTTTTACCTCTTATAAGTTCTGCCCCATCAGGATTTTTCTTTTGTGGCATTATAGAACTTCCTGTAGTGAATAAATCATCCATTTCTATAAATTTAAATTCTTGAGAACTCCATAATACTAGTTCTTCACTTAATCTACTTAAATGCATCATTATTATAGAAAAATCGCTCATAAGTTCAAGAAGGTAATCTCTATCACTTACACCATCCATAAAGTTGTCCATTGGTTTTTTGAACCCTAATCTTTGTGCAGTTATATTTCTGTCTATATTGTGAGTAGTTCCTGCTAATGCCCCACATCCTAAAGGTGATTCATCTAATATTTCTAAAGCATTTTTTATTCTCTTTTCATCTCTATCAAACATATTGTAATATGCCATTAAATGATGTTTAAATGTAACTACTTGTGCTCTTTGTAAATGAGTATATCCCGGCATTATAACTGAATTATTGTCAGCTACTTCTTTTATTGTTTCTTTTAAGCTTGCAATATGACCTACCATATCATTTGCCTTTTCTCTTGCATATAATCTCATATCTACTGCAACTTGGTCATTTCTGCTACGAGCAGTGTGTAGCTTTTTACCTACATCCCCGATTCTTTGAATTAAGTTTATTTCAACAAAACTGTGAATATCCTCATAATCACCGCTTAGAGGTAATTTACCAGATTCAATATCTTCTAATATACCTTGAAGACCTTCTGTTATTTGTTTTCCTTCTTCTTCTGTTAAAAGCCCTACTTGTACTTGCATATATACATGAGCTAAACTTCCCTCTATGTCTTTTTTATATAAAACACAGTCAAATCCAAAAGATTTATTGAATTCCTCCATTAATTTATTTTCGCCTTTTCTAAAACGGCCACCCCATAATTTCATATACTTCAATCCTCTCCTATTTTATAATGCATAAAAAATTTATTCTTATAATCTATTTCAAAATAATTATAAACTATATTTCTAAAAATTTATAAAGTGCTTTTGCTACTCCGCTTTCTTCATTTGTAGAAGTAACATAATTACCCTTTTCTTTTACTGCGTCATCTGCATTTCCCATAACTACACCCATTCCTGCAAATTGTAACATATCTATGTCGTTATAATTATCTCCAAAAGCAATAACCTCTTCTCTGTCTATTTTTAGATATTGTAACAAGGCCTTTAAAGCTTCTCCCTTATTAACGCCTTTATGCATAATTTCAACATTATTAAACCAAGATGATGTAGTTTCAATATCTTCTATATCTTTTAGTTCTTCCTTAACTTTATTTAATTTATCTATATCGTGATCATCTATAGCAATAATTTTTAAGATTTCATGTTTTTTTATTTCATCTTTTAAATCATCTCCAAAATGAATATTTATATCATCATTAAAGAAGTTTTTAAGCCTTTCTGCAGTTCTTTTTTGATCTTCTTTGCTAAGATTTTTACATATCATTGTATTTTCTGAATAAAGTTGATAATATACTTTATTTCTTTCAAATACATCTATTATTTTTAAACAGATCTCATTTGGGATACTGTTTTTATATATAAGTTTATTTGTTTTGGTTTCTTTAATTATAGCCCCATTACATGCAATTAAAGGTGTATTTATATCTAGAAAATCAAAATGTTCTCTAGCTGAATTATAAATTCTACCGCTAGCTGGTACTATTTTTACACCTTTTTCTAGTGCTTTACTCAAAGCTATTTTATTTTCTTGTGTTATTTTGTGATTATCTCCAAGTAGTGTTCCATCCATATCTGAAACGATCAATTTATATTCCATTTGAATTCCTCATTTGCATTTTTTCTTTATATTTCTTTATCTTTACCCTAGGTATTATTATAACATAATAGTACCATTTTTTACATATTAATACATAAATAGTAATTTAAGCATAAATATACTGTTTTATAATAAAAAAAATACTGCCTTAACTTTATAGTTAAGACAGTACTTTTTTTATAATACTGCTATTAATTCTATTTCAACTTTTACGTCTCTTGGAAGTCTAGCAACTTCTACACAAGCTCTAGCAGGTTTGTTTTCTCCAAAGTATTCAGCATATACTTCATTTATTTGTGCAAATTCATTCATATCTTTTATGAATACTGTAGTTTTAACTACATTTGAGAAATCTGCTCCAGCTTCTTTTAATATAGCTTGAAGATTTTTTAATGATTGAGCTGTTTGAGCTTTTACATCTCCTTCTACTATTTCCATTGTTTCAGGAACAAATGGAACTTGTCCTGATACGAATAATAAGTTTCCAGCTTTTACTGCTTGAGAATATGGTCCTATAGCTGCTGGCGCATTATCAGTATGTATTACTTTATTTGTCATTAAAAATACCCTCCTATAATCTACTCATAGTTTTATACAATTTTTTCTATTGCTACTTAATAGTACATTATATTTATTTTTTAGTCAACCACTTGAAGTCATGGTATTATTTGTATATTTTTAATTTAGGAAATCACTTTCTCACAACTCCCTGCGCCTTCCTTTTATATATGTAATAAAATCATTAATAAATACTTAAATATTCTTCTAATGTAGTATTACCATCCTTTAATACATAACTTATATTTGTACCTACATATCTATAATGCCATGGTTCAAATTTATAGCCTGTTACATAAGATTTGCCCTTAGGATATCTCAAAATAAACCCATATTTATATGCATTATTTTTAAGCCATTCATACTCTTTTGTAAATTCAAATTTATCTTTTACTGATGTTTGTGGATCTAATCCGTTTACATCAAATGCTAACCCTGTTTGGTGTTCGCTAAAACCAGGCTTTGCCGAAAAAGTATCTACATCAGAATATGTTTTTTTATAGTTTTTATATAACCAGCTTTGTACATCATAACTTCTATATCTGCTAACTATATTTATAGATATCCCATCTTTTAATGCATCTTGTTGCATATTATTGAAAGCATCTGTTGCTTCGTCAAATAACTTTTTATTATTTTTATATGTATAATCTTGGCCTAAACCATATTTTTTATTTACAATTATAGTTCCCAACACATTGTATGCACCATTTTTATTTTTAGTTATTGTAGTTGTTTGTGCATTTACCTTTTCACTTGTTTCTGTATAAACTGTATTTTTTTTAGATTTTATACTTGTATATTGTTTTGCTTCAAATCCTGTAAAAATAGATATTACAAAAATAAATAAAAATAATATTATTATTTTTTTATCGTTTATTGTATCCATGTTATCACTCCTATTTATATACAATACTATTTTTTCCTTTTTTTACTGTATTAGGAGTATATCCATAAATCAAAATTTTATAACTATTTACAAGTCTTATTCTGTCAAAAAAAATAACTGGATGCTATTTTAAGCATTCCAGTTATTTTTTTAATTTATTACATAATAACTATATATTATTTTAATATTTGAATTTCTATACTTCTAACGCCCCAAGCATTACATTCAGATTCACTACCCATAAATATATCTATTTTATTTCCTTTTATTGCTCCACCACAGTCTTCTGCTGTATAAACTCCACCAAGTGCTGGTATATAAACTTTTGTTCCATAAGGTATTACACTTGGGTCTACTGCTATTGTTCTTCCTACTTTAGGTATTGACCCTGTAGATGTTATTCCATCACCTGCATATGCAGTTGCACTTACAGTCATAGTTTTTACTACATTTGATGCTGCAGTTTGTGTAGTTGAAGTAGATGTTGCTTGTGATGTAATTGAAGTTGTATTTGAAGTTTCTTTAGATACATTATATAAATCACTATAGTCATGTTCATTTTTAGCTTCAGTTTCTACATATTTTCCACATACAAATCCTGTTTTTCCATCCTCTAATTCTATCTCATACCATCCATTTTCATCAGCTTTTATTATTTTAACCGTATCTTCTTTTGTTTTAGTTTCTACTATATCATCAGATATAGAAGCCCCTTTTCTTACATTTAACTTATCTACTGTTACTTCTCCGTCTAAAGTTATATATTGTCCATTTGTCCATCCTGTTTTCCCATCTTCCATTTCAATTTTATACCATCCATTTTTTATAGATACTAATGATATATCATCGTCTTTTATAAATGTACCTATTATATCATGTGAAGTTGATGGTCCACTTCTAACGTTTAGTTTATCTACATTTACCATAGCTACTATTTCTTTTGTAGCTTCTTCATTACTACTATTGCTTTGCGCAAATACTGCTCCTGTGTTTAACATTGTAAGTATAGCCATTGTGGCGACTGTTGTCCTCTTAAAATTTTTAATCATAATGTTCCCTCCTGTATTCAAAAGTTACAATTTTGTTACTTTTTCTTTTGTTGATATTAATTATATTACAACTTTGTCATTTTTAAAATACTTTTTCAGCAAAAAACTATCTCCACCCCCCTCTTGCAAATGTAATTCCTTATATAGTGCAATGCTACAAACTAGTATTTTCAACATATACAGGATTTTCATTTAATATACATCGATATTGCCATTTTCTATTTCCAAAAATTCAAGATTTTATACACATTGCATAATTATAGTAGAAAAGCATATATACGAGCATTTTAAAATTTACAATTTAGTTGTAATTTAAGTACATTATTTATAAGAAAAAAGAGGCGGATATTATAAATTAATATCTGCCTCTTTTTTTATTTACAATTTATATAATTATTATCTATTATAAATAAAATTATAATGCTCTTAACATTCTAAGTACTATATCTTTAGAGTTTTCAGCTGCTTTGTCTACAAATTCTTCATATGTTACATCAGCACTTCCATCAGCTTTATCTGACATAGCTCTTATTATTACAAATGGTACATTATTAACTGTACAAGCATGAGCAATTGCTCCACCTTCCATTTCACCACAATAAGCTTTAAAGTCGTTATCAAGCTCTTCTTTCAATTCTTTTGAACTTATGAATATATCTCCTGTAGCTACTCTTCCTTTAACTATTTTGAAGTCTCCACCTTTTGCTTGCTCTAAACTAGATTGATAAGCTGTCTCCATTAATTTTTCATCTGCCTTAAACACAGAGTTTTCCATTTGAGGTATTTGACCTTTTTTATATCCAAAAGGTGTTGCATCTACGTCATATTGTATTGCTTCTGTTGATATTACTATATCATTTACATCTAATGATGAATGTATTGCTCCTGCAACTCCTGTATTAACAACAGCATCTACACCAAATTCACTTATTAATATTTGTGCACATAATGCTGCATTTACTTTTCCTATTCCACATTGAACTAAAACAATATCTTTTCCTTCTAATTTACCTATATAGAATTTTAAGCTTGCCTTCTCTACTGTTTTTTCTATGTCCATCATTTGGATAAGAGTTCTTACTTCGTTATCCATTGCTCCAATTATTCCTATTTTTTTCATATGATCCTCCTAAGATTCTTATTTGTCTAAAAAAAATCGCTCTAATATAGAACGATTCCTTCATAATATATTTAATAAAAAAGATATTATACTGTCAATATCTTTCTTAAATTTCCTTATAATACTGCTGCTAAAACTGCTCCTTCAGAAGTATATGTTCCCATTACAGGCCCTACTTCACTTATGTAAACTTCATCAAAATTATGTGTTTTTTCTATAGTAGCAAGTAATTTCTGTACTTTTTCTGGACAATTAGCATGCATCAAGCATAATATCTTACCTTTAGTATCTTCAATATTTGAGATTATATGACTCGCAACTTTTTTAATACTATTACTTTCTCCTCTAGCTTTATCTACAGGTTTAACAATGCCGTCTTTTATTTGTATTATAGCTTTAAAGTTTAATGCTCCAATTATTTTTCCTGCTAGTGGGCTTATTCTACCACCCTTTACTGCATTTTCTAGAGTTTCTAATGTTCCATAGAAAGAAATTGTATCTTTTACAGATTCTATAGTATTAACTATTTCATCTATATTCTTACCTTCTGAAATCATCTTAGATGCCTTTATTAATAAAAGACCCGCACCTATGCTTCCAGTTTGAGAATCAATTACTCTGATATCCTTTTCTGCATGCTCTGATAAATATAAATCTCTTGCAAGTACAGCACTATTATATGTTCCTGACAACTTAGAGCTTAATGCTATTACAATTATTTTTTCTTCTTCACATTGATACTCTTTAGAAAAACTTTCTGGAGATGGACAAAATGTTTTTGGCAATTCTGCGCTTTCTTTCATTTTAGCATAAAATGTTTTATTATCTATATCAACTCCAGCAGTATAATGTTCTTCTCCAAAAGATACACCAAGTGGTACTACATTAATATTAAATTTGTTTAAAACTTCATCTGAAAGATCGCAAGAACCATCAGTTATAAGTTTAATTTTATCCATTTTTCTTCCTCACTTACATATAATTATTTTTTCAGTCGGTCGAACGACCGATTTTCTATACTAATATTTTATTCTTTTATGTATTAAAAGTCAATAAATTTAACAAAGTGTTTACATGACCCAATTTGACTTTATTTTCATCTACTATTATAATTTAAATAAATTTATTTTATTATAAAAAGGAAAGGTTATATTATATGAAGCCGACTAATATGAAAGCAAATATTCTAGCGGCCTCTACAAAATTAATGGCTAAACAGGGGATAAAAAATACTAGTCTTTCAGACATAGCTAAAGAAGTTGGTATTAGTAAAGGAACTTTATATTACCATTACTCTAGTAAAGATGATATTATTTGTGATATGGCAGATATGCATTTAAAAGTAATTACTAATGCACTTATCGAATGCCTTCAAAATGCAGGATTTCATTCTACTACAGAAGAATTTGTATCTATTATATTAAACAAAATATCCGATATTGAAAACCATGGAAGAATACATATGTATCTAATTTGTGAGGCGGTAACTAGCAATGAAAAGCTCAGAGAAAGATTTAAAATTAAATATATAGAATGGAGAAAAGCCTTAGAACTAGAAATTAAAAGAGCAACTAAATTTAAGGATGATTCTTATCCTGTATCATTTTTATTAATATCTATTGTAGATGGTTTGGTAATTCAAAGTTTATTAAAAACAGAACAACTACCTTATGATGAAATCTCTAGATTTTTAATTGATTCATTAAATTAAAAAATTTTTATATTAATTTAATAACAAAAAAAGCCTAACAGAATCATCTTCAAGTATTAAAACATCCATTTCTAATGGTAGTTTTAATTGATAATTTTCGTAAAATATGTTATTATTAAATTGGTTGTTAGGTGTCATATTTATATGATACTAGAAAGGGCGGACTTTTTAAAGTTCGTCTTTTTTTCGTTAAAACAAAAAAGGGACTATCGCAAATTTTATTTTGCGACAGCCCCTTTTTATATATATTGATATAAAAATTATTTTCTAGTTATTTTTATACCAGTTTCATGACCATTTAAGTCATATTGTTCAAATCCATCAGCATCTACTGATTTTATTTCAACTGCTAATGTTTCTGTTTTTATATAGTCTTTGAATGCATCTACAGCTTTAGCTATAGCTTCATCTCCGTTAAATTCTATATCTATATGATCTAAAACTTCGAAGTTACTTGCTTTTCTTATTTGTTGAACTTTAGATATGAATTCTCTTACATATCCTTCGTTTATTAACTCTTCAGTTAAGTTAGTATCTAATATAACAAATATATTATTTGCCATAGCAACGTCGAATCCTTCTTTAGCATCTATGTTAACTAAAACATGTTCTTTATTGAATTCGAATGCTTCTCCATCTAAATCAACAGTAACTTTTTCTCCTGCTTCTAATTTAGGAACAACTTCGTTTGCATTAAGTTTAGCTAATGCTCCTGCGAATAATTTCATTTTTGATCCTAATACAGGTCCTAATACTTTGAAGTTTGGTTTTAAGCTGAAGTTCATGTATTCTTCTAAGCTCTTAGCGAATACTACTTCTTTAACGTTTAATTCTTCTTTTATTAAGTCTACAACGTCGCTTATTACATCTTCATATTTACCATCAACTAATACTTTTGATACTGGTTGACGAACTTTTATTTTACTGTCTTCTCTTGAAGCTCTACCTAAAGCAACTAAAGCTTTAGTTAATTCCATTTTTTCTTCAAGTTTAGCATCTATTAAGCTTTCATCAGCTTTTGGATAGCTAGCTAAGTGAACTGATACTTCACCTGTTAAATCTCTATACATTTCTTCTGACATGTATGGAGCAAATGGAGCTATTAATCTGCATAATCCAGTTAATAATTCATAAGTTGTATTGTAAACAGCTTTTTTATCTTCTGTTAATTCAGTAGCCCAGAAACGTCTTCTAGATCTTCTTATATACCAGTTAGATAAATCGTCGTTTAAGAATGCTTGTATATTTCTTATAACTCTGTTAACTTCGAATATTTCTAAGTTTTCTACAGTTGATTTTACTAAACTATTGTATTTAGATAATATCCATCTGTCTAGTTCTGGTCTATCTTTGTATTCAACGAAGAAGTCTTTTGGATCTATATCATCAGTGTTTGCATATAATGTGAAGAAGTTATATACGTTTTTCATAGTTCCTAAGAATTTACTTTGTATTTCTCTAAGTCCAGCTTCGTCAAATCTGATTGGAGTCCATGGTGGTGATACGTATAATAAGTACCATCTTAAAGCATCTGCTCCGTATTTATCGAATAATTCAAATGGATCTACTGTATTTCCTTTTGATTTACTCATTTTCTTACCGTTTTTGTCAAGAACTAAGTCATTAACAAGTACGTTTTTGTATGGTGCTTTACCCATTACGAATGTTGATATAGCAAGTAATGAATAGAACCATCCTCTAGTTTGGTCTATACCTTCACAGATATAATCTGCTGGGAATAATCTTTCAAATTTTTCTTTGTTTTCGAATGGATAGTGATGTTGAGCAAATGGCATAGCCCCACTGTCGAACCAGCAGTCTATAACTTCTTTTACTCTTGTCATTGGTTTACCACATTCTGAACAAGTTAAATGTATATCATCTACATATGGTCTATGTAACTCTACTGTAGCTGGATCTACATTTTCTATAGCTTTTTCTGCAAGTTCAGCTCTAGATCCTACTGAATCAGTATGTCCACATTCACATCTCCATACGTTTAGTGGAGTACCCCAATATCTAGTTCTTGATACTGCCCAGTCTTTTACGTTTTCTAGCCAGTTACCAAATCTACCTTCACCTACGAATTTAGGATACCAGTTTACTGTGTTGTTGTTTGCAACTAATTGGTCTCTTAATTTTGTCATTTCTATATACCAGCTTGGATTTGCATAGTATACAAGTGGAGTACCACATCTCCAGCAGTGTGGATAATTATGTTCTATTTTTTCTTTAGAGAATAATTTTCCTTCTCCTGCTAACCATTTTATTATTTCAACATCTATTCCATCTTCCATTACGAAGTGACCTTCCCATGGAGTAGCTGTAAATTTACCGTTTGAATCAACTGGTTGAACAACTGGAAGTTGATATTTTCTACCACAGTTATAGTCATCTTCACCAAATGCTGGTGCAGTATGAACTATACCAGTACCATCTTCTGTTGTTACATAATCAGCACAAGTAACGAAGAATGCTTTATCTGTAACTTCTACGAAAGGCATTAATTGTTCATATTCCATATATTCTAAATCTTTACCTTTCATAGTTTCAAGAACTTCATAAGTTCCTTCTCCTAATACTTTGTTAGCTAAGTCTTGGCAAACATAGTATACTTCACCGTCTTTAGCAACTTTTACATAATCTACTTCTGGATTTACTGTTAATGAAACATTTGATGGTAAAGTCCAAGGAGTAGTTGTCCATGCTAAGAAATATTCATTTTCAGCATCTTTTTTCTTGAATTTACATATTACTGTATTTGTTTTTACTTCTTTGTATCCTTGTGCAACCTCGTGTGAAGCAAGACCTGTTCCACATCTTGGGCAGTAAGGTACTATTTTATGTCCTTCATATAGATATCCTTCTTTGTTGAATTTGTCTAATATCCACCAAACTGATTCTATATAGTTGTTATCTAAAGTTATATATGGATTATCTAAGTCAACTTCATATGCCATTCTTTCAGTCATGTTTCTCCATTTTGCTTCATATGAGAAAACTGATTCTCTACATTTTTGGTTGAATTCTTTTATACCATATTCTTCTATTTGTTGTTTATTTGTAAGTCCTAATTCTTTTTCTACTTGTAACTCAACTGGTAGACCATGAGTATCCCATCCAGCTTTTCTTTGAACTTGATATCCGCTCATAGTTTTGTATCTACAAACCCAGTCTTTTAATGTTCTAGCTACAACGTGGTGTATACCTGGGTTACCATTAGCTGTTGGTGGTCCTTCGTAGAATACATAACTTGGATCATTTTCACCTTTTTCTAGTGTTTTTTCTAATATATTTATGTCTTTCCAATATTTTGACACTTCTGCTTCTGCATCTTTAACAGAAGAATCAACAAGAGGCTTAAATTTAGCCATAATATCACCCTTTCTTGTTTTTTAAATTGATATTATTTACTCATTTTTCTTAATTTTCAAACTATACATATAAATGTCAGTTATTAATATATACATAAATTATATATATATTTAATTTTTTAAAAATTTCTAAAATATAATTGCTATTATGATTTTAATATTCAATTATTTACCCAATAAAAAAAACTCCTCCCTATACAAAGGGACGAGTTATAATCGCGTTACCACCCTAATTTTACATATTAAAATAAATAATATGTAACACTCTATAGTTTAACGGCACTAACCGGCTCAGCTTAATAGATAAAATCGTTCAGCCTACAGCTCCAGAGTGATTTTCAACTTTCTCATAAATATTGGCTTTCACCTAATCCAACTCTCTGTAAAGTACTTAAAAGTCTACTCTCTCTATCACAGCTTTTGTTTTTTCAATTATACTTGATAATTATACAATAATTAACTTATTTCGTCAACAAAAAACATACTTTATTCATAATGTTATGATATATTGTAGTATTGCCAATATTTATTATTATATACATTTTTTATAAATTTTTATAAGAATCTAATCAAATGATTATTCATCTGCAGAATTATCATCCTTAAATTCATTATTTTTTGATAGATTAACATCAGAATCTTCTTCTACTGCTATCTCTTCTGTAAATAAATCTGCTGTATCTTCTATGTCTTCTTTTATGTAATTACATTCTCTAAAAGGCATTTCACAACTTTCATCTACATCATAGAAAATTTCATCTAATGTATCTAATTCTTCTTTTATTAATGATTTAAATCTATTTCTAAATACTTTAAATTCTCTTACTAAGTTATCGTATTCTTTTTTTAGTTCTAAAATACGGTTATTAGTTTCATCTATAATGTGTTTTGATTGAAGTTGAGCTTCTTCAACTATTATTTTTGCCTTTTTATTGGCAGCTACACAAGTGTCTTCTGCAGCACTTTGAGCTGTGATTAAAGTAGCATTTAATGTTTCCTCTATACTTTTATATCTACTTACTTGTTCTTGATATAGTTTTACTTTTTCTTTAAGGTCCATATTTTCTTTATATAAACTTTCAAAGTCATCTGTAACTACTTTCAGAAAATCATCTACTTCATCTTCACTGTAGCCTCTAAAACCTCTTCTAAATTCTTTGTTTTGTATCTCAATTGGAGTTATCATCCTCTAGCCTCCTATATAAAAATCTCTATAAAATAATTTTTGCTTTTACTTTTGTTCTACCCTTTTTTGTTAAATCTCCTACTTCAACAATAGCCCTTCCATAACCTCTAACTGATATAAGGCTATTAGATTTGATTTCTCTTGATGGAGATATTATTTTTTCATAATCTATGTGTACTCTCTCACCTTTTATTAGCTTAACACTTTCATTTCTAGATAAGTTGTAAACTCCACTTATAATTGAATCTACCCTTAAAGACGAAACTGTAAAAGATATCTCCTTAAAGTTTTGTTCACTCTGTATGATATCTTTTACAGTTATCTCTTTAACCTTCACTTTATTTCTAGAAACTTTATCTAAATTAATAATTATAAAGTCGCATATATCCTCACTTACAACTACTTGACAGAAATTTTCGTGTATTAATATATCTCCAATTTTTTCTCTTTTTATACCTAAATTTAATAAAGCACCTAAATAGTCCCTATGAGAAATACTTTTAAATTTGAAGTTTCCTTCAATTTGTATTGCTCTTAAATCACTTTCTATATCCTCTTCCTCAATATAATATGGAAAAATATATATTAGCTGTCTTTCTGCATTTTTATATCCACCGTCAACTTTATATTTTAAATCTGACTCAGAATTTAAAATATCTATAGCATTTTTAACTTCAAATGGGTTTAAAAATTCCGTAGCTTTTATATCATAGTTTTTTAGACAACTATTTGCCTTATCAATCACTTTGTACATTTTATTTTTAAGCTCTATATCTTTGATATGTGATGTAAGTCTTAATTTTTCCATTTTACCAGAATAAAATATACACTAATCTTTGTAGTAATTGTATTAATAAAATAGCTATTAATGGTGAAAAATCTATTGGTAGTGACACATATCTGTATTGAACTTGTCTTATTGGTTCTTCAATTGGATCTGTTATTACACTTAATGCTTCGTAAAGTTTACTCATTCTAATTGAAGGTATCCAACTTAATACGCATTGTATAACTATGATGAATGATATTACATCTAATAATCTTATTAGTGATATTCCCAATACGCTCATATTATTGCTCCTTTATTTAATTATTTTTGCCAAGGGAAAAAGGCCTTACTTTCTAGTTCTTTTTTCATGTTTGCATCTATATCAACATTGCTTGGTGCTAATATAAATATTGCTTTAGATACTTTTTGTATTGTTCCATCTAATACATAAACAGCTCCACTCATAAAGTAGAATATAGCTTTTCTAGTATCTACATCTTGTGCTAATCCTTCTAAATTAACTATAACTGTTCTTTTTTGTTTTAAGTGATCTGCTATCACTGTTACATCTTCATATTTTTTAGGTTCTACTATTACAACCTTCATTGAACTTGCTGTATGTAAATTTACTATTTTACTAGTTGCACTAGATTTTGTTGTTCTTATACTTCCAATATCGTTGCCACCAACCATATCCTCTTCGTTTTCTTCTACATCTGTTTCTATTTCGTCATCATCATAATATTCGTCATCTTCTGTCATCCAGTTTTTAAATCTCGAAATTATACCATTTGCCATTATTTCCATCCTCCTTTAAATTTATAATACATATTTAAATATTTTAATTATATTTTTTCAATATAATCTTTGCCTTAAATTAAGTTTAATTATTGTAGTTTCTTGGTCCAAAAATTGCTGTCCCAACTCTTACAATAGTCGCTCCATGTTTTATAGCTATGTGATAATCGTGGCTCATTCCCATTGATAAAGTGTCCATATAAACATTTTCTAAAGAAAGTGAATCTATTTCTAGTGATAAATCTTTTAATCCTTTAAATACTGATTCTATAACTTCTTCATCTTCTACAAATGGAGCCATTGTCATAAGACCTTTAATTCTTATATTTGGATATTTTTCTGATACCATTTTCACAAAATCTACAACATCATCTTTATAAAGACCGTGTTTAGTTTCTTCTTTTGATATGTTAACTTGAACTAAACAGTCTATTACTCTATCTATTTTTTCAGCTCTTTTTTGAATTTCTTCGCACAAAGCTTCTCTATCTAAAGAATGTATCATTGTTACCTTATCAATTATGTACTTAACTTTATTAGTTTGTAAAGTTCCTATTAAATGCCAGTTTACTTTATTTCCTATTATTTCGTATTTTCTGGCTAATTCTTGAGGTTTATTTTCACCGACATCTGTTATTCCTGCATCTATAGCCTCAAGTACTGCATCAACATCAACTGTTTTTGTAACAGCCATTAAATTTACATCCTGTGGATTTCTTCCACAATCATTACATATTGATGCAATTTCATCTTTAATAGTTTTTATATTTGATTTTATACTCATTTGCTAATGTCACCTGCTTACTTTAATATTTTTGTTTATAAAATTTGGATATAACAATATTCTATCATATAAACGCAAATTATTTTCATCCTTATTTTTATTATAATCCACATAATAATATTTTGCATCTTTATAATAATTTTTGCCTAAACTTACAAACTCTGGCATATTATTTTCTTCATTTATTACATAAACACCTAAATTCTTATCTTTTTTTACAACTGACTCTACTGGTATCTTAAATCCTTTTATATTTTTATATATTATATCAAATTCTTGAACTCTTGTATTGTAAATTAATGCATTTTGTTCCATAATTTTTATTGCTACGACATCTTCATCTTTTTTTTCATATACTTTATCTACCTTAGCACTTATTTCTTGTCCATTTATAATAATTTTTATACTTTGATCTTTTTTAAAATTATCCTTATTCTTAGATTCAAAAATACATATATATATTTCATTTGGATTAATTATTCTAAGCATCACATCTGATGAATTAACTTTTCGAGTTTCACTATTTATTTGTATAAAATTATTTTCTAGGGAGTTAAGCATTTTTGAATCCATATCATCTATTAAATCAACTTTTATTTTTTCATAATTACTATCGTATTTGAAGGAAGTAATTCCAGAGGTAGGTGCTGTATACTCTGTATAATATGTTTGTTTATGATTTTGTAATATTTTTAATTCTTCTTTTTTATTCAATATTATATTGCTGTTTATACTACTTTTATTTTTTTCTAATTTCTGTATTTCATTTTCTAGATTTTTAATTTGTTCTGCTATTTTTTCATTTTTTCCTGATTGACTTATAGTAAACATAAGCTTGTCTTTTTTAATTTTCTCATCTGAAGAAACATCATATTTTATAACACCATCTTCATTTGACTTTATTATAGTCTCATCCATTACTACTATACCTTTTTGTTTTGTTTTTAAATTTATATCCTCTTCTTCTAACACCATAGTCTTTGTAAAATAGCCAATAGTCCACATTCCTACTTGGACTAAAATATATAATAATACTATAAGCAAGAATAAATTTGTAAACTTTATTTTCGTTTTCTTCTTAGCCAATTCTATCACCCCTAAAACAATCAATTATATTATAATTTGTTATTTTTAATTATTTCTCCTTTAAATTTTACTAAAACAAATTATAATAAATGTAAACATCATTTATTATTTTTAAACTTAATCTAACATTTTCATACAAAAAAATTACTGCAAAACGATTAAAAAAATCATTTTACAGTAATTTTTGTATATATTAATATTAATTTTTAAATGAATGTATTGGAGCTGGTATTTTTCCACCTCTATCTATAAAATCTTTAGAAGAATATTTATTGACCTCCATAACAGGGGCTCTACCTAATAATCCTCCAAATTCAACCATCTCTCCGACTTTACAACCTGGAGCTGGTATAACCCTAACTGCTGTTGTTTTGTTGTTTATCATACCTATTGCTGCTTCATCAGCTATCATAGCAGAAATTGTTTCTGCTGGAGTATCTCCTGGAACTGCTATCATGTCTAAACCAACTGAACATATAGCTGTCATAGCTTCTAATTTTTCTAAACATAATGATCCATTTAAAACTGCATCTATCATTCCAGCATCTTCTGACACAGGTATGAAGGCTCCACTTAACCCTCCTACACGAGAGCATGCCATAACACCACCTTTTTTAACGGCATCATTTAATAATGCTAATGCAGCTGTTGTACCATATGCTCCTACAACCTCAACACCCATTTCTTCTATTATATTTGCTACTGAATCGCCTATAGCAGGTGTTGGTGCTAATGATAAATCAACTATACCAAAAGGAACGCCTAAACGTTGAGAGGCTTCTTGTCCAACTAATTGTCCCATTCTGGTTACTTTAAATGCTGTATTTTTTATTGTATCAGCTACTACATCAAAAGATTCTCCTTTAACTTTTTGTAAGGCCCTTTGAACAACTCCTGGACCACTTACTCCAACATTTATAACTGTATCTGCTTCTCCAACCCCATGGAAAGCTCCTGCCATAAATGGATTATCTTCTACCGCATTGCAGAATACAACTAATTTAGCACATCCAAATCCTTTTTGTTCCTTTGTAAGTTCAGCAGTTTGTTTTACTATTTGCCCCATTTCTTTTATTGCATCCATGTTCATGCCAGATCTAGTTGAACCTACATTAACTGATGCACAAACTTTATTAGTACAAGCTAAAGCCTCTGGAATTGATTTTATTAAAATTTCATCCCCTTTAGTATATCCTTTTTGACATAAGGCAGAAAATCCGCCTATAAAATCTATTCCTAATTCTTCAGCTGCTTTATCTAGAGTTTTTGCAAACTCTACATAATCTTTATCATCACAAGCTCCTGCAACTATTGATATAGGTGTTACAGAAACTCTTTTATTTACTATTGGAATCCCAAATTCACTTTCAATCTCTTTACCTACTTTTACTAAATCTTTAGCACAAGTAGTTATTTTTTTATATATTTTTTCTCTTGCTTTTTCTCCATCGGAATCAATACAATCAAGTAAAGATATACCCATTGTTATAGTTCTGATATCCAGTTTTTGTTCTTCTATCATGTTGATAGTTTCTAGTATATTCTTAACGTTCATGATTTCCCCCCGAATTAAATTCTATGCATTTTATTAAAAATTTCTTCTCTTTGAATTTTAGCTTCTACACCTATAGATTCCCCTCTTTTTTGTAAAGCGTCTTTGATTTCTTCAAAAGATTTAGGACTTTTTTCTAAATCAACCATAACTACCATTGTAAAGAAATCATCCATTATAGTTTGTGTGATATCAATGATATTAACATTTAATTTAAATAATTCATCAGATATTGCTGCAACTATTCCAACTTTATCTTTGCCTATAACTGTTAAAAATGCTTTCATTCTTCGATTTCCCCCTTTATATTGATGATTTAATTCTATTATTCTTTCCATAAATTGTCAAACATTTATTATTATATTTTTATTTATAGTTCTTGTTTTTAGACATATAGTATATTTTTTATGTATTATTTTTATACTTATGTTCGTTGCATTGATATTTTATAAAGAAACAAAAAAGGAATGCCCATCTTGGCATTCCTTTTAATTATTTAACTTTATTTAAATCAAATTATTTTTTTGTTATTACATCTACACCCATGTAAGGTCTTAATACTTCTGGAACTACTACTGAACCATCTTCTTGTTGGTAGTTTTCAAGTATAGCAGCTAATGCTCTACCTACAGCAAGACCTGAACCATTTAATGTATGACAGTATTCAGCTTTAGAATCTTTACTTCTTTTGAATCTTAATCCAGCACGTCTAGCTTGGAAATCTTCACAGTTTGAGCAAGAAGATATTTCAACGTATCTGTTGTAACTTGGCATCCATACTTCTAAGTCATATTTAAATGCTGCAGTAAATCCTAAATCTCCTGTACATATTCTAACAACTCTGTATGGTAAACCTAATTGTTGTAATAAGTATTCAGCATTTGCAGTTAATTTTTCTAATTCATTGTAAGATTCTTCTGGAGCACATATTTTAACCATTTCAACTTTGTTGAATTGATGTTGTCTTACTAAACCTCTAGTATCTCTACCTGCAGAACCAGCTTCTGATCTGAAACATGGAGTGTAAGCAGTGTAGTTAAGTGGTAATACATCATATGGAAGTATTTCATTTGCATGTATATTAGTTAGAGGTACTTCCGCAGTTGGTATTAAGTAGTATCCGTTATCTACTTTGAACATGTCTTCTTCGAATTTTGGTAATTGACCAGTTCCTAAGAATGAATTTGCATTAGCCATAAATGGTGGTATAAATTCAGTATATCCGTTAACTCCTGTGTTTGTATCTAAGAAGAAGTTATATAAAGATCTTTCTAATCTAGCACCTTTATCTTTGTATAAAGTAAATCTTGAACCAGTTATTTTAGCCGCTCTTTCAAAGTCTAATATATCTAAATCAGTTCCTATATCCCAGTGAGCTTTAAAGTCGAAGTCAAATTTTCTTGGTTCTCCCCATTTTCTTTCTTCTATATTATCTGCATCTGTTTCCCCTTGAGGAACCTTTTCATTTGGAACATTAGGTATTCTAAGTAATCTATATCTTAATTCCTCTTGAACTTTTTTAACTTTTTCATCTACAACTTTTATTTTATCTGATAATTCTTTAAGTCTAGCTTTATCAGCAGTTACGTCTTTTCCTTCTTTTATAAGTTGAGGTATTTTTTTAGATTCTATGTTCATCTCATTTTTCATTACTTCAACTTCTTTTAATAATTCTCTTCTTTCATCATCTAATGCTACAACAGCATCAAGATCGAATTCTTTTTCGCCTCTTCTGTCCATAGCTTTTTTAATATCATCTAAGTTTTCTCTTATTCTTTTGATATCTAACATTTTTTTCCTCCTAAGTATTTTATGTATAATTGCACCTCTAATACAAGTATAAGTCCAACATATTTATCCAATTTAACTATATTTTATTCATTTAGAATTATCTTGTCAATTATTTAGAAAAAATATAGCTTTTGTAACACATAATAAATTATCTTCCCTAAAAATCTAAAAATTAAATATAATTCCCATTATGCATTTTAACACCTAAAAATTAAGTGTTATACTTTTCAAAAACCACCTTTTATTTCTTAAAATAAAAATTTTCTTATATATTGCAATTTATACCCTATATAAAATTATAATCAATCTCAGAAAAATTTCCATATCTAATTCTAATATAAATAAATATTTTTTTATTTTATCTCCAATTTCTTTAAAATTTATACTTATTTGGTAAAATATTTATTTATTTTAAGTCAAAAATGTATTTTTTTAACAATCAAATAATTATTTATTACTTTGCCAATGTAAGAGGATACGTAAATTAATATGTATCTTACTTTAATTTTTTATTCTATTTTTAGTATTTTAAACAAAAAAAATTTCCTTAAATTCATAAGGAAATTTTAAACAAATCTTTTCTTTTATAATATAAAACTTCAAAACTAATTGTAAATTTTATAATTTTTATTAATATTTATTTTAATTAAAGAATTATTGTTATTATATTATTGCTACCTTCATTTATAATTTTTTGAAGAGTCTTTTGGATTTTAAATCTAATTTCATCTGGCATCATATATAATTTACTTTGTAACTGCTCTTTTACTAAATCATTTAAAGATTTACCAAACATATTTGATTCCCATAATTCACTTGGATTTTGTTCAAATTCATTTAATAGATATTTAACCATTTCTTCTCCTTGGTCTTGGTTACCTACTATTGGAGACACTTCTGTTGATATATCTGCTTTTATAATATGAAGAGATGGTGCATTTGCTTTTAATTTAACTCCATATTGTTTTCCTTGTTTTATAATTTCAGGTTCTTCTAAACTAAGTTCACTAAGTGATGGTGCAACAACTCCATATCCAAAAGTTTTTGCATCATTTAATGCTACTTCTATTTTGTCATATTCTCGTTTAACTTTAGATAAAGTTGTAACTAGATTTAATAGTTGGCTATCTCCCTCAATTTTAAATCCACTCTTTTCTTCTAATACTGTATAGAATAATTCTTGTTTTGTTGTTAACTGAATATTTATTACCCCTTCACCTAACTCTACACTATCTACATCTACGCCTTCAAGAAACTCTAGTTCTTCAAATCCACTTATAATATCATCGATATCTCTAATTTTTTGTAAACTAGCTATGCATTCTTTTAATGTTGAGATTATACTTTGTTTTATCCAATGATTTTTTTCTAATCCTTCTACCCATTTAGAAATATTTATTCTTATTTCATTTACTGGGAAGTCATATAATACTGTCTCTAATATATTTTCTATATCAGATTCATCCATTTGTTCTACATTTACTGGTAATATAGGAACTTCATATTTTTCTTCTAATTCTTTTCTTAAAAGTTCTGTTTTTTCATCTTTTGGTGTAATACTATTTAAAACTACTACAAATGGTTTTTGAATTGATTTTAATTCATCGATTACTCGTTCTTCAGCTTCTAGATAGTTCCCTCTTTCTATTCCTGTTACAGTTCCATCTGTTATAACAACCACTCCTATTGTAGAATGATCTCTTATTACTTTTTTTGTACCTATTTCTGCTGCTTCTTCAAATGTCATAGCATCTTTTGACCATGGTGTAGATACTAATCTTTGTTTCCCATTTTCCTCATGACCTAATGCTCCATCGACTATGTAGCCCACACAATCGACCATTCTAACTTTTAAAGAAACAGAATCTTTTAATTGAATAACAACACCATCTGCAGGTACAAACTTTGGTTCAACAGTCATAATAGTCTTCCCTGAGCCACTTTGAGGTATTTCATCTCTAGTTCTATCTCTTTTAAATTCATTGTCTATATTCGGTAAAACCAATGTTTCCATAAACTTTCTTATAAATGTTGATTTTCCTGTTCTAACTGGGCCAACAACCCCTATATATATATCACCTTGAGTTCTTTTTGCTATATCCTCATAAATGTTCATTCTTATTCCCTCCTGCATACATTTCTTATTAAAGTATATTGAACAGTTTCTAATTTTATAACAAAAATATTAATCGCCCCTAATCAAACATAATGCAAAAAAAAATAAAACCCACAAGAATTTAAACTATTATAGGTTTAAAATTCATGTAGGTTTTATTTTATAAATTAATTATGTACAAATCCGTTATTAACGACTTCTTCCATTTCATTCTTTTTATTTCTAGTCATAAGGGCTTTTACAGTTTCTCCAGTATTGGCACCTTCATATAATACCGAATAAATTGCATTAGTTATAGGTAAATCAATATTTAATTTTTTACCTACTTTATAAGCAACTTCAGTAGCCACAATACCTTCAACAACCATCTTAACTTCATCTAGTGTTTCTTCTAGAGTTTTCCCTTGTCCCATAAGTATACCAGCTCTTCTATTTCTACTATGCATACTTGTACAAGTTACAATTAAATCTCCAATTCCAGAAAGTCCAGTAAAAGTTGTTACATGTGCGCCCATAGCAACTCCTAGTCTTCCGATTTCTGTAATACCTCTAGTCATTAAAGCAGCTTTTGCATTATCTCCATATCCTAGTCCATCACACATACCAGCTCCAAAAGCTATTATGTTTTTTAGAGCTCCACCTAATTCAACTCCGATTATATCTGGATTAGTATAAACTCTAAGTTCTGGACTCATAAATGCATCTTGCACTATCTCAGCTATTTCTAAATTTGGAGATGCTGCCACTAATGTAGTCGGCATAAATCTAGAAACTTCTTCTGCATGAGATGGCCCAGATAATGTAACATATTCATTATTTGGTAGTTCAGATTTAACAACTTCAGATAATCTAAGTCCTGTTTCTCTTTCAAGACCTTTAGCTACATCAACTATAATTTGATTGTCTTTAATAAAAGGTTTTATTTGTTTACTAACACTTCTTACAGCTTGTGATGGAACTGCTAATACTACTATTTTACTATCTTTTATTACACTTTCTAAATCAGTAGATATTGTTATTTCTTTTGGGAAAATAATACCTGGTAAGAATCTAGAATTTTCTCTTGTAGTATTAATTTCATTTGCTTGAGATTCATCTCTCGTCCACATATCTACTTTATATCCGTTTTTGCAAAGAGCTAGGGCAAGTGCACTCCCCCAACTTCCTACACCTACTACACATACCTTATTCATCATGACACCACCTAGTTTATTATTTTTTTTCACCAAGTTTTCTTTCTGTTCCATTTATAAGACGTTTTATATTCGCCCTATGAGTATATACTACTGATGCTGCTAAGAATAGCGTAACCCATATACCTTTTGTATTATGAGCAATAAGCATCAGTATAGGAGACAAGCATATACTTAAAACAGAGCCTAAAGAAACATATTTGCTAACCGCTACTATTATTATAAATGCTACTAGACAAGTAAGAGCTAAAAGAGGATTTATAGCTAACATTGCACCTAAAGAAGTGGCAACACCTTTTCCTCCTTTAAACCCTAACAATGCTGGCCAATTATGTCCTATTACAACAGCTACTACAGCTACATAAGCACAAGTTACCTCATCAGCCTTCATGTAATGAGCTAATACTCTCGCAAATCCAACTGCAATTGCACCTTTTAAAACATCACCACCAAAAGTCATGGCTCCTGCTTTTTTACCCATAGTTCTAAGTACATTTGTCGATCCAGCATTTCCTGAACCTTGAGTTCTTATATCTACGCCTGCAATTTTTTTACCAATAATATATGATGTTGATATATTACCTAAAAAATAAGCAACTACTATAATAATTAAATAAACTAACATCTCTGGCCCCCTATATTTTTATTATCTTCTTTTATTTTTTTCTCTGTACTCAAATTGCACTGAAGTTCCTTCAAATCCAAAGTTTTCTCTTATTTTATTTTCAAGATATCTTTGATAAGAGAAGTGAGTAAGTTGTTTGTCATTTATAAATAATGTAAATTTAGGTGGTTGAGTTCCTGTTTGTGAACCATAATAAATTTTAAGTCTTCTACCTTTGTCTGATGGTGGTTGATTAAGCATAACTGCTTCACCTATAACATCATTTAATGCTGATGTACTAACACGTTTAGCATGCTCACTAGCAACATAGTTTACTGTTTCTAATATTTTATTCATTCTTTGGTTAGTAAGAGCAGAAACGAATAATACTGGTGCATACATCATGAATGGGAATTTCTCTCTTATTTCTTTTGTATAGTTTCCTAATGTTTTATTATCTTTTTCGATTAAGTCCCATTTATTTACGATAAATATACATCCTTTACCTTCATCGTGAGCTATACCAGCTACTTTAGTATCCTGTTCTGTAACACCTTCAGTTGCATCTATAACGATTAAAACAACATCAGCTCTTTCTACAGCACTCATAGATCTAATTACACTGAACTTTTCAACTCTTTCGTATACTTTACTTTTTCTTCTTATACCAGCTGTATCTATTAATAAGTATTGTTGTCCATCTTTCTCAAAGTATGTATCTATAGCATCTCTT
Organism: Intestinibacter bartlettii; assembly: GCF_018917435.1. Classification (GTDB taxonomy): domain Bacteria; phylum Bacillota; class Clostridia; order Peptostreptococcales; family Peptostreptococcaceae; genus Intestinibacter; species Intestinibacter bartlettii_A. Next base: position 34,274 of record NZ_JAHLOQ010000010.1, read on the forward strand.
GTAGTACCAGCAATTGGACTTACTATAACTCTGTCTTCTCCTAAAATATTATTTAAGATTGAACTTTTTCCTGCATTTGGTTTACCTGTTATTGCTACCCTTATTATATCTTCGTCATACTCAGTGTTTAATCCTTTAGGGAAGTTTTCTACAACCTCATCTAATAAATCTCCAAGTCCCATACTATTGGCACTTGATATTGCATATGGATTACCTAAACCTAATTCATAGAAGTCATAGATATTATCCATTTGGCTTACACTGTCTATTTTATTTACTGCTAATAAAACTGGTTTATTAGTTTTTCTAAGTATTTGTGCAACTTCTTTATCTGCTGCTGTTATACCAGCTTTTCCGTCAACAACAAATATTATAATGTGTGCCATGTCTACTGCTAACATTGCTTGGTTTCTCATTTGAGATAATATTATATCTCCGTTATCTTTTTCTATCCCGCCAGTATCTATTAAAGTGAAATATTTGTTTAACCATTCTACTTCTGCAAATATTCTATCTCTTGTAACTCCTGGTGTATCTTCTACTATTGATATTCTCTTTCCTGCTAATTTATTGAACAATGTTGATTTTCCAACGTTTGGTCTACCAACTACTGCCACAATTGGTCTATTATCGCTCATTTTAATCTCCCTTCTAGTGTATAATTTTTTCTACAAAATCTTTTCCTTCATTTTGGCAAGTTATTACTTGAACATTTAATTTTTCTGTTAATTCTTCTAATGTTATATCATCTAGAAATACTTCTTCATCGCTTTTTAACATCGATCTTGTTATATATAAAGCACTTCCTAAATCTTTATCTTTTAATTGATTTATTATATCTGTAGCAGTTATAAGTCCTGATACAGTTATTGTATGGCCAAAATAATCATTTTTTATTCTATATACGTTTATTTTAATATTTGCAAATTTTTCCATAATTTTATTTGCCATATCATTTATAAATTCATATGCCGAACTTCCTGTAGCTATTGAAACTGTCTTTTTAATGCTATCGTCTGCATTTAAAGTTTTTAAGTAGTTTACGACTTCATGTCCTTGTTTACAAATCATACCTACTCCATCTTCAAATTGTAAAAACCCTTCATATTCATCATAATTTAATAATGGTCTTTTTGCAATTATATAAAATTCATCTGATAAAAAGGCAAATCTAGTATTTAATTCTTTTAAGTATTTCTCTTGTAGTGCATGTACTTGATCGATTGTTTCATTTGCACTTTCATAATTGAAAATTTCTAGTTTTGCTAGGTTATCTCTGTATTTTGTAATTCCTACAGGTACTATTGCAACACTGTTTACATAAGGATAAAGACTAGATAAGTCATTTAATGTTCTGTCTAATTCTTCTTTGTCATTATATCCAGGACATAATACTATTTGACAGTTCATTTCAATATGTGCATCAGCTAATCTCTTCATAGTATCTAATAGTTTTCCAGCATGCTTATTAGTTATCATTTTTCTTCTAAGCTCTGGATTTGTAGTATGAACAGAAATATTTATTGGACTTATTCTATATTTTATTATATTATCTATATCCTCTTCACTCATATTTGTTAAAGTTACAAAGTTACCTTGTAAGAAAGATAATCTTGAATCATCGTCTTTAAAATAAAGTGTTTCCCTCATACCTTCTGGAAGTTGGTCTATAAAACAGAATACACATTTATTTCTACAGCTTTTTGCTTTATCGATTATTGGATTTACAAATTCGATACCCAATTCTTCATCAAAATCTTTTTCTATTTCGTATATATATACTTCTCCATCTCTTTTTTGTATTTCTAACTCTATATACTCATCACTTATTAAAAATTTATATTCTATAATATCGTGAATTTCTTCGTCATTAACAGCTATTAGTAAGTCTCCAACTTCTATTCCTATTTCTTCAGCAATAGAGCCTTTATAGACTTTACTTATTATGTTGTTGCTATTTTTTACGTTGACTTCCATAAATCTTTCACCCTTCTCTAAAAATACATCATCTTATAATATCGTATAATTTTAAGTTAGTCAAATATATAAATTTGTATACTTAAAATTTTAATGTTTAACTATTATTAGGGTTTCTTTGGCTATTTCATGAACAACACCATCTACACATTTAGCCATCAACATAGCCTTATTTTGCATATCGTCGTCATCATTTGCATAAAATATAGGACATCCTCCTGACGAAGTCATATTTTTATCTGTTGTTATTACTGCTAAAGCAAAATCATTTATAGACATATCTGACATATTACTTACCATCCTTTCTTCCTATTACATAATTTTTTAGAGCTATATTTTTACCTCTAGCACTTGAAACTATTGGAGTTGATTTAACTGCTTGAATTACTGCCTCTTCATTTTTTTCTATAGGTAAATATGCTATTACTATACTTTCATTTTCTGGATTTCTTCTTGGTATAGGTGTAAACACAGGTTCATTTTTTTGTCTATAAAGCCCTAATCTGCTATATAAATTATATGCTATAGTTTGTCTTTGTCCTGGGTCTTGTATTATTGATGCATTTATATAGTTTTTATCTTTAGGAATTATTTCTATCCCTATTCCATGTTTTAAAAACTTTTCTCTTTCTGATTTTAAACCTACGTTTGTTATTCCACTCAAGCTTCCAACTTTTAATATACTATTATTTTCAAATGCTATATCAACAATCTTTACATCTGCTATATCACCTATTGAATCTCTTTTTATCATTTTCTTTAAAATAAAAGCCAACACAATTCCAAATGCAGTACTTATTAATATGGTTATATTATCACCTATTTTAAACTCTGATGTAATTAAGTAGTAACATGCTACCGTAAAAAATGATGATATTATACACATATAATTTCTTACCTCATATGTTTTTGCAATTTCTTCGATAAATGCATTTCCCCTCTTTACTAATTGTTTATCTTCCAATTCTGTAAGAGTATCTCTTCTATTTTCTCTTACTTGTCTAAATTGTTCTGCAGCTAAAGATAAAAATGTAATTGATGTATATGATCTTTCAATTAATGCAGGTACTAATAATGCACCTAATGCTGATGCGACAAAAGCTAAAACTAACTGTGCAATTAAGACATTTGGTTGTGTAGGATATTGTTTTTGTTCTAGATTTAGCATAATTAATCTAGTTAAAACTCCTATTATTATTCCTATAAAAAAAATCTTGTCCATTTTATACCTCTCAATTTTTTTATTTTATTAGGCATTGATAGTTGCTTTGTTTGCCCTTTGCTGCCTCTAAAATTGGCGTACTACCAGCAACTCGTTTTATAAGTTCCATATCGTTTAGAATCGGCATAAACACTATCAATACACTTTTTGTATTTAGGTCTACTTTTGAAGTTGAAACTATATCGTGCTCATCTACATCTTTATCTATACCAGTATGAATAAATATATTATGTATAATTGCATCCCTTTGACCTAAGTCATTTATAACTCCAAAATCCTTTTCATCCTTTGGTAAAACCTCAATTGCAATTCCATCCTTTAGAAATTTTTCTCTAGTAGATTTTAGACCTATATTTGTTATAACTACATCATTTACTTTCATTATTGGTCCTTCAAAATAAATTTTAGCTTCTTTTATATCGGCTATATCATTTATACTATTTCGTCTTAATATTCTTCTGAATATTAAACCTACTATTGCTGCTACTATTGCTGCCGCTATAGTGCATATTAATATATTTTCACCAATTCTCTTAGCTAATAAAATATACACTATTGATGAAGCAAGACCTGCAAATAAACTTACATAACTTCTAACCTCATATGTAGAAGCTATTTCATCTATATATGTTGCTCCCTTTTTAACTAATTCATCTTCATCTATATTATTTAATGTTATTTTTTCTTGCTTAGATAAGCCTTGGAATTGTTGAATTCCCACTGCTAAAAAAGTTAATGCTGAGAATTCTTTATCCATAAGTGCAGGTAGTGCAATACCTCCTAAAGCAGATGTAAGACCAGCCATTATAATTTGTTCTATATAATCTTGGGGTCTTGTTGGATATTGCTTATCACTTATTCTAAGTACTAAAAACCTACATAAAGTTCCAAGCAAAACAGCTACTAAAAATGAATGTCTAAATAGAGCTTCATCTAATACGCTTTCATTCATAAAATACACTCCTTTACAAAATAAATTTTAACTTTCTATGCGTTATAAATTTATTTTGTACAAAAGAAAAAATCTTATGTAAACTTTCTATCTTGGTAGATTTATTTACATAAGATTCTCTTATTCTAGTATTAAATTTTTATTTCATTTCCAACGGAATTGTAACTATAAAATCGCTTCCAACCCCAAGAATACTTTCAACTTCAATATTTCCTCCTAAAGACTTGACCATATGCTTAGTAATTGCAAGACCCAAACCTGTTCCCCCTATGTCTCTACTCCTAGCTTTATCAACTCTATAAAATCGTTCAAATATTCTATTTAGAGATTCTTTAGGTATTCCTATTCCATTGTCCTTAAATTCTAATATTATATTTTGCTTATTTTGATCGTAATGTTGAAGAACTTCGATTCTTCCATTTTCAGGTGTATATTTTATTCCATTGTCTACTAGATTTAAAAATATCTGTTTTACATTATCTCTAAATCCTAAAATAGAAACATCTTCGTCTTCAAAGTTATATGATACAGTTATATTTTTAGATGAAGCTATATAATCTGTAATTTCATAAACTTCCTTAAATACATCAAATAATTTAACTTGTTCATATGATAAATCTTGACCATTTTCAATTGAAGAAAGTAATAATATATCTTCAATAAGTCCTTTTAATCTGTTTGATTCTTTTTCAATTATATCTAAAAAATGATTTCTAGTGTCTTTATCCATCTCATCATTAATTTTTAAAGTTTCTACAAACCCTGTTATTGATGTCAGCGGTGTTTTTAATTCATGACTGACATTTGCCACAAAATCTTTTCTCATATTTTCTAATTTAACAAGCTCTGTAATATCTTCAATATTTATTATAGAGCCTATTATTGCATGCTTTGAATCTTGTAAATATACAGGGTCAATTTTTATTCTATAAACTAAATTATCTTTTAACTCTAATTCTATTACCTCATTTTGAGTACTTCCTACATACTTTTGAAATATCTCTAATATTTTTTTATCTTTTACGATAAATTTAAAGTTTGATCCTTCTAAATTTTTCTCAACATCGCATTTTAACATCTCTTTAGCTACGTCATTAACAAGAAGAATATTTCCCTTGACATCTATTGCTAAAATTCCATGGGAAACACTCTTTACAATAGATGTTAGCTGAAGATGTTTATATTTAACTTCTTCAATTGTAGTATCCATTATTTGAATCATATAATTGAAATTCTTAGAGAGCTCTCCTAGTTCTCCTTTTACATATGTATTAAATCTTGTATGGAATTCTTTATTACTTACTTTTTTAGAAACTCTAGTAAACTCTTTTAAATACCTACGTAAAGTTACTGTATATCTTATAAGTAATATAGCCAAAGCTGATGTAATAAGCATTACAAAGAAATATACACCATTTATTTGCTGTAAGTTTGGATTCATAACTATTACCTCAACTTTTAACTAATTTTATATCCAATTCCTCTAATTGTTTCTATATACTTTTCTTCATCAGTCTCAATTTTTTTTCGTAAATATCTAATATGTACATCAACAGTTCTTGTTTCCCCAAAATATTCATATCCCCAAACTTTATCTAACAAAAAGTTACGAGATAATACTTTTCCTTTGTTTTGAAGGAGTAATTTAAGTAAATCGAATTCCTTAATAGTCAAATCGATTTTCTTATCCTTTTTAGTTACTTCATGCTTAATTAAGTCCATCCTTATGTCTTTTACACTTAATACGTCTTCTACTTTATTTGCAGTTTTATTATATCTTCTAAGAACTGAATTTATTCTAGCCAAGAGCTCCTTGATTCCAAATGGTTTTGTTATATAATCATCTGCTCCTTCTTCTAATCCTTTAACTTTATCTCTTTCCATGTTTTTAGCCGTCAACATAATAACTGGTGTATCTTTTAATTCTTCATCATTTCTTATCTTTTTTAATACATCCATTCCACTTATATTGGGCAACATCCAATCTAAAAGTATAAGATTTGGCTTAAATTCTTTTGCCTTATGATACCCCTCAAAACCATCTAGTGAGTAGTCAACTGCATATCCATTCACTTCCAAATTAAATTTTAAAAGTTCTACTATATGCATTTCATCATCTATAACTAATATTTTCTCCTCCATAACAATACCCCCTTACTTTATTTCAATGAAGGTTCCTATTCTTTTTGGTGTTTTATCATGTTTTCTATACGAGAAAAATCTATCACAATTACAACTTGTACAGATATTCATATTTATTATATTCGACTTTAATACGCCAAATTCTTTTAATATTTGTGTATTAACTTCCCATAAATCAAGATAATATTTCTTGTCCCTTATCTCATATATTTTTTTATCTGCATTTGGAAGAAGTGCACTAAATTTTTCAATTAAATCATATGATACTTCATAACAACAACTTCCTATAGATGGACCTATAATTGCCACTACATTCTCAGGTTTTGTATTGTAACTTTCTTTCATATTTTGAAGAGTTTCTGCGCATATCTTTCCATATGTTCCTCTCCAACCTGCATGTGCTAGTCCCACAGCTTTATTTTCTGTATCAACTAAAACAACTGGCACACAGTCTGCTGTCAAAATTAAAAGTGGTACATTTTTCTCATTTGTTATTATAGCATCACCATCTATTATTTGTCCTATATTTTCGCTATCCACTTTATTAACGATATTTGAATGAATCTGTTTATTCTTACTTAAATTTTTTAAAGTAAATATATCTTTAAATACACGATTTATATCATCTAGATTTTTTGCATCCATATTAGTAGTAGTTATAGCTATATTTACAAAGTCTAATCCTTCTTTATTTATTGTTAAGTAATCATTTTTATCTATTATAGTTTGTGTCATCTTAATCTCCTTTTTCCATTAAAATATTTTTTAACTCACTTACAAAAGTGTTTATATCTTTAAATTGTCTATATACAGATGCAAATCTAACATATGATACTTCATCTATATCTTTTAATTTATCCATTACCATTTCACCGATTTTATCAGTATTTATTTCACTTATATAATTTTTATTTATTTCGTTTTCTATGTAAGAAACGATGCTTTCTATTTGTTCTATTGAAACAGGTCTTTTTTCACAAGATTTTATTATACCTCTTTTTATTTTTTCCCTATCAAATAGTTCTCTACTATTATCTTTTTTAACAACCATTATAGGTGTTGTTTCTATAATTTCATAAGTAGTAAATCTTTTCTTGCAAGATTCACACTCTCTTCTTCTTCTAATAGACTTACTATCTGTATGTCTCGAATCAACTACTTTAGACTCTTTGTAGTTACAATATGGGCATTGCATTGTTTTCCTCCTTAGTTAATTAAGATTTAGAAATTAGATATCTATTTGATTTGTATCGAAATTTGATCCTATACTTACAATAATAGTATCACAACCTATTCTTAAAATATCCCTCCAAAATACAGTATCTATTTCAGCACCTCTAGAAAAGAAGTTTCCTGAAGAACCTGTGATTGAAAAAGATGATACTTTACCATTTTCAACATCCAAATCTATATCTGTGATAAAACCTAGTTTTTTACCATTCTTTACATTTATTATTTCTTTTTCCATAATATCTGATATTCTCATCATAGTAAATTCCTCCTTTTATATAATTATTATTTAAATCTTTGTCGTAAAGTATTTAAAACAAAGATTTTCTTATATAAGTTTATTATTTATACTTTAAAAAAATTCACTATGATATTATCTATAATCGTTATAATTATTTTCCTATTATTTTTATTTTACACATTATTAAAAAATAATCAAATTTTTTAATAATATGTAAAATAAAACTGCCGTATAGTAAACAATTAAATTACTAATACGACAGCTTTAATCTTTTATGTTGCGTTAGATGTACTTTCTCATGTTTTTTAAAGCATTTTTTTCTATTCTAGAAACTTGAGCTTGAGAAATTCCAATTTCATCTGCAACTTCTATTTGAGTTCTTCCTTTATAAAATCTTAAATCAAGGACTAACTTTTCCCTTGAACTCAATTTTTTTATAGCTTCTTTGAGAGCTATTTCTTCTAGCCAATTTTCATCTGTATCTTTTTTATCTTGCACTTGATCCATTACAAATATTGCATCTCCATTATCTTGATATACTGGATCAAATAATGATATAGGGTCTTGTATTGCATCAAGAGCCATTACTACAGATTCTACTTCCATATCTAATTCTTTTGCTATTTCTGATATTGTAGGTTCTTTTGAATTCGTTCTGATTAATCTTTCTCTTACTTGTAATGCTTTATAAGCTATATCTTTTAACGAACGAGAAACCCTAATTGGATTATTGTCTCTAAGATATCTTCTTATTTCTCCTATAATCATAGGAACAGCATAAGTAGAAAATCTTACATTTTGACTTAAATCAAAATTATCAATAGCTTTTATAAGTCCAACACATCCTATTTGAAATAAGTCATCTACATTCTCTCCTCGGTTATTAAATTTTTGGATAACACTTAAAACTAATCTCAAGTTGCCTTTTACAAACTTTTGTCTTGCGTCCTCATCTCCTTGTTTAATTTTTACTAGCAGCTCTCTCATTTGATCAGCCTTCAGTACAGGAAGTTCGGATGTATTTACACCACAAATTTCAACCTTATTTATAATCATAAATTTCAGTCCTCTCTTAAAAGATTCTATATATGAAATTATTTACACATCATATATTTTTATACTTTTAATAAGAACTTATTTACTTATTAAACAAATTTCTTCATTTCTTTTTTTAGTCTAGAAATTATCTTTTTTTCTAATCTAGAAATGTAAGATTGAGATATTCCAAGGATATTGGCAACTTCTTTTTGAGTTTTCTCTTTACCTTTTGTGCTCAAACCAAATCTTAATTCCATAATTTGCTTTTCTCTATCAGATAATTTATCTAATGCCATAAATAATAGATTCTTATCAATTTCTTCTTCTATTATTTTATAAATTTCATCATTATCGGTTCCTAATACATCTGATAATAAAAGCTCGTTTCCATCTAAATCTACGTTCAATGGTTCATCAAAAGAAACTTCTGATTTTTTCTTATTATTTTTTCTAAGACACATTAATATTTCATTTTCTATACATCTAGATGCATATGTTGCTAGTTTTATATTTTTGTCTAAATTAAATGTATTTACTGCCTTTATAAGCCCTATTGTACCTATTGATATTAAGTCCTCCATATCTATTCCTGTGTTTTCAAATTTTCGTGATATATAAACTACCAATCTAAGATTTCTCTCTATTAAAACAGTTTTTATATTTTCATCGTATTCTAGTTTTTTAAGTAATTCTTTTTCTTCTTCAAGTGTTAGTGGAGGTGGTAGTACATTTACTCCGCCCATATAGTAGCAACTATCAGGTTTTATTATCTTTAGTTTATTGCCTAGTTTAACAAACTTCATAAACAATAATCTTTTTAGTTTTTGAATTTGTAATATCAATTAAAAGTCCTCCTTTTTAATATAGTATTCTTGGGTTTAAGATTGCACTATATTCTTTATCATCAAAGTTAGATATCCCAAGAATAATATTACTTATTTTTTTATTATCTACATCGAGATAATCTGCTTTTATCCCTAAAATCATTCCAGCATTGTTATCGCCTACATGTTTATAAGGAATAATTCTAACTCGGGATGAAAGCCTTGGTTCTAAATTATCAGTTACGTCTTGGATATCTGAAATATCCATTTTCTCAAAATTATAATCTTTTGGTAAAAATTTTTCTAAAAGACTTGCCTTGATTATTACAACATCATTTTTACTAATAGGATCCTGTAGTAAATTTCCACTATCTAATAAAGCAATACATTCTATATTTTTATCTAATATTTGTATTCTTATTTTTTTAGTTATATCGTCTACATGTTTTAATAACCTAAAATCATTAACTATTTTTTTCAATAATTTACAACTAATATAAGAACATATTATAAAAAAAGATATAGTCATATGACTAATACCTGTAAAATAAATAATAAAATAAGTGCTTCCTGATATAAATATATTTACTAGATAAAAATTAAAAAGTATCTTAAAAAACTCTTTTTTGTCAGTTATATTAAAAGAAATTAAAACTATTATTATAAAAAATATAAATTTAGCAGGTAATGAAAAAAAAGCTTCTAATTCTTTGTAAATATACATAACACTATAGATAGTTCCTATTACTGCTCCAAATATTTGTCTAGATTTTTTTGTGTATATTTTAGTGATATAGGTAGTACAATTTATTATAATGTAGTTAATCAGTAAGTTTTCTAAAATATAATAGTCTAAATACATTATATATTCTCCTCTTTCTTACTTAATCACATAATGTACTAAAATCTATGAATAGTTTTTTTAAAAATTTTTCTTAAATATATTATAGAATACTTTGTTTAAATATTTTGTCATTTTCAACAGTCGAATCCAAAATACTTTTCCTAAAAATGCGCAAAAAAATAAAAAAACCTCCAATATTATTGAAAGTTTTTTTATCTATTATCAATTATCTTCTTTTATTTCTTAAGAAAGTTGGTATTTCCATTTCATCATCCCAGTCACTAGTTGTTCTAACTGGTTCTGGTCTTTTTTCTATTTTAGGTTCTATTCTTGGTTCTGGTTCTTGAACTATTTCAGGTTGAACTACAGGTCTAGATTCTGGTTTAGCAACTGGTGGTATTTCATTCTTTTTAATTGGAGTTGGTTCCACATATCCACCTTGAGGAGCTTCATTAAATCCAGTAGCTATAACTGTTATCATTATTTCGTCTTCTAAATCTTCTCTTATAGATGCACCGAATATGATGTTTGCATCTGGATCACATGATTCTGTTATTAAGTTAGAAGCTGCATTTGCTTCGAATAATGATAAACTAGGTCCTCCTGTTACGTTAAGTAATACGCCTTTTGCACCTCTTATAGAAGTTTCAAGAAGTGGTGATTGTATTGCTTCTTTAGCTGCTTCTATAGCTCTATTTTCTCCACTTGCATTACCTATACCCATATGAGCTAGTCCTTTATCTTTCATTATAGATGTAACGTCAGCAAAGTCTAGATTTATAAGTCCTGGAACTTTTATCAAGTCAGATATAGATTGTATACCTTGTTTTAATACATTATCAGCTATAGAGAATGCTTCTACTATAGATGTATTTTTTTGAACTACTTCAAGTAATCTATCATTTGGTATAGTTATTAATGTATCAACATTAGCTTTTAACTCTTCAATACCAGCTTCTGCATTTTTCATTCTTACTTTACCCTCAAATCCAAAAGGTTTAGTAACAACACCTACAGTTAAGATACCTTTTTGTTTTGCAAGTTGTGCAACTACTGGAGCTGCACCTGTACCTGTTCCCCCACCCATTCCGGCAGTAACAAATACCATGTCAGTATCTTGTAATAATTGTTCTATTTGTTCTTTACTTTCTTCAGCTGCTTTTCTACCTACTTCTGGATCAGCACCTGCACCTAACCCTCTAGTAAGTTTTTCTCCTATTTGAATTTGATTTTCTGCTTTCGAAGTCACTAACGCTTGTCTATCAGTATTAATTGATATAAACTCAATTCCTTTTATTTTTTCTTCGATCATTCTATTAACAGCGTTGTTTCCGCCGCCACCAACGCCGAATACTTTTATCTTAGCATTATTATCAGTTTCTAAATCAAAGCTTAGCATATCGAAACCTCCCTCTCTTGTAATTATTTCTGTATATATATTAATTATATCATTTAATATTTAAATATTTAATGTATATTTATTAAAATAAATATATTTTATTGTCTTTGTATAAAACAAAAACTAAACTACACATAAAATACTTTTTAATTTCTCTAAATATCCTATATAGCATAAAAAATCCATTTTTGATTATAACATTTATATTATATCATTTATTCTATTTAATTTGTTAAACTTTTTATAATATATGTAATTTATATATTATAAACCTTAAATTTATATCTATTTTTACTTTTTTTACGATTTTTTTCATCTTATTTATATGTATATAGAACATATTTTGAAAAAGTCATATCAATTTTTCCGTAATTTATATTTTGACTTTTCAAATCAATTAAAATTTTTGTTAACTTTGCTATATCGTGTTTTATATCACTATCTTTATCTACTATTATATTAATCCCTTCTTTTGTCGTCATTGTAACATCATCATCCTCTAAAAAACTTATATATTTTATTTTATTTTCTAAGCCATCCTTTTTTATATTTTTAATTAAAGATGCCAATGTCTCCTTATCTTTTTTATCTGAAAAGCTAAGTTTATGTTCTTTTATAGCGAAGTCAATTTGGACAATAGGATAACTATCTTTTAATTTATTTTTTTCAACTTTATCTATGTAGTTCATATTTTCATCTATGTAGTAATAATTATTACCTGTATCTTTTAAAACACAATTTATCTTCTTTTCTTGAACATCTATTAATATTGAATTTGGAATACGTCTTTTTACAGTTACACTTTCAACATATCTACTTTGTTCTATATTAGAACTAATTTTTTTCAAATCATATGTAAATAAATTTCTTCCTGTTGTAATTTTTGATAAATCACTTATTTCTGCTTTTGTAAGCACATCATTATTTACTATTTTTATATTTTTCAAAGAAAAAAAATCACTTTTTATAAATACTATTGTTGCAAAGCAGACCATAAATACAAATAATAGTACTGCCATTAACCTATTTTTTCTTATCCTTCTTTTTCTTTTTTTATTTTTCATAAAATCACTCCTAAGAATACAAGTTTATAAATCAAAAATACTACATTAGAGTGCTTATTTCCTACATTTAAATTTATTTTTTAAAAACAAATTCATACTAAAACTGAATATTTTCTTTCACTTTCGATACATATATATTTATTTTTTTATCACAGTAAATACATATTTTATGATTAGTATAATTTCTTTACAATCAAAAAAAGATATAGAAATACTTTTACTATTTCTATATCTTTTCTATCAAATCTATTTCTTTTTTATTCCTATAACTTTAGGTTCTGTAGAAGGTTGTTCTGCTATATTTTCTTCATTTTTAGCTTGAACTTCTTCTTTTTGTTTTTCTTTTTTATTTTTCTTTTTAGAACCTACTGCTTCGTTATATGACTTCATTATTTCATTGTATATTAAGTCAATTGCCTCTGGTTTACCGATTGCTTTTGAATTATTAGCCATATCTATTAATAATTCTTTATTTCCAAGTAATCTAAATACAGCTTCATTTAAAGACTCAGGTGTTAAGTCTTTTTCTAAAATTGCAATTCCAGCACCTTGAGCTTCTATACTTTTTGCATTATACTCTTGGTGATTTTCTGCTGTGTAAGCTTTTGGAATGATTATTGAAGGTTTACCAAGGGCAGTTATTTCTGCTAGAGATATCGCACCTGCACTACCTATTACTATATCACTCGCTGCAAGACCATCAGCCATATTATCTAGATAAGGCATAACTCTTTGGTAAGGCTTAAGCTCTATATCTTTTATAGTTTCTATAAACTCATCATAATAAACTTTTCCTGTTGCAAATATAAATGCAACATCTTCTTTTACCATGTTTTCTATAACAAGTTTCATAGCGTCGTTTATTTCTTCTGAACCACCACTACCACCGTAGCATAGTACCATTTTTTTATCTTCGCTAATTCCTAAGTTTTTTCTAGCTATAAATTTTCTAGAGTTTAATATTTCTTTTCTTACTGGATTTCCTGTAAGAACTAATTTGTCTCTACTAGCTTCTGGGAATCTCTTGTGTGAATCCTCAAAACTTGTAAGAACTTTTGTAACTACCTTAGATAGTATTTTATTTGTAACTCCTGGGAAAGAATTTTGTTCATGAACTATAGTTACTTTTTTGCTCATTGCAGCATTAAATAAAACTGGTCCACTTACATATCCTCCTGTACCTATTACTATATCTGGTTTATATTTTTTTACTATTCTTCTAGATTGTTCTAAACCTTTACATAGTTTAAATACTCTCTTTACATTATCTAGATCTATTTTTCTTTTAAAACCTTGAACTGTGACTGTTTTTAATTCAAAACCTGCTTTTGGAACTATTTCTGATTCAATACCATTTTTAGTCCCAACAAATAAAATTTCACAATCAGGATTATGTTCTTTTATTTTATTTGCTATAGCTATAGCTGGGTATACATGTCCTCCAGTACCACCACCGGCTAATAATACCTTCACTTCATCATCTCCTGTTAATTAATTTTTACTTTCTTTGAGATGTTTAACACAATTCCAATTTCACCCATCAACACCGTGAGCGACGTTCCTCCATAACTTATAAATGGAAGTGCTACCCCTGTTGCTGGCATAGAAGATGTTGCAACAGCTATATTAAAAGCTGCTTGTATTCCTATTTGGGCTCCAATCCCTATAACTACCATACATGCAAATAGATCTTTTGATTTTAGAGCTATTTTTACGCATCTATATACTAGTATTACAAATAACATTATAACTAAAATACACCCTACAAGACCTAATTCTTCGCCTATTATAGCGAAAATAAAGTCATTTTGAGGTTCTGGTATGTAAAAATATTTTTGTCTACTCTTTCCAAGTCCTAAACCAAACAGTCCACCCGAACCAATTGCATAAAGACTTTGGATAACTTGATATCCACTTCCAAGTGGATCTTGAAATGGATCCAAAAATGCTGTAAATCTTTTTAATCTATATGGCTCTGCTATGACTAAAATACCAAATAGACCAATACCTGCCATTAACATGGTAAGTACAAATTTCATATTCATACCTGCTACAAATAACATTATAAATACAACTATTATTAGAGTTCCAGCTGTAGACATATTAGGTTGTAACATTATCAGTATAAAAAATATTGATGGGATTATTAAAATTGGTATAACACCTTTTGTCAAAGATTTTATATTGTCATATCTTTTTTCGATAACTTTTGCTGTAATTATTATAGTTACAAATTTAGCTATATCCGATGGTTGGAATGTAGCTCCTCCTACTCCTAACCATCTTTTAGCTCCGTTAGCTTCTATCCCTAAAGGTGTCAAAACTAACGCCAAACATACAACAGTAAATATACAAAGCGGTAATGAGTTTTTCTTCCAAATATTATAGTCAATATTAGACATAAACATCATTCCCACAAATCCTAGTACGGCATATATTATATCTCTTTTTAAGAAGAAATAACCATCCTGGTGCTTAAATGAAGCTTGAACATAGCTTGCACTAAACACCATGACGATTCCAAATAATACTAAGGCTATTGTTGTATAAAAAATTACTAAATCAAACTCAGTCTTCATCCCCTTTGTAATTTGCTTTTTAACTTTCAAACTTTCATTAGGCATATGAATGACTACCACCTTCCTCATCGCTATTAGCTTTGAAGGAAGAGATTTAATTATAAATTGTTTACATTATCTTTGAAGTCACGTCCTCTTACTTCAAAGCTTGTGTACATATCCCAACTTGCACATGCTGGTGAAAGTAAAACTACATCTCCTTCATTTGCAAGTTCACAAGAAGTTTCTACTGCTTCTTTCATGTTATTTACTATTTTTATAGTTTCAAATCCTTTAGTTTTTGCACAAGCCTCTATTTTTGGTGCAGTTTCACCTAATAACACTAAAGCTTTTACATTTTGTTTTGCAATATCTAAAAGTTCATCATAAGTACTATCCTTATCATATCCTCCAGCTATTAATACAATAGGTTTCTTGTAAGAAGTTACTGCTTTAATAGTTGAATCTGGGTTAGTACCTTTTGAGTCATTTACGTACATAACTCCGTTAACAGTTCTTACATATTCTAATCTATGTTCTACTGCTTTAAAAGTTTTTAATACTTCTCTTATCACGTCTAAGTCTATTCCTGAAACATATGCACCTAAAGTTGCTGCCATACAGTTTTCTAGGTTATGTCCTCCAGGTAAACTAAGTTCATCTTCATGAAGAAGTACTATTTCTTTATCTATATTTATTACTATATTTCCTTCGTTATTTGCATATACTCCTCTTACACCTTGATGTTTTCTAGAGAAGTATAAAACTTGAGAGTTACATTTATTTGATAAAGCTCTAACTGCTTCATCATCATAGTTTAATATTGTAAAATCATTTTTGTCTTGATTTTTAAATATATTAGCTTTTGCCATTATATAATTTTCCATAGTATGGTGTCTATTTAAATGGTCCGGTGAAAGATTAAGTATCATACTTACTCTTGGTTTAAAATCTACTATACTTTCTAATTGGAAACTACTAAGTTCTGTAATTAAGAAAGAATTTTCATCAGCTATGCCAACAGTTTCTATTACTGGTTTTCCTATGTTTCCAACTACATATGTGTCACGTTTAGCTGCTTTAAATATTTCTCCGACTAAAGATGTAGTAGTTGTCTTTCCATTTGTACCTGTTATCCCTATGAAAGTAGGATTATTTGATAATTCATATGCTAATTCTACTTCACCAATCACTTTTATATTGTTAGAATATAATTTTTTTATGAAAGGTAAGTCAAGAGGTACTCCAGGAGATACTACTGCTAAATCAATATGATCTACTTCTTCTGGATGATATCCAAGTATATAAGTTGCATTTTTTATATCTTTTAATTCTTCTAATATATCTGCTAGTTTTTCTTCAGTTTTTATATCATTAACTGTTATATTAGCTTCTAATTTATCTAATAATTTAATAGTTGATATACCAGTTTTTGCTAAACCTATAAGTAAAACATTCTTTCCTTTTAAATCCATTTTAATTTACCCCCATCACTTAAAATACTGCTAAAACACCTATCCAACATAAAACTACAGTTACTATCCAAAATACGAATACAACTCTTGTTTCTGGCCATCCACATTGTTCAAAGTGGTGGTGTAATGGCGCCATTTTAAATATTCTTTTTCCATGAGTTAATTTGAAATAAGTTACTTGTATCATAACAGATAATGCTTCTGCTAAGTAGATAAATCCTACTATTATTATTAATAGTGGTGCATTAGTAAGAGTCGCAAATGCAACTACTGCTCCACCTAAAGCCATTGAACCAGTATCTCCCATAAACACTTTTGCAGGATATGAGTTGAATCCTAAAAATCCTAAACAAGCACCTGCTGTAGCTGCTGCAAGTATAGCAACATCAGAATTAGATATTGATACTGCAAATAATATGAAGAAACATGATACTATTAAAGTAACACCTGATGCAAGACCATCAAGCCCATCTGTTAAGTTTACTGCATTTACAGTTCCTATTATGAATATCATCATAAATGGTATATACCATATTCCTAAGTTTATTATATGGTTTGTAAATGGTATAACAAGTTGTGTTGCGCTTGGTGATGCACTGTATTGATAATATGCAATATATAAAGCAAGAGCAAATTGTAGTATTATCTTTTGATAAGGTTTAAGCCCTAGTGATCTTTTCATTTTTATTTTTATAAAGTCATCTAAAAATCCTACAAAACCAAATCCTACTATACAAATCAATCCTACTATTAGGCCTTGACTTATTTTGGCTCTTGTAAGCCCTGTAATTAATATAGCTACTATCATCATTACACCACCCATTGTTGGTGTTCCGTTTTTTGCTAAGTGTGATTGAGGTCCTTCATCTCTAACCGTTTGACCAAATTTAAATCTAGCAAGCATTGGTATAAATATTGGTCCAAGTATTACTACTATTAAGAAACCAATCATTGCTGTATACGTAAGTTCTTTTATTCCTAACATTATTTAAAACTCCTCTCCCTGTTGTTTCATCTTTTTTAATTAATTATTTTTCATTTGCAATTATTAACTTTTTTTATGCTAAATATTCCTATTTATGCATTTTAATTTAATCTTAAAGTTTTGTGTGATGACTGTAAAAATTTTGGTTGTTGATACTATGTTGCAAAGTCTACTAACTTATTTATAATACTATCTACATCTCCAATCTTATTAATTATATACCAAATTGATTTATTTTTGAAGATATTTATAATATTAGTCTTTTTTTGCAACGATTTTATCTGCTATATTTTAATAATATGAAATGAATATGTCGAATACTTGGAGTTTTATTAATATTATATAGTATATATTTTAACTGTTATTGTTGTAGTATAAAGTTATGCTGGAACCTTCATTTACTTTTACTCCTGGTTTTGGGAACATATCCGTAACTATAGTTTTTTCATCTATTTCTATATCTGTGTCTAGGTTTGATTCTAAGTTGCTTTCTTCTAATACTTTTGTAGCTTCTTTTATAGTTAAGTTTCGTACATCTGGAACTTTAACTTGTTTCTTTTCATTTTCTTTCTTTTCTTCTTCTGTATAAACTTTTTTAACACCTAGATATTCTAAACTTTGACTCATTACTTCTTTTATAATAGGTCCTGCTGTAGTTGAACCAAAAGCAACTACATCTGTAGGTTCATCTACTATTGCTAGTACTACTATTTGAGGATCATCGACAGGCGCTACACTAATAAAAGAACATATATATTTTCCTTGTGCGTATTGTCCATCTATAACCTTTTGCGCTGTTCCTGTTTTTCCTCCTAGTCTATACCCTGGTAGATAAGCTATCTTTCCTCCACCATCTGTAACAACAGACTGCATAACCTTCAACATTTTTTGTGAAGTTTCCTTTGAAACTACCTGTCTTACAGTTTTAGGTTCAACCTCTTTTGTAATATTGCCTTCATTGTCTGTATAAGCTTTTACCAATCTCGGTTGCATAAGCTTACCATCATTTGCTATTGATGATACTGCTGTTATTAGTTGAATTGGTGTTACTGATATTGATTGACCAAAAGAAATAGTTGCAAGCTCTACTGGACCTACATCTTTTTCTTTATATAGTATACTGTTTGCTTCTCCAGTTAAATCTATACCTGTTTTACTTGTAAGACCAAAAGCTTCTATGTAATCATATAATTTACTTACACCCAGTCTTTTTCCTAATTCAACAAATACTGGGTTGCATGAATTTTGAACCGCCTGTTCGAAAGTTTCACTTCCATGAGGTCTATATGATCTCCAACATTTAATTCTTCTACCTTCTACAGTTACACTACCTGTGCATGTAAATTTTTCATTTGGCTTAATTACATTTTCTTCAACAGACGATGTAGCTGTTACAAGTTTGAAAGTAGAACCTGGTTCATATGTATCACTTATAAGCGTATTTCTCCACATTTCATAATAAGCATTTATTTTTTTATCGTCATCATAACTGTCTAATAAATCTTCAAAATATGGATATATAGCTTTAGTCGGATTATTTGGGTCATAATCTGGTTTAGATGCCATCGCTAAAACATCACCTGTTTTAGGGTCCATCGCTATTATCTTAACCCTCTTGGCATTGTTTAATTCATATGCTCTTTGGGCTGCCTTTTCAGCATAACTTTGAATAACTTCATCTATTGTAAGAACTATCCCATTTCCTTGAGTTGCTTCATAATATTGTTCTACACCTTGGTTTATTTCTCTACCAGATGCATCAGTACTTACAATTAATTTTCCATCTTTACCTTGCAAGTCCTTATTGTACTGGAGTTCTATTCCTGTCACACCTTCACCATCTGATGATGTATGACCTAATACATATGCTGCAAAATTTCCATATGGATAATATCTTTGTGGGTCTTCTGATATCCAAATTCCAGGAATTGATGCATTTTGAATCTTATCAGCAACATCATCATCAACCCATCGTTGAATTCTCACTAGTGCTTGATTTGTTTTAGATAGTAGTTTTAAAATTTCATCATAATCTTTATCTTTTACAATTTCTGAAATTTTTTTAGCTGCCTCTTTCTTATCTTCTACTTCAACAGGTTTACACCAAATAGTATACTTGGTAACACTTACTGCGAGCTCTTTCATATTTTTGTCGTATATAGTACCTCTCTTTGATTCTACTGGAATTTCTCTAGTCTGTTGTTCTGATGCCTTTGTGCTCAACCATTCCCCTTTTACAAGCTGTAGATAACAAGTTCGGACTATTAGTACTAAGAATAAGGCGCATGCAGAAACTAGAACTAACACTAGCCTTTTTTTGCTCTTGATTCTTATTTTCTTCATAATCATCCTCCTTTTTATAATGTATAAAAATCATCCTATTTAATCATCCACAGAAATATATTTTTTTTGATATTCTGTAGGATAAATCATGTTTAGTTTTTCAGTGGCATCTTCTTCTAATGTTTTTGAATTTTGATTTACCCTTTTCTCAACTTCTAATGTTTGTAATTTATTTTGTTTCTCTTTTAAATCTTTTTCTAAATAGTATATGTCGTACTTTAAACTAGAAGAAACTTGATAAATGCACAAATTGCCTATCCCTATTGCTGCAATCAAAATAACTACTAATATTCCTGTTTTCTTCTTAAATATACCTCTTTTATTCTTATTCTTTTTCCTCTTTTTATATGCTTTAAAACTCTTTACTTTTTCGTTTTTATCTTGCATATAATCGCCCCCTTAATTCAAACAGTTCCTATTTTTATTAAAACAAATTAAGCAAATATTATTTTCCCAAATATTCATAACCCCTATCATTAAAGAATTATTTATTTTAGATATATCTTCCTCTAAAAAAATTCCTCTAAAAATATACATATACATTCAAATTTAGCTCTTTTTCAGTATATTTTCTCTATATATTTTTTATTCAAACAAAAAAATATGCTCAGCTAATTAAATTAACTGAGCATATTTAATAATATTTATATTAAGTTTTATTCTAGTTCAAAAGCACCAGTATATAATTGATAATACTTACCGTGTTTTTCAATAAGTTCATCGTGATTACCACGTTCAATTATTCTACCTTGTTCTAAAACCATGATAACATCAGAGTTTTTGATTGTTGATAGTCTATGTGCAATTACGAATACTGTTCTTCCTTCCATCAGCTTATCCATACCATCTTGAACTATTTTTTCTGTTCTAGTATCTATACTTGATGTAGCCTCATCTAGTATTAAAACTGGTGGATTTGCTATAGCTGTTCTAGCTATTGATAAAAGCTGTCTTTGACCTTGAGATAAGTTACTTCCGTCTCCTGTTAACACTGTATTATATCCATCTTTTAGATGTTCTATAAATCCATGTGCATTAGCAAGTTTTGCAGCAGCAATTACTTCTTCATCAGTTGCATCTAATTTACCATATCTGATGTTTTCCATAACTGTTCCTGTAAACAAGTGAGTATCTTGAAGAACTATACCAAGTGATTTTCTTAAATCGTCTTTCTTGATTTTAGTTATATTGATTCCATCATATCTTATTTTACCATCTTGAATATCATAGAATCTATTGATTAGGTTTGTTATTGTAGTTTTACCAGCCCCTGTAGCACCAACGAAAGCTACTTTTTGTCCTGGTTTAGCGTACATATTTATATCATGTAATACAATTTTGTCGTCATTATAACCGAAGTTAACACCTTCAAATACAACATCTCCAGTTAATTTAGTATATGTTACAGTTCCTTCAGCTTTGTGTGGATGTCTCCAAGCCCAAGTTCCTGTACGTTCTTTTACTGGTTTAATTTCGCCATCTTCTTCTACAGCATTTTCTAATGTAACGTATCCGTCGTCTACTTCTGGTTTTTCATCTATTAAGTTGAATATTCTCTCTGCACCAGCAAGAGCCATTATTATTGAGTTAAATTGTTGTGATACTTGAGCTACTGGCAT
The DNA here is from genome assembly GCF_018917435.1 of Intestinibacter bartlettii. Lineage (GTDB taxonomy): Bacteria > Bacillota > Clostridia > Peptostreptococcales > Peptostreptococcaceae > Intestinibacter > Intestinibacter bartlettii_A. The sequence goes on from NZ_JAHLOQ010000010.1 coordinate 56,187, forward strand.
ATTGAAACTTCTTGTTAATTGCAAGAATGATGCTAATGCACCTAAAGTTAAGTTTCCTACACCAGTTATTGCAAGCACTGCACCTATTGCAACTATTAAAACATAACTTAAATTTCCTATATTATTCATTATAGGCATAAGCATATTTGCAAAACTGTTGGCATTGTCAGCACTATTAAATAATGAGTCATTTAATTCGTTAAATTTCTTTTTAGAATCTTCTTCATAACTGAATACTTTAACTACTTTTTGACCTTCCATCATTTCTTCAATATATCCATTAACTTTACCTATATCTCTTTGTTGGTTTCCAAAGAAGAATGCACTTTTAGATCCTAATCTTCTCATTACTTGATACATAACAAATACCATAACAACTATTAATATTGTAAGTATTGGACTTAGTACTATCATAGAAACAAAAGTCCCTACTATAGTTATTATAGAAGAAATAAGTTGAGGTATACTTTGACTTATCATCTGTCTTAATGTGTCTGTATCATTTGTGTATATACTCATTATATCTCCGTGAGCATGTGTATCGAAATATTTTATTGGAAGTTTTTCCATATGCTCGAATAAATCATCACGGATATTTTTTAATGTTCCTTGAGATATATTAACCATAAGTCTACTATATACATATGTTGATATTACACCAGTATAGAAAATAGCAGCCATTATAGCTAAAGCTGTTAATAATGCTTTAAAGCTTGGATTATTGTGTCCTAATAAAGGAACTATATAATCATCTATTAATGTTTTTAAGAATAAGTTTGCTACAACTGAAACAATAGAACTAATAAATAATGTTATTAAAACTATAAAGAATAAGAATTTATAATCTCTAAATATATAGCTAATCATTCTTTTTAAAGTCTTCATAGGGTTATTTCCCTTAGGCCCTTTTTTGCCTTTAGCGAATTCTTTACTCATTATCATCAGCTCCTTTCACTTGTGATTCGTAAACTTCTCTATATATAGCGTTGTTTACTTTTAATTCATCATGTGTTCCAATAGCATCTATTTTTCCGTCATCTAAAACTATTATTTTATCACTAGCTTCTATTGATGATATACGTTGAGCTATTATTATTTTTGTTGTAGATGCTATGTCATTTTGAAGCGCTGCTCTAATTGTAGCATCCGTTTTTGTATCAACTGCACTTGTTGAATCATCTAAAATTAATATTTTTGGCTTTTTAAGTAAAGCTCTTGCGATACAAAGTCTTTGTTTTTGACCACCAGATACATTTGTACCACCTTGTTCTATATAAGTATCATATCCATCTGGGAATGTTTGAATGAATTCATCTGCACATGCTTTTTTACATGCATCTACTAATTCTTCATCTGTTGCATTTTTATCTCCCCATCTTAGATTTTCTTTTATAGTACCTGAGAATAAAACATTCTTTTGTAAAACCATAGAAACTTCATTTCTAAGAGTATCTATATCATAGTCTCTAACGTCTACTCCACCTACTTTTATACTTCCTGAAGTAACATCATAAAGTCTTGGTATTAATTGAACTAATGTAGATTTTGCACTACCTGTTCCACCTATAATTCCTATTGTTTCACCAGATTTTATCTCTAAGTTTACATTTTCTAAATTTAATTTATTTTTATCATTTGCATAAGAGAAATCTACATTTTCAAATGATATAGATCCATCTTTTACTTCTTTTATAGGATTTTTAGGATTTTTTATAGTACTTTCTTCATCTAAAACTTCAAGTATTCTCTCTGCTGAAGATTTAGCCATAGTTATCATAACAAATACCATTGATAACATCATTAAACTCATAAGTATTTGTGTAGAATAAGTGAAGAAACTCATAAGTTGACCTGTTGTCATAGTATTTGAAACTATCATTTTAGCCCCTAACCATGATAAAAGTAATATACATGTATACATAGTAATTTGCATTACTGGAGCATTTAGTACTATTAATTTTTCTGCAAAAATAAAGCTATTTTTTACATCTCCTGAAGCTTTTTTGAATTTGTTTATTTCAAAATCTTCTCTTACTGCTGATTTTACAGTTCTTATTCCTGTTAAGTTTTCTTGTACACTTGCATTTAATGCATCGTATTTTTTGAAAACAGCTGTGAATCTAGGGAATGCAACTTTTATTATAAGTGCTAATATTAACCCTAAGAATATTACTGCTCCAAAGAATACTAGTGATAAACTTGGATTAATTAAAACTGACATTACCATTGCAGATATAAGCATGATTGGTGCTCTAACAAGCATTCTTAAAATCATTTGATATGCATTTTGCACATTTGTTATATCTGTAGTAAGTCTTGTTACTAAACCTGCTGTTGAATATTTATCAATATTTTCAAAAGAAAAATCTTGTATATTTTCAAACATTGCACGTCTTAAATTTCTTGCATAACCTGCTGAAGCATTGGCAGCAAATTTTGCTCCTAATGCACCACAAACAAGTGATAGCATAGCCACTATGAACATAAGTAACCCTATCTTGGCTACATATCCCATATCACTATTGTTTAGACCATTGTCTATAATCATAGCCATTAATAGTGGTATTATAACTTCACATATACATTCTAATACCATAAATATAGGCGTTATGATAGAATTCTTTTTGAATTCGCCAATATATGATGCTAATTTTCGTATCATTTTATTCCTCCTCAATATATAAATTTTATTTTAAATTAAATAAATTATTTAATTTTTGACATTACAAATTTCTCATCATAATATTTTAAGGACAACTTAAAATTATTAAATGAGAATTACTTTAAATTATCTAGAATTTTATATATATGCTTAAATAACTGTTCTCGTTCTTCCTCTGAAATTCCGTTTAGCATTTTAGCATCTAATTCTTGTATATATAAATAACCATCTTCTAATACTCTCTGAGCTTTATCTGTCATTTTTATAAATTTAGACCTTTTATCATTTAGATTTTGTTCTCTTGTTATAAAACCTTTTTCTTCTAATCTGTTTAGTAATCCAGTTACAGTAGGATTTTTAAGCGTTAATCCTGTTTCTAAATCCCTTTGAGTAAGTATGTCTTCTTCATGTTTTTTTAAATATAAAAGTACATCCATTTGTGACGGAGTCAAATTATACCTTTGTAAGTTTTTATGACAACGTGTCTCAAATGCTATATGTATTTGCTTAATTAAAAAACCTATAAGTACTTTTTCTTCCATAATCAATTCTCCTAAATATATAGCTTGCTATATATTTTATTTACTTTTTTATTTATTGTCAATAGATGTAATTTTATTTTTTAAATTTTTTCTATAATTTAATTTTCTTTACATAAAAAGAGAGATTTACTTTTAAATCTACTTTAAATTTAAATCCCTCTTTATTTTTATTAATTATTTTTAATTAGTATTACTATTTATCTATTTTATTTCATCTTGGATTCCTGGTATTATAGGTAATTTATCAAAACCAACTTGTAGATCTTCATCTGTTGGAATATAATCTGTCATTGTTCCTTCTATATAAGCATTATAGCCTTTCATGTCGAAGTATCCTGTTCCAGTTAAGCCAAATAATATTGTTTTTTCTTCACCAGTTTCTTTGCATTTTAATGCTTCATCTATTGCAACTCTAATTGCATGTGATGATTCTGGTGCTGGAAGAATTGTTTCAACTTTAGCAAATAATGTTGCAGCTTCAAATACTTTAGTTTGTTCAACAGATACAGCTTCCATATATCCATCGTGGTATAGTTTTGATAATATTGGACTCATTCCATGATATCTAAGTCCTCCTGCATGGTTTTTAGATGGTGTAAATTCACAACCTAAAGTGTACATTTTTGCCATAGGAGTTATTTTACCAGTGTCGCAGAAATCATATGCATATTTACCTCTTGTTAAAGATGGACAAGATGCTGGTTCTACTGCAACGATTCTTGGGTTTTCTTTTCCTAATAATTTATCTTGCATATATGGAGCTATAAGTCCACCCAAGTTAGATCCTCCACCTGCACAGCCGATTACTATATCAGGATATTCTTCTAATTTATCCATAGCAGCTTTTGCTTCTAATCCTATTATTGATTGATGAAGTAAAACTTGATTTAAAACAGAACCTAAAACATATCTATATCCTTCAGTGCCTACTGCAACTTCAACAGCTTCTGAAATAGCAGTTCCTAAAGAACCTGGATCATCTGGATTTTGAGCCAATATTTTTCTTCCTGCATTAGTTGTATTGCTTGGAGATGGAGTTACATCTGCCCCAAATACTTTCATTATATTTTTTCTATCAGGTTTTTGTTCATAAGATACCTTAACCATATATACGTTAAGTGGAAGACCAAAGTAAGCACATGCTTCTGATAAAGCAGTTCCCCATTGTCCTGCTCCAGTTTCAGTAGTAACTCCTTTTAATCCTTCCTTTTTAGCATAATATGCTTGTGCTATTGCTGAATTTAATTTATGACTTCCTGAAGTATTATTTCCTTCAAATTTATAATATATTTTAGCTGGTGTTCCCAAAGCTTTTTCTAGGTTATAAGCTCTACAAAGTGGTGATGGTCTATATATTTTATACATTTCTCTAACTTCGTCTGGAATGTCTACATATCTAGTTTTATCATCCATTTCTTGATGAGCTAACTCTTTACAAAATACTGGATATAAGTCTTCTTCAAGTGCTGGTTTCATAGTTGCTGGATTTATCATAGGTTCTGGCAACTCTTTCATATCAGCTCTTAGGTTATACCACTTCTTTGGTATTTCCTCTTCACTTAAATATAATCTGTATGGTGCTTTTTTCATATTCTTATACCTCCTAAATATTTTCCAAATTTGTTTTTTCCAAATAAAAAAGACTTTTATCCCTAATTGGGACAAAAGTCATATCTTCTGCTTCTGCGGTACCACCCTAATTGGTCATAAAGACCCACTCATTTCATATACTATCATATATGCTCCTGTGATAACGGATGGAGTTCCCGTCAGATACTACTAAGATACACCTTTCATTCTGCCCTCGTAAGTCCATTCAACACAAGTTATTTGTCATGATTCCACCATCCACAACTCTCTATAAAATAATTATTGCATCTACTTCTCTTACTCATCGGTTTGATTACTATATTTATGATTATATTTCCATTTTTTTCTTATGTCAACTATTTTTCTTAATATTTATATTTTTGAGATTTTTCTATAAATATTTTTTTTAATTATATTTTAAAAAATATAGTATTTCAAAATTCTTAATTAAACCGTGTTTAAAATGATTTATAATTAATAAAGGGGTGTATTCAAATGGATATAGAAAAGTTATGTTCAGGTATAAATGATTGGTTAGTAAATGTCAGACGAGATTTACATCAAACACCTGAACTAGGGTTAAATGAATTTAAAACTAAAGAAAAAATCAAAAAATATTTAGATGAAATTGGAATATCTTATATTGAGTATAAAAATACTACAGCTATAGTTGCACAAATAAACGGAGGATTTGAAAAAACAGTAGCCTTAAGAGCTGACATAGATGCATTACCTATAGACGAAGAACTTGATTTAGACTATAAGTCTAAAAATTCAGGCGTAATGCATGCTTGTGGCCATGATGCACATACTGCAATCTTATTAGGTGCATGCAAAGTTTTATATGAAAATAGAGATTTATTAAAAGTAAATGTAAAATTCTTTTTCCAACCCGGAGAAGAAATCGGTGCTGGCAAATATATGATTGAAGAAGGCTGTCTTGAAAATCCAAAGGTCGATATGATATTTGGACTTCATGTCGGATCTCATATAAAAACTGGGTATATAGAAATTAAAAAAGGTACCGCTGCCGCTTCTACTGACAGACTTATATTAAAAGTATTAGGTAAAAATGGACATGGTGCTTATCCACATGAGGGCGTTGATGCTATTGTTATTGCATCATATTTAGTCACTGCACTTCAAAGCATAGTGAGCCGAAATATAGACCCTACTGATTCTGCTGTAATTTCTTTTGGTAAAATTGAAGGTGGCCACAAAGGAAATATAATATGTGATGAAGTTAAGTTAACTGGCACACTTAGAACTCTAAATGAAGATACTCGCCATCTTATAAAAGATAAAATTAAAGCAATGTGTGAAAATATAAGTATGGGATTTGGTGGCAAGGTAGATCTTGAAATAATACCTGGAATTCCAAGTTTAGTTAATACTTCTGAATTAGTAGATTTAGTTGTTAAAAATACTTCTGAATTACTTGGACCTGATAAAGTTTTAAAAAAGGAAAAATCACCACTTGGTGCTGAAGATTTTGCATGGTTTCTACAAAAAGTTCCTGGAGTATTTTTTAACTTAGGATGTGGAAATGAAGATAAAAATACAACTTATCCTATACATAACTCAAAATTTAATATAGATGAAGATTGTCTTTTAATTGGGACTATGATTCATGTAAAAAATATATTATCTCTAAAGTAAATAATTTAATTGATATTTTATTTATTCAATGATATGATTATCAAAAATAGATATTATAAGGAGAAATATATGAAAAAACTCTATATTACACTACTAATAATAATTACTATATTTACTTTTGGATGTAGCAAAAATAATACTTCTGACAATATGGTAAAATTAAATAAAGTAGATATTTCAGCTATTAATAATCAACAATTAAAGAATTTTATAGATGAAGCTTCACAAGAAGAAGGAATTTATAAAATAGATACAAAATCAAATACTTATATATATTTTAATGGAATAAAAAATGAATTTTTCGATATAAATTGTAATGTTGAAGATAATACTTTAAATATAGAAGCTAATACAAACAAATTAGAAAAAAATGCTTCACAATCACAAAAACTATATGTTATATATCAAAAGAATACTACTATATCAAACGATAAAACTGTTTATTTTGATACTATAAAACTAACTATAAATGATAAAGAATCTAGTTTTAAAAACATATTTACAACAAAATAAATATAAATTTTAAGGAGGCATTCATGATTGAATACAGATATGATACACAATTATTAATAGAAGGTAAAAACCTAAATGAAAATGAAATAAGTGATTACTTCAATAATAATTTCAAAGGCGATTGTTTATTAGCTGTAGGAGATGAAGAACTTATTAAAATCCATTTTCATACTAATGAGCCATGGAAAGTTCTAGAATATTGTGCTTCTCTTGGTGAAATTTATGACATTGTTATTGAAGATATGGACAGACAATCAAGAGGTTTACAAGGGTAATAAATCTTTTAATATTAAAAAATGAGCTTAAAAGTTTAATAAACTAATAAGCTCATTTTTATTTAAGTCTTATATTATATTAATACCAATGTAATTTCCATCTTCCACTTAAATATCTCCATACAAAGAAGATGCTTCTAACAGCCCAGTCTATAGTCATTGCTACCCATACACCGAATACTCCTAATCCCATGTATTTTCCAACTATATAACTAAATCCTATTCTGAAAATCCACATTGAGAATATGCATACTAACATACAGAATTTCACGTCATTTGATGCCCTAAGAGTATTTGCTATCATAAATGATAATGGCCAAATTAGCATTGCCATGATTCCATGATAAATAATTATCTCACGAGTCATTTGTGCAGTACCTTCTGATAGGTTATAAATATCTAAGATTAAATTTAAACCTAAGAATATGATTACATTTGTAATTATTATTCCAATATAACTCAATTTCATCATTTTCTTAGTATAATATTTTGTCTGGTATTCGTCATTAGCCCCAACACATTGTGATACTACTGCAAGGTCTGCTTGACCAATAGCCATTCCAGGCACTATTTGAAATAATGCTAGACAGTTACTAACTGCATTTGCAGCTATTGCAGCAGTTCCAAAACTAGCAACTAAATTTAATACAACTATTTTCCCAAGTTGAAACATACTATTTTCAAGTCCATTTGGAATTCCTATATATAAAATTCTTTTTATAAGATCACCTTTAAAATGAAAACACATTTTTTTAGATATATGAATTTGTAAATCTTGATTTCTTATAAGATAAAATGCTATTATAGCTGCCAAATATCTTGAAAATACTGTTGGAATTGCAGCCCCTGCAACCCCCATTTTTAATCCATATATTAAAATTGCATTTCCCACAAAGTTAACACTATTCATAAGGATTGAGATTTTCATAGTTATGTTTGAATTTCCCATTGCTCTAAATAAAGCTGCCGCCCCATTGTAAATTGCTATTGCTGGAATGGATAAAAATACTATTAATAGATAAATATTTGCAAATCCCATAACATCAGCTTCCAATGTTCCAAATACTTTGTGTAGTATAAAGTATTTTAATAAATATCCTAAAATCATAACTCCAATTGAACTTACAAGTAAAAATAACATTAATTGATCTGATGCTTCACATGATTTCTTTTCATTTTTTTGACCTAAGAATTGACCTGCAACAACAGCTCCACCTGTCCCTAATGCAGTGAAAACTTGTGTAACAAGTACCATAATCGTATCAACTAAAGATACCGCTGATACTGCTGATTCCCCTACACTTGCGACCATAATTGAATCTATTAAACCTACAACTATTAAAAGTAGTTGTTCTACAATTAATGGTCCTATTAATTTTTTTAAATCTGAATTAGAAAATAAATAATTAATTTTTTTCTGACTTGCCTCCACTTAAACCACTTCTTTCATAAAAAATTTTAAAAATAGAGAGATGTTTTTATATTTAAACATCTCTCTATCTCAATCTCTATTTTCTTAGATTATAAATGAGTAGTTAAAGATTAATGCTACATCAATAACTACTCATTTATCAATTATTTATTATATACCCATTGGTATTTTTTTACAACAACTTATATAGTTGCTTTTAACGCCTGATCTATATCCCAAAGTAAATCATTTATATCTTCTATACCAACAGACATTCTTATCATATCTGGTCTAACTCCTGCTGCTGCTTGTTCTTCTTCATTAAGTTGAGCATGTGTAGTACTTGCGGGATGTATAACTAATGATTTTGCATCAGCTACATTTGCAAGATGAGAGAATATTTGAAGGCTTTCTATAAATTTCTTTCCAGCTTCAAGTCCTCCCTTTATACCAAATGTAAATATTGAACCTGCTCCTTTTGGTAAGTATTTTTGACCTAATTCATAATATTTATTTTCTTTAAGTCCTGGATAGTTAACCCATGCAACTTGTGGATGATTATTTAAAAACTCAGTTATAGCCTTTGTGTTGCTTATATGTCTTTCTATTCTAAGTGACATAGTTTCAAGTCCTTGTAATAACATAAATGCATTAAATGGACTTAAACAAGCTCCAGAGTCTCTTAACCATTGAACTTTTAATTTAGTTGCATAAGCTGCAGCCCCTACATCTTTTGCATAGTTAAGTCCATTATAAGACATATCTGGTTCTGTTAAACAAGGGAATTTTCCACTTCCTAACCAGTCAAAGTTACCACTATCTACTACAACTCCACCTAAAGTAGTACCATGTCCTCCGATAAATTTAGTTGCTGAATGAACTACTATATCTACGCCATGTTCAAATACTTTTATTAAGTAAGGAGTTCCAAAAGTATTGTCTAACATAAATGGTATTTTATTTTCATGAGCTATATCTGCTATAGCTTCTATATCTATTAAGTTTATTCCTGGATTTCCTATAGTTTCAGCATAAACAAGTCTAGTATTTTCATTTATTGCTGCTCTAAAACTTTCTGGGTCATCTGGGTCAACAAAATGAACTTTTATACCGAATTTAGGAAGCATATTTGAAAGTAAGTTATATGTTCCTCCATATAATGTTGGTGCTGCTACTATTTCATCCCCTGCTTTTATTATATTAAGTATAGCTGCATTTATAGCACCCATTCCTGAAGAAAATGCTACTGCTCCTACTCCACCTTCTAAAAGTGCCATTCTATCTTCAAATACTTGAACAGTTGGGTTTGATATTCTTGAATATATGTGTCCTTCTTCTTTTAATGCGAATAAATCAGCCCCATATTGAACACTATCAAAACAATATGATGTTGTTTGATATATTGGAACTGCTCTTGATCCTGTTGCTGAATCTGGCTCTTGTCCCCCATGAATTTGTAATGTACTAAAACCTAATTTTCTTTCTGTCATGTTATCCCTCCAAATATATTATTGTTAAATACAAGCTTTTATTGTCTAACCAAGAAATTTTTAAATCTATATATACTGCTAAATAATATACATAAACTCAAAATTAAAAAGGCCCTTTTACCTAAAGATAAAAGAGCCTTTGTTATCATTCTCTCTTATCTTTCTTATGAAAACATAAGTAGGATTTAGCACCTATCTAATATAGGTTGCTGGACTTCATTGGGCCTATTCCCTCCATCTCTCTTGATAAGAATTTATTTAGTTAGTGTTAATATTGATAGTTATAATTATATACTTAAAATGTAGTTACAACAACTACTTTTTACATTTTTTTACAAATAACTATTATTTCTTTTCTGCAACTCTAAGTTTTGCACTTCTTGAACGAGGATTTGCCTCAATTTCTTCTTTGCTTGGAAGTATTGGTTTTCTAGTTATAACCTTAACTTCAGAAACTTTGTCACATTGACATATTGGAAGTTCTGGTGGACAAACACAGCTAAGTGATAATTCTTTGAATTCATTTTTAACTATTCTATCTTCTAAAGAATGGAATGTTATTATACATATTCTACCACCTTTGTTCATCATAGAAACTGCATCGTCTATCATTTTATTTATAACTCCAAGCTCATTATTTACCTCTATACGTATAGCTTGGAATGTTCTTTTAGCTGGATGTGGTCCATCTATTCTAGCTTTTTTAGGTATAGCTTTTTTGATTACATCTACTAGCTCACCTGTTTTTTCTATTGGTTTTTCTTGACGAGCTTCAACAATAAATTTAGCTATTCTCTTAGCCCAATTATCTTCACCATAATCTTTTATTATTTTAGCAAGTTGTTCTTCTGAATAAGTATTTACTACATCATAAGCAGAAAACGGCTTTCTAACGTCCATTCTCATATCTAATGGTGCATCGTGCATATATGAGAATCCTCTGTCTGCCTCATCTAATTGGTGAGAAGAAACACCTAAATCTGCTAATACACCATCTATTTTATATACACCTATTTTTTCTAATTCTTCTTTTATATTTGAAAAGTTGCTGTGTACAAATTTAACTCTATCTGAGTACTCTGCTAATCTCTCTTTTGCTGTAGCTATTGCATTTTTATCTTGGTCGAAACCTATAAAAAGTCCATCTTTTGAAAGTCTTTTTACTATTTCTTTTGAGTGACCTGCACCACCCATAGTACAATCGACGTATACACCGTCTTCTTTTATATTTAAATTTTCTATACATTCATCTAGAAGTACAGATACGTGATGGAATTCCATTAAAAATTCACGTCCTTCCTGTAAAATATTTAATTGTCAATTTTGATGGATTTCACATATTATCTCTTTTGTTTTTTTGATAATACATAATTTAATATAACACCGATAATTATAAATATTAAACTTATAACTTGTGCCATTCTTAGTGGTCCTAACATAAGTGAATCTGTTCTAAGACCTTCTATAAAAAATCTTCCTATAGAATATAAAGTTATATAATAAACTAAAATCTGTCCTTCGTATTTTTGTTTTTTTCTAAGTAACATTAAAAATATAAATACACCTAAATCCCATATAGATTCATATAAAAATGTAGGATGTACTTTAACACCATCTACCATTATCCCCCATGGTAAATTTGTTGGACCGCCATGAGCTTCTTTATTTAGATAATTTCCCCATCTACCAATTGCCTGAGCTAGTGGTATTCCTATAACTACACAGTCTGCTAATTTAAAGAAGTCTAGTTTTTTAACTTTAGCATATATAAATCCTGCTAAAACTCCTCCTAATAAAGCACCATGAATAGCTAATCCTCCACCTCTAAAATTTAAAATTTCTGATATATTTCCTGCATAATAAGACCAGTTGAAGATTACATAATAAGCTCTTGCACCTATAATTCCACAAGGAATTGCTATCATAGCTAAATTTAATATATCATCTTCTTTTATTCCTAGTCTTTTAGCTTCTCTTAATGCAATACAAACTGCTACTACCATTCCTGTAGCCATTAAAATTCCATACCACATTATATCTACACCAAACAGTGTAAATGCAACTCTATCCATATAAACACCTCTTATCTTCTAAAGATTCTACTAAGTAAACTTACTTTTTCTATTTGTTTCTCAAGTGGTTCTTCTATGATAATATCTCTATTATCTAAAATACACTGAGCATTATTTATAAATAGATTTTCTGCCATAGATTTTGAATGTTTCTTTTCAACATATTCATATGCATCTTTTAATAATGGACGTCTTCTTGTATCGCTATGGGCATCTGTAGATACTAAATGAACCATATTTCTACTTATTAAAAGATTACATATCTTTTGAAACTCTTTACCTTGTTTTCCTATAAGACTAGAGCTATTTATCTGAATAATTGCACCTGTTTTTATACAATCATAAATTATCTCTGGATCTTCATGAATTTTTATATATCTTTCAACATGAGCTAAAATTGGAGTAAACCCCTGTTGTTTTATTTCATAAACAACGTTACATAAGTTATTAGGAAAATTATTTGGCGGAAATTCTATTAATATATATTTACTATCGTTTAACGAATAAAAGTCTAATTCTGAAAATTTATCTATTAAATCATATGTATAATAAATTTCATTGCCAAGATACATCTCAATATCTATATTATTTTCTTTTAACTCATTTTTAAATTCTTTATAAATTTCTTTTAACTCTTCACCTTTTGCATATTTAAATTCTGGATGATAGTGAGGAGTAGCAATTATTTTATTTATACCTTGCTCTTTAGCTATCTTAGCCATATTTATGGCTTCTTGCATACACTCAGCTCCATCATCGACATTCGGTAGTATATGACAATGAATGTCTATCATAAAAAAATCCCCCTTTTCTAAAGTAAGTTATACGAATACAAATGTTATTATATCAGTTTATAACTTAAAAATAAATATTTCCTATAAAAAACAAAAGTTGCAAGAAGATACATCTCACAACTTTTATTTTTATAATTCATAAGAAATAATATTTTTACTTGAAGTAAGTAATCTTCTAAATTTAGTTATTTGATTCATCAATAGGTTCTACAATAGATATTACACAGTTGTCTTCTCTAAAGTGTTCTTCTAATCTTTGTTGTACTTCTTCAAATGTAACTTCTTTTATTACTTCTACATAATCTAATAAGTTTATATCTTTAAATTTGTAGAAGATAAAGTTATTCGCTATGAAAGTTAAAGAGTCGAAGTATTTTATAAAGTTACCAATTGAAGATTTTTTAACCCTTTCAAATGTTTCTCTATCTAATCCTTCTTTTTTATATTTATCTATATATTCAAATATAACTCTTTTAACTTCTTTTGGTTGCTTTGATTCGCCTCCAACTGTCGTAAATGCATAATCTATCTGTGAAGTAAAACCTGCCCCAAAACTTCTATTTATAAGTCCTTTCATATATAAATCTTCATAAAGTTCGCTACCACGTCTAAATAACATTTCATTTAATATATCTGTTATTACTTCGTATCTTAGTAATTCTCTTCCTTTTATATTTACTTTGTCATCTTTAAAACCTATGTTGAATATAGGTATTGAAATAGGAGCTTGTGTTACTATTTCCTTTTGGTTAACAGTAGTTGGCTCTTCTGGATATATTCTTGTTATTTCGTGTTCCATTTTAGCCATATCGTATTTATTAGCTTTTTTTACATTTTCAAATAATTCATCTGCATCTAAATCACCTATTACAAATAAAGCCATGTTTCCTGGATTGTAGAATGTATTGTAACATTTATAAAGTTCTTCTTTTGTTATTTTATAAATACTATCTACACTTCCAGCTATATCTACTCTTACTGGATGATTTACATACATTGCTTTTATTGCATTAAATGATACATTCCACCCTGGATCATCGTCATACATTTTTATTTCCTGAGCAATTATGCCTTTTTCTTTTTCTACATTTTCATCAGTAAAGTGTGGCGTTTGTACATAATCAAATAAGTGGTCTAAGCAATCATAGAAATTTTCTGTTGTCGTAAATAGATAAGCTGTTGTTGTAAAATTAGTAAATGCATTTGCATTAGCCCCCCATTTTGAGAATTTTTCAAATGCATCAGTTTCGTCAGGTTGCTCAAACATTTTATGTTCTAAGAAATGTGCAATTCCTTCATTTACTCTAATCGGTTCGCTCTCTCCTATAGGAACAAATTCTAAATCATTTGAACCATAATTCGTTGCTAAAACAGCATACTTTTTAGTAAATCCTTTTTTAGGCATAAAGTACACATCTAATCCATTTTCTAATTTTTCATAATATAATTCTTCTTTTAATAATTCGTTGACTATTTTTTCCATTATGCCCTCCCTATTTACTTAAGAAATATATAGTGTCTAACTGAATATTTTTAACAGCATCTACTATATCTTCCTTTGTAGATTTATTTATCATATTTTTTATGTCGTCTAAGTCACCCTTATTTTTTGATATTGATTGTGAGAAATAAAAATCTGAGATTCTTCCTATTTCATCATTTAAAGAATTTAATGAATTTATAAATGCTATTTTAGCATTTGATATTTCTTTTTCTGTTATATCTCCATCTTTTAATTTTTGAACTTGTTCTTTAACTAATTCAACAGTCTTTTCATAATTTTCTGCTTCTATTCCTGAACAAACCATCATCGCTGATTTACTTTTTTGTATTGTAGAATAAATAGTATAGCAAAGACTTTCTTTTTCTCTTACATTTATAAACAACTTACTGTCAGCGCCACCGCCTAATATTCTAGAACCTAAAAGAAGGCTATAGTATTTTTCTTCGTCTAAGTAATCTACATTACATCTATAACCCATCACTAGTTTACCTTGCGCTATATCCATAGTTTCTTTTACTACTTTTACTTCATCTACATCTTTGTAGAATTCTTCTTTTGGTACATCTATTATATTACCTCTATCAAATGTGAATTTTTCTTTTATTAATTCTACTACTTCAGTTTCATCAAATTCACCTTCAACTATTATTTCTATTGGAGATGTTTCTAATATTTTTCTATAATGTTCATATAAGTTTACACCGTTTATTTCATCTAAATCTTCTATATATCCTTTACCACTTATAGAATACGGTTCTCCTTCAAACATAATCTCATTAGCTCTCTTCATAGCATAGCTACCTTTGTCGTTGATTATACCCATTATAGAATCTTTAAGTATTTCTTTTTCTAATTTTAAATATTCTTCATTAAAGCCACCATCAACTACTAATGGATTGTTTATAATTTCATTTAAAAATTCTATACATTCTCCTAATATTTTTTCATCTAAGTATCTTTCACTTACACCTAATATACTGAATCCTAAAACTTGGTGTTCTCCTCGTTTTGATGTTCCCGCATTTAAATATGATCCGTATAGTTCTTCTTCTTTATTTGTCAATTGACCAAGTGTCTTATATTTATTACAACCACTTTTTAAAATGCCTGGAAGTAGAGCATTTTTTGTAACTTCATTTCTATTTAATTCTCTAAGTATATATACACTTACTAAATTTGTCTTGAACTTACTTTCTGGAATTAATGTTAGTTTTACATTTTTTCCTATTTCTAATGTCTTTAAATTTTTCATTTACTAGCTCCTTTTCCTTATTTTAACTATCTTATATTATAATACCTTATCTTCATCATATTTGCTATTTTATTTAATCATTCTTTTATATTATCTCTTTATTTTTACTATTATATACAAAAGTCAAATTGTTTACATATATCGTGGTTATGATGTATAATACAATATGTATGTCTAAAATTATTGAGAAAAATAATTAATTTTTATATAAAGAGAGGAAGATCATAATGAAATTAGGAATAGTAGGTTTACCAAATGTAGGTAAAAGTACATTATTTAATGCTATAACTCAAGCTGGAGCAGAATCAGCAAACTATCCATTCTGTACAATAGAACCAAACGTAGGTGTTGTTGCAGTTCCAGATGAAAGATTAAATGTATTAAAAGAATTAAACAATGCTAAAAAAATAGTTCCAACTGCTATAGAATTCTGCGATATCGCAGGTCTTGTTAGAGGAGCTTCAAAAGGTGAAGGTCTTGGAAACAAATTCTTATCTCACATAAGAGAAGTTGACGCTATAGTTCACGTTGTTAGATGTTTTGAAGATTCAAACGTTGTTCACGTTGACGGTTCTGTTGACCCAATAAGAGATATCGAAACTATAAACTTAGAGTTAATATTATCTGATATAGAAATATTAGACAGAAGAATAGTTAAAACTACTAAAGCTTTAAAATCTGATAAATCACTTGCTGGTGAATTAGAAATGTTAAACGCTATAGCTGCTACTTTAGCAGAAAGTAAATCAGTAAGAACTATGAACTTTACTGAAGAAGAACAAGAATTTGTAAACAGCTTAAACTTATTAACTTCTAAACCAGTTATATATGCTGCTAACGTTTCAGAAGATGATTTAGCTGATGAAGGAGCTAACAACGAATATGTTGCTAGAGTTAGAGAATTTGCTGCTTCTGAAAATGCTGAAGTTGTAGTTGTTTGTGCTCAAATAGAAGCAGAAATATCTGAACTTGAATCTGATGAAGAGAAAAAAGAATTCTTAGAAACTCTTGGACTTGAACAATCAGGTCTTGATAAATTAATACAATCATCTTACTCATTATTAGGACTTATGTCATTCTTAACTGCTGGTGAGCAAGAAGTTAGAGCTTGGACTATAAAAGTTGGTACAAAAGCTCCACAAGCTGCTGGTAAAATCCACAGTGATATAGAAAGAGGATTCATCAGAGCTGAAATAGTAAATTACGATGATTTAGTTGAATGTGGAAGTGTTGCAAACGCTAGAGAAAAAGGTCTTGTAAGACTTGAAGGTAAAGACTACGTAATGCAAAACGGAGACGTTGTTAACTTCAGATTCAACGTATAAGATAGAATTTAAATTATTTTAAATTTATATGGCATAGCTTTTTTAGCTATGCCTTTATTTTTTATATTTATTCTAAAAAACTTTCAAAAATATAGATTTCTTTGAAAGCTAGATTATGTTATAAATAATCAGAACCACCCGTAAAACGGGTGGTTTGCTTAGCCCTAAAAGGGCATATTGCTGGCTGTGCCTCAAGGCACATTGAATTAGTCCGCCAATTGCATATCTTTTACACACTCCCCCTA
>NZ_JAHLOQ010000011.1 GCF_018917435.1 Intestinibacter bartlettii
ATATAATTTTATTAGGCTTATTTGTCATGCCATTTTTTAATATGTGAAATCTAAAATTGAACCTATCGGTTATTAATCCTGTCGAGGATCATTTTTTTCATATCTAGTTAACAAAACCTGTTTTTTTATGATTATATCTTATTATTTGGGTTTTATACAGGGGGGATGGAGATGATTTTTTGTATTAAAAAAGGTATTAACATAAAACCTCATGTCAATACCTTACTATAATCTACCAGTGAATCAATTCGTCAAAATCATCTCCACCATTTATTCCTATTCTTAAATCATAAAATATATTAAAAATAATATACTTAATCCATGCATTACAGGATGAATGTTTTTTCTTTCACCTTTACATGTCATTAATACAACATAAGCTAAAAGTCCAAAGGCAATTCCTTCTCCAACGCTATATGTTAGAGGCATTAATATTATTGTTAAAAATGCTGGTATAGCTACTTCTGACTTACTCCAGTCTATTTCTGCAAATGACATACATAAAAGTGATCCAACTATTATTAAAGCAGGTGCCGTAATTTGGCTAGTTACTACACTTAATAATGGCGAGAAGAATAAACTTAATAAGAATAATCCAGATGCTATAACACTTGAGAAACCTGTTTTAGCCCCAAGACCTATCCCTGATAAAGACTCCATGCAAGAAGTTGTATTAGTTGTTCCAAATATAGCTCCTATGCAAGTTGCCACAGAGTCTGCAAGCAATGCTTTTGAACCATTTTCTACACTACCATCTTCTTTTATTAAACCTACTTTTGAGCCAACTGCCACTAAAGTTCCCGCAGTATCAAAGAAGTCCATAAATAAGAAAGTAAATACAACTAACAACATTTGTGGATTAAATACATCTTTTAAATGAGTAATTGCAACTCCAAAAGTTGGTGCCATTGATGGTGGCATTGATACAACTGCAGTTGGAACATCAACAACTCCAATCAGCATCCCAGCTATAACTGTTATAACTATTCCTAAAAATATAGCAATATTAACGCCTTTTACCATTAATATTGAAATTACAGCAAGTCCAAATAATGCTAGTAATACTGATTTGTCAGATAAATTTCCTAAAGCAACAAATGTAGATGGATCTGCCACTACTATTCCTGCATTTTTTAAACCTACAAATGCTATAAAAAGTCCGATTCCTGCACTAACTGCATGCTTCATATCATTTGGTATTGCTTTTATTACAAGCTCTCTAATTCCTGTAACAGATATAATTAAAAATATAATTCCTGATAATAAAGTTGCCGAAATAGCATTTTGCCATGGTACACCCATGCCCATACAAACACCAAATGCAAAGAATGCATTAAGCCCCATACCCGGTGCCAAAACCATCGGGAATTTTGCTAGTGCTCCTATTATAAAAGTTCCAACAGCACTTGCTATTGCCGTAGCTGCAAATACACTTTCTTTTGGCATTCCTACTTGAGATAAAACTCCTGGTATAACAAATAAAACATATGCCATAGTTAAGAAAGTAGTCGCTCCACCCAGTACTTCAGTTTTTAAATTTGTTCCTTTTTTGTCGAATTCAAAATAATTAGAAATGAAATTCATAATGTGTCTCCTCATACTTGTCTTAAACTATGTATAAAGGATAATGGAAATATTTTTAGATAGATTTACAAAAGTTTTTAAAATCAAGTGTAATCTATTTGAATGAAAAAATATACCTTATCGTAGTCAAATCATAGGTGATTTGGTAGAAACTGTCGATCCATTATATCAACTTTATACGATAGTCGTTTTTTGTTTTTCTTATTCTAACATGAATTTTGGAGAAAGGCTATATATTTTTTTGAAATTATGCTATAAATTTTTTTCCAGGGGGGATTCGTAGGATTTTGGGGCGGTTTTTATTAGAAGAAGTAGTTAGTCAAATAGTGGTATTTTACAATATTTATTTTAATTACAAACACTTTTTACTATTTTTCCAATTTTACTACTTCCAACAACATCTACTGTTCCACTAATCATACAACTTTTTAATTATGAGAAAAATAAAACCTGGAATATCTTCCAGGTCTGTTTTTATATGAATGTTAATTGTTTAAATTCTCCTGTTTCTTCTACCAGGTCTGTTGTTATTGGTTGAATTGTTTTTTCTATTGTCTTTTCTATAATCTCTTTTGGTTTATAATCAATTGACCTTCTAGCTATATTAATTGCTGCATTATGATCTGCGTTTAATTCATATCCACAATTAACACATTTAAAATGTTCTTGGGTTTGTCTATTATCCTTGCTAACATGTCCGCATTTACTACAAGTTTGACTTGTATATGCTGGATCTACAAACTCAACTTTTATACATTCTCGCTTTGCTTTATATTCTATCATGTGTTGAAGCTCATAATAACTCCAGTTTCTTAATATTGTATCTCCTATTCCTTCTTTAGTTATTTTTTCAAGTGCTATCGTTTCACATTTATTTTTCTTTGCAAACTCTACAACCTTCTTACTCACCTGGTGGTTATATGTTTTAGCGAAGTTTCTTTCTTTATCTTTAAAACGTTCTAATGCTTGTGTTTTCTTTTTTCTTCCTTTACCACCTTTAGTTATATCAAGACTAGCTTGTAACTTTCTTTTTCGCTCCTGGAACTGTTGCCTAACCTTTAAGAAATCAGCAGCAGATCCTATATGTTTGCGTTTATATGTATTATCACTAACACACATATAAACAGGATATTTAACTCCTACATCAACGCCAAGTACCCTACCATGTACAGGTTCATAATTAGTTGTATTCGGTATATCTAGTGTTAAATTAAATATAACATCATTCTTATTAATACTTATACTAGACTGACAAATTTTATATTCTCCAGATATACATTTTTCTAAGGTACTTTTCAACTCATTTACGTTTTCGTTATTTCTCCTTCCTAATATTATATCTAGTTCATAACCAAGCATAATACGGATTTTATAATTTTGTTCTTCTTTAAATATATTTATACATTTTTTATCAATCATCAATGGAAAATCACTCTTATAATTCATTAAGCTACATTTCCCTGTTACTATATCAACAAAATTATTGCTATAATCTTGCTTAACCTTTTGAGTAACTAAATCTAATGTACGCATATACTGCACTTGTGTTTGAGATTTTAAAACATGGTATAAGTTATTATTATTAATGTATATTTCAGAGAATTGTTTATCTAGTCCTTGTCTAAATTGTTTACCTTCTTCAAGTTTGATTTGTTCATCTTTAATTAGTTTTAAATTTGTTTGAATTGCTTTTTCTGTTTGTTCCCTTTTCTTATCTGTTATTTTTGGTTTTTCCAAATCTTTTTTTAGCTTATCTACCTTTTTATTTAGTTTTTCAATACTATTTAATATTAATGTTTCTGCTCCACTATCTACGCTTTTTAATATACTATTAGTATGTATATAACCTATAGATAAATTTAATGCTTTATTTTGTTCCCTTTGTTCTTTTCTCATGAAATCGTAAAATGTTTTATCCTCACATCTTACCTTTATTTTTCTTACTGTAATCATTTTTTATTTCTCCAATATGTTTTATATTTTAAGGGGATGTATTTACCCTAATATTAGGGCGGATGATCTTGTAAGATCTTTTGGAGTGGGTTATTTCACCCTCCAACTATAGACGCCGAATCGCCTACATATTATAGTTATGTTACTGTTAAAGCTGTGTTATCTATTTGAGTTAATGTATTTAAATACATCCTATGTTACTGTTAAACCCAGAAGTTCCAGAGGAATATAATCAAATAATATAATTTAAATACATCCTATGTTACTGTTAAACAAAAGCAGAAGAACACAGAAGACGAGCAACGCTGAAATTTAAATACATCCTATGTTACTGTTAAACGATTCATTTAAATTTGGGAAACTTTTTCGTAATAAATTTAAATACATCCTATGTTACTGTTAAACTTATGGAGAAGCTGGTTTAACCAGTGTATTCCATGCATTTAAATACATCCTATGTTACTGTTAAACACGCATACGCAGTAGTTGCTTTAAGCATTAACGGATATTTAAATACATCCTATGTTACTGTTAAACTATTTCTAACTTGCTGAATTGTTATATTAAATCGTTGATTTAAATACATCCTATGTTACTGTTAAACATATTTGTTCTTTTTAACAATAATATTATAACATAGAATTTAAATACATCCTATGTTACTGTTAAACTGCCTTAGTTATATCGCTGTCCATTACAGCATCAAAATTTAAATACATCCTATGTTACTGTTAAACGTTATGTACAATAAATCCATCACCAGCTCTATAAATATTTAAATACATCCTATGTTACTGTTAAACCCAGGTTTTTATACAGTTAATCGAATGGCTATCTTAATTTAAATACATCCTATGTTACTGTTAAACACCGACCTATTTATATTTTTTTGTTCTACGCTCTTGGATTTAAATACATCCTATGTTACTGTTAAACTCATATTGGTGTTTATATCGGGAACGGGCTTGTAATATTTAAATACATCCTATGTTACTGTTAAACCCTTGTAAATTACACATTCTTAAAATTAACAATATAGTATTTCCAATGTATTTAATCAAGTTTTCCAACCATTTATATATTATGGATGTATTTACCCTAGTATTAGGGCGGGTGACTGTAATGCCAATGTTTACAGTCTTTTGGAGTATATAATTCAACTGGAAAAATACCTCCAACTTTGGATGCCGAATCACCCACAATTTCAATTTTAAAATTGATTTATTTATTACCATAATTAGTATATATACTTATTATTCACTTGTCAAATATTTCATTTAAAGTAATAAAAAACCACCAAGCTATACACTTAGTAGTTTTTTTACGTTTATTGTTCTAAATATTTATCAAATATTATAGTTGCTAGTTCTTCCTTTGTTAAAGTATCAATATTAGGTATATCAGACGAATCCATTTCTAATAAAAATTCTCCTAATTTTACTTCAAGATATGACCCATTTTCGTCCGATTTAACTTCCCATCCTTCTAAGTCTGCTACTATATTTGCAATTCTTTGTTCTTTAGTCATTTTTACACCTCTTTTTTTGTAATTATACTTTAGTTTAACTTTTATTTTGAATTTTATCAATCTAGTTATTAAATATAATATACATGTAAACTTGTAATTTGTTTATAGCATTAAATTTAAAATAATTAATAAAGGCTCCTTTTAGCAATGATAAAATTATCAAAGCCTTAAGGAGCCTTTTAATAAATTATAGTGTTTGATGAATTTGGTTATCTCTACAAATTTGATCTATGTACATATCTTTTTCTACTTCTATAAATACCTTAGCTATAACTTCATAAGCTTCTGCCCATGCATTTAATACTTCTTCTGTTGCTGCATCTCCTAGAACTTCTTTTATCGCTAATAATAAGTTTTCACCTACTACTGGGTAATGTTCTGATTTTACAGTTGAATTAACATGAGCTATTCCTATTTTCTTTACTGCTGGTAATATTGCTTCTAAATTATCTATATTTTGCGCTGCCGCTAATATTGTCATTGCTAATGCTTTTGGTTGTTCTCCAGATTCTTGTCTATCCATATTAAACATTTCTTTTACTTCTGGGTTATTTGTAAACATTGTATTGTAGAAAGTTTTTGTTATTTCTAATCCTTGTTCTTTTAACACTGGTACTGTACTTTTTATTATATCTATTGTTTTTTGACTTAACATACTTAATCTCTCCTATTGGTGTGTACTTTGTGTACACTTTGTTTATATTAGAAATATACCCCGGTATTTTTTGTATAAACATTTTTTTAGAGAAGCTTTTATTAGGTATTATCCAAATCTATTGTTAAGAATGAAAAATACTATAATATCATAATATGTATATATTACAGAAATAAAATATTCTATTAATTTTTTACCACCCTGAATGGATTGTTCAAAAGGACAAGATTCAATAAATTTACTTAATTTATTAATTTTTAATTACACAGGGTTTTCCTATCCTACTTAACCTCAAGTTAGGCTTACAATATTTCCATTCTAATTCATCTTTATCTGCCTCAAACGGAGTTGTTAAAGTAATAATTAAACTTTGTTCATATTTATTTTCTAATAAATCATTATATCCTATTAGTAATTCTAAGTTTCCACCCTTATTATATTTTGATGGTACATTGAATTTAGTAAAACTTCCTTGTGGTGCTTTTATTAAATCTTCATTTTTTATACGTTCTAAGTTTAACCTAAAGTCAAATAATATATAAATTGTTTCATCCTTTTCTATTATTCCATTGGAACTCACCGTATACCCTAAATTTTCATTATTAAATTTCAATGAATGAATATTAAAATTAATAACTGGACCCATTCCAATATTTTTTATAGCAATAGATGTATTTACAAAAGTATTGTAATTATCTTCAATAATACATGGTAAGTCAGTATAATCTCTTTCTTTTAATAATTCATCACACTGATTATATTTGAGATACGGTGCTATTTGTAATCTCCTATTTTCATTTTCTTGGGTAGTTACAAAATTCCTCTCTTTTTTAGCTTGATTATTTGTATAATCAATGGTGATACTGATTCCTAATATAGTAGCTATAGAGCCAATTATAGCCCCACCATAACTACCAAAAAAACTTATCCATGCTTCTTTAAGTCCACTACTGAAATAACTATTTGCTATTATTAGTTTATCTATTAATACAGGCAATAAAGTTCCTACAATACATAATAAAATTATATATAATCTATACTTATTTTTCATTTTATACCTCTCTATCTATTCAATTTATTATTCATTCAATTCTTTCATCTTATTTATCATATTTGTCATCATTCTACAATATTTTATAAAACTTATAAATAATAACAATGTTTCTGACTCATCCTTTTTGATTTCCATATAGTGAGATACTTCATTCCTATTCAATCTCAAAAATGTAAAAAATGTATCCCTTGCAGATGCATCCATAATATTAAGTAAGTCTTCTTGAAGATTTTTTATTCCATTAAAAACCTTTATAAACTCATCATATTTTCGTGATATCTTTGTTTGTTGTTTTATTTTATTATCAAAAAACTCTTTAATTGTTTTTTCACTACACTGTAAGCTTGTTTTGGGTTCATATCCATATCTTGTTTTTCCTAATAATTTAGAAAACTGAGATATAAGTTCTTCTACTAATACCTCTGATGATAAACCTATCATTATTGTTGATGCATTATAGCAATTTGCATTATAACACTTCAAGGCTTCATGCATATAAAATCTTACCCATTCATTTAATTCATCTATTTCATCTAATTTATTAAGATAACCATCAATGTCATATGGTAGTATATCTCTTTGTTGTATACACAATTTCCCATGTTCCGTTATATGAAAGTATGGTAATGATGAAGATGTACCATATTCACCTGGACCTATTATATTATTACTTAATAGAATATAAAATACTTCCCATAGACTCTCTATCTCATTTATATTAAGATTAGTATTATTCTCAGCATGTAGATTCCCCCTAGAAGCTCCCCATGCAACAACTGTACACATTCCTTTATCTTTTATTAGTCCTTTCTCTATAGCCATAATCTCAGTTAACATAAATAAATTATCTTGATGTGCACCATAGGTATTGATAAAACTATATCCATCTGTATATTTTTTGCAGAAATCCTCATCACCCAATACTTCTAGCATTAAATTTTTAAGTTTTATTTTAGATAATCTTTGTATCCCCACTTTATCATTCCCCCTATAAAATACATTTTCTCAAATCTTTTAATTTATAAAAATACTAAAAAAGGTATCAACATAATCATATGTCAATACCTTATAATAATCAACTGGTGTAGATGGTTTGCAATAATCATACCCACAATTTAAAATATCTATATTTTTATATTATGCAGTTTTTTGTATAAAGAATACTGTAGTGCTTTGAATTTTATCAATACACTTTTATTCTTCCATATGCATATGGTAACAATACCCACTTTAAAAAACTATGCGCAGTCCAACTAAAAAAGCTTATAGAAATCTATAAGCTTTTTATTAGTAATACCCTATTTTTTTCTCTTTACAAAATATCTAGTATGAAGCAACTCATGTGCTTTATGACTTAGCGGATGATCCAAATATTTATCATAAATTGCCTGAACCTCTGGATTTTCTTTTGAAACTCTCATATTTTTTTCTCTATCTATATTATTTAAACCTTCTCCACGTTTTTGTAAAATTGCATCTTTATTTTTTCTGACTTTAGGTTGGCCACCGCCGCCGACACATCCACCAGGGCAAGCCATAATTTCTATTGCATGGAAAAATTCTTCCCCATCTCTTATTTTATCAAGCATTTTGCCGGCTTCTTCTAAACCATGAGCCACGCCTATTCTAAGTTTTATATCCCCAACTTCTACATCACAAGCTCTAAATCCATCAAAACCTCTAAGGCTCTCAAATTCTACATTTTCAATTTTTTCGCCTGTCATATTTTCTAGGGCAGTTCTAAGGGCGGATTCTATAACTCCACCAGTTCTACCAAAAATAATTCCTCCGCCTGTATATTCTCCCATGACTTGGTCTATTTCTTCCTCTTCTAATGTTTTTAAATCGATACCTGAGTCTTGGAATATTTTGATTAATTCTCTAGTCGTTATAACATAATCCACGTCATAATTAAGACCACGGGAAAATTCCGGTCTAGATGCTTCGTATTTCTTGGCAATACAAGGCATTATGGCAACAGAAGTCACTTCATCTCTTTTTAGTCCTTTTTCCTTCGCCCAAATATCTTTAGCCACAGTCGCAAACATCTGCATAGGTGATTTCGCACTAGATGGCACATCTAACATATCACCATAATTTTGTTCTATAAATTTAACCCATGATGGGCAACATGATGTCAGCATTGGAAGTTTTACACTTTTATCTCCTGAAAAATATCGTTCCAGTCTATTTTGCAATTCCGCAGCTTCCTCCATTATAGTTAAATCTGCTGCCCAAGATGTATCAAACACATAATCCACTCCCAGTTTTCTAAGTCCTGCTGCCAATTTATGCTCCACATTATCCCCAGCTTCAAAACCAAAAGCCTCCCCTATAGCAACTCTAACTGCCGGTGCCATTTGAGTGATGACTAATTTGTTAGGAGTCGATAAATCTCTGATAAATTTCAAAGTATTGTCTCCTGCTGTTATTGCATCAACTGGACAAGCAGATAAACATCTACCACAGTGAGTACATCTGTTGTAATCTATGCGTCGTTGTTCCTTTTTCTCCCCTGATATACAATCAACAGGGCAAACCCTTTGACAAATTCCACATCCTATACATTTTTCTGTTATAGTAAGTTTAATCAGATTGTTGCATTGCATAGTGTAGCATCTGTCATCTTCAATATGTTCTTTGATTTCGTCATAATAATTTTCAACGATTTCTTCCATTATATTATGCTTTTGATTTAATTCTTCTTTTACTTGTTCTGCCAAAGATCTAAGTAAGTAAACATCTCTCATATTCGATTTGCCTTTACTTATTCTATCAAGTATTCGCCAAATTCTTTCCAAAGGCTCTTGTACTTTAGCATAATCTTTTAAACTTCCTTCATTTTGCATCAAACCAATTACCGAATCCGTATAAAACTTAGCATACTGAACTATACAATCCTCTTCTGATAAAACATTAATTGCCCTAATATAATTATCAAACAAATCAAAGTCTAGCTCTTTGTCTAAATCTTTTTTAGATAAAAATCTACCATATGGCGGAACCCCCACATGTGCTCCTTTAAAATCTCTTTTATCTAAAATTCCTCCTGCCAATTCTATAATTTCCGCAAGAGTAGCACCTTCTGGCACCTCAACTATTCCACTATTATTTATCCTTCCACATATAGCAACTTTTCTTTTAGAATTATTAGTCATATTTTTTAGCTCTTCTTCACTGAAAACAGAAAAAACAGAGCCTCTATCACTATGTATCATAGTCGGCTTCATATTTGTCATA
Organism: Intestinibacter bartlettii; assembly: GCF_018917435.1. Taxonomy (GTDB): domain Bacteria; phylum Bacillota; class Clostridia; order Peptostreptococcales; family Peptostreptococcaceae; genus Intestinibacter; species Intestinibacter bartlettii_A. The sequence continues at coordinate 10,015 of NZ_JAHLOQ010000011.1, forward strand.
TTTTTCACTCCTTTATGTCGACTGTATATAACTTTTTATTCTATTTATTTTTTGCTTAATTGTTGGTTTTTATTATTGGTTTTTGAAAAAATCTTAAATGGAAAGGACAAAATAAGGATTCTTTAAATTAAAAATAATTAATAAATCCTTTTATATCCTATTTAAATCATTAAGATACTTTTTCAACTTTTCTAACATATCTTCTATATACTTACAATCATATTCATCATAGTTCACTGTTGTATAACTTTTTCTTTTATAATTATAGAAAGGATATCTAAGATTATTATGTAGATTTCTTGAATTTAACTCATTAAACACATATTTATTAAATTGATACTTAACTTGCTCTCTAATATTCTCATCTGGACTTATTACTTCAATTAAAAATTCCACACTACTATCCAATGAATGATGTCTATTTTTTTTTATAAAATATTCTAAGTTTGGATTTACTAATGTAAATATCTTAGATTTTATATATTTTTCCATAGATTGAATAAAGAAATAAATAGAATGTCTATATTGAAAATTATCCTTTAATAGTTTTGCTACCTTTTCATCTTCTAATGCCATTTTTTGATATTCATATGATATATCTACATCCACTTTAATTTTTCCTATATTTTTCATTTTGATCTCCTTTATTAAAAACTTTAAATTCACACTAGTTTTTCTCACAATAAATATATTCCTTAAATTATATATTTTATAATATAAAAAAGCATCGACATAATTTATTATGTCGATGCTTTTTTTGTGATTCTACTGGTGGAGATGAGGGGAGTCGAACCCCTGTCCGCAAGCCCATTCCTCGCTGCATCTACGTGTGTAGCCATCTGTATTAGTATCTCGCCTTTGATGTCGTCCAGTGGCAGACTACATCATCAGCCAGCCTCAATTAGTCCACTTCAGGTCGAGGCGCCCAAGAAGTAGTTCCCTGCATAAATGATGTCCAGTCTTAACCGGCAGGAGGGCTAAGAGGGACAAGCAGCAATTATTAAGCTGCTAAAGCGTAATTTTCGTTTGCGTTTATTTTAATTCCCCAGGTTTTACGTGATCTAGAGGAGTAACACGACACGCAGCCTCAAGTTCCAAACCCACGTCGAAACCTTTACACCCCCATGGATGTTTAGAGTCTTTGAGACTTTTGCAAACTGTTATTTATTGTTCCACCATATTAAGTTGTATATTTAAAATATTATTTATTTTATTAATTATTTTTAATATAATATTTTAATTTTTTATTTATTAATTATTTATAATATAATACTTTTTGATTAAAAAATCAATGAAATATTTTTCATTTGTTGCATAATCATAGAATCACTATACACTTTGTATTATTTGAATAATATTAGTATAGTTCTCCAACTGTGTTACAACTGTGTTATTAACACATATATAACTTAAGATATTACTTTTAATAAGCTACTATTAATATCTTCCTGACATTTCTCTCTCAATACGTCTTTGTGCATCTTTTTTGGCCATATCTTGACGTTTGTCATAAAGTTTTTTACCTTTTGCTAGTGCTAATTCTACTTTAACTTTACCATTTTTAAGGTACATGTTAAGTGGAATTAATGAGTAACCTTTGATTGTTGTTGCCCCTATTAATTTTCTGATTTCAGATTTGTGAAGAAGGAGCTTTCTTGGTCTCATTGGGTCCAATTTGTAGAAAGAGTTTCCTTGTTCGTATGGGCTTATATGAACTTGTTTTAGGAAAACTTCAGAGTTATCCACAGATGCAAATCCGTCTTTAAGGTTTACTCTACCCATTCTAAGTGATTTAACTTCTGTTCCTTTTAATTCGATTCCACATTCGTATGTTTCTTCTATAAAGTATTCGTGTCTTGCTTTTTTGTTTGTCGCTAAATTTTTAGTTCCTGCCATACTTTCACCTTCTTTTTACTTATTTTAGACTGATTTATAATTTATCATAGTTTTCCAATTTCGTCAAGTTCTCATACTACACATTAAAAAGGGATATTATAAAATCTATCTATTTACTTTATAATATCCCTTCTCTAAATTTTTATCAACTATTTCAACTTATATTCCGCTAGATGTCGGCTATTTTCAAGACTTCATCTAAAACCAAATATTCGTTTCAAATCTATTATTCGCTATCTTTTTCGTCAGCTTCTACTTTATCAACAACAGCATCTACTAATCTGTTGTCTTCTTTTACAGATACAAGTTCGAAGTCTATTTCTCTAAAGTCTACATTTACTTTGCTAACTTTGATTCTAACTTGGTCACCTATTCTGAACACTCTCTTAGTTCTTTCACCAACTAATGAGTAGCTGCTTTCGATGTAGTTGTAATAATCGTCAGTCATATCGACCATTCTGATTAATCCTTCTACTGTGTTTTCTAATTCAACGAACATACCGAATGATGTAACGCTTGATATTGTTCCGTCGAACTCTTGCCCAATTCTCTCTTCCATATAAACAGCTTTGTAGTAATCGTGAACATCTCTTTCTGCTAATTCAGCTTCTCTTTCTTGTTCTGAAGATTGGTTAGATGCGTACTCAACTATGTTTGCAAGTTGTTCACTTCTCTTTGGAGTTAATTTGCCGTTTAGTTGTTCTTTTATTATTCTGTGTATTTGTAAGTCTGGGTATCTTCTTATTGGTGATGTAAAGTGGCTGTAGTATTGTGCCGCTAAACCGAAGTGACCCACACATTGTGGTGCGTATCTCGCTTGTCTCATACTTCTAAGCATGATTGTGCTTATTGCTTCTTCTTCTGGTGTTCCTTTTATTAAGTTTAAAACTCTTTGGATTTCTTTTGGATGGATTTGTTCTAAATCTCCTTTTAGAGTGTATCCAAATGTAGCTATGAATTTGCTTAAAGTCTCCATTTTTTCTGCTGCAGGAATCTCATGTATTCTGTAAACGAATGGAGTTTGTAACCAGAAGTAATGCTCTGCTACTGTTTCATTTGTCACAAGCATGAACTCTTCTATCATTCTGTTTGATATTCTTCTTTCGTATGACTTAATGTCTGCTACTTTTCCTTCTGAATTTAAGATTATTTTTGATTCAGGGAAATCAAAGTCGATTGATCCTCTTCTCTCTCTTCTCTTCATAAGAATTCTCGCTAATTTTTCAGCATTGTGGAATTCTTCTACTAAATTAGAGAAAGTAGATTTTAATTTTTCATCGTCTTTTTCTAATATGTCAGACACTTCTGTATAAGTCATTCTTGCTTTTGAGTTTATAACAGACTCTGCTATGTCGTATTTTAAAACTTTTCCGTCAGCGTTTATTTCCATAAATACTGATAAAGTTAACTTGTCTTCAAATGGATTTAAACTACATACTCCGTTTGAAAGTTGTTTTGGTAACATTGGTATTACTTTGTCAACTAGATAAACTGAAGTCGCTCTTTTTATTGCTTCTTTGTCTAGTTTTGAGCCTTCTCTAACATAGTGAGAAACATCGGCGATATGTACGCCTAGTTTGTAGTTTCCGTTTTCTAAAACTTCTATTGAAACTGCATCGTCTAAGTCTTTTGCATCTTCACCATCTATTGTGAATGTTTTTAAATCTCTTAAATCCATTCTTCTTTTTATTTCTTCCTCTGGTATTGGAACAATAACTCTGTCAGCTTCTTCTAATACTTTGTGTGGGAACTCTTCTGGTAGTCCGTGTGCTCTTATTATTGAGTCTATTTCTACCCCACGTTCTCCTTTTTGACCTATAACTTCTGTTATTTTACCTTCTGGTTTTCTTCCTTCTGTCGGCCAAACTGTTATTTTACACACTACTTTGTCGTTGTCTTTTGCCCCTGAGAAGTATCTGCTTGGAATGTAGATATCTTGCGTAAATTTTTTGTCGTCTGGTATAACAAATCCGAAGTTTTTATTTGATAATTGGAAAAGACCTATTACAGTCTCATTTTCTCTTTTTAGTACTTTTACGATAGCTCCTTCAGCTCTTCTTCCTTCTTCTGCTGGTTTCACTATCTCAGCCATTACTCTGTCGCCGTTCATTGCTCCATTTATATCATCTGGCCCGATAAATAAATCTTGTGTGAATTCTTCGTCTGATTCAACAAATCCGAACCCTTTTCTATGAGATATGAATTTACCAACGAAATATCCCATAGCACTCGGTGCCATAACTCTTCCTTTTTTAGATATAATTAAATATCCTTCATCTTGTAATTCCTCTAAAAAATTATTGAATAGTGGCATTTCACATGAATGTATGTCAAATATTAATGCTAATTCGTCCTTTTTTAGAGGATTGTATGCTTTTTCATTTATTAGACCTAATAATTTTTCTCTTATTTCTGGTGTCATCTGTAATCCTCCCTTTACTGTATTTCTTAAATCAATTCATTAAAAGTGTTTACTCTAATTTATATGTTGTAGGTTTTAATTTATTTTGGTTTACTTGTTATTTAGATGTTAAAGTTTTAATATCCTTTATTTAAATCTATTTATATTTTATTTATATATTTTCTATTTATTTTCATTATCAGATTTTTAATTTATCTATATTTATCGAAATTTTTTCTTTAATTTTAGATAATATTTATAGTTTTCCTATAAATAATTTTATTTATGTATTCCGACCACTTTTATATTTTAATGAATTTTAATCCAAAATAATATTATACTTTATTTACAACATATTTTATATATTTTGAAGGAGAATTTTTCTTTTTTTGTAATGAATAGGTTGAAATTTAGATATTAGCAAAAAATAAATAATATATAAGTTCTTTATAATTGAAAAATCGGTGCATATTTACACCGATTTTCGCAGTTCTGTTCAATTAAACAACTTTTATACGTTTTATTTCGTATAGTTAAACTCGAGACCATCTTTTGTGAGGGTATAACTTCACAATGTCATTATTGGCAAGTTGATTAATTTTTATACATCTATATATTTTTATTTATATATTGTCATTTTAAACAAGTCTATCATTAAACCCAAAGCTGTCGATTGTGTGGATAATGTGCAAACTCATTGCAGTCTTTGCCCCTTCTGCGTTTCTCTCTTTCATAAAGTCCATAATTAATTTATGATCTTTTAAAGTAAGTTCTGTTGCTTTTTCATATTGTTTTGACAAGATTACACTTTCGTTTATCGCCTTGCTGATAATCGGCACTAACTCCTTCATAAATGAGTTGCCGCTTGCCTTTGCGATTGCGTTATGAAATAGTTGCTCGGCATCTGTTCTATCTTCGTTGTTTAGTATTTTTTGTTCTACAATTTCACCGTACTCGATTATTTTGTCTATCTCGTCATTTGTCGCTCTTTTTGTCGCATAGTATGCTCCCATCGGCTCAATTATCAGCCTCATCTCTAATAAATCCGCCAAGTCTGATGAATTGCCTTTTAGGTTTCCTAGGGGGAAATTGTCGATTTCGTTTCTTTTTACAAATGTTCCTTTTCCTCTTTTTATCTCAACTATATCTTTAAGCACTAACATCTTAATGGCTTCCCTTAGAGTCGTTCTGCTCACATTTAAAAGTGATGATAATTCTGTTTCGTTTGGCAATTTGTCGCCTATGTTAAATTGTTTTTTCGTTACTATCATATCTAAAATCTCGTCAGCTGCTTTTTCTGGTAGAGATTGAGCTTTTTTATATTCCATGCTTACCCCTTCTTTCATCTATTTTCAGTCTTTTCAAAATTTATCCAATTATTGGTTGACATCATATGTTAAATGTATTAGTATGATGTTATACCATTTATAGGAAAATAATACATTATAATATGGTCAATAGCAAGTATTTTATTTTAAAAAATCTGAATCTTTTAATTTTTGTGGATAATATAAAATTTAAACAACCACTTTATGTTTCAGAGCTTTTTAAACTACTAAAATGGATTACTGAAAAATTTTTACAAATTATGAATATATTTTAATTATAGGGGGATAATAGAAATGAGAAGTGACGCAGTAAGAAAAGGGATGCAACAAGCACCTCATCGTTCATTATTTAATGCTTTAGGACATACTGAAGAAGAAATGAGAAAACCTTTAATAGGTATAGTAAGTTCATACAACGAAATCGTTCCAGGTCATATGAACTTAGACAAAATAGTAGAAGCAGTTAAACTAGGAGTAGCAATGGCGGGAGGAACTCCTGTAGTGTTCCCAGCAATAGCAGTTTGCGACGGTATAGCAATGGGACATATAGGTATGAAATACTCACTAGTTACAAGAGACTTAATAGCCGATTCAACTGAATGTATGGCTATGGCTCATCAATTTGACGGACTTGTTATGGTTCCTAACTGTGACAAAAACGTTCCTGGTTTATTAATGGCAGCAGCAAGAGTCAACATACCAACTGTATTTGTTAGTGGTGGACCAATGCTTGCAGGTCGTGTAAAAGGGGAAAAAAGAAGTTTATCAAGTATGTTCGAAGCAGTAGGTTCTTTTGCTGCAGGAACTATGGATGAAGCTGATGTTTTAGAATTTGAAAACAAAGTTTGTCCAACTTGTGGTTCATGTTCTGGTATGTACACTGCAAACAGTATGAACTGCTTAACTGAAGCTTTAGGAATGGGACTTAAAGGAAACGGAACTATTCCTGCTGTATATTCAGAAAGAATAAAACTTGCTAAACATGCAGGTATGAAAGTTATGGAATTAGTTGAAAAAGACATCAAACCAAGAGATATAATGACTGAAAAAGCATTCCAAAACGCATTAACAGTAGATATGGCATTAGGTTGCTCAACTAACTCAATGTTACACTTGCCAGCAATCGCAAACGAAGCTGGTGTAGAGTTAAATGTAGATATAGCTAACGAAATAAGCTCAAGAACTCCAAACCTTTGCCACTTAGCTCCAGCAGGCTACACATATATGGAAGACTTAAACGAAGCAGGTGGGGTTTATGCAGTTATGAACGAATTAAGCAAGAAAAACCTACTTAACTTAGACATAATGACTGTTACAGGACAAACTGTTGGCGAAAATATAGCTAACTGTGTAAATAAAGATCCTGAAACAATAAGACCAATAGACAATCCATATTCAGAAACTGGTGGTATAGCTGTACTTAAAGGAAACTTAGCTCCTGATTCTGGTATAGTTAAACAATCTGCTGTTGTTGATGAAATGTTAGTTCATGAAGGGCCAGCAAGAGTATTTGATTGTGAAGAAGATGCAATAGCTGCTATAAAAGGTGGAAAAATCGTAGCTGGTGATGTTGTCGTAATAAGATATGAAGGACCAAAAGGTGGACCAGGTATGAGAGAAATGCTTAATCCAACTTCTGCAATAGCTGGTATGGGATTAGGTTCTAGCGTTGCTCTTATAACTGACGGTCGTTTCTCTGGTGCATCTAGAGGGGCATCAATCGGACATGTTTCTCCAGAGGCTGCTGTTGGTGGACCAATAGCTCTTGTTGAAGAGGGAGATATAATAAAAATAAATATAAAAGAAAAAACTTTAGACTTTGTCGTATCAGACGAAGAATTAGCAAGAAGAAAAGCTGCTTGGACTCCAAGAGAACCAAAAGTAACTACTGGTTACTTAGCAAGATATGCTTCTATGGTTACATCTGGTGACAAAGGTGCAGTATTAAAAGCAAATAAATAATTCTGATTCTTGTTTAAGTTTTTAATATAGGCTAAGTCATCCGACTTGGCCTTTTATTTTTTGATTTATTAAGGGGAGAAATCTAATGGAAAATTTAATCTTATCTTTTAACGTTGTAGCTCCATTGTTTTTGATGATGGTTCTTGGTTATTTTCTAAAATACATTAAAATATTTGACCAACATACACTAGACGTTATGAACAAAGTAGTCTTCAAGGTATTTTTGCCTGTGTTACTTTTTTATAATGTTTATACAACTGATTTAGAAAGTGTATTTGACGGTAAGTTGATCTTATTCGCTGTATCTGGCGTAGTTATTTTATTCTTATTACTTATGTTTTTTATTCCTAAATTTGAAAAAGAAAATCCAAAACGCGGTGTTATGATTCAAGGTGTATTTCGTAGCAACTTCGTAATCTTCGGTATTCCTGTTGCTACTTCTGTTTATGGTGATGGCAATGTCGGTACTACTGCAATGCTTATCGCTGTTATTGTGCCTTTATTTAATATGCTTGCAGTTATATCACTTGAAACATTTAGGGGTTCTCAAATAAACATCAAAAAAATACTTAAAGGTGTTGTTACAAACCCTCTTATAATTGGGGCATTTGTAGGTATTGTATCACTTCTTGTTGGACTAAAGCTTCCGACTTGCGTAATGGAAACTGTTGAAGATGTGTCAAAAATGGCGACTCCTCTAGGTTTAATACTTCTTGGAGCTTCATTTTCATTTTCTGATGTTAAAAAATATCTACACGAAACTATCTTTATTGTAATAACTAAATTACTCGTTGTCCCTGCGATTATGATTCCACTTAGCGTTCATTTAGGAATTAGAGGCATTGCACTACTTACTTTAACAATAATCTACGGTGCTCCAACAGGTGTTTCCACTTTCCAAATGGCGAAACAGATGGATGGAGACAGCGACTTGGCAGCACAGATAATCGTGTTTACTTCTTTCTTCTGTATAATTACTATGTTCGTTTGGATTTATATATTAAAGAGTATGGCACTTATATAAAGTATTTAAAATCTTCATGATTTGATATTTTATACATCAAAGTTTTAATATTTATATAAAATCTTAGATATAAAAAAAGTCTTCTAGGTTTAACCCTGAAGACTTTTTTATTTAAAAACTAAATTCAATCTTTAAATATTATTAAATGATGGCCAGTCATCTAATTTCCTATTTATTTAATACTACTAATGCTAATGCATTAAGGAAAAATAATACTGAGAATATTTTTGTTGATTTTAAAAGGAATGCTTGTTTTCCTTTTGGTTTGAAGTAAGCTTGTGCTTCAAAATCATCCCCTGCTCCACTGAAATCAGAAGAGAAATTTCCTTTTCCTTCTTGAGGCATTATAACTAATAGTAAAAGTACTGATAGTACTATTTGTACACCCATTAAAATATTATTAAGCATGAGTACCCTCCTATTATTACTTGAATTTATTCAACTTTTAGTTTACCATATTAGTGCATTTATTACAAGAAAGCGAGTGTTTTATTTAGCTAATTTTTGTTAATATTTATGAAATTTTATAACCGCCTTAGCCTTGACAAATCTATATTAACAAGGCAAATATTATAATATTCTGATGATTTGTTCATAAATCAAAATATCTTTATCATTAATCATCTTGTTATCATGATAATGTCCAAAAATCCAATTTTTATAACTCAAACCTGTTTTTATTTCATCAAGATAATCTGTCAGTTCATTGTCTTTATATTCACTATCACAAATCACTTTTTGTATGCTCGATGGGCAGCAATGTGTTATGACATAGTCTACTTTCCAATTGTGTTTTTCTAAATTATCAAGTCCATATTGGTATTCATATTTGTTCGGCATTTCGTCTTTCCACCATGAAACATGTTTTATTCTGTATTTTGCTCCTTCTTTGTCTAGCTTTCTTTTTTTCAATTTAAAATGAGGATCTGAGGGGTCTAGTACTCCTGCTTGCATATCGTCAGTTTTTGCTCCACCAAATGTAAAAATCTTAACTCCATTTAAATCAAAAACTTGACCTCTCATTAGGTGGATTATTGAATCTTTTACAAAATGGACTTTTCCTCCACAAAACTCTTCTATCGGAAAATTATAAAGTTCATCAAAACATTCGTGGTTACCATCTACAAATAAAGTTGTGAATGGTTTTTCTGACAGCCATTTTAATTTTTTCTCCTGCTCTTTTGATGGTGTCCAAAAACCAAAATCTCCACATACAATAACAAAATCATCTTTTGTCATATGCTTTTGTTCTGGAAAATTTTCAGTATTAAATCTTGTATAGTCGCCGTGGCAATCACCTGTTATATAAATCATAGTCTCCCTCCATTCCCTATAATTCTGTTATAATTATTCCTTTTTTAATTGTATTTCTTCATTTTCTGTATTTATATGTTGTTACATAGAAATTGTTCATTTGTGGTTATTTTATTTATATTTTTTATAATTCATTTTTTAACCTCAATCTAGCAAAACTTATTACAAATAAACCAATAGAAAATATTATCATATACATTAAGTATGATTTTATTTCATTCAAACTGTTGTTTTGTTGAAGATTTTCTATGCATAAATACACCCACCTAGTTGGCATAAAGTTTCCTATCTGTTGTAAATTTTCTTCCATAACATCAAAGTCCCAAAATACCCCACTCACCATGCAACATGGCACTACTATTAAAATATTGATTATACTCGATGCGTATCTACTTCTTGTGAATGATACGATACACAAGTTAAAACTTATAGCAATTAGATTAAAAACCCATATCACTATTAAAAAATTAATGCTGTTTTTCATTCCAAAGTCTATATTTAAAATCTTGCCGACTAAATAATATATACTGCTAGTCAACATAGTCATTATGTAAAAAATAAAAATCATAGACATGTAGTACTTCCACTTACTAACGCCAGAACTCAGTATCCTTATTTTTGTTTTATTTTCTTCATCTTCAATTAAAAAGCTTGCTATATTACCTGCTACTATAAATAGTGTGAAAATTATTAGTCCCAGTGTGTTTTCTATTTTTGGTATGTCTTGTTTTATGTTGTTTAGACTGAGATTTGTGAGTTGGTCGTTATATTCTATGTTGACGTCTTTAAATTTATTTATATCTCCATCACTTAATGATGCCACAACAGTCAAATCATCACATTTTAAATCTATTAATTGACTTATGCATGCTTCTACATCATTGTTTTTGATTGATTTTATATTTATGTCTTGAGCTTCCAAATTTAATATTTTATCTTGAAATCCTTCATCTATTATTACCGCCACTTCAATTTGCTGCGTTATCAAAAGAAGGTTGTAGTCTTTTTCTTTTACATATGTACTTTCTATATCTTCAAGATTATTTATACTTTTTATTATTTCATTTGATGCATATGATTTGTCGTTGTCTACTATGCCCACCTTGTACTTGTAATCTGAACCAAATTCAAAGTTGAAAAAAATTATTATAAATGCAGGCATGATTATTCCGATTATTATGTAGCTTTTCTTTTTAATTAATAGTTTTATTGTGTTTAGTATAAGTCTAATCAAAACTTCCACCTTCTTTCAGCTTTGATATTATGTTTCCTAAGACAATCATTAAGATTGAACCTCCTAATGATATACTTATTGCTGTTATGTAGTATGGAGTTTGTATATTATAATTTAAGCCTAAAAGTGCTACATTGACCCAATAGTTTGGTATTAGCTGACAGATAAAACTTGTTACTCTTGCTGATTTGACTAAGCAAAGTGGAACGTAGGAACCTCCCAAAAACCCCATAACAATTATCAACATGTTACTGAAGGTATAAGCTGTCTTTTGATCTGAAAATACCATCGACATAAATATTCCTAAAACTGAGCTAAATATTATAAATGAAAGTAGCACCATCAAGATGTATATTAAATTTTCTCCCCAATCTACATCAAACAGTTTTGTTGAGCAAATGTAGATAATTAAAATCTGCATAAAACCGATAACTACTCCAAGTGCGATTTTGGATATGATGATATTTATTTTTTTGATATTTGATACTTTTAGTCTTGTCATTGTATGTAAAAATCGCTCTTTATACATAGAAATCGATGTAATTGTGGCTATGTATAAAATAATCAATGTCAGCTCTACAAATGTATAATATGTAAATGAGTTTACTTCATCATAGCTTATGCCTTCATACTTTATTTTTGTATTATTTTTAGCACTTAGGATTTTCTGTACATCGGTTGGGTTAGTTTTTGAAATAGAACGTAAAAATGTGTACTTTTTCATATATTGTTCGTACAAATTCCTAAATACCTTGCTTTCTGTACTTTCCTCGTTTTCATTTCTGAAGTAATCTATATCATCGCCTCGTATATTTATAAAACAAATCGCCTCATCTTTATTTACGAGTAATTTTGCCTTTTTAGTATCCTTACTTTGCACAAATTTTATATCGCTATTTTTTTGAAATTCTGTAATAAAGTTATAAAAAACTTGTACATTGTTATTTTCCCCACCACCTTGTTCAATATTGTAATATATAGTTTTTCCACAAAAGATATTCTTGTCCATACTCATAAGTCCATTTAGTGATTTTCCCATTACAAATATAAGAATGACTGGAAATATGAGCATGACAATTACATCAGTTTTGTTTCTGAAAAATTGTATTATTTCCTTTTTAATTAAAGTTAATAAAATCAATTCTATCCCCCTTTAGTCTCTTAGTTTTTTTCCAGTCAAATCTAAAAATACACTTTCAAGCGTTGGCAGTTCATCCTTTATGCTCTCTATTACACCGCCATTATTAAAAATCGTGTTTACGAGCTTTTGCAGTATGTTTATATCTTTGCAATAATTACACATTATTTCATTTTCCTTTACACTCACACTATAAACACCTTTTATCTTTTTTATATGATTTTCTATTCCTTCTATTTTATTTTTTAATACTATTGTGTAAATATTATATTTAAGTAAGTTTGATTTAATGTCATCTGTTCTGCCTTTTGCAATTATTTTACCTTTGTCGATGATGCATATCTCATCACAAATCTCCTCTACTTCCTCCATATAATGTGAAGTGTAAATTATGCTGGCTCCATTTTTCTGTAGATGTTTTACTGATTGCAGTATGTGGTTTCGTGATTGAGGGTCTATGCCTACTGTCGGCTCATCCATGATGATGAGCTGTGGCGTGTGTGCGATTGCACACGCCAAATGCAGCCTTCTCAACATCCCACCAGAAAACTCACACGCCTTCTTATCCTTATACTCAATAAGCCCCGTAAACTCTAATGCACGCTCAACCCTTCTTTTTAATTCCTTTCCCTTAAACGAATATAAAGAGCAGAAAAACGACACATTTTCATAAGCTGTAAAACTTGGATAAACTGCGATATCTTGTGTTATTATTCCGAGATGTTTTTTATACCTGTTTATATTTGTTTGGGTTTCATCAAATACGATTTTTCCACTGTCTTTTTTCTCAATTCCTGAAATCATCTTGATAAGGGTGCTCTTTCCTGCACCATTCGGGCCCAAAAGCCCATAAATCTCCCCCTGTTTTATAGAGAAACTAACACCGTTTACTGCTGCCACATGGTTATATGTTTTGTATAAATTCTCTACCTGGAGAATGTACATCATACCTCCTCCTTTACTTTTTAACTAAGTTACTGTTGATTTCTTTTATGTTGACTGATTCTGCAAATTTATTTCTTATGCAGGCTTCTTGACATGATGTATTTTCACAATTAATACAAGGATTTTGATCAAATTGATTTAATATTTTTCTTGCTCCATAAAAATTGCCCACAGATAATCTTCTATTTATATCTCTTATCGGAACATGCTTTTGACAAGCCTTTTCGCATTTAGGGCTCATACAATACTGGCACTTCATCGATAATTTTCCAATCTTATCTTCTGTTTCATCTGGACTTAATTTTAAGTTTTTTCCTGTGTAAGGCTTTTTAACTATTGTTACATAATCTCCTGTAAGGTATTTAGCTTCGTATTCTTGCATCTTACATTCTCTCAAGATAAGATTTGCTGCACTTATCCCTGACACAGTTACGGCAGGTGTTCCTGTTCCCATAACTGTAGATTCACCACAGTTATAAAGTCCTTCTATTTCTCCTTTTGTTTTTAATCGTTTTAACATATGTTGACCTAATTGTTGTTTTGGTCCTGCTACTGCCCCTTTTTCTTTCATAACGAGCCTTTGTAAAGTTGCTGGTGTGCTTAGTTCTACATGAGTTGCTGCATTTTTAAATCCTGGGAATCTCTTTTCTAATAAACCCAAAATTCTATTCTTTTCAGCTTGTTTTTGTTCAAAATATTTTTCTGTGTGATAGTCACCTTTTGGGTTTATCCATTCTTTAAAACTTGGTCCAATTGCCATAACAGTTTGGTATCCTCTTGGGCAAAGTGTGTAATCATCTTTGCTTAATATATAAAGTGTTACCTCACCTTCATCGATTTTTTCTGTATCACCAATGAGCATCTCGATTGGAAGTGTGTCTTTTGGGATTACTTCGTCTTTTACTAATGCAAATAATACTAATGATGGATATGTAGGAATCAGCAAATTTGCCCATTCTCTACTTTTTTTGCATAAACTTTTATCGATTAAATTATTATATAAATTCCAGACATTGCCCGAATTAACTACTCTCTCACAATTTATGATTTCTCCGTTATCTAGTTTCACTCCATACACCTTGTCGTCTTTCACAAGGATTTTTTTGACATCCCTGTTGTAAATCATATCTCCGCCATTTTCTTCTATGACCTTTTCCAACTTCCCAACTAAGTTTAAAGTAGAGCCTGCTGGATAATAACTTCCTCCAAAGTGGTTATCTACAAACATTACTGCTGAAAGTATGGCCGGTGTTTCTTCTACAGTTGTATAACAGTAAGTAGATGTAAGTTTGTCAAAGAAATCAAATACTTCTTTTGATTTAAAGTATTTTTTCAATATATGTTCTGTGTTTTTATTCATATATCCCAAAAACTTTAGATATGCTTTTGGGGCACTTTTTAATTGCATTAATCCTTGCTCTTTTGTGACTACATCTGGTGTAGTAAAAGTCGGTTGATTTGCTATTACTTTTAAATATAAATCAGCAGAATCATCATAAAATCTTTTAAAGTTATCTTTTTCTGAAGGGAATATTTTTCCCAATTGTTCTACAAACTTATTTATATCTTCATAGAAAATTATTTTATGTCCATTAAAATGAATTGCATATAAGTAATCGTGTTTTATTATATCTATAGGCTCCTCCAAAGCATTAAATACAAATCGATGCGGATTAAATCCAATTTTCCCAAAGCCATAAATCATGGCGGCACCTTGCTCAAAGATAATGTCGTCTCGTTTAAATATTCCACAAGATCCCCCTGGTTTAAACTGTGATTCGACTACTGTAACCTTAAATCCCTTTTTAGCTAAAAGCGCTGCACCAGTCAATGCTGAGATTCCTGCTCCAATAAAAAGTACCTCTTTTTTCATAAATATCAATCTCCTCTATATTTTATGTATTATTAATATCTATGAATGCAAATTTACCACTATTACTACACCTGAACAAAAATTCACTACGCTCATATCGCCAATTAATCAAAGATTCCGTTGCTTAAAATTTACTTCACTAAAAAAAGAATACCCAGGTGGAAAAATTCCACCCGGGTATTCTAAGGATTTATACTATTATTCATAAAATTTGATTGTTCTCTAATTACTAGTTTTAATAACTATTTGCTTAAGTTGTAGAAAGATTTTAATCCACAGTATCTAGCTTGAGCACCAACTGTTTCTTCTATTCTTAATAATTGGTTGTATTTAGCAACTCTATCAGTTCTTGATGGAGCACCAGTTTTTATTTGACCAGCGTTTACAGCTACAGCTAAGTCAGCTATAGTAGTATCTTCTGTTTCACCAGATCTGTGAGATATTACTGCAGTGTATCCAGCTCTTTTAGCCATTTCTATAGCATCTAAAGTTTCAGTTATAGTACCTATTTGGTTAACTTTTATTAATATAGAGTTAGCAACACCAGCTTCTATACCTCTTTCTAATCTTTCAGTGTTTGTAACGAATAAGTCGTCACCAACTAATTGAACTTTTTTACCTAATCTTTCAGTAAGAACTTTCCATCCATCCCAGTCTTCTTCATCTAAACCATCTTCTATAGTTATTATTGGGAAGTTAGTAGTCCAATCTTCATATAAATCTACCATTTCAGCAGCAGTTAATTCTTTTCCTTCTCCAGCTAAAACGTATTTTTTAGTTTCTTCGTTGTACATTTCAGAAGCAGCAACGTCTAATCCTAACATAACGTCTTTTCCTGGTTCGTATCCAGCAGCTTTTATAGCTTCAACTATTAATTCTAAAGCTTCTCTGTTTGATCCTAAGTTTGGAGCGAATCCACCTTCGTCACCTACACCACAAGCTAATCCTTTTTCTCCAAGAACTTTTTTAAGTGCGTGGAATACTTCTGCACCCATTCTTAAACCTTCTTTGAAGCAAGGAGCTCCAACTGGTAATATCATGAATTCTTGAACGTCAACGTTATTATCAGCATGTTCTCCACCGTTTAATATGTTCATCATTGGAACTGGTAATTGTTTAGCATTTACTCCACCTATATATTGGAATAATGGTAATCCTAATTCTTCAGCAGATGCTCTAGCTACAGCCATAGAAACACCTAATATAGCGTTTGCCCCTAATTTACCTTTATTTGGAGTTCCATCTAATTCTAATAATAATGCATCTATTCCTGGTTGATCAGTTGATTCTAATCCTTCTAATTCTGGTGCTATTATAGTGTTAACGTTGTTAACAGCGTTTTGAGTACCTTTTCCTAAGTATCTACCTTTGTCACCATCTCTTAATTCAACAGCTTCGAAAGCTCCTGTAGATGCTCCAGATGGAACTATTGCTCTACCTTCTGCACCTGATTCTAAAACTACCTCAACTTCTACAGTTGGGTTACCTCTTGAGTCTAATACTTCTCTTGCGTATACTGATTCTATTACTGACATGTTTTTCTCCTTCCAAATTGCTACTAATCAAGTTTGTCTTAAAAACATAAATTTCTTTTCAAACGGAATGATGGGTAAGTTTGCAAATCATCTATGTATTTTAATTATTATTTATTATTATTGTTATTTATTATTATTGTTGTCTCGATTAGCATTACTTTGTTGTCTTTTAGTTTGTTAAATTTATAATTATTATTTATATAAATTGGCTTATTTATCAGGACGATTGTATATCTTACAACCATCCTGAGTTTAAGTTTTTAATTTCTTGTTAAGTTACTATTTTATTAATGAGTGACCAGTCATTTCTTCTGGTTTTTCTAAGCCCATCATATCTAATAGTGTTGGAGCTATATCTGATAATCTACCATCAGTTAATAACTCTTTGCCTACGAAATCTTTTCCAGCTACTATAAATGGAACTGGGTTAACTGAATGTGCAGTTATAACTTTTCCTGTTTCAGGGTCTGCCATTAATTCAGCGTTTCCGTGGTCAGCAGTTATTATTGCGCTTCCACCGATTTCAACTATTTTGTCTACTAATTTACCAACACAGCTATCTACTGTTTCAACAGCTTTTATAGCTGCTTCCATAACACCTGTATGACCAACCATATCAGGGTTAGCAAAGTTAACAACTATGAAGTCATATTTGTCTTCTTCTATTTTTTCCATAACTTTTGCTAATAATTCTGGTGCAGACATTTCTGGTTGTAAATCGTATGTTGCAACTTTTGGTGATGGTATTAATTCTCTATCTTCACCTTTGTTTGGTTCTTCAACACCGCCATTGAAGAAGAATGTAACGTGAGCATATTTTTCAGTTTCAGCAGCTCTTAATTGAGTCTTACCTAATTTTGATAAATATTCTCCTAGTGTGTTACTTAATGATTGTGGTCCAAATGCTATTTGAACGTTTGGTAAAGTAACATCATATTCTGTTAAACAAACGAAGAATGTGTTTATATCTTCTCTTTCAAATCCATCGAATTCTTTGTCAACTATACATCTAGATATTTCTCTAGCTCTGTCTGGTCTAAAGTTGAAGAATATTACTGAGTCCCCTTCAGATATTTTTCCTACTGGTTGACCATCTTTAACCATTACAGTTGGTACGATGAATTCATCTGTTGCGCCTTTTTTGTATGATGCTTCAACAGCTTCAGATGCAGAAGTAGCAGTTTCACCTTCGCCACAAACCATAGCTCTGTATGCTTTTTCTACTCTTTCCCATCTTTTATCTCTATCCATTGCATAGTATCTACCATTTACAGAAGCAAATTGTCCTACACCTATTTCAGCCATATAAGCTTCTATATCTTTAACGTAGTCTATACCGCTTTGTGGGTCA
The DNA here is from genome assembly GCF_018917435.1 of Intestinibacter bartlettii. Taxonomy (GTDB): domain Bacteria; phylum Bacillota; class Clostridia; order Peptostreptococcales; family Peptostreptococcaceae; genus Intestinibacter; species Intestinibacter bartlettii_A. The sequence goes on from NZ_JAHLOQ010000011.1 coordinate 28,016, forward strand.
GTATCTCTACCATCTGTAAATGCATGTACGTATACTTTTTCTACACCTTTTTCTTTAGCCATTTTGATTAAAGCTTTAAGGTGGTCTATATGTGAATGAACTCCACCGTCAGATAATAATCCCATTATATGAACAGCATGTTCTTTTCCATTTTCCATAGCTTTACATAAGACTTCGTTTGTAAAGAAATCTCCATCTTGTATTGCTTTTGTTATTCTAGTTAAATCTTGATATACTATTCTTCCTGCTCCTATATTTGTATGACCAACTTCTGAGTTACCCATTTGTCCATCAGGAAGACCAACATCAAGACCACTTGCTTTTATTAATGTTGTTGGATAAGTTTCTTCGATTCTGTCTAAATTAGGAGTTTTTGCCTCTTTAACTGCATTTCCTACTGTATTATTACTTTCTCCAAAACCATCCATGATTATTAATGCTACTGGTTTTTTCATTTGTATTATTTCACTCCTATTTAAAATTTACAAGAGCCACATAATCATCAGCTTTAAGTGATGCTCCACCAACTAAAGCTCCATCTATGTCGCTTTGTCCCATTATTTCTGCTACATTAGCTGGTTTAACACTTCCGCCGTATTGGATTCTAACCTCGTTAGCTAAATCACCGTAAACTGAAGCCACAACTTCTCTTATGTATGATATAACGTCATTAGCTTGTTCTGCAGTTGCAGTTTTTCCTGTTCCTATAGCCCAGATTGGTTCATAAGCAATAACAACTTTAGCTAAATCTTCTTTTGCTACACCTTTTAACCCAGCTAATATCTGAGTTTTTACGTGTTCTTTAGTAACGCCAGCTTCTCTTTGTTCTAAAGTTTCACCACAGCATAATATTGGGTTTATACCTATTTGTAATGCTTTTAATACTTTTTTGTTAACTGTTTCATCAGTTTCTCCAAAATATTCTCTTCTTTCAGAATGTCCTATAATAACATAATCCATTCCTATTTCTTGTAACATTTCAGCAGAAACTTCCCCAGTGAAAGCTCCTGATGTTTCAAAGTGCATATTTTGAGCACCAACTTTTATTTTAGTCCCTTTAGTAGCTTCTTTAAGGTCTTTTAATTGTAAAAATGGCGCACATATTACAGCTTCTACGTCATCTCTATCAGCTCTAGCTCCGACTTCTTTAACAAATTCTAAAGCTTCTTTTATATTTTTATTCATTTTCCAGTTTCCAGCGATTATTGGTTTTCTCATTCGAGTTTCCTCCTTTGAATATATGAAATACTTTTTTATTTTAAACTATATTGTAAAAAATCTCTATGAATTTACTACATTTATGTCCAATATCCAAAAGTTGTCAATATTCCTTGAGGTGTCAACGTCTTAAAATGTATTCATATTTTAATTCATTTTTATAAACTTTATATATTATTTAATTTCCCCTAGACTGATTTCCTCAGCGAATTAGCCCTCTCTAATTGGCTAATTCGCTATCTTGTCAATATTAATTACTTTTTTTGAATTCTTCTTATTTGTCGTCTAAAGCAACTATTCCTGGTAATTCTTTACCTTCTAAGAATTCAAGTGATGCTCCACCACCAGTTGAAACGTGAGTCATTTTGTCTCCGAATCCTAATTGGTTAACAGCAGCAGCACTATCTCCACCACCTATTACAGTAGTTGCATCTTCTAAGTCAGCCATAGCTTTTGCTATTGCTAATGTTCCACCTGCGAATGCTTCAAATTCAAATACACCCATTGGTCCGTTCCATACTATTGTTTTTGAATTTTTAACAACATCTACAAATTTTTCTACTGATTTTGGTCCTATATCTAAACCTAAATATCCTTCAGGTATGTTTTGATCTTCTGTTACTACTACTTCTGCATCTGCAGCGAATTTGTTAGCAGCTTTTGAATCTACTGGTAAGTATAATTTAACACCTTTTTCTTCAGCTTTTGCTAACATTTCTTTAGCATAGTCAACTTTGTCAGCTTCTAATAAAGAGTTTCCTATTTCGTATCCTTGAGCTTTTAAGAATGTGTATGCCATTCCTCCACCTATTATTAAGTTATCAACTTTTTCTAATAATTGATTTATAACAGCTATTTTGTCAGATACTTTAGATCCACCTAATATTGCAGTGAAAGGTCTAACTGGATTAGATACTGCTTCACCTAAGAATTTTAATTCTTTTTGGATTAAGTATCCGCAAGCTCTTTCTTGTAAGAATTGTCCAGCACCAACTGTTGAGCAGTGAGCTCTGTGAGCAGTACCGAATGCATCATTTACGAATACGTCAGCTAAAGAAGCTAATTCTTTAGAATAATTTTCTTCGTTTTTAGTTTCTTCTTTTCTGTATCTAGTGTTTTGTAATAAAACAACTTCTCCATCTTTCATGTTTGCAACAGCAGATTTAGCGTTTTCACCAACAACGTTATCATCAGCAGCAAATACTACTTCTTGTCCTAACATTTCTGATAATCTTTTTGCAACTGGTGCTAAAGATAATTCTGGTTTAGGTTCTCCTTTTGGTTTTCCTAAGTGAGAGCATAATATAACTTTTGCACCTTTTTCTATTAAGTATTTTATAGTTGGTAGTGCACCTACTAATCTGTTCTCGTCAGTTATTACACCATCTTGTAGTGGCACGTTGAAGTCACATCTTACTAAAACTCTTTTGCCTGCAACGTTTATATCTTCTATTGTTTTTTTGTTTAACATTGACATAATTAAACTCCTTCCAAAGTAAACATTTTTCCTTTTTACTATACCACATTTTTTTACATTTTTGGTATTAATTGATAGTTTATATATTCCGTTTTTATATCTTTAATTATTTTTTAAATTCTTCCCTAATTTAAATGATAATCCCTATTAAGTAGTTTTATTTTTATGTTAAATTTATTTATTGCGTCTTATCCTAAAAAAGTCCGGAGCTGTAGCAGATACTACAAACCCGGACCTTATCCTAAACTATTTTGCTAAGTTTGCAAAATATCCTAAAGTTCTTATTAATTGAGATGTATAAGACATTTCGTTGTCGTACCAAGATACAACTTTAACTAATTGTTGTCCGTCAACTTCCATAACTCTTGTTTGAGTTGCATCGAATAATGAACCATAGCTCATTCCTACTATATCAGAAGAAACTAAGTATTCTTCAGTGTATCCGAATGATTCGTTAGCAGCTTCTTTCATTGCAGCATTAACTTCTTCTATTGTTACGTTATTTTTTAATGTACAAACTAATTCAGTTAAAGAACCAGTTACAACTGGAACTCTTTGAGCAGCTCCGTCTAATTTACCTTTTAATTCTGGTATAACTAAACCTATAGCTTTTGCAGCCCCTGTAGTATTTGGAACTATATTTCCTGCAGCAGCTCTAGCTCTTCTTAAGTCACCTTTTGGATGAGGACCATCTAAAGTATTTTGATCGTTAGTGTAAGCATGTATAGTAGTCATTAAACCTTTTTCTATACCGAATTTGTCATTTAAAGCTTTAGCCATTGGTGCTAAGCAGTTAGTTGTACAAGAAGCCCCTGATATAACTGTTTCTGTACCATCTAATATATCGTTGTTTACGTTGAATACTATTGTTTTAACATCTCCGCTTGCTGGTGCAGATATAACAACTTTTTTAGCTCCTGCTTTTATATGAGCTTCAGCTTTTTCTTGAGAAGTGAAGAATCCAGTACATTCTAATACTATGTCTACTCCTAATTCAGCCCATGGTAAGTTTTCTGGGTTTCTTTCAGCTGTAACTTTTATTTCTTGTCCGTTAACTACGAAAGCACCTTCTTTAACTTCTATTTCACCGTTGAATCTACCTTGAGCAGTATCATATTTGAATAAGTGAGCTAACATTTTTGCATCTGTTAAGTCATTTATTGCTACTACTTCAAATTTGTCAGTTTGTTCCATTAATTTTCTTAATGCTAATCTTCCTATTCTACCAAATCCATTGATTGCTACTTTAACCATTGTGATTTAACCTCCTAAAAATAAAACCTATTTTTATATTATATTTTATTATCTATTTTACTAATATATCTATCAACTCTCAGCCGATATTATTAGTTATTGATTTATTTATATTTATTATTGATTTTTTATTAATTCAATAAGTTTTTTACCACTATGCTCGTCAGTTACTAAAACTAAGTTTTTGTTAATTTTAGAAATTGCTAGAAACGCTTCTACCTTTTTGGCTCCAGCAAATACTGCAATGACTTCTCTCGCTTGTTGAACACTTTCTAAATCGATGCCTATTGTATTTAATCTGTATACAATTTCACCTTCTTTATTAAAGTAATATCCGAAAGATTCCCCTACAGCACCTTTATCTAGTATTTCTTGTGATACCTCTGGTGATAAATTACGTCTTACAATCATCTCATCAGCTCTACCTACACCAAACACTACTATGTCTGATTTTGAAACCAAGTCTAAAGTCTTTTTGATTTCTGGCTCTTGAGCTAACATCATCATTGATTCTTTTCCTAATTTATCAGGTAAATTAAGCAATGCATATTGTGAATGTAATTTCTTGCTTATATCTGCAACTATATTGTTTGATTGTATCTCTACATTTACTCCTACACTACCTCTGGCTGGTGCTATAATTACGTTTTCAAATTTCTTATCGTTTTTTAATCCTTTTGAAAACTCTGCCATAGTCGTTCCACCTGTTATTGAAACTATATCGTGGTCGTGTAATATATGTGTAAAATGTGACGCTGCTGATCTTCCTACATCGATTAAAACACTTTTGTTCTTTTCATAATCGCCAGGCACAAGTATTACTTTTTTTATTCCTAATAATTGAGTTAATCTCTCTTCTAATGTAGATAATCCCATAACTTCATTCATAGTATCTTTTAATCCTTCTAGAAGTTCGATACCTTCTTCTGTTATGTTCATACCTGATGTTTCAACGTTGATAAGACCTTGTTCTCTTAAAACCTCTGTTTCTGAACGAACAACTCTTTCACTCAACCCAAGTACATTTGCCAAACTTCTTCTTCCTATTGTTTCGTTTAAATATACTTCTCTAAGAATCGAGTAACGTTTCGTCATCATATCAAGCACTTGTGGAATTAATTTTTGTTGCATTTTTAATAAATTGTTCATAAGTCATACCTCATTTTTCGTACCGGGACTTTTTAAGTCCTATGTATCTATTTGCGTCCCACAAGATAATTTTATTTTACCTTACATGCAAACATTTTTCAATACGTTTTCATAAATTTTTATTTTTTTTAACCCATAATTTACTTTTTTTTTCGTAATTTAACAAAAACTATGCCTTCCTCGTCTATTTTACTTAGAAAACAAAGTTTTTCTTTTGCTTGATGGTAATATTCCTAACTCTTCTCTGTATTTCGTTATTGTTCTTCTAGCAACATTTATCCCCTGGTCACTTAACAGAACTTTTATTTTTTCGTCGCTCAATGGTTTCGATTTGTCTTCGTTTTTTATTGTATCCTTAACAAACTTTTTTATACTAATAGCGGAAGTCTCCTCTGTCCCTTGAGTTTCTAAACCTTTTGAAAAGAAATATTTAAATTCAAACATGCCAAAAGGAGTCAACATATACTTTCCATTTACGCCCCTGCTTATAGTTGACTGATGCATTTCTAATTCATCTGCTACTTCTTGCATTTTCATTGGTTTTATATAGTCTAATCCTTTTTCAAAGAAATTTTTTTGTCTATTTAAAATTGATGTTGCTATTTTTATAGTCGTACTTTTTCTATTTTGTATATTTTTAACTAAGTCTAACGCACTATCTAATCTGTCTTTTATAAACTCTTTTGTATCTTTATCTGAATCTTTGTTATTTAATATTTCTTTATAAAATGAATTTATTTGGATATTTATATCATGAAAATCATTTGAGATTACTATAAAATCATTGTTTACTTTTTTTATTATTACATCTGGTTTTATATATGATATATCGTTTAAGTTGTATATTTTACCCGGTTTTGGATCTAGACTTTTAATTATTTGAATGTAATCCATACATTTGTTTTGATTAATATTGTATTTTTTACAAATTGATTTTATCTTTCTACTGCCTATATCTTTTAAATCTTCTTTTATGATTTGCTCGAGCAGTTTGTCTTTTATATCTAGATTTTTAAGTTGTATCAATAAACATTCTTCTAAATTATTTCCACCTATTCCATTTGGCTCAAGTGATTGGACATATTTTTTACACTTACTATATAAATCATCGCTTATTTTTAATTTTTCTATAATAATTTTTTCATCTTGTAAACTTAGATATCCATTTTCATCTAAACTATCTATTATATATTCGCAGACTTTCTTTTCTGTTTTGTTTATTTTATAATAGCTAATTTGATTTTTTAGATAATCATATAAATTTTGTGGAGATTTTACCATGTTTTCAAAATCGACTTCATTATCTACATTATATGCAAATTCATTTTTATCTTTATAAGTATGTTTTTGCATATCTTTTATGTATTTTTCCCAATCGACTCGTCTTTCATCATAGTTTGTTTCAATCTGAATGATAGGATTTTCTTCATATTCTCTCTTTATTTCATTCTCTAATTCTAAAGAGCTCATGCTTAGAATATTTAAAGATTGCATTAATTTTGTCGTCATCACAAGTTTTTGCGATTGACTTAAATCCAAACCATAATTTATTTCCATAGTATTACCTCCCATAACCCCACTACTTTTATTAAATTTATAAATATCTTTATAACGATTTACTTATTCCTTAAATAATATATTTTAATTTATTATACAATAAAAGGAATGTCTTATAATGTAAATCTTGTTACATATATAAAACATTCCTTCTTTATTTGTATATTTTTATATTTTAATGCTTAATATTAAGCAACTTTTTGTTCAGATTGTTCAGTTTCTTTTTTGTCAGACATTTGTGGTCTTACAAATAATATAACTATTGCAAGTCCTACAAGACCTACTATTGCTGCTACCCAATATACTGCATTAACACCATTTTGTATAAATTCAACGTTTGTTGGGTCAGCTGCTGTATTCATGTTGTATGCAACTGCGAATACTGTTGCTGCAACTGTTCCTGATAATGAGTTGAAGAAGTTTACAAATGATGTACCAACACCTATATCTTTTGGCTCAAGCATAGATTGAGCAGCTGGTGTTATAGATACAGAACGGAAACTTTCTGCTATTCCTGTAACTGTAAGAGCTACGATGTATACTAATATAGATGTAGATGGTGTAGTGAATCCCATTACTAACATTGGTATACCAGCTAATGCTGTTGCACCAACCATTGCTTTCCACATGTTTGAAGTTTTCTTACCTACCCAAGTTCCTGCTATTATTGGTACTATTATAGTAAGTAAAGTACGTGGCATTTGTAATGTTCCAGCTATACTTGCTGATTTACCCATTACTTGCATTGCACCTATTGGAGCATATACGTTCATTGCATTTTGGTAGAAGTAACTAGCGAACCCTACCGCTAAAAGCATTGTATAGTTTTTATTTCTGAATAATGCAAGAGGTATAAGTGGCTCTACTGCTTTCTTTTCTACTTTTATAAGTGCATAAAATGCTATTAATCCTAACGCAAATCCAGCTATTATTACTGGGTTAGTCCATCCTATTGCTGAACCAAAGTTTAAAGATAAAAGAATCGCACAAAGTGTAACTGATAAAGCGATTATTCCTGGAACGTCTACAGTAACTTTACCTTCACGTTTTTGGTTTGGCATGTTAAGTCCTATTAATACTATTCCAAGTATTAGAGGTAGAGCTGGCATAAGTATTGCTACTGTAAGCATGTTCATATCTGTAAGTATACCTGCTATTATACTTCCTCCAAATCCACCAACTGCTATTGCAGCTGCTAACATACCCATTGCTTTTGGTACATCTTTTCTTTCGTTAATTAATCCCATTATTATGTAAGGTGCTGCTGTGAAAGCTCCTTGAGTAAGACTTATTAATAAACGTAATACCATAAGTGGTACTAAAGAACGTACGAATGCAAATGCTATCCCGCATATTACACATAAGATACCTGGTATAACTACTATATTTCTACGTCCTATTATGTCACCAAGTTTTCCTCCGATTGGTGTCATTATAGTTACTCCTAGTGCCGCAAAAATAGAGAATAAACCTACATATCCCATTGCGTTTACACTTTCTAATATTGGTGCTGTTAATGTTGAAAATACAAGACCATACATTGCTACTGAAAGCATCATGCATATACATCCTATTTGCACAAGATTCTTTTTGGCCTTTGGTAACGGAATCGCTACCGTCTGCTGCGTTTGTCCATTCGACATAGCATAATCTCCTTTTGTCTATCTACGTTTTTTATTTATATATTCACGTAATTATTTTTGTTTTTTACTTTTACCCTATTGTTGTAAATTGCTATTCATGATAATTTACATACTTTATTATTTGTTGTTTTTTAACCATTGTGTTGCACAATGTGCTAAACATGAAGATCCTATTGGACACACATCTTCGTTAAATTTAACTTTTGGATTGTGTGCTGGAGCTGCTCCTCTTTCATCTAGGAATCCTGCTGATAAGTACATAAATGTACTTGGTACTTGTTCTGCTATAACAGCAAAGTCTTCTGAAGCACTTGCTGATATTCCTGGATATCCTGTAAGTCCTGGTATACCCATTTCTTCCATATATCCTACGAATTCATCTGTAAGAGATGGATTACATATTAATGGTGGTACTTCAGAAAGCATTTCTACTTCTGCACTTCCTCCATAAACAGCTGCAACACTTTCTGCAACTTCTTTCATTCTACGAACAAGTAATTCTCTTGCTTCTGGTTTGTTTGTACGTATAGTTCCTTCAAGTACAGCAGTTTCTGGTATTATATTACCTACTGTTCCTGCGTGGAATTTACCTACTGTTAATACACAAGAATGTGTTGGGTCACTTTCTCTTGCTATTAATTCTTGTAATGCAAGATGTACATGTACACCAATATTTATTGGATCTATACCTGCATGAGGATAAGCCCCGTGTGAACCCTTTCCTGTCAGCGTTATTTTAAACCCGTCTACAGAGTACATCATTGTATCTTTGTTGTTGTACATATATAGACCAACTGGCATTTGTCCTGTAGATACGTGATATGCAAGAGCTGCATCTACTGGTGGATTTTGTAAAATACCATTTTCAATCATGTTTTTACTACCTTCGAATGTTTCTTCTGCTGGTTGGAACATTAATTTTACTGTTCCTTCTAAAGCATCTTCATTCTCTTTTAGCATTTTAGCTGCTGTAAGTAACATTGCTGCATGGAAGTCATGTCCACAAGTATGAGCTGTTTTTCCTGTTGGACAAGCAAATTCTTCTCCACTTTCTTCAGCCATTGGAAGTGCATCCATATCAGCACGTAGTAATAATACTTTTCCGCCTTTTCCTAAAGTAGCGCTTACCCCATAGCCACAATCTTGTGGTTCTATGCCGCACTCTCTTAATTTATCCATAACATATGCTTTTGTTTTTGGAAGATCTAATCCAGCTTCTGCATTTGTATGGATATAACGACGGTGAGCAACCGTTTCACCTGCTAATTCTTTAGCTCTGTTATAATAATTCATAAGCTTTTCTCCTTTTAAGGAATATTTTTTGAAGTATTTTCTATATTTATAGAATACATATGGAATACTTTTCTCGATAATAATATATCAATTTTTTCAGCATTTGTCAAATAATTTTGCTTTCAAATTATACATTTTATTACTTTTTTACATTATTTTCCTTATTTTAGACTATTTATCAGTATTTTTTTACAGCATATTGACTTTTATAATATTTACATTGATTTATAAAATGCTTTTTGATAATATAAGTGCTAGAGGTGAATAAAAAATGAACAAAAACATTGTCGTTATTACAAATCATTTTCTACAATCTCATTTAGAAGGAATTTTTTCAAAATTAGATTTAGATTGCAATATCAAAGTTGTAGCTTTTGAAAGTATTGAAAAAATACATAAAGTTTATGATGAATATGCCGCTTCTACTGATGGATTTATAGTCAGCAGTTTTTTTGCAAAAGCAACCCTTGAGATGATAGATCATGAAATAAAACGCCCCATCATTTCTTTTGAAATAGATTCTACGGGAGTATATCGCTCAATTTTAAATTTGCTTCTACAAAATCGGGATTTAAATATGAATAGAGTTATCTTGGACTTTATGATTCCACTAGAAGTTGGAATAACAGCTAATGATTTTTTAAATTTAATGGATTCAGGCTACGAAAAATCAGCAATTAATCTTTTAGATATGACTCTAAATAATGAGAGTATCAAAAAATTAGAAAATCAAATTGTAAATGAAATTTTAAGGCTATGGAATATGAATGCTATAGATTTAGTTTTATGCCAATATAGCAATATTATACCGATTCTGGAAGAGCACAATATCCCTTATGAATATGCAATAGAAACACCAGTTTTTCTTGAAAATCTAGTTAAACGATTTTCGTATCTTCTTTCAATTGATCATATGCGTGAAAATCAACCTGTAATGATTAGTATCTCAATTTCTGATAATAATTTAAATACAGATGAAAATATGAATTTAATTAAAAAATATACAAATGACTTTTTACAATCTAATATGATAAATAGTTCTCTATATACAAGAAATGCAAAATGTTGCAGTATTATTACTTTAGATAATTTACATCATATTACAAATAATGAAAAAAACTGTAGTTTAAGCGCTTATTTAAATGAACATTTAGATTTTGATGTATCTATTGGTTATGGGATAGGAATGAACTTAGATATGGCGATTAGAAATTCAGATATAGCATGTAAGGAAGCCTTATTAGTAGGTAATAGTTTTATATTTACGGAAAAAGGTAACCTTATTGGTCCACTGAATTCAAAAGAATGTATAACTATTGAAAATAATGCAATTTATGATATTGGAAAGATAGCTAAAAACAGTAGTCTATCAGCTGTTACAATAAAAAGAATCATTAGCATTACAAAAATTAATAATTCCAATATGATAACAACCCAAGATTTATCATCCCACTTAAAAAGTACTGTACGAAATGCAAACCGCATCCTTAAAAACCTTGAAAAAGGTGGATATGCGAAAATAACATGTACACAAACTTCTAATATAAAGGGACGACCTACAAAAGTATATGAATTAAATTTCCATATTTAAGTCGGATTTTTAATAATGGGTAAGCTGCTATTTATTATTTAATAAATGTTGGCTTACCCATTATTATTAAAAAAACTGGCACCTATAAAAGTGCCAGTTTTTAGTCTTCTATTATTTTATAGCATTTAAAAGCTCTACTAATTCTTCTTCTGTAAAGTTATATTTATTATTACAGAAATGACAAGTTACTTCTGCCTTTTTGTCTTCGTCTATTATAGCTTGAAGTTCTGTTTCTCCTATTGATTGAAGAACTTTTCCTGTTCTTTCTTTTGAACAGTTACATTCAAATCCAACTTCACATACATCTAATATTTTTGGTTCTAAATCTTTTAGTACCATTTCTACTATATCTTCTGGTTTGTTTCCAGCTTTTAATAAAGTAGTTACTGATGGTATATCTTTTATGTTGTTTTCTAATGTAGCTATAGTTTCTTCGCTAGCAAATGGCATTAATTGTACTATAAATCCACCAGCTTGTTCAACGTCGAATTCTCTACATACAACTATTTCTTCTGAACCATCTTCTTTAGTTATTTTTCTTTCAACTTCCATATTTCTAGTTAAAACACCTAGTGAAACTACTGAAGGAGTTTGTTCTGATAACGCAAAGTAATGTGTGAAGTCTTCTGCTATTTCTCCACTTACTAATGGATAAGATCCTATATAAGGTTCTTTTAATCCTAAGTCTTTTATTACTTGAACATATCCATCTGTTCCTACAGCACCTGCTACGTTTAATTTTCCATTTGGATAGTTTTCAACTTGTACATCTGGGTTTTGAACATATCCACGAACCATACCTTTTGCATCAGAAGTTGCAAGTATAGTTCCTATTGGTCCGCCACCTTTGATTATTACAGTTAATTCGTCTTTTTCATTTTTCATCATAAGACCCATCATACTAGTTGCAGTTAAAGTTCTTCCTAAAGCTGCTGTTGCTACTTTTGTTGTGTTGTGGTTTATTCTAGCTTGTTCAACCATTTCTCTAGTATTCCCAACATAAGCTCTTATTTCACCATTTCCACTTGTGGCTTTTATTACGTAATCTTTCATTGTATTCCTCCATTAATTATCTAAATTTGTTTATACTCAATTGTTATAAACATCTTATAATTTTCTAATAAATTAATAAATCTATTTTTTAAATATTTATTAATATTTTTATCCTAAATAAATATTATTTTCTGCATACGAAAAATACTCTTTCACAATCTTCTTCAGGTTGTTCAAAAGTAAAATCTCCATAAACTTTAACATCAGAAAATCCAGCTTCTTCAAGCATATCTAAGATTTCATCTTCTGTGTAAGCCCTTTGTAAATGTCTTTCTTCGTGTTTATCATACTTTCCGTTTTCATCCGCAACAAAAAATGTTAATTCCATCTCAACTAAATTTTGTTCGTCGTCAAAGTAATTTTGCCACATATATGATACACCATCTCTATTTTCTCCATACATATTATCTCCTAATACAGTTGATAATTTGTAGAATGAGCTGATATCAAAAATAAATATACCGTCTTCTTTTAGTAATTCATGCGTTTTTGTGAACACATTCATTAAATCTTCGTCATAAGTTATATAATTAAATCCATCGCAAGCGCATAAAACACAATCTAAATTTGTAACATCGAAATCAAGTTCTGCTATATCTTGTTCTAATAAAACTAAGTCTATACCTTGTTTTTCTGCTTTACTTCTAGCTACGTTAAGCATTTCATCAGATATATCTATACCTGCTATATCGTAGTTTTTCTTAGCTAGTGGTATTGTTATATTACCAGTTCCACAAGCTAATTCCAAGATGTTTTTTACTTCTGCATTTTCATTTTTAATTATTTGTTCTATATAGTTTATCCAACCATCGTAATCAACATCGTCCATAAGCTCGTCATAGACGAATGCAAAATCTCTATACTGATCCATCCTCGCTATCGTTCCCCTTGTTTTCTTCTTCTTGTTTTTTTAATTTTTTCTTGCGGGCTGTAAGCATTCCTCCAATTTTACCTGCTTCTTTTGCAGTAAGTCCTGCCCAACCTCTCTCGCTCACTTTGTCGATTAATCCTAATTCTGATGCTATCTCATATTTCATTATATCATTGTCTGTCAATGGTTTATCTTTCTTGCTATTATTTTTTTTAGTTTTTTCACATTTATATATTAATTCCGCTGTTAATTCTGTATTCGTCTTTTTATTTTCCATATTTAACACTCCTTCTCTATTTAGGAGTATTTCCCTATTAAAGTATTTTATACATAAATGCAAAAATAAGATGACTTCTAAAATAATAAAAGTCATCTTATTATATCTTTTTTTATATAACATTTAAAATTTTTTTACCATGATGCGACAAAACCATCTGTTCTAGGTTCACTGCCACCTACCAAAGTTCCATTTTCATCTCTCATTATAATTTGTCCACGTCCCATGCTTGTACTTTCAGTCAATACGGTTATTTCATGGCCTCGTCTAAGCAGTTCCTCTGTTAATGCAAATGGAAATGATCTTTCAACTTGAATTTTCTTTTCTCCAACCCATTGCCATCTCGGTGCATCTAATGCTTCTTGTGGATTCATTTTAAAATCAATCATATTCATTATTACTTGTAGGTGTCCTTGAGGTTGCATAAATCCTCCCATTACTCCAAACGGTCCGACTGGTTTGTTGTCCTTTGTCAAAAATCCTGGAATAATTGTATGGTATGGCTTTTTATTTGGAGCGATACAGTTTTCACTGTTTTCGTCTAAGTTAAAATTATTTCCCCTGTTATGTAGTGCGATTCCTGTGTTTGGAACTACTATTCCTGACCCAAAACTACAATAGTTGCTTTGTATGAAACTGACCATATTACCTTCACCATCAGCACTACAAAGATACACTGTTCCACCGCAAGATGGATCACCATACTCTGGCATTATCGCATTTTGTCCTATTAATTTGCTTCTATTTGCTGCGTAGTTTTTTGAAAGGAGTTCTTCTTTTGTAACCTTCATATATCTATTATCTGCCACATATCTCTGTCCATCTACAAATGCTAATTTCATAGCCTCAATCTGTTTGTGGACAGTATCTGCATCTTCATGAGTTTTAACTTCCAACCCTTCCATTATATTAAGTGCCATAAGTGCTACTATTCCATGTCCATTTGGTGGTATTTCATTAATTTCATAACCTTTGTAACTTGTGCTTATTGGTTCTACCCATTCTGCCTTATATTTTGCCAAGTCCTCTTTTCTAATAAGTCCACCTGTTTCTCTTGAATATTTATCTATCTTATCTGCCAAATCCCCTCTATAGAAAGATTCTCCCTTTGTTTCTGCAATTTCTTTAAGTGTTTTGGCGTGGTCTTTTAATGTCCAAACATCTCCTGCACAAGGTGTATTACCATCATTTAAAAATACTCTTTTCCATTCATCATAAAGTTTATCATTTGTATTTTTAAAAAATCCTTCGTATTCATCTCTCCACAATTTCGAAATAATAGGAGATACAGGATAACCATTTTGTGCATATTCTATTGCAGGTTCAAATAATTCTTCAAAATCCAATTTTCCAAATCGTTTTGATAGTTCAATCCAACCTGAAACGCATCCTGGAACTGTAACTGGAATCCATCCATGAACTGGCATCTGCGTGTGTCCTTGTTCTTTTATATATTGTGCTGTTGCAAGCTCTGGAGCATGCCCACTTGCGTTAAGTCCATATAACTTGTCATTAGTCCAAACAAGTGCAAAACAATCCCCACCTATTCCATTTGAGGTTGGTTCCAAAACTGTCAAACATATTGCTGTTGCAATTGCTGCATCTATTGCATTTCCACCTTTTTTAATCATATCAAGCCCTGCCTGAGCTGCAAGTGGTTGTGATGTAGAAACCATACCTCGTCTACCATATACTAAACTTCTTCGTGATGCATAACTGTACTTTAAAGCGTCAAATTCAAAACTCATATTATCCCCCTGTTAATTTTGACTAAAATATCTTTGTGTTGCCTCTGCTATACTCTTCATCATTTTTTCTTGATAAGATTTTTGTGCCATTTTTTGATCTTCTTCTGGATTAGACATATATCCCATTTCAACTAATACTGCTGGCACTTCTGACCAGTTGAAACCTGTTAAATCACTTCTTTGAAAGATATTATTAACTTTGAATCCCGCACCTTTCATGCTAGACATCATAATTTCTGCACATTGATTACTCTTTGGATAAATTTTGCTTGTATATTGTCCATTTTGTGCTGGAATGTGAAGTGATGCTCCATTTACAGAGGAATCTTCTGAACCATCAGCATGTATTCTAATTACTAAATCGGCATTATTTTTATTTGCGAAAGTTGCCCTTTCTGCATTTGTAATATTTACGTCATTACTTTCTCTTGTCATAATTACCTTGAACCCCATTTGTTCTAAGTAAGTTTTTAATATTTTTGACGCACTTAAAGTAAGTTCGTACTCTGGAGTTTTTGTTGCTACTCCTTGTGTTCCCCAAGATACTTTAAACTTAGTTTGAGTTGCACCTGGTCCAATTGGTTCCTGACTCATATCACCTTTAGCTTGATGACCTGGATCTATACAAATTACATATTGTCCATTTTTCTTTTGTGAATTACCTTCATTTGTTGTTTGATTTTGTTGTGAATTATTTTGTGCGTTGTTTTGAGTATTGCTTTGTGAATTGTTATTATTATCTGAGTTATTTACTTGTGAATTATTCCCCTCTGAATTGTTATTTTGTCTATTACTTTTGATATTTTGTGGAGACTTTTGTGATGAATTATTTGAAGTAGAAATATCTCCTTTATCGCTTAATGTGTTGGATTTTGAGCATCCGAAACTCACTAGCGACACCATAAGTAAAATTAATAACATTAATGATTTTTTTTTCATTTTTCTCTCCTTATACTTATAAAATTTTCCTCTGTTACATATAATTATAAATGGTAAAAGTTTTTTAAGCAATTTCATTTGCCACTGTTTTGCAATTATATGAACTAATTTTTATGTTTTTTCTTGTTTTCTCTTTTATTTATATGATATAAACTTTATAATATAGAATAGAAACAAAATTGCTTTTCAAACTTGGTTGGGGGACTTCGAAAACAATATATACGGAGGAATCAATGATGAAATTCAATTACACAACAAAGACATAGCTATATCCTGAATTTTGGTGGAGTAAGGAGTTAAATTTCAAACAAATACAGGAGGTACAATACTATGGATTTTGAAAAATTAAACGAATCAGTAGAAAGATTGATTCAAAACTTAGAATTTATTCAATCATTAGAAGAAGAAGGCATCCCAATGAGTGATGACCATAAAGATATGGTTCTAAGAAATATTGATACAATAACAAATGTAGCTAACGACGATTATAAAGCAGGATTACTTTTTGACATTAGATAGACAAAAGCAGCCTATATCAAAAGATATGGGCTGTTTTTTAATTAAAAAAACAGCTATGCCTTTGATTTTTTATCCATGACATAACTGTTTTATTAAATATTTTAAATTAATATCTTAATTTATTTCATAGCTTCTTCTACAGCAACTGCAACTGCAACTGTAGCACCAACCATTGGGTTGTTACCCATTCCGATAAGTCCCATCATTTCAACGTGAGCTGGAACTGATGAAGAACCTGCGAATTGTGCATCTGAGTGCATTCTTCCCATAGTATCTGTCATACCGTAAGAAGCTGGTCCTGCTGCCATGTTGTCTGGGTGAAGTGTTCTACCAGTACCACCACCAGAAGCAACTGAGAAGTATTTTTTACCTTGTTCGATACATTCTTTTTTGTATGTACCTGCAACTGGATGTTGGAATCTAGTTGGGTTAGTTGAGTTTCCTGTTATTGAAACGTCAACGCCTTCTTTGTGCATTATTGCAACACCTTCTCTAACATCGTCACATCCGTAACATCTAACTTTTGCTCTATCTCCGTTTGAGAAAGGAATTTCTTTTACTATTGTTAATTCACTTGTAAAATAGTCAAATTTAGTTTGAACATAAGTGAATCCATTTATTCTTGATATTATGTAAGCTGCATCTTTTCCAAGACCGTTTAAGATAACTCTTAAAGGTTCTTTTCTAACTTTGTTTGCTTTTTCAGCTATTTTGATTGCACCTTCAGCAGCAGCAAAAGATTCATGACCTGCTAAGAACGCGAAACATTTAGTATCTTCTTCAAGTAACATTGAACCTAAGTTACCATGTCCTAAACCAACTTTTCTGTTATCAGCAACAGAACCAGGTATACAGAAAGCTTGTAGACCTTCTCCTATTGCAGTAGCTGCATCTGCTGCTCTTTTACATTCTTTTTTGATTGCTATAGCTGCCCCTAAAGTGTATGCCCAACATGCATTTTCAAATGCTATAGCTTGAGTTTCTTTTACTATTTCATATGGATCAAAACCTTTTGATTGACATAAAGTTCTACATTCTTCTATTGTTTTAAATCCGTATTTTTCTAATACTACTTCTATTTGAGCGATTCTTCTTTCGTAACTTTCAAATAATGCCATTATTTCATCCCCCTTCTATTATTCATGTCTTGGATTTACAAATTTAACCCCGTCTGCAAATCTTCCGTATGATGATTTAGCTTTTGCTAAAGCTTCGTTAGCATCCATACCGCCGCTTATCATTTCCATCATTTTGCCAAGGTGAACGAATTCGTATCCGATTATTTCGTTATTTTCATCTAATGCTAATCTAGTAACATAACCTTCTGCCATTTCTAAGTATCTTGGTCCTTTAGCTAAAGTTCCGTACATAGTCCCAACTTGAGATCTTAAACCTTTACCTAAATCTTCAAGACCTGCTCCTATTGGAAGACCTCCTTCAGAGAAAGCAGTTTGAGTTCTACCATAAACTATTTGTAAGAAGATTTCTCTCATAGCTGTGTTGATTGCATCACAAACTAAGTCAGTATTTAAAGCTTCTAATATAGTTTTTCCTGGAAGTATTTCAGATGCCATTGCAGCTGAATGAGTCATTCCTGAACATCCTATTGTTTCTACTAATGCTTCTTGTATTATTCCGTCCTTAACATTTAAAGTTAATTTACATCCACCTTGTTGAGGTGCACACCATCCTATACCGTGAGTTAAACCTGATATGTCGCTGATTTGTTTAGCTTGTACCCATTTTCCCTCTTCTGGGATTGGAGCTGGACCATGGTTAGGTCCTTTAGTTATAGGGCACATATTGTTTACTTCTGCTGAATATATCATAAAATAAATTCCCCCCTTAAAATTAATTCGTCCCTTCTATTATAAATAATCTTCCAATTTTTTCAAATATTTATTTTTTGCGACTAATTTCTACCTAAATATTTTTGTCACACTATTCTTTTGATTAATATACACTTTAGATGTTTGTAAAAGTTTTTTCGACAGATTAGAATATTCTACTTATATTTATTTATACATTTTTATTTTTAGGAAAACCATATGCCTTTTTGTTATAGATATACAATATATGGAAATAGTGTTGTTTTTAAATTTTTATTTATAAAATCATTTTTTTAGATGTTTTTGTCTATAAATTAATCCCTATACACAAAAAAGTTAGTGCCATCATTAGCACTAACTTTTTATTTTATAATAATTTTATCTATTTTATTGATCCCTTAAATTGAAGTAATTTTACATAAGTTTTTATAGCATCTAGCATTATATCTTCATTAAAATCAAATTTTAAACTGTGAAGTCCATTAACAAATCCTTTTTCTTCATTTCTAGCACCTTGCATAAAGAAAAGTCCTGGAACTTCTTTTTGATAGTATGAAAAGTCTTCTGATATCATAAGTGGTTCTGTCTTTGTTATTTTTTCTTTCCCGACTGCTTCTACAAATTCATTAAATAAATTTTCATCGTTGTTTACTGCTAAATATCCGTCATCTATAGTGACATTAATTTTACAGTTGTATGCTACTTCAAACCCTTTTGCAAATTCAAAAAGTCTTCTTTTCATTGTGTCGTAAATTTCCGGATTAAAGCATCTCATAGTTCCTTCTAACTTAACATTTTCTGCAATTATATTTCTTACAGAACCTGCTGTCATCTTTCCAAATGTAAGAACTGCACCTTCCATTGGATTTAAATTTCTAGAAACTATACTTTGAACAGAGTTAACAAAATTAGCCCCTATTACTATTCCATCGATTGTATTTTGTGGGATAGCTCCATGTCCACTTTTTCCTATTATTTCAACATCTATTTCGCCATTTTGAGCCATTAAATATCCAGCTTTGCAACCTATATATCCCTCTGGAAAATCTGGATGAATGTGAAGTCCATAAACTTCATCAACGTTATATTTTTTGAATACACCCGCTTTCATTAGGCGTTCTGCCCCACCTGTGTCTTCTTCTGCTGGTTGGAATACGAATACTATATTGTCATTTAAGCTTTCTTTGTTGTCCATTATATATTCCAAAAATCCTAAAAGAATACTCATATGCCCATCATGTCCACATAAATGTTGTGGCCCATCTTCTGTTGGAAGAGCATCTATATCAGCTCTAAATGCTATTGTTTTTTTAGGATTATTCCCCTTGATTATTCCTACTGTTGCAGTATTTAGCAATATTTCATACTCTATACCCAATTTTTCTAAATAATCTCTTATATATCTAGATGTTTTGAACTCTACATGTGAAAGTTCGGCTATTTTATGTAAATTTGTTCTATGTTGTTTTACTATTTTATCTATATATGATATATCTTTCATTAAATTATCCCCCTAAAACCCACTTTTTAAGACCGTAATCTACAGACTATACTGTTTTACCGCGCTTAAATTTATATTACTTATAAATCTTTTAAATTTTTAGATAATTTTATTATATACATTTTCCATAAATTGTCTACCACTTATTTTGACATAAAAAATGCTACATCCATGTTCGCAATGAACACAGATGTAGCAATTATATACATTAATTTTTTATTATTCTTCGTTTCCGTCGAATTCTCCGCTTTCTTCGTATAATAAAGCTATACCACCTTGCGCAGTTTCTTTGTATTTATCCATCATGTCTCTACCAGTTTCGTCCATTATTTTAACTATTTGGTCGAATTTAACGTGGTGAACACCATCAGATAATAATGCATAGTTAGCAGCATCTAACGCTCTTTGTGCTCCCATTGCATTTCTTTCTATACATGGTATTTGAACATATCCGTAAGCTGGGTCACAAGTCATACCTAAGTGATGCTCTAAACCTATTTCTGCAGCGTATTCTATTTTTCTAAGAGCTGCACCTTTTATGAATGCTGTAGCAGCAGCTGCCATTGCACAAGCAACACCAACTTCACCTTGACATCCTACTTCTGCACCTGAAACTGATGCATTTTTCTTAACAGATATACCTATTAAACCTGCTACTGCAAGACCTTCTTCTATAGCTTCATCATCGAATCCATAGTAGTCTTGTAATGTGAATAATACAGCTGGTAATACACCTGCAGATCCACAAGTTGGAGCAGTAACTATTTCAAATCCTGATGCATTTTGCTCAGATACAGCTAAAGCGTATGCATATATCATTGAAGAAAGTTCTTTGTTAACTTTGTATTGTCTATAGAAAGTTCTAGCTCTTCTAGCTAATTTTAATTTTCCTGGAATTATATCAGTAGCTTTTAAACCATCATCTAATGATTTTCTCATAGCTAATCTTATTTCTCTTAAGTAATCCATTATATCTTCATCGTCGAATTCTTTTACGTAGTCAACGAAGTTTTTGTGGTTTTCTCTACACCATTCTATAATGTCTTCTATGTTGTCGTGTGGGTAAACACTTGCAGATGATTGTCCTCTTTTACCTTCTTCAGCTAAAGAACCTCCACCTACTGAGAATACAGTCCACTCGTCCATTTCGTTTCCTGCTTCATCTAAAGCAACTAATTTCATACCGTTAGTGTGGAACTCTTTTACTACTTCTGGTTCCCAAACTATTTCTACTTTTTTAGGTTCTAAAGTTTTTATGATTATATAATCAGTTAAGTGTCCTTTTCCTGTAGCTGCTAAACTTCCGTATAAGTGTGCTCTGAAACTTGCTGCGTTAGGGTTTTTTTCGTTAAATATTCTTGCCGCTCTTTGTGGTCCCATAGTGTGTGAACTTGATGGTCCAGGACCTATTTTATAAAGCTCTTTTAATGATTCCATTAAATTATCCTCCTAATAAAAAATTAATTTTTGTGTATATTAAATATTAATAATTTCTGATATTCATATTTGTTTATATTGTTGTGATAATTTCCTTTTCCGCTTTCGCCAAATTAATCACACATCAGAAAATCATTATTCCAAACATTTTCCCAAGGCATATTTTTACACTAAATTTTCCAGAAAATAAATTTAAGCATTATTATAAATATAATAAATGCTTTACCTTTTCCCGTCCCGTATAAAAAACCTTATACATATGATTATACATTTTTCTACAAATAAATCTATAGATATTAGCAATTTCTAAAAACTTACTGTACTGGTAAATTTTATAAACCAATATTTTATATTTACTTTATTATTTTAACCCATTTAAGTATTTTTTGATACATTTTTCATTATTTTTTAAATTTTTAAATTTTTTACAACAATTCAGTTGCTTTTTCCATAATTTTGTAATAACATTAATTCATAACAACTTATTAAAAAATCAACGAACAAACAACTAACCTAAGTAGAGGCGCAATGATTATCAGTAAGTAATAGGAGCTGGCGAGTGTGGATTATTACTGAAAGGATGATTTGCCGAAGTTTATATCTTGGCAAAGATATATGCTGGGGTCATGCATAAGATGCATGGGACTGTCACTTATCTAAGTGGGGGGCTACAGGTTTACTTTGATTTATGTTAGCAACGTACAAAGTATTCCTTTGTACGTTTTTTAATATCTAAATCTACTTTTACAGTATCCTTTGGAATATATAACCTCCCCTTATTTTATATCTCTATTTAGGATAGTAATCATAATCAGATACGAACTACAATAAATTACACGAGGTGATATAAAATGAAAAAAGTTAACGTAGCCGTAGTTGGTGCTACTGGTATGGTAGGTAGAACTTTCTTAAAAGTTCTTGAAGAAAGACAATTTCCAATAGAAAATATATACTTTTTCTCTTCAAAAAAATCTGCAGGTTCAACAATAACTTTCGCAGGAAAAGATTACGTAGTTGAAGAATTAACTGAAACTGCTTTTGATGGGAAAGATATTCAAATAGCATTATTCTCTGCTGGTGGAGCTACTAGTGAAAAATTTGCTCCAATAGCTGCTTCAAAAGGTATAACAGTTGTAGACAACTCAGCTCAATGGAGAATGGATCCTGATGTTCCACTTATAGTACCAGAAGTTAACCCAGAGGCTGTAAAAGAAATCAAAAAAGGTATAATAGCTAACCCTAACTGCTCTACTATACAAGCTATGGTTCCACTTAAACCTTTATATGAAAAATACGGTTTAAAAAGAATAGTATTCTCTACTTATCAAGCTGTTTCTGGATCAGGTGTTAGGGGTGTTAAAGACTTAGAAGACGGAATTGCTGGAAAACCAAATCAATTCTATCCTCATCCAATAGCTTATAACTGTTTACCACATATAGATGTATTTATGGATAATGGTTATACAAAAGAAGAAATGAAAATGATAAATGAAACTAAAAAAATATTCAACGATGATAGCATAAAAGTTACTGCTACTACTGTTAGGGTTCCAGTTAGAGGTGCTCACAGTGAATCAATAAACGTTGAATTCAACAAACCATTTGAACTTGAAGATGTTGTTGAAGCAATCAAAAATGCTGAAGGTGTTGTATTAGTTGACAATCCAGCTAAAGATGAATACCCTCTTGCTGTAGATGCTGAAGGACATGACGAAGTTTTCGTTGGTAGAATAAGAAGAGACTTCAGTGTTGATAATGGAATCAACTTATGGGTAGTTGCTGACAATATAAGAAAAGGTGCTGCTACAAATGCAGTACAAATCGCTGAATTATTAGTAAAAAATGATTTAGTTTAATCTGACAGAATAATTTATTAGACATAATATCGAATATTGATTTAAAAACAATTTTTAAAAAATGATTATAGTATAATGAATATATAAAAAAGGGGAGATATATATGATATTTACAGGTTCTGCAGTTGCATTAGTTACACCATTTAATGAAGATAACACACCAAATTTTGAAAAAATTAAAGAGTTAGTTGAATACCACATTGCTAACGGAACAGATGCTATAGTTGCTACTGGTACTACAGGGGAAGCTAGTACTATGACTGACGAAGAACAACTAGAAGTTATCAAATGTATCGTTGATACAGTAAATAAAAGAATACCAGTTATAGCTGGTGCTAGTACAAATGATACTAGACACTCTATCAGTTTAGCTAGAGGCGCTCAAGATATGGGGGCTGATGCTTTATTAATAATCACTCCATATTACAACAAAGCTAATAGAACTGGTCTAAAAGCTCACTTCAAAACAATAGCTGATGCTGTTGATTTACCAATAATCTTATACAACGTTCCTTCTAGAACAGGAGTTAATATAGCTCCAGATTTAGTTGCTGAATTAGCTAACGAATGTGAAAACATAGTTGCTATAAAAGAAGCTAGTGGTGATATAGCTCAAGTTGCTGAAGTTGCTAGATTAGTTCCAGATGATTTTGCTATTTACTCTGGAAATGATGATTCTATTACTCCATTATTATCATTAGGTGGTAGCGGCGTTATATCTGTTTTAGCTAATGTTTGTCCACAACAAACTCATGACCTAGTTGCTAAATTCTTAGATGGTGATGTAAAAGGATCTTGCAAAATACAATTAGAATTAAAAGCTCTTATAGATGCTTTATTCATAGAAGTAAACCCAGTTCCTGTTAAAACTGCACTAAATTTATTAGGATTTGAAATTGGTCACTTAAGATTACCTCTTGGTGAAATGAATCCTAAAAACTTAGAAGTATTAAAACAAGAATTAATCAATGCTGGACTTGATGTAAAGCAAGTTGCTGAACTTGAAGTAAAATAGATCGAAAGCTTAATTTAAACAGGGAAGAATCTAAATATGATTCTTCCCTTAAATAAATCAAACTTAAAATTAGGGGGTATAACATTGAAAGTTATAATAAATGGATACAGCGGAACAATGGGCAAAGTATTGACAAACTGCGTACTAGACGATGAAGAATTAGAACTTGTTGCCGGTGTTAGTCCAAAACACCACGATGTTAATGATAAATTTAACACTTACTCAAGTTTTGCCGAAGTAAAAGAAGATGCAGATGTGGTTATAGACTTCTCTAACCCACTTGCTCTAGACGGCATATTAGAATATTGCCTAAATACTAAAACTCCTGTAGTCCTTGCTACTACTGGATATAATGATGAAGAAATGGAAAAAATACACGAAGCTGCTAAACAAATTCCTGTATTTTTATCATTCAATATGTCATTAGGTGTAAATATCCTACTTAAATTAGTAAAAGAAGCCGCTAAAAACTTAAACGGTTTTGATATAGAAATAATTGAAAAACACCACAATAAAAAGGTCGACTCTCCTAGTGGTACAGCTGTAATGATTGCAAATGCTGTTAAAGAAGTCAGAGAACAATCTGAATTTATCTATGGTAGACATGGTCGTACAGGAAAGAGACAACAAAACGAAGTCGGTATACATGCAGTAAGAGGTGGAACTATAGTCGGTGAACATAGCGCTATCTTTGCTGGAAACGATGAAATATTAGAAATAAACCACTCAGCTCGCTCTAAAAATGTATTTGCTGAAGGGGCTATAGCTGCAGCAAAATATTTAGTAAATCAAGAACCTGGCTTCTACAATATGGATAATATGTTAGGTTAAACTTATTTTTAATGATTCTATAAAAATAAAAATTCTATCACTGTAGATGCATTTTATAGCTCTACAAATAAATATATAAAGTTTTAAAGGAGATTGAAATGTTAGATTTAAATGATGCTTATGCAATTGCAAAATTTATAAAAGATGCTGAAAAACAAACACCAGTTAAAGTTTATGTTTCTACTACTGCTGAAATGGCTAAGGTAGAAAACTTCAAAGTTTTCGGAAACAACGGTGAATATACTTTAATAGGGGACTACAAAACTATAATGGATGCTATAGCTCCTATAAAAGATCAAATAACTGATATGTATGTTGAAAATTCAGCTAGAAACTCTGCTATACCAATGATAGATATGTTAGGTATAGATGCTAGAATAGAACCAGGTGCTATAATAAGAGACATGGTTACTATAGAAAAAAATGCTGTTGTAATGATGGGTGCCGTTATAAATATCGGTGCTGTTATAGGCGAAGGAACTATGGTAGATATGAATGCTGTTGTTGGTGCTAGAGGAACATTAGGTAAAAATGTTCACTTAGGAGCAGGTTCAGTCGTTGCAGGTGTTCTTGAACCACCTTCTGCAACACCAGTTATAGTTGAAGATGACGTTGTTATCGGTGCTAACTGCGTAATATTAGAAGGCGTAAGAATCGGTAAAGGCGCTGTTGTTGCTGCTGGTTCTGTTGTTACAAAAGACGTTGAACCAGGTGCTGTTGTTGCCGGCTCACCAGCAAAAGTAGTTAAAATGAAAGATGAAAAAACTGCTGGTAAAACTCAATTAATGGATGATTTAAGAGGATAATAAAATAATCAAAAAGGAGTATCGAAATCAATTTACTTTCGATACTCCTTTTAATTATCTAGCTATTTTCCCAACGCCTTCATACATTAGTTTTTCAACATCACTAAGCTCTACTAAATTAGCATCACCTAGGATACTGTGTTTTAATGCAGATGCACATGTTGCAAATTCACAAACATATTTAGGATCTTTATTGTTTATTATAGAATAGATTATACCAGCACTTAATGCATCTCCTCCACCTACTCTGTCAACTATACTATCTATATTTATTTTGTTAGATAAGTATAATATTCCGTTAGTGTAGTAATTACATTGTAATTTATTTACTGAAGAAGATTCTATATCTCTATGTGATGAGAATATATGCTTAATATTTGGATAAGTCTTTGATATCTCATCATAATAATATTTTAATTTTTCGTGCTTATCTTCTAATTCACAGTTCATAAGTAATATATTTTCAGCGTCTAATATACCTGCTGATAATATGTCTACATATGGTAGGACTTTTAAAGTTGCTTCTCTAGCTTCTTCTAAAGACCAAAGTTTTGCTCTGTAATTTGAGTCATAACTCACCATTATGTTATGCTCTTTACAGTATTCTAACATTTGCATTAATAACTCTCTTAGGTCATTTGAAAGTGCTAATGTTATACCAGAGAAATGGAATACATCTACATCTTCTAAAGCTTTTGCTATGTCAAAATCTCCAACTTTCATATTACAGAAAGCTGAGTTATCTCTATCATATATTACTTTAGATGATCTTATTCCGCTTCCGACTTGAAGATAATATATACCAGTTCTATGATTTCCTAAAGTTACAAAATTAGTATCTATATCGTAACTTCTAAGGTATCTAAGTATACTTTTACCGATATCATCATTTGAAACAGAAGTTATCATTTTTGTATCTATTCCAAAATGTGATAGAGAAATAAGCACATTTGCTTCTCCCCCACCGTAATTTACATTAAAGCTATCACTTTGTAAAATCATCTTTCCTACATCTGTAGAAAGTCTAAGCATTATTTCCCCGAAACCAGCAACTTTCATATTAGCAACCTCTAGCTTCGTGTAATTTAGCCATGTATTGTTCACATATAGTAGTTATTTCGTCGAATTTACCTTCTTCTCCAAGTTTGTTTAATTCTCCACCTATACCTACTGCGTCAACACCAGCTTTTATCCAAGAATCTAAGTTATCTATATTAACTCCACCAGTTACCATTATGTTAGCATATGGAAGTGGCCCTTTTATAGCTTTTACATATCCTTGTCCAAATGCACTACCTGGGAATAATTTTACGAAATCAACACCAGCTTCATGAGCAGCTATTATTTCGTTTATAGTCATTATACCTGGTAAGTATGGAACTTTATATCTGTTACATATTTTTGCAGTTTCTAAATCGAAAGCTGGTGATACTATGTATTTTGCTCCAGCTAACATAGCAGCTCTAGCAGTTTCAGCATCTAAAACTGTTCCAGCTCCTATTACTACATCATCTTGTCCTTCATATATTTCGCTTAATTCTTTTATTATATCGTTAGCAAATTTGTTTGTATAAGTTACTTCTAAAGCTTTAACTCCACCTTTAACGCAAGCTTTTGATATTTCAACACCAACTTCTTTAGAGTTTCCACGAACTACTGCTACTACACCACATTCTTTTAATGCTCTTAATGTATTTATTTTTATCATTGTTATTCTCCCTTGGTTTGTAATTTAAATATAAGATATGTCCGCCATCTTATTTGATGGCGACACATTTAATTTTTAAACTTAAAATTTTTATTTTAATATTAAACTGACAATTCTTAGATTAAAATCCGAAATAATTTAATGCATTGTCATGAGATATATTTTTTATCATTCTTTCTAGAACTTTATCGTCGTTTGGATATTCTCCGTTAGCTACCCATCCTCCGATTAATTCACACATGATTCTTCTGAAGTACTCATGTCTAGTGTATGATAAGAAACTTCTTGAGTCAGTTAACATACCTATGAAGTTTCCTAATAGACCTAAGTTTCCTAAAGAAGTCATTTGCTCTATCATTCCAGTTTTGTGATCGTTGAACCACCAAGCAGAACCTTGTTGTATTTTTCCACAAACACCAGCTTCTTGGAAGCATCCTATTAATGTTCCTATAGCAGCATTATCAACTGGGTTTAAGCTGTATAAGATAGTTTTTGGTAATTTGTCTTCTTTGTTTAATGCATCTAGGTAAGAAGCTAATTGGTCGATTGATACTCTGTTGTATATACCATCAAATCCAGTATCTACACCTAATTTGTTAAACATTTTTGTGTTGTTATCTCTAGTAACACCAAAGTGTAATTGCATAGCCCATCCTAAACGGCTATATTCAGCACCGCAGTATAACATACAAGCAGTTTTGAATTGTAATTCTTCAGTTTCTGTTAAAGTTTCTCCAGCAAGACGTTTTTTAAGTATAGCATCTACTGTAGCTTCATCAGCTTCTACATAAGGTATATATAATAAACCGTGGTCACTTACTTTACACCCTACTTCGTTGAAGAATTCTATACGATTAGTTATAGCTTGTTTCCAAGTATCAAAAGAGTTTACTTCGATTCCACTTACTTCTGATAATTTTGCTATATAATCAACGAAATCAACTTTTTCTATAGCTATAGCTTTGTCAGGTCTCCAAGTTGGAAGAACTTTTATATCGAAAGTTTCATCTTCTTTTATAGCTATGTGCCATTTTAAATCATCTATTGGATCATCTGTAGTGCAGATTAATTCAACATTAGAATCTTTCATTATGCTTCTAGCTGACATAGTTTTTAATTTTTCATTACATATATTCCAAACTTCTTCTGCAGTCTCCCCATTTAGAGCTCCATAATATCCGAAGTATCTTTGTAATTCTAAGTGACTCCAGTGATAAAGAGGATTTCCGATTGCTTTTTCTAAAGTTTCAGCCCATTTTTGGAACTTTTCTCTATCTGTAGCATCTCCAGTTATGTATTTTTCCTCAACACCATTTGAACGCATTTGTCTCCATTTATAGTGATCTCCACCTAACCACACTTGAGTTATGTTTTCGAATTTTTTATCTTCTGCTATCTCTTGTGGGTTTATGTGGCAGTGATAATCTATTATTGGCATAGTGCTTGAATAGTCATGGTATAGTTTTTTAGATATTTCATTTGATAAAAGAAAATCTTTGTCCATAAAGTTTTTCATATTATATCTCCTCTAACTGTAATATATATTTCCATTAATATTTTTAAATGTTTTACTTTATACTTTATTTTAATAGCTTCTTAAATTATATTCCTAAAGCTTCTTCAAATTCTCTTATTAATTGAGCTTGGTAAGCATCATCAAATTCACCAGCAAATAATTTTTGGCTAGCTTCTTCTTTTAATCTCTTCCAGCTGAATCCTTCTTTGTTAACTATTATTGGATAGAATCTTACACCATTGTCTAAAGCTGCTTTTTTATCTCCAGGTGCATCCCCAACCATAAGAACTTTTTCTTTGTCATATCCTTTTTTAAGAAGTTGTTCTATACAGTATGCTTTTGAACCAGCTTCTTGGCAAAGTAATACTCTACAACAATCTTTTATTTCGTGTTTTGTCCACTCATGTTCAACAGCTTGACCATTTGCAGAAGAAACAGCAGTTAAGTCAGCATGTTTGCATAATTCATCCATAGCATCCTTAACATTTTCAAAAGGCATATCATTATCTTGAGCTTCAACTATTGATAAGTTAACATGTATACTCCATAATAATGCTCTTTCCATACATTCATTTCTTTTTTCTTGACATTTTTC
The DNA here is from genome assembly GCF_018917435.1 of Intestinibacter bartlettii. GTDB lineage: Bacteria > Bacillota > Clostridia > Peptostreptococcales > Peptostreptococcaceae > Intestinibacter > Intestinibacter bartlettii_A. Next base: position 57,699 of record NZ_JAHLOQ010000011.1, read on the forward strand.
AAGTAAAGCAGGATTTGATAATTGTGGTGCAGTCTCTACCCAGTTTTCAAATTCTTCTAAACCATCAAATTTTATTCCTTTACGATTGCTCATTTCTCTAACAGCCATCGCTAAACCTTTAAAACGGTTTATACCTCTAGTTCCTGTGAATAAATTTATTTCATTCCAGTATTCTAAAGCTTCTTCTTTGTATTCTTCTAAATCATATGATTTTACGAATTCTGGTCCAAATGAATTAAAGTGTTTTGAATTCATTGTATCCATTGCACAACCATCTGAATCTATGCATATTAAAAAGTCTTTTTCTTTGTTGTAATCAAAATATCCCATGTCTGCTCCTTTATATCAAATTAGGATGTAGCACAGAGCTACACCCTAAGGTATTTTATTTATTTATATTAAACGTGCTATTCCCGTAAATTCTAAAATTAGAAACGAGTATCTCCTAATCCACAGAATGCATCTACTGGACTTATACCTTTAAATTCTGAGTTTCCTACAAGTTTTTCTACTAATATTTCTAATGTTTGTTGGTTATCATCATAAGTATTTATGTAAGTTTTAACTTGTGGTACGTCAGCTAAGTGGAATGGACACTTAACTGAAACGAATATAGTTGGTATTTCGTTTACGTAGAATGGTATATCTGGAGTACCTTTACTTGGTGGCCATTGTAATCTTTGGTCAACACTTGCATTAACGTTAGCTATGTTTATTATTAAATCATATTTGCTTGTTAATTCAGCTATTGGTCTCTTACCAGCATATACATTTCCTAAAGCTTGAGCCATTTCTTCTTTTGGAAGTTTCATTATTTTGTCTATTGGAGATTCCCATATTTCTACTTCGAATCCTTTAGCTTCTAATAATTCTTTAACTATTTCAATTGGTTTCTTTTTAGCTCCACCCATTATTTCTATGAATTTACCGAATCCACCATCGAATCCTTTAGCTTCAACAAGTAAAACTCTCTTAGTTTTTTCTGGTGCTATTGGTAATACATCTTGAGTGTTTTTAACTAAAGTTATAGCTTTGTCAGAAACTTCTTTAGCTATAGCTTTGTTTTCTTCTAAACCGATTTTAGCCATTGCAACTTCTTTTTCTGGAAGTATTTCTGTTTTAGCTTTTTTGTGAAGACCTAAAGCAGCTTTTGTTCCTAATATTCTAGTTAAAGCTTCTTCTAATCTTTCATCAGTTATTATTCCGTTTTTGTATCCATCCATCATCCACTCAAAATCTTCGTCTGGATCATTGAAGAATAAGAATAAGTCAGAACCAGCAGCTATTGCAGTTGGTAACATTTCGCTACGTTTCATAGCTGAAGTCATAGCAACCATGTGAGAAGCATCTGTTACAACTAAACCGTTGAAGTTCATTTTTCCTCTTAATAAGTCAGTTAATATATATTTACTTAATGTAGCAGGCATATATATTTCTTGAGTAGTTGCTTCTGGGTTGAAGTATTTAACGTACTCTGGTAATGCTATATGACCAGCCATTATTGATGGAAGACCAGCTTCAAATAATCCGCTGTATACTCTACCAAATGTAGCATCCCACTCTTCTACTGATAATGAGTTTGGTGCGAAAGATAAATGTTGATCTCTTTCATCTATACCATCTCCAGGGAAGTGTTTAGCAGCAGGAGCTATTCCACTTTCCATTATACCTCTCATGTATTCAAGAGATAATTCTAAAGTTTGCTCAACGTCAGCTGACCAAGTTCTTGTTGATATTATTGGATTTCTCCAGTTTCTGTTTATATCAACTATTGGAGCGAAACTCCAGTTACATCCTATAGCAGCAGCTTCTACACCAGAAACTCTCCCCATTTCATAAGCGTATTTTTTATCATTAGTTGCAGCTATTTTAACTTCATTTCCTACATAAGTCCCATCTGTACAAGCTCCATTACCACCCATTTCAGTGTTTGCAGCTATTAATAGAGGCACTTTACTGTTTTCTTGAAGTATTTTATTTTGTTCGTATACTTCTTCAGCTTTTCCTGGGTTGTAACGAACTCCACCTATATGGTAGTTATCAAGAACGCTTTTTAAGTATTCTTCATCTCTACTTGCACCCATGTTTATAAATAATTGACCTATTTTTTCTTCTAAAGTCATTGATTTTATAGTTTCTTCAACCCATTTTACACCTTCATCATCAAGGTTATAAGGTTGTTTTCTTAAATCTACGTTTATCATTCTATATACTCCTCATAATATATCTATATTATCTAGCCTTTGTATGGTTTGGATTTAAAGTTTTAAATTCTTAAACCATACAAATAGCTATCTTTTTTCTAAGTTATATTTTTATATCTTAAACACCTGAGTATGCTGCGAAAGCACCATCTACTGGTATTACAGTTCCGTTTACGAATCCTGAAGCTTCTTCACAAGTTAAGAATAGTAAAGAACCTATTAATTCTTCTAATTCACCGAAACGACCCATTGGAGTTCCAGCTAATATTTTTTCAGTTCTAGCAGTTGGAGTTCCATCTTCGTTCCATAATAATTTTGCATTTTGTTGAGTTGAGAAGAATCCTGGTGCTATACCATTACAACGGATACCAACTTTTGAGAAGTGAACTGCTAACCATTGAGTAAAGTTAGATATAGCAGATTTAGCTCCACTGTATGCTGGTATTTTTGTAAGTGGTGAATAAGCATTCATTGAAGATATGTTTATTATACTTGCACCTTTTTTGTTCATCATATCTAAAGCGAAAACTTGAGTAGGTATTAATGTACCCATGAAGTTTAAGTTAAATACGAAAGATACTCCTTGAGGATCTAAATCAAAGAAAGTTTTCATTTCATTTAAATGTTCTGGTTGGAAGTATTCATCATCAGTTGTAGCTTTTGGATTGTTTCCTCCAGCACCGTTTATTAATATATCGCAAGTTCCGAAGTCTTTTAATATTTCAGCTCTTGCAGCTTCACAGCTATCTTTTTCTAAAACGTTACATTTGTAACCTTTAGCTTTGTATCCTTTAGCAACTATTTCATCAGCATATTTTTTAGCTGCTTCTTCGTTTAAGTCTAGTAAAGCAACTTTTGCTCCACACATAGCCATTGCTTCAGCGAAAGCAGAACATATTAATCCACCTGCACCTGTTATAACAACAACTTTATCGTTTAAATCTATTTGAAAAGGTAATTTCATTTTGATTCCTCCATAAAATTTTAGTTTAGTTTAAAAAATTTAATTTAGTTTAATTTAGTTTAATTTATATTAGTTTAAATATTTATTTGAAAGTTTAATAGAATATCTAGTTCTTATTTGCTAGCTTTTTCTATTGCTTCCCATAATCCGTTTAAGTAAGTAGCACCTAATGCTCTATCGTATAATCCGTATCCAGCTCTACCAGTTTCTCCCCATATCATTCTTCCGTGGTCTGGTCTTATATATCCTCTGAATCCGTTGTCATATAATGCTTTCATTATTGCGTACATATCTAAGCTTCCGCAAGAAGATAAGTGAGCTCTTTCTTCAAATCCGTTGTCTAATACTTGTACGTTTCTCATGTGAACGAAGTGTATTCTTCCCATAGCTGCATATTTAGCTGCCATTTTAGCAACGTCATTTTGGTTTGAGCATCCTAATGAACCTGCACATAAAGTTATACCATTGTGTTTGTCATCAACTAATTTTAAGAATCTGTCTAAGTTTTCTTCACAAGTTATTATTCTTGGTAATCCGAATATACTCCAGCATGGATCGTCTTCATGTATAGCCATGTTTACGTCACATTCAGCAGCAACTGGTATTATTTTTTCTAAGAAATATTGTAAGTTATTCCATAGGTCATCTTCGCTCATTGCATTGTATTCAGCAACTACGCTTTTTAATTCTTCTCTAGTGTAAGAAGCATCCCAACCTGGAAGTGTTAAATCGCTATCACTTTCTAATGGGTTAACTTTGTCAACTTGTTCTTGATAGTAAACTAATGAAGTAGAACCATCTTCTAATTCATGGTCTAATTGAGTTCTTGTCCAGTCGAATACTGGCATGAAGTTGTAGCATATACATTTAACTCCAGCTTCAGCAACTCTTCTTATATTTTCACAATAGTTTTCTATGTATTTATCTCTGCTTGGTTTACCAAGTTTGATATCTTCGTGTACTGGTATACTTTCTATTACATCGAAGTTTAATCCAGCATCTTCTACTTGTTTTTTTAATGTAGCTATAGATTCTCTGCTCCATACTTCACCAACTGGAACATCGTAAACAGCTGTTACTATTGAATCCATACCAGGTATTTGTCTTATATTTTGTAATGTTACTTTGTCGTCTTCTCCATACCAACGAAATGATAATTTCATAAAATTCTCCTAACTCTCTTTTAAATTTTCTGTATTTTCTGTATTTTATTTTAACATCTAATAGCTAGTACCTCCCCTTAGGGATAGTACTAGCTCTCAGATAGTGTTAACTAATTCAACAATTTGTTTTTTATGTTAATATATTTTGATTTATTTTTAGTGATTAGCTCTTCTTTCAGCTAATATTCTTCCATTTTCAGCTATAGATTTTTTGTTTAAAGGATAAGCAAATAACATTATTATTGCCACTAATCCATAACATACTGCTGGGAATAATGTAGAACAAGTATATATACCATTTAAAACTTCTGCTGTTTGTTCTTGAACTGCTGCATTGTATCCTATGAATGCTAATGCATATCCTCCAAGACCACCTGCTAATGCTTGTCCTATTTTTCTAGCGAATGAGTAAACTCCATATATAACTCCGTCATTTCTTTCCCCGAATTTAACTTCGTTATAATCTATAACATCTGTTATATGAGCCCATATAAACATGTTGAACCCTATTGTTCCTATACAAGCTACTGTGTATAAACCTATGAATATCCATGGGTTTGTAGTTTTTATAAGGTATAATGCTACATAACATGCTGATGTTAATATCATCCCAAATACTGAGAATTCTTTTTTACCAACTTTGCTTGCTAATACTCCTGATATTGCAGCTAATCCTAAGCTTAGTGGTAAAGTTATCATACTAAGTGATGATAATGCATTTATATTTCTAAAGTAATTAGCAAATAGGTATTGGTTCATTGTTTGAGCCATAAATTGGCTAAGTAATAAAGTTATTGCAGCACCTATTATTGCTAATAACGCTCTATTTGACATTATTGTTTTGAATGATTTTGCTAAAGAAGCATTTTCATCTTTTTTAGCTGGTTCTAATTTTATACGTTCAGTTGTGCATGCGTAACAAACTACATAACATATTAATGCACATATTGAGAATATTCCTGCTACTAAAGTAAATCTGCTACCGCTAACTATTTGGTTACCGTTTGCATCTGCCATATATATAATTTGAGGTACTACTGAACCTATTATTATTGATGCAAAGTTAGCACCTAAACTTCTCCAAGTTGAAAGAGCTGCTCTTTGTTCTGGTACATCTGTCATTGCTGATGCCATTGATCCGTAAGGTATATTTATCGCTGTATAACATAATGATCCCCATAATATGTAAGTTGCGAACATTACTACTACTTTAACTGTCATTGAAGCTCCAGCTAAACTTGATTGATACATTAAGAAACTTGCTAATGCAACTGGCCCTGCCATTCTCTTAATCCATGGTCTAAATTTACCATCTTTTGTTGTTTGTGCTTTATCTACTATACGTCCCATTGTTACATCTGTGAACGCGTCTATACATCTTGATACTAAGAATAAAGTCCCTACTAATGATGGATTAATTCCCCAAACATTTGTATAGAATACCATTAAGTACATACTTGCAAATATAAACGTAAAATCGTTTCCTAAGTCCCCGCATAAGTATCCTACTTTGTCTTTAATCCCAAAAGGTTTTACTGCTTTGTTTTCCTGTCTTGCCTGTTCTTTTCGTAATTCCATGCTAATGCCCCCCGTCGATTTATCGAGTTTTTTACTTGTGTGTTGTTTTGATTTCGTTTCTGCTAGTCACTAATGATATTTTTTATTTCATAGTTTTTCATTTACTGTATCTTCTTATATTCATTATCTATATATCATTTAGTAACTTTTTTACTATCTTTGTTATTATCATTTTTTTGTGATTCCGTTTTCTCGAATCAACTCTCAATCGATTGTGTTATTTTAATAACAAACTTATAGTAACATACTTGTATACAAGTTGTAAATAGTATTTTTTTATTTTTTTGCCATTCAATAGTTTATTTTTTAACAATAGCATCTATGAAACCATTGTCCCTGTTGACTTTCCTATTTTTAAGCAGTTTAATTTTTTTTATATTTTTTTTTATATTTTTTTATTTTTTAACTTGTTTTTTCCAATTCTAGTATACAAGCAGTGATTTTTCGTATCATTTTTCGCGCCATTTTTTTGCCATCATCTGTAAAAAATTATTAAATATAAATTTTTAGAAAACATTTTCTTTAAAGTTATATTTCTTGTTTTGTAGGAAAAACTAAAACAGAATTCTATGTATATACATCAATAGTTTTTTTTATCACAATGTTAATTAAACTTATATATTCAGCATATAAAATAAAAATCGCTCACAATTATATAACTCAACAATCATTCTGTAATTGTTGATATATCTACTACTTATGCTCTTTTAACTACATTGACATTACCTCAAAAAATATGCTAGAATTTCGAGAAGGGTTTTTTCAACAAAACAAACCCTTAAATAAAATAAACAATAAACAAAATAGGGGTACATTTAGATGGCAATTAAGAAAAACAATGCTTCTTCAAATATTGTTTATGCAGGCTTAAAAGATGATATTCTAAGTCTTAGATTAGTTCCAGGAAGTGCTATAAGCGAAACAGATATAGCATCAAAATACAATGTTTCTCGTACTCCAGTACGAGATGCATTCAAAGCTTTATCAAGTGAGGGGTTACTTGAAGTTAAGCCTCATGTAGGTACGTTCGTATCGCTAATGGATATAAATCAAATTTCGGATGTGCTTTATATCCGTAAAGTAGTTGAATTATCTATTTTAAAAGATCTTACAATGACACTTACAGAAGCTGATGAACTTAAACTAAAATTTAATTTAAATGAACAAAAACTATTCTTACAAGGGGCTGCGGAAAATGAAAATTCAGTAAATGATTTTATAAAATACGATAATAACTTCCACAAGTTAATTTTCCGTATTGCAGGTAAGGAAAATATTTGGAATATGGTACTTGGAATAAATCATCATTATGAAAGATTTCGTTCTTTAGTGAATTTACAGGGTGAAAATAATATTCAAAATTTATATGAAGAGCACTGCATGATTTTTGATGCACTTACTAACAAAGATACAGAAGCATTAGAAACAATTTTTAGTAAACACATATATGACGGTTTTAAAAATAGCTCAGCTATGATAGTTAAATACTCTGACTATTTTATCAACTGTCATCAATAATAGGGGACAAACTTTAAGGAATAAGATAAATTTTTATTTATTTTATTCCTTTTTTCTATATAAATTTCTTCTTATTTTAGATTTACAAGCATTTTAATTGCATAAGTCATTAAAGTCTACTACTCTAAAAGTAAATACATTCATCTAGGATTGTCATTATATAATGATATACAAGGAGAATATTTATATGACTAACCAAAAATCAAATTATGAAATTCAAACACAAAAAGCTTTACTACTCTTTCCTAAATGGGACCATGAAAAAATCGCAAAAAAATTCAATTTAGAATTGGATGAAAACTATCTTTATATCAATTTTATAGGTCAAAAATATCGATTAAATAGACAAAATGGAAGCATCCAATATTTCTCTAAAAATAACACTTATATAGATGCGACCTATAATGAAGTCATGTCCATTTTAGACTTATTTGATTATTCAAAGGAACACTTGCATTTATCTGGTAATTGGTGCACTCCCAATAGCTTAAAAGGAGTTGTCAATGGAGGTAATGTTGGTGGAAAAAATACTATGTTTGGAAAATATGAGACTCTATTTTCCAACAATATAAATCTTTTATCTAAAGCATGTGAGAAATTGGGTGGTCAAAAAATAGATGAAGCAGACATTGGATATATAATAAATATATTTGATTTCCTCCCAGTTAAATTTCTATTTTTTGAAGAAGATTGTGATTTCCCACCAGAAATTAAGTTCTTCTGGGATGAAAATGTTCTAGATTATATACGATTTGAAACAACATTTTTTGCATTTTCTCACCTTCTTCAGAGAATTGCTGAAATTATAAAAAATGAAATATAATTTCCTTATAATTAAAAAAGAGCATAAAATATTTTTATATATTTTACACTCTTTTTTATTTTATATATTAACTTTTTTCTTTATAATCTTATTCCACAACATGGGCAGAATGTTGAAGAACTATCTATTTTTGATAAACATCTTTCACAAGTTGTATATTCAGTATTATCTACTGGTATTTCAACTTTTTTACCACAAGACCCACAGAATCTATCTTCTGGGCTTAAAGATGCTCCACAACTACATTTGATACCTTCTAATTCTTTTTTATAATTATGTATTTTAACTTTTGAATCGTATATTACATGATCGAACCCTATTATAGGCTCGCATATTTTATCTATTTCGTCATTTTCAAGTAACCCTTCCCTAACTTTTTGATATACTAATATCCCTAAGTTTAAAAGAGCTTCCTCTTTTCTTAAATTTGTATCTTCTACTGATTTATTTAATTTATCTATTTCTCTCATTATTTCTTGTCTAGTAGCCATAATTTCTTGTCTCCTCCGATTTAATATTCTATTTTCTTTGTTTTATATCCTACATACATAAATATTGTGCTGAATATAAATACAGTTATAATAGTCACAAATAAATTAGTTCCCATAATAAGATTAAATTTACCTGATGAATTAGTTAATGCAGCTAATTCTGAACTATATGCTTCAGAAATAACGCCACTTACTGTTATTGTTGAGAAATATGATATTAATCCCATTACAGCTGTATAACACATGCTATAAATACCTATTATATTGTGATTATCTTCACCATGTCTTTTCTTGATATTTCTACCAATTATTATAAGTGTTGCAATTGGTATTAAAATTAATAATATATATAGTCCTCCAAATTGATCAACTAATGAGAATATACTCATAGACATAGTTGCAAATTTTATACTTACAAGATGAGATATAAGTAACATCCATGTACTTGCTATCAATCCTATTATAGCTACATATATAAACCATATTATATTCATTTTAGTTGCATTAAGTCCAAGCATCTCAAGGTAATCAATTCCATATCCATATCCATATAAAGAACTTCCTATTATATCTTCAATAGCGTCTAATATGTCTGTAAATGATCCTACTTTTACATATGTCCATCCTATTAGTATTACTGTAACTGCAATTAATATAGCACCTAAAATAAACATAGTTCTTTTTAATATATTAGATAATGTACCTATATTTCTAGAGTTTTCTTTTTCTAATGCTAATATATTCGCAATGAATGATATTATAAATGCATTTATAAATGCACTAAATAATCCAATATAAATTTTAATATTTACAAATGAGTCCATTGATTCAGTCTGTCTTGCAAATAAAGATACCACCATTATAATTGCTGCATATACAAAGGCACATAATGCCGCTGTAGGAAGTGATTGGACTTCCCTTTTACCGTATATAATTCTTGTTGCTATGTATATAATACATCCTGTAATTATTGGTGTAATAATTATTCTAGCAGCTATTCCTATATTTATAGAGTTTAATAACATACTCATTACTATTTTAGACCCATTCATAGATGCTAGTCCAAATAAAATTTGTTTAAAATAAGATATTTCCATTGAACCGTCTTTAAATAATCCATTTACTAAAGAAGTCCCTAATTGTAAACGCACTAACATGTATATTATCATTAGAGCTATTGATATTCCTGCTGTCTTTAATGCAGTATTCATATTATTTGTTATAAATGATACATAGTCAAAGTTTTTTAATTCATTAATAGCTTTTCCAAAGAATCCTGGTAAATTTTCAAACATTCTTTTAGCTTCTTGTGCTACAACCTCTGTCTTTTCATTTATTAAATCTAAATTTGGATTACTATTTCTATCATTTCTTGGATATTCCTTAGTATTTCTTCTACTAGATTTAGCCTTTGTTATCATAGTTACTTGACTTAATAATTTACCGCATCCTGGGCAGTAAGTTGGATTTGACTTTGTTTCATGTCCACACATATCACAATAGTCATTTTCATTTTCTTTAAGTGTCAATCTCCCTTGGAAATTAGACAATTCTTTACCGTCATCACCACAGTAAATACAGTAATCCTCGTTGTGCTTTCCGCACCTTCCACATAATTCCATAAACAATCTCCTTTTTGATTTTTTAGCTTATAACTCTTATTTTTATATATATTCAATCGTAATTTAAATTAAAATGTATATATTATTTTATTTTATATCATTTATATAATCAATTACTCTATAAGCTGTCCCTCTTGTATACCATCTTATAGGATCTTCTTTAATCCCACCTTCCGGATATTTATATTTATTTTTTGCGTGTATAATCTTCCCATCACCTATATAAATAACAACATGTCTTGTAGTAAATATCAAATCTCCTGGTTGTATATCTCCTTTTACCTTGTATTTTTTGAGAATTTCTTGTTGTTGACTTGTTGAATAACCTATATTTACTCCAGATGCTTCATTATAAGTCCAATATGCAAGTCCAGAACAATCAAATCCTTGGATTCCTATATAGTCCTTTTTATCTAATGGATAGTAACTCTCTCCATAACATTCTACAAGTTCTTTGTATCTATCTTCCGTTATTATTTCACCTTTGCCACCCCAAACATATTGTGTTTTGAGTCTTTCTTTTGCAAGTGATATAACTTCTTTTATTATTTTCTTATCCTCATCGCTAATGTTTTCCCACTCATGTTCATAATTTACTTTCACATTGCCTTTTTGAACCAAATTAGTACTTAACATAGCAATCTTTTTATAAAAAAATATCCCAAAGATTATAATTACTACTAAAACTAAAATTCTTTTAAATCTATTTTTTGTATTCCTTCTCATCAAACATCCCTTCTTCCATAAACTAAATTTATATCATTTATCTTATGATGAATAGTTTGATTTATTAAATTATAAACTTAAATTTAACTTACACTCTTAGTTATTTTTTTTGATTCTTCTTCTACACTTGTATAAGCAATAGATACAACTAATGCTAAATATAATGAATTTGCTATTGAGCAAATAACCCCACACACCATATAGTATTTTAATATAAAAATACAACTTAAAACTTCTATTCCTTTGAATAATATCCAACAAATTAATATTCTTATAATATTTTTAATAAAGCTTTTAAGTCCTTTTAATAATGATACTTCCGTACCCTTTTTAACAAAATTAAATATTCTATAACCTACTAAATATACTGGTATTGCAAGTATTACACTTAAAAATAAATACATTACAATAGCTCTTACTAAAGCAAATTCATCAGTTCTACCAATTATATTATAAAACTCTAATTTATAATTTTTTACAACTAATATATCTACTAGTTTAGCTATTATCACTATTACTATAAAAGATACAATCAACACTAAGCAGTTTTTAAAGCTATATTTTTTAGCTTCTTCAACTTCTGATTCTGTCATTAAAATTCTCATTGTTATTAATAAAATAACTATACTTTCTATACTTTTAACTATTGTGCAAATGTACGACATGTTTCCATTTTCTGATTTCATTTCAACTCCTATTAATGCAGAAAATGCAAATAAACAAATTGACCCCAATAGTAAAGATAATAAAACGAATCCTAGTGTTTCTAATTTCTTTTTATATAAATTATTACTTAATATGCTTATACTTTTCCCTAATATAGTTTTACTAAAAAGATTCACTATTTTTCCTCCCTTTTTTCTATAAATTAATAATTTATAAATATATTGATTATTAATTTATAGGTATTTTTTAAATAACTCCCTTTTCTAAAAAATCCATTCACGATTATATCATAAACTATTGTCTAAAATTGTCGAAAAATCTAGATAAATACAATTTTTCTAATTTTATACTAAAAAGGATATTTAATATAAACAAAAAAGGCCAAAAGATAATCTAATTATTGTCTTTCAGCCTTCTTGTCATAATATCTGTTTTATTTAATTATATACTATAAATTCATACCTTTGAAGTATTCAATTCCCATAGCATCTCTAACTTCACTTAAAGTTTGAGCAGCTACTGCTCTAGCTTTTTCGCTACCTTTTTTAAGAACTTCATATATATAATCTGGGTTTTGTTCTAATTCTTTTCTTCTAGCTCTAATTGGGTCTAATTCAGCTTGTAATATGTCATTTAAATATCTCTTAACTTTCACATCACCAAGTCCACCACGTCTGTAGTGAGCCTTCATTTCTTCTAATGCTTCTTTATCTTGGCAGAAAGCATCTAAGTATGTGAATACTGCATTATTTTCAACACATCCTGGATCTTCAACTCTTATATGATTTGGATCTGTGAACATTGACATTACTTTCTTTCTTACTTCATCTTCGCTATCACTTAAATATATTGCATTTCCTAATGATTTACTCATTTTAGCTTTTCCATCAAGTCCTGGAAGTCTTCCTGCTATTCCTTCTGGATACATTCCTTCTGGTTCAACTAATACATCCCCGTATGTAGAGTTGAAACTTCTTACGATTTCTCTAGTTTGTTCTATCATTGGTTTTTGGTCATTTCCAACTGGAACTAAATCAGCTTTGAATGCAGTTATATCAGCAACCTGACTTACTGGATATATGAAGAATCCTGCTGGTATACTTTCCCCAAACCCTTTTTGTTGTATTTCAGATTTTACAGTTGGGTTTCTGTGTAATCTAGAAACTGTTACTAAGTTTAAGTAGTACATTGTAAGTTCTGCTAATTCTGGAACTTGAGATTGTATAAATAAAGTTGTTTTTTCTGGATCTAATCCAACTGACATATAGTCCATTGTTACTTGTAATAAACTATCTACTATTTTTTTTGGATTTTTAGCATTGTCAGTTAATGCTTGTTGATCTGCAACCATTACAAACATATTGTATTTGTCTTCATTTTGTAATGCTACTCTATTTTTTAGAGAACCTGTATAATGTCCTAAGTGTAGCTTTCCAGTCGGTCTATCACCTGTTAATATTGTTTTTTTGTTCATTTTTTCATCTCCTTATAATGTTGATACGTTTTAAGTAAATTTTTATAATAAAAAAACTCCGCCCTAAAACTATAGGACGAAGTGTTATATCCGCGTTGCCACCTAAATTGTGTATTTAAAAATACACCTCTTAATTATTGGTACTATCATACCTCAATTGCTGTAACGTGCAACACACGGTAAAGTCTACTCTCATAAAGATTTCAATTTACTCCTAAAAGGCCCATTCGTTAAATCCCTTCTTGTTGAGCTTCCACCATCCTCAACTCTCTATATCGAACCTAAACTTAATTACTCTTCCTTATCAATGGATTTATTTTATAATTTTCTATTTTAATATTATTATTTTTCGATTTAATTGTCAATAAATTTACTTACTATATATTATTAATCATTATTACCATTGTTTACAATAAAAATACTACTTTTCAAAATGTTACATTAAAATTTGGGTATTATATTTATATAATTAAAATATATTTAAGGAAGTGATTAAAATAGAAATTTATACATTAGGTCATTCTAATTACCCTTTTGATAAGTTTATAGAAATATTAAAAAGATATAATATAAATTGTGTTGTTGATATAAGAGGTATTCCTTATTCAAAGTATAATACTCAATACAATAAAGAAGTTCTTCAATCTAACCTCAGAAAATTAGGATATACATATATCTACATGGCTGATGAATTTGCTGCCAAAAGGAAAAATAAAATCAGCTATAATAAAGAGGGCTATGCTGATTTTGAAAAAGTAGTTTTAGAGGATGCTTTCAAAAAAGGCATTGAAAGATTAAAAGTTGGTTGCTCTAAAAACTACAAAATAGTCTTACTCGGTGCTATGCAGGATCCAATAAGATGTCATCGTGCTATATTAATGGGAAGAGAATTGATTAAGGCCGGTTTCGACGTTAAACATATAATGCATGAAGGTTGTTTAAAAACACAAGACGAACTAGAAGAACAACTCCTTGAAAAATACTTTGAAGGTAGAAATCAACTTACAATCGACTCTTTATTAGGCAACGATATGAGTCGTTAAGATATGATTAAAGAATGCTATAAACTTGCAAACAAAGAAATTGGGTATAGAATGGAAAAATTAAAGGATAATTAAAAATTAGAATTAAATTATTATCTTTATATATTTTTAATAATAAAGTTAAACAAAAAATGGAGGAGTGTAAATTGATTTGTGCTTTAGAGTAATTTCGCTCCTCTATAGCAATTTATTTATTAATAATATTTCTAAATATCCAATAATTATTCATAATATGGATATTTATTTGTAAAATGGTAAAACTAAATCTAGTGGAGTTTGAGGGATTGATTCCAATCCCTTATACTTCAACAAATTTTGAATATTGATTTTTAAAATCTATATTCTATTATCAAAGTATATAGATAATTGGTTATAAATACTATCCCAATCTCTATATCTCATAGTCCACTTTTTCATTATATTCTGACTTGCTAAATATAGCATTTTTAATAAAGATTCGTCAGACGGAAAAGTGGATTTTGTTTTAGTTACTTTTCTAAATTGTCTATTGACGCCCTCTATTATATTAGTCGTATACATAATAGTTCTTATCTCTTGTGGAAAACTAAAGAATGGTGAAATTACATCCCAATTATCTCTCCAAATTCTTATTGCTGTAGGATATTTTTTACTCCATTTTTCTTCAACAATATCTAGAGCCGATAAGGCTTCCGCCTCATTTATAGCTTTATAAATAAGTTTAAAATCATTCATTAGTTCTTTAGAATCTTTATATGATACATATTTAAATGTATTTCTCAATTGATGTATTATACATCTTTGGATAACTGATTCAGGGTAGCTAGCGCTAATAGCTTCCTTAAAGCCAGGCAAACCATCAACACTGAATATTAATACATCTTTAACACCTCTATTTTTTAAATCAGTAAGTATAGAATACCAGAATTTAGAGGTTTCACTTCCACCTATCCATATACCTAAGATATCTTTAAAACCATCTTTATTAACAC